>JBJMKG010000014.1:0-6904 GCA_045805945.1 Gaiellaceae bacterium
CGCCGAGCATCTCGCGCACGAGCTTCAGCACCTCCTTTCGAATGCCGCCGTCGAGGGGCCGAGCGGCCCGCTCGTCGCCACGGCAAGCGTCGGGTTCGCCGGCACCGACGGCGCCCGGAGCGGCGTCGTGCGGCTGCTCGCGCGCGCCGATGTCGACATGTACCGCAAGAAGAGGCGGCGGAAGAAGGGGGAGCCGGGCGGGTCGTAGCCGCCCGGGGCTCGAGGCATCTCTGCGGCTCGGAGCCTTACCCCTACGACACCTTCCGGCTCCCGGGCTCGATCTTCCCCGGCCTGTCCTGTTCGGGACCTGGCGGACGGTCGAGGGCGGGCCAGCCGTTAGTCGAAGCCTTCAAGAGCCGCCGCGACCAGTTCCGGCAGCGTCTGGAGGTTGTAACCCCCTTCGAGCGTCGCCGCCACGCGCGGGGCGAGAGCGCTCGAGCGGCGCGCAAGCTCGCGAAAACACTCGGCACTCAGGTTCAGGTCGGCCAGCGGATCATCGGCGTGGGCGTCGAAGCCTGCCGACACGAGCATCAGCTCAGGCTCGAAGCGCTGTACGGCCCGCTCGACCGTCCCGAACGCCTCCAGGTACGCCTCGTCGCCCGTGCCGGGCTCGAGCGGCATGTTGACAAGCGTTTCGCCCTGCTCGTGCGGGCCGCCCGTCCCGGGATAGAGCGGCCACTGGTGGAGCGAGGCGAAGAGAATCGTCGGGTCGTCAGCGGTGATCTCCTGAGTCCCGTTGCCGTGGTGCACGTCCCAGTCGACGATCGCGACGCGCGCGAAGCCGAGCTCCGCCTGCGCCCAGCGGGCGGCGACGGCGACCGAGTCGAAGAGGCAGAAGCCCATTGCCCGGTCGCGCTCGGCGTGGTGACCGGGCGGGCGGGCGAGCGCGAAGCCGCCGCGGCGGACGGCCTCGATCGCGGCGCCGGCGGCAAGCAGCGCCGCTTCGAACGTCGTCTCGGTGCAGATCGTGTCCGGGTCGATCAACCCCCGTGTCACGCGGACGCGTTCGACGAGCTCGGGCGTGTGGCAGCGCAGTATGTCGGCCTCGCTCGCCGGGGCGCAGCCGAGCCAGCCGAACCGGGCGTGGAGCGCCTCGATCCGCGCCTGCGATTCCGGATGCGAGCCGGTCGGGTGCAGCTGTGCGAATGCCTCGTGGCTGATGACCTCCATCTACTGCGCGCGCTCGGCGAGCCGGCGAGAAAGGGCGCCGAGGCCCAGCTCCGCCGCGTGCTCCGAAGCGCCCACCCAGTCCGGCGGCGTCGGCTCGAGCCAGGGCAGCGGCGCCTCCGGATCCATCGTGGCGATGCTCCGGTAGAGCAGAAGGTCGTCGGCGATCGTCGGGAAGCGGCCGTCCGCGAGCGCCTGTTCGAGCGATCCGTGCTGCTTGAGCACGTCGGCCGCCTTCTTCGGCCCGACGCCGGGCGCGCCGGGAATCTTGTCGGACGGGTCGCCGCGGAGCGCGATGAAGTCCGGCACCTGCGGCGGCTCGACCCCGTAGCGCTCGCGAACCTCCGCGGGCCCGATCCGGTTCAGCTCGGAGACGCCCTTCACCGGCTGTAGGACGGTCACGCGGTCGGAGACGAGCTGGAAGGCGTCGCGGTCCGAGGTGACGACGCTGACGGGGCCCGGCCAGGCCCGCACGGCCGCAGCGAGGAAGTCGTCGGCCTCATAGCCCGGCGCCTTGCCGACCGCGAAGCCGAACGACGTCGTCAGCGCGGGCAGCCTGCCGAGCTGTTCCAGGATCGCCTCCTCGAACTCGCGACCCGACTGGTAGGCGGGCAGCGCCTCGTGCCGGTACGTCGGCGTCTCCAGCGAGTCCCATCCGACGAGCACCGACTCGGGCCGCTCGAGATCCCAGAGCCGGAGCAGGAAGTTGCCGAAGCCGACGAGGGCGTTCGCGGGACGGCCGTTGCCGCGGATCGACTTCGGGATCGCGTGGTAGGCCCGGTGCGCGAGGGAGTCGCCGTCGATCGCCAGCAGCAGCCCGGTCACAACGATGATTCCAGCTCGGCGATCGCCTCCATCACCCGGTCGGTCGCGGCGCGCGCCGCCTCCGGTGCCGGCAACCCGGCCAGATCGGCGACGTCGATCGGGGCGCCGTAGCGCACGCGCCAGGCCCGAAGCGAGCGCAGCCCGTCCGTGCCCTTGATGCCCGCCGGGACGAGCGGGACCTCGGCGGCGAGGGCGATCCGCGCTGCGCCCGTATGCGCCTGTGCGGTCCGCCGTTTGCGTAGGCCCTTCCGCCGGCGCGTCCCCTCCGGGAACATCGCGATCACGTGCCCGGAGCGGGCAAGCTCGACGGCGGTCTGGATCGCCTCGAGATCGGCGCGTCCGCGGCGCACCTTGAAGGCCCCGCAGGCCGAGATGAGCACGCCGAGCGGAAACCAGAACAGCTCCGATTTGGCCATGAAGCGCAGAAATCGCCGTGGCCAGAGCGCCAGTCCGAGCGGCCAGGGATCGAGGTTCGAGACGTGGCCCGCGGCGAGGACGTAGCCGCCCGACGCCGGCAGATTCTCCCGTCCGTCGGCGCGGTAGCGGAAGACGAGGCGCACGACGGGCCAGGAGGCCGCGGCGATCAGGGAATAGAACGGAGAGGGCCTGGGCGGACGCGTCACCGGCGGCGAGTATCGCCGATCCCGGCCAGCGAGCTAAGGTGGCGCGCGAAATGGCCGCGCAGAAGCCAAGGAAGCTCGTGATCGTGGAGTCACCCGCGAAGGCGAAGACGATCGCGGGTTACCTCGGCAAGGAGTTCGTCGTCGAGTCGTCGATCGGCCACATTCGCGACCTGCCGCAGAACGCGGCCGAGATACCGGCCAAGTACAAGGACGAGAGCTGGGCCCGCCTCGGCGTCAACGTCGACAAGGACTTCGAGCCGCTCTACGTCGTCGACTCCCGCAAGAAGAAGGTCGTCTCGGACCTGAAGGCTCGCCTCAAGGACGCAGACGAGCTCCTGCTCGCGACGGTCGAAGATCGCGAGGGCGAGGCGATCGCCTGGCATCTCGTTCAGGAGCTGCGGCCGAAGGTGCCTGTGCGCCGGATGGTCTTTCATGAGATCACACGCTCGGCGATCGAGCGGGCCTTGACCGAGACCCGCGACATCGACGATTCGCTCGTCGACGCGCAGGAGGCGCGGCGCATCCTCGACCGTCTTTACGGCTACGAGGTCTCGCCGGTGCTCTGGCGGAAGATCATGCAGGGGCTCTCCGCGGGCCGCGTCCAGTCGGTCGCGACGCGGCTCGTCGTCGAGCGCGAGCGCGAGCGGATGCGGTTCGTCGCAGCGGACTACTGGGACATCATCGCCACGCTGGAGCCAGAGAGCTTCACAGCGCGGCTGACCGGCGTCGAGGGGAAGCGGGTCGCGCAGGGCCGCGACTTCGCGCAGGACGGCACGCTCAAGACGAAGGAGGCGGTGCAGCTCACCGAGAGCGACGCGCGCGATCTCGCATCGAAGCTCGACGGCGCGCGCTTCCGGGTCGCCTCGGTCGAGGAGAAGCCGTACACCCGCCGCCCGGCCCCGCCGTTCATGACGTCGACGCTGCAGCAGGAGGCGAGCCGCAAGCTCCGTCTCTCGTCGCAGCAGACGATGCGTGTCGCGCAGCGCTTGTACGAGAACGGTTACATCACCTACATGCGCACCGACTCGACCACGCTGTCGGAGTCGGCGCTCGCCGCCGCCCGCGACCAGGCCCGCGAGCTGTACGGCGCGGATGCCGTGCCGGCCCAGCCGCGGCGCTACGAACGCAAGGTGAAGAACGCCCAGGAGGCACACGAGGCGATCCGGCCCGCAGGCGACCGCTTCCGCACTCCCGACAACGTGCAGCGAGAGCTCGCGAGCGACGAGTTCCGGTTGTACGACCTGATCTGGAAGCGAACGGTCGCGTCGCAGATGGCGGACGCGCGCGGGCAGACCGTTTCGGTCCGGATCGCGACGGAGGCCTCCGACGGCCGGGCGGCCGAGTTCTCGACCGCGGGCACCGTGATCACGTTCCGAGGCTTCCTGCTCGCGTACGAGGAAGGCCGCGACGACGTCTCCGAGGATGCCGAGGAGAAGCGCCTGCCGCAGCTCAAGGAGGGCGACGAGTTGACCGCAACCGAGCTCGCGCCGGAGGGGCACTCGACCTCGCCGCCGGCGCGCTATACGGAGGCGAGCCTCGTCAAGGCCCTCGAGGAGCGCGGGATCGGCCGCCCCTCGACGTATGCGGCGATCATGGGCACGATCCTCGATCGCGGCTACGTGAGACGGCAGGGCCAGGCGCTCGTGCCGGAGTTCCTCGCCTTCGCGGTCGTGCAGCTGCTCGAGCGGCACTTCCCGCGGCTGATCGACTACGCGTTCACGGCACGCATGGAGGACGACCTCGACGAGATCGCGGGCGGTGACGAGTCGCGCACCTGCTGGCTGCGGCGGTTCTACTTCGGCGCCGACGGTGACGACGGCCTCAAGACGCAGGTCGAACAGCATCTCGGCGACATCGACGCGCGCGACATCAACACCGTTCAGCTGCCGAGGACGGACATTGTCGTGCGCGTCGGCCGCTACGGGCCGTACCTCGAGCGCGGCGACAGCCGGCAGACGCTGCCGCCGGAGATCGCGCCCGACGAGCTGACTCCGGAACGGGCCGAGGAGATCCTCGCGCAGGCCGGCCAGGAACAGGTGCTCGGCACCGATCCCGAGTCCGGCGCCGAGATCGTCATGCGCACCGGCCGCTACGGCCCCTACGTGACCGAGCTGTCCGAGGGCGAGGAGAAGCCGCGCACGGCGTCGCTCCTCAGCTCGATGAGCCCGGAGACGGTCACCCTCGAGGATGCGCTGAAGCTGCTTTCCCTGCCACGTGTGCTCGGCGAGGTCGACGGGGAGGAGGTGTCGGCGACGAACGGCCGCTATGGCCCGTACGTCAGGAAGGGCAAGGAGTCGCGGTCGCTCGACAGCGAGGACGAGTTGTTCACGATCACGCTCGAGGAGGCGCTGGCCAAGCTCGCCGAGCCTCGCACGCGAGGCCGCCGCGCCGCGGCGCCGCCGCTCAAGGAGCTTGGCGACGATCCGGTGTCGGGCAAGCCGATCACGCTCAAGGAAGGGCGGTTCGGGCCGTATGTCACGGACGGCGACGTGAACGCCAGCCTGCGGGCCGGCGACTCGCCCGACTCGATCACCCCGGCGCGCGCCCAGGAGCTCCTGCAGGCCCGTCGCGAGCGGGGGCCGGCGACGAAGCGCCGGACGACCAGGAAGCGCTCGTAGCGAGCTTCACGCCGCCTCAACCAACATTCCAGCCTGGTCCTCGTCCATAATCAGACGGGCCGGGAAGGAAATGGGCGCGCGTCCGCGCGCGTTCCAAACAGCGCTACCCTGGGGCCGCTAGCAGGTCTGGTCAGTCGTCCGCAGAAACGAAAGGACATCGATTTCCACTTGACCCAGAGTCAGCTCTCCGAACTGCTGGACACCGAAAGCGCCCGCGCGCTGATCGAGGCGGGCGAGGAGCGCGGGTGGATCGAGCCTGCCGAGCTCGAGGCATTCGCGGTTGAGAACGATCTGCCCGAGGGCGAGATCGCCGACGTCGTCAAGGAGCTCGAGCGCATCGGTCTCGAAGTGCGCGAGCCCGTCACCGAGGAGAAGAACACGAAGCACAAGCCGGAGCCCGTGATCTACGAGGCTTCGACGCCTTCCGGCGCGGGCGACAGCCTGCAGCTCTTCCTCGCGGACGTCGGCAAACACAAGCTCCTGACTGCGCACGAGGAGGTCGTCCTCGCGAAGGCGATCGAGCGCGGCGACGGCCGTGCCAAGCGGCGGATGATCGAGTCGAACCTGCGCCTCGTCGTCTCGATCGCGAAGGGCTACCGCGGCCTCGGCGTTCCGTTCCTCGATCTGATCCAGGAGGGCACGCTCGGGTTGAACCGCGCGGTCGAGAAGTTCGACTGGCGCCGCGGCTACAAGTTCTCGACCTACGCCACGTGGTGGATCCGTCAGTCGGTGCAGCGTGCGGTTGCGAACCACGCCCGCACGATCCGCGTTCCCGTCCACGTCGTCGAGCGGCAGCAGAAGCTGTCGCGCGCCGCCCGCCGGCTCGAGGTCGAGCTCGGGCGCGAGCCGACGAAGGAGGAGCTCGCGGAGGCCACGGGCCTGCCGATCCAGCACGTCGACGAGGCACTCAGTGCCGCATCCGCCTCCGTCTCGCTGAACCAGACAGTCGGCGCGGACGACGAGGGCGAGCTCGGTGATCTCTTCGCGGACCGCGAGGCGCCGGACCCGTTCGACGAGGCCGAGGAGTCGCTCCGCCGCCAGAACATCCGGAAGGCGCTCGACGCGCTGCCGGAGCGCGAGCGGCGGATCCTCGAGCTGCGGTTCGGCTTCGAGGGCGAGCCGTGGACGCTCGAGGCGATCGGGCACGAGCTCGACCTGACGCGCGAGCGCGTCCGGCAGCTCGAGGGGCAGGCGCTCTCGCGCCTCGCCGCGCTGCGCGAGCTCGCCGGCCTCGCGGCCTGAGCGAACCCCACCGGCTCCAGCGCCAACGGGGTCGTACGCCGGCGCGGGCTGGAGCGCGCGCGCCGTATCCTGCGGCCATGAGCGCCGAAGAGCACGCCACGCTCCGCCCCGACGGCCCTCTCGGAGGGCAGCTCGTGTCCGTGGAGCCGCTCGAGGAGGGGCACCGGGAGGGGCTGCGCCAGGCCGCAGCCGAGGACCCGGCGATCTTCCGCTTCATGGCGTACGACGGCGACTTCGACCGCTGGTTCGACGGCGGCCTCGATGCGCCCGCCGGCGCGGCGTTCGCCGTCGTCCGCGACGGGCAGGAGCTGGGGTCGACCCGCTACCTGAACCACGAGCCTGCGCATCGCCGCGTCGAGATCGGCTGGACGTGGTTGCGGCCGTCGGCGTGGAACTCCGGCGCGAACGTCGAGACGAAGATGCTGCTGC
>JBJMKG010000015.1:0-6571 GCA_045805945.1 Gaiellaceae bacterium
AGGTCGCCGAGCTCGCCCTCGTCCTCGGCACCGACCGTCTGGTTGAGCGAGACGGATGCGTTCGCCGCGCCGAGCGCCTCGTCGACGTGCTGCATCGGCAGGCCCGTCGCTTCGGCGAGCTCCTCCTTCGTCGCCTCGCGCCCGAGCTCGACCTCGAGCCGCCGCGCCGCTCGCGACAGCTTCTGCTGGCGCTCGACGACGTGAACCGGCACGCGGATCGTGCGCGCGTGGTTCGCGACCGCGCGCTGCACCGACTGGCGGATCCACCAGGTGGCGTAGGTCGAGAACTTGTAGCCGCGGCGCCAGTCGAACTTCTCAACGGCGCGGTTCAGGCCCAGCGTCCCTTCCTGGATCAGGTCGAGGAACGGGACACCGAGACCGCGGTAGCCCTTGGCGATCGAGACGACGAGCCGCAGGTTCGACTCGATCATGTGGCGCTTCGCCGAGACGTCGCCACGCTCGATCCGCTTCGCGAGCATGACCTCCTCGGCCGCGGTGAGAAGCTTGTGCCGACCCACGTCGGCGAGGAAGAGCTGCAGGCTGTCGGCGGAGCCGGAGACCGGGACGGCGACCGCGGCTTCGGGTGCAGGCTCGGCAGCCTCCTCCTTCTCCTCCTTCGGCGCCTCGACACGCACGGCGCCCGGCACGGCCGCGGCCGGCTGGCCGACCTCGAGCCCGATGCGCTCGAGCTCCCGCGTAAGCTCCTCGACCTCCTCGTCGTTGAGCTCGAGCTCGGCCGCGAAGGCATCGATCTCGACCGGGTCGACGAAGCCGCGCTCCTCGGCGCGCTCGACGATCGCGCGGATCTGCTCCGACTCGAGCAACTCGTTGAGCTGGTTCTGCGTCAGGGTTCTCTCCGTCCTTTCGTCCTGCTTCCCTTGCCCGCCAGCCTTCGTACCTTAGGAGGGAAGTCCTCCGGTTACCACCCTCGACGGCGCGAGCCGCCGCTCCGGCACGCACTGCCGCTCGAACGAGCCGCGGCGCCAGTGTATTCCGCACCTCGACCGAGTCCGTGAGGATAGGACGCGGACCGGTCGGCGAAGTTTGCGCTGTCGTCCTCAGGAAGCCTTGCGCCGGCGCGGACGCGGCTTGGCAGGGCCCTTGGCCCTGCGCTCGGCGAGCAGCTCGACGGCGCGGTCGAGCGTGACCGTCTCCGGGTCGTCACCCCGCCGGAGGCTGGCATTCGTCTCGCCGTCCGTGACGTACGGGCCGAAGCGGCCCTCCTTGAGCACGATCTCACGGCCACCCGTGGGGCCGGTGCCCAGCTCCCGGAGCGGCTTTGCCGCGGCACGCTGGCCCCGCCGCTGCCGCGGCTGGGCGATGAGGGCGAGCGCGCCGGACAGGTCGATCGTGAACAGCTGCTCCTCCGACTCGAGAGACCGCGACTCCTTGCCCTTCTGCACGTACGGCCCGTAGCGGCCGTTTCGCGCCACGACCTCCTCCCCGTCCTCCGCGACCCCGACGACGCGTGGCAGCTGGAGCAGACGGAGCGCATCCTCGAGCGTCACCGTCTCGAGCGACATCGTCTTGAAGAGGGAGGCCGTCCTCGGCTTCTCCTTCGCGTCCTCGGGCAGGACCTCGGTGACGTACGGGCCGTAGCGCCCGGTGCGGGCCACGACCGGCCGCCCCGTCTCGGGGTCTGTTCCGAGCTCGCGATCGCCGGCGGGCTGGGCGAGCAGCTCCTCGGCACGCTCGACGGTCAGCTCGTCGGGAGGAAGCTCCTCCGGCACGCTCGCGCGCTGGCCGTCCCGCTCGAGGTACGGCCCGTAACGGCCGACCCGGAGGACGATCCCGTCCCCGATCTCGAGGGAGTTGATCTCGCGCGCGTCGATCGCGCCGAGATCGGAAACGAGGTCATGGAGACCGCCGTCTCCGTCGCCGAAGTAGAAGCGGCCCAGCCACTCGATGCGGTGCTCCTCCCCCGCCGCGATCCGGTCGAGGTCGTCCTCCATCCGGGCGGTGAAGTCGTAGTCGACGAGCCGGCCGAAGTGCTGCTCGAGCAGGGCGACGACCGAGAAGGCGAGGAACGACGGAACGAGGGCGGTGCCGCGCTTGAAGACGTAGCCGCGGTCGAGGATCGTGCCGAGGATCGACGCGTACGTCGACGGGCGGCCGATGCCGAGCTCCTCGAGCGTGCGCACGAGCGTCGCCTCGGTGTAGCGGGCCGGCGGGCTCGTCTCGTGGCCCTGCGGCTCGAGCGAGCGCAACTGGACGGAATCGCCCTCGGCGAGGTCCGGCAGGCGCCGCTCCTCGTCGTGGTCCTGCGCCGGGCGGTCGTCGTCGCGCCCCTCCTCGTACGCCGCGAGAAAGCCGCGGAACGTGATCACCGTGCCGGAGGCGCCGAACTCGACCGACTCGCCGGTGTTCGACTCTGCGGCGATCCGCAACGAGACCGTCTGCCCCTGCGCGTCCGTCATCTGGGACGCGATCGTCCGCATCCAGATCAGCTCGTAGAGCGCGTGCTCGTCCGGGGAAATCTCTGACCGTACGTCCTGCGGCGTGCGGAAACGGTCACCGGACGGCCGGATCGCCTCGTGCGCCTCCTGGGCGTTCTTCACCTTCCGCTCGTACCGGCGCGGCTGCGGCGGAACGTGGTCGGCGCCGAAGAGCGACGCCGCCTGCTCGCGCGCGGCCGTGAGCGCCGACTCCGACAGCGTCGTCGAGTCGGTGCGCATGTAGGTGATGTAGCCGTTCTCGTAGAGGCGCTGGGCGAGCCGCATCGTCGTCTGCGCCGAGAAGCGGAGCTTGCGGCTCGCTTCCTGCTGCAGGGTCGAAGTCATGAACGGCGGGCTCGGCCGGCGGACGTAGGGCTTCCGCTCGACGCGCGCGACGTGGAAGGAGGAGCCCTCGAGGCGCTCGGCGAGGCCACGCGCCGCGTCCTCGTCCAGCTGCCGGGCTTCCCCGCGCAGCTTGCCGTCGGGGCCGAAGTCGCGGCCGGTCGCGAAGCGCTGCCCGTCGACCGAGACGAGCCGGGCCTCGAACGAGTCCGGATCGAAGCCGGCGAGCAGGTCCCACCATTGGGCGGCCCGGAAGGCCATCCGCTCCCGCTCGCGCTGGACGACGAGGCGGGTCGCAACGGACTGCACGCGGCCGGCCGAGAGGCCGTGCATGACCTTCTTCCAGAGGACGGGCGAGACCTCGTAGCCGTAGAGCCGGTCGAGGATCCGCCGCGACTCCTGTGCGTCGACGAGCCGCTCGTCGACGTCGCGCGTCTCGTCGAGCGCCCGCTCGATCGCGTCGCGGGTGATCTCGTGGAAGACCATGCGCCGTGCCGGCACCTTCGGCTTCAGCACCTCGAGCAGGTGCCACGCGATCGCCTCGCCCTCGCGGTCCTCGTCCGTCGCGAGCAGGAGCTCGTCCGCGTCGGCCAGCTGCTTGCGGAGCTGCGCGACCGTCTTCTTCTTGTCCGGGTCGACGACGTAGAGCGGCTCGAACCCATGCTCGACGTCGACGCCGAGGCGGGCCCAGGCCTCGCCCTTGTACTGCTCCGGGATCTCGGCTGCGCTGTCGGGAAGGTCGCGAATGTGGCCTACGGAGGACTCGACGACGAACTCCGGCCCGAGATAGCCGGCGATCGTCCGCGCCTTCGCAGGCGACTCCACGATGACGAGTCGCTTGGACACGGGCGGTCACGATAGCCACGACGTCGGCAGGGATACTCTCGGCGTGCGCCCGCCACTGCTCTACCACGCCATTGCAGTGCTGAGCTGGCCCGTTCTCTACGGGCTCTTCCGGCTGCGCGCCCGCGGGCGGGAGGACCTGCCCGAGAGCGGCGGCTACGTCCTCGCATGCAACCACCTCTCGAGCCTCGACCCGTGGCCGCTCGGGCTGCCGCTCTGGCCGCGGCGCTGGCTCCGCTTCATGGCGAAATCCGAGCTTTACTGGTGGCCGCTGCGCCTCGTGCTCGACGGCGCCGGCGCCTTCGAGATCAGGCGTGGCGAGGGAGACCGGGAGGCGATCGAGACGGCGGTGCAGCTCGCGCGCGACGGCCACGTGGTCGCGATGTTCCCGGAGGGAACGCGCCGCGCGAAGGGCCTCGTCAAGCGCCATGAGGCACGTCCGCGCTCGGGTGCGGCACGGATCGCACTCGAGGCCGGAGTGCCGCTCGTCCCGGCGGCCGTCGCCGGCACCGACCGGCTGCTGGCCCTCGGCCCCCTGCGCGTCGCCTACGGCGCGCCGGTCGAGCTTGACGACCTCCGCGCCGGCGACGACCCTCGGATCTCGTCGCAGGAGGCGACCGAGCGGCTGATGGCACGCATCGCCGAGCTCGAGGCGTCCCTATGAGCACATTGCTCGCGATCGACGGCGACTCCTTCGCCCACCGTGCGTACCACGCCCTGCCGAAGTCGATCCGTCTCAACGCGGTCGTCGGCTTCACGAACATGCTCGTGCGGCTCTGGCAGGCCGAGCGGCCGGACGCCGTCCTCGTCGCCTGGGACACGCTCTCTGAGCCGACGTACCGTCACGAGGCGTTCGCCGCGTACCAGTCGGGCCGAGTCTTCGACGAATCGCTGCTCGAGCAGCTCGAGACCCTGCCCGAGGTCGTGGCCGCCTTCGGCTTCCTCCCCGTCAAGGCGCCCGGCTACGAGGCAGACGACTTCCTCGCCGCCGCAGCGCGCGACTGGCCCGGGGAGGTGCTGGTGGCAACCTCCGACCGCGACGCGTTCCAGCTCGCGAGCGAACGCGTCACGATCCTCCAACCGACCCGCGGCGTGAGCGAGCTCGCCCGGATCGGCCCCGCCGAGGTGCGCGAGCGCTACGGCGTCGAGCCGGAGCAGGTGCCCGACCTGATCGCGCTGCGCGGCGACCCGTCCGACAAGCTGCCGGGAGCGCGCGGCGTCGGACCGAAGAAGGCGGCCGAGCTGCTCGCGCAGTACGGCTCGCTCGAGGCGGCGCTCGCCGACGGACGGTTCGCCGCGGAGGCGGAGGACTTGAGGCTCTTTCGGCGAATCGCAACGATGGACGCCTCCGCCCCCCTTCCTCCCCTCGCAGAAACATCCCCGGCGTGGGCGGAGGCGTCTTCGTTTCTCGAACGGCTCGGGCTCGGCGCCGTCGCTACACGCGTGGGGGCTCTATCGACGTCCTGACGCACCCGGCCCTCGCGCGGCTGCACCCGACCGGCAGCCATCCCGAGCGTCCGGAGCGGATCGAGGTGCTCCTCGCGCACCGGAATGCCTGGAGCGAAGGCCGGGCGGCGACGGACGAGGAGCTGCTGTTGTGCCACACCGCCGAGCACGTCGAGCTCGTCAGGAGCGTCGACGACGCGGTCTGGCTCGACGGCGACACCGTCTGCACCTCGACGACGTTCGAGGCCGCGGCGCTTGCGGCGGGTACGGCGGTCGAGGCGGCGCTGCGGGGCGGCTTCGCCCTCGTCCGCCCGCCCGGGCATCACGCCCTGGCCGGGCGCGCGATGGGGTTCTGTGTCTTCAACAACGTGGCGATTGCGGCGCGGGCGGCGCAGCGCCGCCTCGGCCTCGAGCGCGTCGCGATCGTCGACTTCGACGTCCACCACGGCAACGGCACCGACTCGATCTTTCGCGACGACGAGAGCGTTCTCTTCGTCTCACTCCACCAGTGGCCGTTCTATCCGGGGAGCGGCGGCCCCGACGACCAGGCCGAGACGACGATCAACGTGCCGCTCCAGGCAGGTTCCGGGGACGAGGAGTACCTCGAGGCGTTCGCGCGAGTGGTCGAGCCGGCGGTGGAGCGCTTCGAGCCAGAGCTCGTGCTCGTCTCCGCCGGCTTCGACGCGCACGCAGCCGACCCGCTCGCGGACATGCGCGTGAGCGAGGAGGGCTTCCGCGAGCTCGCGCGGCGGTGTCGAGCCCTCTCCGACCGGGTCGCGGCCGTCCTCGAGGGGGGCTACGAGCTGGAGACGCTGCCACGTCTCGTCGACGCTGCAATCGAGGGCTTCGCCCTTCCGGGCGAAGAGCTGCGCTCTTCGCCCGGGTAGCTCGCGAGACCTCCCGGTCTCGCGAGCTGGGATCAAGGAACTCCGCCCACGGGAGAGCGCGGTCTCCCGTGGGCTCCGTGCAGTAGGGCTTTGCCTGGGGTTGCGCGGTTCAGACGCTCGGCTTCGTCGCGGCGGCGTAACGCACCGTTACGCCGCCGCCTGGGCGGACGTGAGGTTCGAAACGTCTCGAACCACGTACCACCAAAGGCCGGAGGCTAGGCGGAGCGCAGCGAGCCTAGCCGCAGGCCGAACCTGCGCTCGCGCCGGCCTCCGCCGCGCGCGAGCGCACAACAGCGGCCTCCCGTCCAGAGATCGACCAAGAAAACAGCACGGAGCGGGCCGGAAACCATGCTTTCCGGCCGCGTAGTTCCTATCCGAGCGAGCGAAGCGGAGCTTCGCGAGCTACCCGACGGGTTTGCCCATCTCGCGGGCGATCTCGGAGAGGGCCGCGAGGCGCTTCTCGGTCGGCGGGTGATCCATCATCCACTCGCTCATCTGCGTCTTCCAGTTGGTCGGGATGATGAAGAACGCGTTCATGCCCTTGACCTCCCGCAGGTCGCGCTGCGGGATCTGCGTGATGTTGCTCGAGATCTTCTGGAGTGCGCTCATCAGGTTCTC
>JBJMKG010000016.1:0-10549 GCA_045805945.1 Gaiellaceae bacterium
GCGAACCGCAGCGCCGAGAGGATCTGGCGCGCGTACTCGATGGCGACGTTCACCGGCGCCGGCCCGCGGCCGACGACGAGCTCCTTCAGCGTCCGCCCGTCGAGGTACTCCATCGCGATGTAGTAGGTGTCCTCGGCCTCGCCCCGGTCGTAGATCGAGACGATGTTCGGGTGGTTGAGGGCCGCCGCGTTCTTCGCCTCGCGCCGGAACCGCTCGATGAACTGGCCGTCGTTCGCGTGGCGGTTGTTGAGGATCTTGATCGCGACCCGGCGCCCGAGCTCCTGGTCCTCGGCGAGGTAGACGTCGGCCATCCCGCCCGCGCCGAGCTTGCGCATGATCCGGTAACGCCCGTCGAAGAGCGTGTCGATGAGAGAGTCGCTTACCGCCACGGCCGCCTAAAGGGTAGAGACAAGCTCACCGACCCAGCAGTTTTTCGAGGATTGCCTTGGCGATCGGGGCCGAAACGGAGGCGCCGAAGCCATTCAGTTGCTTCTCGACCTGGACGGCGACGACGAAGCGCGGGTTGTCGGCCGGGGCGAAACAGACGAACCACGCGTCGTAGACGCCGGCAAGGCCGGTCTCGGCCGTACCGGTCTTGCCGGCGACCGGGACGCCGGGGATCTGAGCCGTCGTACCCGTGCCGCCCTGGACGACGAGCTGCATCATCTGGTTCAGCTCGGCTGCGGTCTGCGGCTTGATCGGCCGGCCGAGCGTGTGCGGCGTGGTGCGGCTAACGAGGCTGCCGTCCGGCGCGTCGATGCGATCGACGAGGTACGGCTGCATCTCTTCGCCACCGTTCGCGATCGTCTGCCCGACCATCGCCATCTGCAGTGGCGTGGCGAGCATGCTGAATTGCCCGAACGCAAGCCGGCCCGGATCGATCTGAGATTCGTCCTTAGGGTCAAAGAGCTTCCCGTTCTTGTACAGACCGGACGCGAGGCTCGCGCTCGGCGGTGTGTCGAGCGGCGGCACCGAGTAGAAGCCGAACCGCTTCGCGTACGTGAGGATCAGCTCGCCCCCGATGTGCTTGCCGACGTTGCAGAAGACCGAGTTGATCGAGTGCTCGAAGCCCTGCGCGAGCGTGACGTTGCCATAGGTCTCCGGTCCGTTCTGGTCCGGGTTGCCCGCGTTCGAGACGTGCTGGCCGTACTCGACGCAGTAGCCCGGGTCGACAAACGTCGAGCTCGGCGTGTAGGCGCCAGAGTCGAGCGCGGCCGCGGCAGTCACCATCTTGAACGTCGAGCCGGGCGGATAGAGGCCGGCCGTCGCGTTGTTCACGAGCGCCGACGCGTCGCCGCAGGATCCCTGGATCCTCGTGATGCTCGCGAACCCGCCGGGCCGCTGGATGAGGTTCGGGTTGTACGTCGGCGACGAGGCCATCGCGTACACGGCACCGGTCTTCGCGTCCATGGCGACGACCGCGCCGCAGCGGCCGGCGAGCTCCTGCAGCGCGAGCGCCTGAACCGCGGGCCGCAGCGTGAGGATCACGTTGTCGCCGTGGACGGTCTTGCCGCCGAGCTTGTCGAGGGTTTGCTGGAGCGTGTTGCTGAGGTTCGTGTTCGCGCCGGTCAGGTAGTCGTCGAGCGACTGCTCCAGCCCGGTCGTCGTGCCCGCATCCGTTGCGTAGCCGATCAGCTGCGGCGCGAGACCTCGCGTCGGGTAGCGCCGGGTGAAGGTCGTCAGGCCGCGCTTGTGGTGCTTGCGGTTCGTCGCGAGGACGGTGCCGCCGGCGCCGAGGATCTGGCCGCGGTCGACGGTGAGCCGTGCGACGAGCTGGATCGCGTTGTCCTGCCGGTCGGCGAGGTCGCCGACTGCCCACGTCTGCCAGTACGTCGTCGACACGATGAGGACGGCGAGCAGCACGAGCGCGGTCACGGAGATGTGGAGGAGCTGTTTGTTCACGCTCCCGCCTCCTGGCGGTTGGCGCGGTTGGAGATGAGCAGCAGGCCCGCCACGAGCAGGAAGTTGGCGACGACGCTCGACCCGCCGTAGGAGACGAAGGGGAGGGTGATCCCGGTGAGCGGGATGACCCGGGTGATGCCGCCGACGATCACGAACGTCTGGAACGCGAAGCCGAAGCTGAGCCCGGCGGCGAGCAGCTTCGAGAAGCCGTCGCTGGCGGCGAGGGCGATCCGGAAGCCGCGCAGCACGAAGGCCATGTAGAGGAGCAGGAGGGCGGCGACGCCGACCAGCCCGAGCTCTTGCGCGAGGGCGGAGTAGATGAAGTCGGTGTTCAGGTCGGGGATCACCTGGTGTCCGCTCGTCGAGGTGAAGATCCCGTGGCCCAGGCCGGTGCCGCCGAAGCCGCCGTGGCCGAGCGAATAGAGCGACTGCACCTCCTGGAAGCTCTGGCAGTTCTGCCGCAGCGACGGCTGGCCGCTCAGCGGGCAGTAGATCTTGTGCGTCGACCACGGGGAGAGCCAGTTCGTCACGCGGTCGCGCACGTGCGGCGTCCCCTGCGACACGAGGAACGAGCCGGCGAGGAAGAGCCCGACTGCGGCCGCGACGAAGGCGATCCGGGCGGTCGCGACGTAGAGCATCGCGACGAAGATCCCGTAGTAGAGGAGAGCGCTGCCCAGGTCGTCGGTGACGAAGAGGACGAGCATCGCTCCGCCCCAGATCACGAGCAGCGGCCCCCAGTCCTTCAGCTGCCCCTGGGCGAGCACCTCTCGCTTCTCGCGGAGATACGCGGCGAGGAAGACGATGAGGGTGATCTTGCCGAGCTCGCCGGGCTGGAACTGGAGCGAGCCGAAGTGGATCCAGAGCCGGGAGCCGTTGATCGACTCGCCGATCACCGGCGCGAGCGGCAGGAACAGCAGGAGAATCGCCGTGACGCCGAAGACGTACTTGTAGCGCTCGACCACGCGGTAGTCCTTGTGCAGCCAAAAGAGCGTCGCGGCGAACGCGGCCACGCCGATCACGATCCAGAGCCCCTGCCGGAACGCGTTGCCCGGCCCGAGCCGGTAGATCTCCGTCACCCCGATCGCCGTGAGGAGCGACGCCATCGGCAGCAGGTACGGATCGGCGAGGGGCACGGTCAGGCGCGCCACGACGTGCGCGACGAGGTAGAGGCCGAAGAAGAAGACGGCGTAGCCGAGCGAACCGCCCGAGATCTGGGACTTCAGCGCGATGTAGACGGTGGCGAAGCCGATCGCCGTCAGGACGCCGACCGTGAGAAGGGCCGCGAGCTCACGGTTGCGGAGGGTCAGCGCGACAGCCCCCAGATCAGCAGCGCCGCAACCAGCGCCAGGAGGAAGAGCCCGAGCAGGACGAGGCGGACGCGCCGTGAGTCGGCGACCGGCTCGGGGACCGCGAGCTCGGCGGGAATTCCGTCCGGCGGGACGACGATCGTGTCGGCCCGCGGATCTTCCACATACTCGCGCGTCTCCTCGTCCGGCTCCGTCTCGTCTCCGGTGAGCGCCGGCATCGCGACCGTGTCCTCCAGGTTCGGCCCGGTATCGGCGGAGATGCGGAATGCGACGGCAGTGATGTTGTCCTCGCCGCCGCCGCGGTTCGCTGCCGCGACGAGCGCCTTCACGGCCTTGTCGAGGTCGTCCCGGTGCGTGTGGACGAGCTCGAGGATCTCCTCGTCCTCGACCATGTCCGTGAGCCCGTCGGAGCAGAGCAGGAAGACGTCGTTCTCCTCGCCCTCGATCGTGAAAGCGTCGACGTCGACATCCGGGTCGGTCCCCACCGCGCGGGTGATCACGCTCCGCTGCGGATGCACCAGTGCCTCCTCCTCGGAGAGCTTGCCACTCTTCATCAGCTCGTTCACGAGCGAGTGGTCCTCGGTCAGCTGCTCCATGCGCTCGCCGCGGACGAGGTAGGCACGCGAGTCGCCGACGTGGCCGATCGCGACAGTCATCCCCTCGACGAGCGCGACCGTCATCGTCGTGCCCATGCCCGAGGCGGCGGGATCGGTCGAGGCGCGGTCGTAGATGCGGCGGTTCGCCTCCTGGATCAGCGCATCGAGCCGCTCGAGCCCCGGCCGGCTGTCGGAGTCGCTTCCCTCGAGAGCCGAGGCCGCGAGCCGCGACGCGACCTCGCCGGCCTGGGCGCCGCCCATGCCGTCGGCGACGGCGAAGAGCGGCGGCGCGACGACGTAGTTGTCCTCGTTGCGGCGCCGCCTGCGCCCGGTGTCGCTCGCCACTGCGTAGGCCGCGACCGGCACTCAGTCCTCCTCGACCCTGAGGTCGGTCGCGCCGACGCGGAGGACGTCTCCCGCGTCGAGCCGCTGCGCGCCCGCGACGCGCGTGCCGTTGACGTACGTGCCGTTTGTCGAGTCGAGGTCCTGCACCCAGACGCCGTCGCCGCGCAGCTCGATGCGCGCGTGCCGGGCCGAGGCGAAGTCGTCGCCGTGGAGCACCAGGTCGTTCTGCCCGCCGCGGCCGACCGTAACAGGAGCCGAATCGACCGGAAACTCGTCGCCCTCCTCCAGGCTCGGGCTGCGCTGGACGACCAGCCGCACCGACCTGCGTGCCCGAGCCGCGCGCCGCAGTCCGGCGGCCGCGGCGGTCGCGGGAGTCAGGATCATGCTGTCCTGGCTGGGCGTCGGCCGCTCGCGCCCCGCCGAGCGGATGACCCGCACCACGAAAAGGTAGAGGAGGACGAGGAACGCGATCTTGAGCGCGAGGAGCGCCTCCGCGACCGAGGTAGAGGCCACCACGAGCGGCACAAGCGTCCTATTCCCGCTCGGTCGTGAAGGTGAGCGTCGTCTCGCCGACGGTGAAGCGCGAGCCGTCGTCGAGCCGCGCGCGCTGGACGCGCCGGCCCTCCACCTCCGTCCCGTTCGTCGAGCCGAGGTCGACGAGCCAGTACACGGAGCCCTCCTGCACGATCTCGGCGTGGCGCCGCGACACGTTCGGATCCTCGATCTGGACGTCCGCATCCCTCGAGCGGCCGAGCACCGAGCGCCGCTTGTCGAGGACGCGCCGTTCGCCGCTCCAGCTGAGGACGGCAACCTCCTTCTCGACCCCGAGCTCCGCGAGCGAGGCGGCTTCGGTGGGCTGCGTCCGCGGCTTGTAGACCATCGTCGCGCCGGGCGGGGCGCTCTCCGGCTCCTCCTCGCCGGTCCGGCCGTGCTGCGCCATCCGGGTCGCGATGCCGAACTCGCCGACCCCGAGGTCATCGTCGGTCTCGAAGACGACGCGCGGCGCCGTCAACAGCGCGTAGTGCTCGCGTGCCGCGTGCTCGGCGAGGTATTCCTCGAGCTCCGAGACGAGCGAGTTCTCGTAGCCCTCGAATTGCTCGCGGTCGCCGGGGGAGAGGTAGACCGTGTACTCGTTCGGGACGTAGACGCGCCGGACGGACGTCGAGCGGTGCTCGTCCATCTCCTTCGTCAGCTTGCGCGCGAGCTCGACCGGCTGGACATTCGTGCGGAAGGCGCGGCCGAAGACGCCCTCGAAGACCCGCTCCAGCCTTTGCTCGATTCCCCGCAACATCAGTGCCTCTTCAGTGAATGTTGCCGCGTTACTGCCGCGCGAAAAGCGAGCGAGGCAAGGACGCAGGGAGCCTCGATAGCCGGGGCTATCGGGGCGACCGAGGACGCCGCATCGCGACGCTTTGCGGCCGGCAGGAACGTGGAGGACATTTGCTGGAGCGGCACTAGGACGCCGCTGAGGGTACCCCCAAGGCAGGAGCGCGAAGCGCCGTGAACGCCGCGATCGCCCACGCGGAGAGGAGAAGCGGGAGAGCGGTGGCGCTCGGAACGGCCGCCACGGTGAGGACGATCATCGCGGCGCCGAGCCCGGCCGCAGCCCAGCGGCCGCGGGCCCGCGCGTGCGGCAGGGCGACCGCGACGAGCGCGAGCGCGCAGGCCTCGAGCAGGAGCGACGGATGGTCGCCGGCGGCGCGGGCGAGCGAACCGGCGACGTCGAACGGGTCGGGGGCTCCGGCGACGCCGAGCCCGAGCGGCGGGGCGCCTCCGACGAGCGGGAGCGCGACGTGGCGGATCCCGGCGGCCAGCGCGGCGGTCAGAACGCCGAGCGCGACGGTGAGGGCTCGCAGTGGTGCCGACCGCACCCGGGCAGTCGCGAGCGGAAGGAGGCCGAGGGCGGCGACCGGCGCGAGCAGCGGGCCGAGCACGAAGAGCAGTCCTGCGCGCGGCTCCTTCCAGGTCACGAGCAGCCAGGCACCTGCAAGCCCGGCGTAGAGGAGCGAGAGGCCGAGCGAGACGTTTCCGAGCGGCAGCACCGGCACCGCCAGCGCGAGCGCGATGCCCGCCCGCTCGCGGAAGAGTGTCGCCGCTGCGGCGGCCGCCGCGAGCACGAACGGCCAGCCGTGCGGGTAGAAGGGCAGCGCGGCGGCGGTCCAGCCGGCGAGAATCGCGGCGAGCGCGGCGGTGATCCCGTGTCCGGCCTCAAGGCGAGGAGGAAGGCCGAATGCCGGCCGGGCCGTCGGGGCGGACGGGCGGGAACCCCGCAGCGCGCCCGCGAGATCCCTCGCCGTCGGCCTCCTCGCAGGGTTGGTCGAGAGCGCGCTGTCCACGAGGCGCAGGAGCCGCTTCGGGAGATCGGGGCGCAGCTCGCCGAGCGGCCGCGCCCCGGCTTCGATCGACCGCGCCGTCTCGAGCATCGAGCCGCGCCAGAACGGATGCCTGCCCGCGAGCGCCTCCCACAGCATCACGCCGACGGCCCAGACGTCCGCGGCCGGCGTCGCCTCGCCGCCGACCAGCCGTTCCGGCGAGATGTACGCGAGCGTTCCCGGCACGTCGCCCGCCTCGGTCAGCGTCTCGGCCTCGGCCATCTGCGCGAGGCCGAAGTCGAGTACGCGCGCCGAGACCTTGTCGCCGTCCGTGAGGAGGACGTTCGACGGCTTGACGTCGCGGTGGAGGATCCCGGCCGCGTGGGCGTGCGCGAGGCCGTCGCAGACCTGTGCGCAGGCCTCGATCGCCGCCTCCTCCGACAGCTCGCCGGCGCGCAGCACCTCGCGGAAGGTGCGCCCTGGGACGAACTCGTACGCGATGTAGACGTGCCGGGAGTCACGCCCGAAGCCGTACGCGCGGAGGCAGGCGGGATGGCGGAGGTGCGCAGCCGCCGCTGCCTCGCGCTCGGCCCGCAGCGCCGCCTTGCCCTCACGGGCGACGATCTTGAGCGCGACGTCGAGGCCCGTCCGCTCGTCGCGGGCGAGCCAGACGGAGCCCGAGCCGCCGCTGCCGAGCGGCCGCAGCGGCCGGTAGCGGTCGAGGACGAGCGTGGAGCCGGCGAGCGCTGGTGCGGCCTCTCCCATGCAAGATCGGAGATTGGCGACCGCGTCGGAAGTTCCTGCGCTCGGACGGTGACGATAGGGTTGGCGCGGTCGCGTGAGCACCCACGACGAGGACACCGAGCTCGAGTTCTTCGAGGAGCCGGAGACGCTCGAGTCTCCCGGCAGGCAGCGCCGCCGGATCAGGCCGCCGCGAGCAGGCGGTCCGAGGCGTCCGGCCCCGCCGCCCCCAGGCGCGGTGGCGCTCGCCCGGCTGGCGGGTTTCGTCGCGCTCGCCATCGCGATCGTCGTCGGCCTCGTCTTCTGGGTCGGCTCGTGCCAGGGCAAGAGCAAGCACGACGAGTACGCCTCGTACATGAACGATGTGCGCCCCATCGCGCAGAGCTCCGCCGCGGTCGGCGCGCAGTTCGCGAGCGCGCTCGGCTCGGCGAACCTCACGCTCGCGGGGCTCCGTTCGAAGCTCGAGCTGTGGTCGCGGCAGGAGCAGGAGGACTACGACGACGCGCTGCGCCTGCGTCCGCCCGGCCCGCTCCAGGGCGCGCACCAGCAGGTGCTCGCCACGCTCCAGCTCCGCGCCATCGGATTCGTCGGGCTGGCCAACGCGCTTGCCGAGGCCGGCTCGAAGTCCGCCGAGGACGTCGCGAGTGGGCTCGCCGAGCAGGCTCAGCTCCTGAGCGCGAGCGACATCGTCTGGCGTGAGCTTTTCCATCTGCCGGCGACGCAGACGCTGACGAGCGTCGGCGTGAAGGGCGTGATCGCGCCGCCGTCGCAGGTCGTCTCGAACCCCGAGGTGATCACCGCGCATTCCCTCGGGCTCGTCTACGCCCGCCTGAGCTCGACGAGCAGCGGTGGCACGGTGACGGGGCTGCACGGGAGCGAGCTGAAGAGCGTGGAGGCGGTTACCGGCAGCAACACCCAGGAGCTGTCCCCCTCCACCTCGACGACCGTCGACGTCGCGGCGAACCTCGCCCTCAAGGTGACCTTCACCGACTCCGGCAGCTTCCAGGAGGTCAAGGTTCCCGTCATGCTGACCATCAGCGTCTTCGGGAAGACGGTCCTGCAGAAGACGAAGACCGTCCTCCAGATCCAGAAGCAGCAGACGGTGACGGTCTCGTTCGGGAACCTCCAGCTTCCCCCCTCCGCATTCGGGGCACAGGCGACCGTGCACGTCGAGGTCGGCAAGGTTCCCGGTGAGAAGAACTTCGCCAACAACAGGGCCTCGTACCCGGTCTTCTTCAGCCTTCCCTCGGGCGGGTAGCCGTTGAGCGCGTCCGTCGCAGGTGTGATCGCGATCGCGGCTGCGGCCGTCGCCGTGCTCGGCATCGCGAGCGCGCTCGCGCTCCATCTGAGGCTGCGCCGCGTGCGCGCCGCACAGGTCACCTTGCTCGGGGACGGCGGCGGCGACCTGGTCGACTTCGCCGTCTCACTGCAGGGCCGGATCGACGGGCTCCACCGCGCGGTCGACGACCTCGTGGCGTCGCTCGCGCGCGTCGAGCGTCGGATCGACGCGACGGTCTCGCGGCTCGCCGTCGTCCGCTACGACGCCTACGAGAACACGGGCGGGCACCAGTCCGCTTCGGTCGCCTTGCTCAACTCCTCGCGCAGCGGCGTCGTCCTGAGCGCCATCCAGGGCCGCGACTACGCGCGCATCTACGTCAAGGAACTCGACGACGGCCGGGCGGCCGTCTCTCTCTCGCCAGAGGAGCAGGAGGCGATCGACCGCGCCATGAAGTCGCAGGGATAGCCGCGGCGGCCACTGCTACTTTTCCGGCAGGTTGCAGCATGTTCTCGTCCTGAACGCGAGTTACGAGCCGCTCAACGTCTGTACGGTGCGGCGTGCCCACGTGCTCGTGTACAAGGGCAAGGCCGAGATCGTGGAGCGGCTCGACAAGCCGCTGCGCTCGTCGACCGGCAGTTTCATCTGGCCGCACGTGATCCGGCTGATCCACTACGTGCGCGTGCCACGCGCGATCCAGCGCAAGATCTCCCGCCGCGCGCTTTTCGCGCGCGACGGCTGGCGCTGCGCCTACTGCGGCACGAGCAACGGGCGGCTCACGCTCGATCACATAGTTCCGCGCTCGAAGGGCGGCGAGTCGATCTGGGAGAACGTCGTCACCGCGTGCGCGCCGTGCAACCTCCGCAAGGGCGACCGGACGCTCGAGCAGGCGGGGATGGAGCTTCGGACGTCGCCGCGCGCCCCCGCGCCGACGCTGTTCATCAAGCTCGCAGCGCCACGGATCCCGTCCGGATGGACGCCCTACCTGCCGGCTACCGCTTAGAACTCGTTTCGGAATGACCACGCGCTGGCTGGGCGCGGTGGCGAGTGCGATGCAAGTCGGAGTGACGATGAGCGCCGGCGGCGTCGTATGCTGCGCATGAACAGATTCCGCACGATCCTCGTTCTCGCCGGCGTGCTGCTCGTCGCGGCCGCGATCGCCGGCGTCGCGCAGCCGCATCTCGGCCGCTCCGCAACTCCATCCGCAGGCACGACCATCACGGTGACCGGCAGCGGCTCGGTCGACGTGACGCCCGACCGCGCCTCGTTCGACTTCGGCGTGACGACCGAGGCGACCACCGCCGCGGAAGCGCTGAGCCGCAACGCCTCCGAGGCACACTCGATCGTCGACGCGCTGAAGAACGCCGGCGCCCACTCCTCCGACATCCAGACGACTCAGGTCTCGCTCTGGCCGCAGACGCGGTCGAACGGACGGGAGATCGTCGGCTATCAGGCTTCGAACTCGGTGAGCGTGAAAGTGCCGCTCGGGAGGTCCGGCGACGTCGTCGACGCGGCGGTGGGCGCCGGCGCGAACAACGTCGACGGCCCGATGCTCGACACGGCGGACACGAGCTCCCTCTACGACGAGGCGCTGAAGCAGGCGCTCGGCGACGCGAAGGGGAAGGCTCAGGCAATCGCCGACGCGGCGGGCCTCACGCTCGGCCCGCCGGTGAGGGTCCAGGAAGGCGGCAGCTCCGAGCCGGTGCCGATGTTCCAAGCGGCAAGGGCCGCGGCCCCGGACGTCCCGATCGAGCCCGGGACGCAGCAAATCCAGGCGTCCGTGACCGTCACCTACTCCGCATAGCTCGCGGGTGCTTCGCACTCGCTCGCTGGGGCTAAGGAACTTCGCCCACGGGAGAGCGCGGTCTCCCGTGGGCTCCGTGCAGTAGGGCTTTGCCTGGGTTTGCGGGGTTCAGAGGGCTGGTTCTGTCGCGGGCGAGCAGGCTGCGCGTGCTCGCCCGCTACTCCGCGGCGGCGTAACGTGCCGTTACGCCGCCGCCTGGACCGCTGCAGGGTTCGAGACGTCTCGAACCAAACCAGCCCCAAGGCCGGAGGCTAAGCGGAGCGCAA
>JBJMKG010000017.1:0-49421 GCA_045805945.1 Gaiellaceae bacterium
GCAGCAGCATCAGGCGAGGTGGCGTTCCTGGTTCTGATCGCCTCGACCGGCGTCACGCCTTCCGAGCAGATGATGTACGCGGTCGAGCGCCAGCTTCGGCTCGCTGGCTACGGCAACGACGTGGTCGCTCGCGCACTCGGCCTGCGGCGACGGTTCGAGAACTGGGTACATCAGGAGGCTCCCAAGCAAGACGAGGAGCTGGCGAACGAGTTGCTGGCCGCACTCGACGAGCCGTGGCATCCACACCTATGGCTGCCGCCTGTCCTTCTCGATGAAGAGGGACGGCGCCTGTGGATCGAGGAGATGGACTTCGACCCCCGCCCGGTCTTCGCGCGCGTGGAGGTTCCGACGCTGCTCTTCTACGGAGAGGCTGACTCGTGGACACCCGTCGAGCCGAGTGTCGGAGCGTGGCGCAACGCCCGCGGCGATCAGGTCGAGATCGTTGTCATCCCCGAGGCGGAGCACGACCTGACCCTTCGTGACGGAAGCCTCTCTCTCGATTACCAGCAAACCCTCGTCGACTGGGTCGCTCGTCAGCGCGGATGACCGCGAGCAACTCTCGGTCGCGTCAGGGGTCATTCCCGAACACTGGCTCAGTCCGGCAGCCTCCCGCCAGAGCCTGCGACCACGTAACGGCGGTAGGGTGGGGTTATAGGTCGTGAATGCCAGCCTCGGCCTGTTGGGACCGCCTTACCGAGATGACGCAAGAGCGCGCAGAAGCATTTGAGCTCTACGAGCGCGGCGGGGAGCACGACAGCGCGGGTCGAGCGAGCGAGGCGATTCCGTTGTACGAACAGGCGCTCGCCGCCGGGCTCTCCGGGGAACTTCGCGCGCGGTGCCTTCTTCAACTCGGCAGCTCGCTTCGCAACGTCGATCGTGTGGAGGAGGCTGTCACGCTCCTCGCGGACGCACGGCGCGAATTCCCGGACTTTCGGCCGCTACGCGCGTTCCTCGCTCTCGCGCTTCATTCAGCGGGTCGCGACCAGGAGGCGTTGCACGAGTTGCTCGAGGCGATCGCGGACGAGGGCGAATACGAGAACTCCCTGCGCGCCTACGCGGCCGAGCTCTGACGGCCACCCGAATCTCCATCGGCTTCTAGAGGGCGTACTCCCAGCCGGGCTGCCAGGCGAACGGCTCGCGAATGAGTTCCTCGAGATCACGGCCGTTCGCGACCTCCTCGAGGGCGAGCCGTGTCGCGACGTGGTCGATCACGAGCACCCGCTCGCCGTCGCGATCGCGGCGCAGGTCGTCGAGAAAGGCCGTGACCCGCTCGACGGCTTGCCGCCAGCTCTCGCCGCCCTGGTACGGCACGTCGAGCTGCGCGGCACGATCGTCGATGGGACTCGCCGTGCCGTTCAGCTCGCCGTAGTCGCACTCGCGCAGGCGCGAGTCCTGGGCGATCGGCACCTCCGAGCCCGCGAACGCGATCTCGGCGGTCTCGACCGCCCGCCGTAGGTCGGAGGTGAGGACCACGGAGATCCCGTCGTCGCGGCGGCGTTCGCCAAGCTCCCGCGCCTGCTCGCGACCTTGCGCCGAGAGCCGCCCCGGCAGCCAACCGGTGGCGATCCCCGCCTCGTTGTCCTCGCTCGTGGCGTGCGTCTCGTAGACGACCTCCACGCTCATTCGCGCCACCCCAACCGGCGCTCGAGGCTTGCCTTGACTTCAGGCCAGTCGTCGTCGATCACGGCATACCAGGCCGAGTCGCGCCGCTCCCCGCCGCGGACGAGCATGTGCTTGCGGAAAACGCCCTCGAACTCGGCCGGCAACGCGGCGAGCGCAGCCCGCGCCCGCTCGTTCGTGGCGTCGGTCTTGAACTCGACGCGGAGGTAGCCCTCGTCCTCGAGCGCCTGCCGTAGGAGGAGGTACTTCGCCTCCGTGTTCGCGCCCGTCCCCCATGCCTCCGGCCGGAGCCAGGTGTTGCCGACCTCCACGACGCGGTCGGCCGGACGGTCGTTGAGGTAGCTCGTGTGGCCGACGAGTTCGCCGTCGAAGTAGTGCGCGAAGCCGAGCTCGATCGACGCGAACCACGTGCGGAAGGACTCGCGGCTCTCGTGACCGCGCACGCGCATCAGCGTCCAGACACGCGGATCCTGCGCGATTTCCCAGAGCGCCTCCTCGTGGCGAGGCTCGAGCGGCTCGAGCCGGACGCGTCTGCCGATCAGGAGTTCGTGCAGCATGCCGGTGTGGCCAGCCTACGGACGGTCGTCGTCTCGGGCGCCCCCGGAACGGGCAAGACGACCGTCGCGACGGCGGTCGCCGGCCGGCTGCGGCTGCCACTGCTCTCGCTCGACACGGTGAAGGAAGCGCTCGCGGACGTGCTGGGCACGGGCGACGGAGCGTGGTCCGACGCGCTCGGCGACGCGGCGGCCGAGGTGCTCTTCCGGCTCGCCGCGGAGTTCCCGGCCGTCGTCGTGGAGGGCTGGTGGCGGCGCGAGCGGCGGGAACGGGCGCAACGCGAGTTCGCCGGCTGTCTCGAGCTGTTCTGCCGCTGCTCTCCGCCGCTGGCCGAGCAACGGATGCGGGAGCGCCATGACGCCGGCCGGCATCCGATCCACCGGGACGTGATCGACCCCACGGTGTTGCTTGAGGCCGAGGCGTTGGCGGGAAGCGTGGAGCCGCTCGGCGTCGGTGCGTATCTCGTCGAGGTGGACACCTCCGGGGCCGTCGACTGGGACGCCTTGGCCGAGGAGGTGCGGGCGGCGCTCAGCTGAAGCCCCAGCGGCCGCCCTCGGCGAACTCGCGCAGGATCCGGCGCGCGACGACGGCCTTGTGCACCTCGTCGGGGCCGTCGTAGATCCGGCCTCCGCGAGCCATCCGCCACATGAGCGCGAGCGGCGTGTCGTCGGTGAGGCCGAGCCCGCCGTGCACCTGGATCGCGCGGTCGAGCACCTCTCCGAGTACGCGGGCGGCGCGGAACTTGATCAGCGAGATCTCGACCCTCGCCTCGTCCCCCTCATCGAGGCGATGTGCGGCCTGCAACGTCATCAGGCGACAGGCCTGAATGTCGGCGGCCGACTCGGCGATCCAGTTCTGGACCGTCTGCTTCTCCGCGAGCGGCCCGCCGAACGCCTCCCGCTCGAGCGCCCGCGCGCACATGAGCTCGAAGGCGCGCTCCATCTGCCCGAGCCAGCGCATGACGTGGTGGATCCGACCGGGCCCGAGCCGCTTCTGCGCGATCCGGAAGCCGTCGCCCGGCTCGCCGAGCGTGTTCGCGAGCGGAACCCGGACGCCGCTGAAGCGCGTCTCACAGTGCGTTCCCCAACCGCGGCCCTCGTGCCCCATGACCGGGATGCGGCGCACGAACTCGTAGCCGGGCGTGTCGGTCGGCACGAGGATCATCGAAGCGCGACGGTGCGGCTCGGCCTCCGGCTCGGTCACGACCATGACGATCGCGAAGGCGGCACCGTCGGCGCCCGACGAGAACCACTTGTGCGCGTCGATCACCCACTCGTCGCCGTCCCGCTCGGCGCGTCCGCGCAGGAGCGTCGGGTCGGAGCCCGCCGCCTCCGGCTCGGTCATGGCGAAGAAGGACCGCACCTCGCCGGCGACGAGCGGGCGGAGGAACCGCTCCTTCTGCTCCTCGGTGCCGTAGAGGTGGAGGATCTCGGCATTGCCGGCGTCGGGGGCCTGGCAGCCGAAGATCAACTGAGCGACGAAACTACGTCCGATCTCCTCGCTGAGGTGGGCGTACTCGAGGAAGCCGCCGCCCGTACCGCCCGCCTCCGGCGGCAGGTGCGGCGCCCAGAGACCGGCGTCCTTCGCCATCTGCTGCAGCTCGCGCACGAGGGCGTCGGCGGCGGTGTCGTCCGCCGCCAGCGCGCGCTCGTTCGGGTAGACGTGCTCCTCCATGAACGCGCGGACGCGCTCGCGCCGGTCCAGCATTGCGGCGATGATCGCAGACATGCGCGAGGCGCTCCAGGCGGTGCTCGGGCCGATCTCGGAGCCCGTGCTGCTCGCGGGCGGCGCGTCGAAGGAGGCCTGGGCCGTCGACGCCGGCGACGAGCGGCTGCTCGTCCGCCGTGCCGGCGGCGGCGTCATCCACCGGCACACGCTCTCGCTGCGCCACGAGTTCGAGGTGCTGCAGGCCGCTCACGAGGCGGGCGTCAAGGTGCCGCGACCGATCACCTACATCAAGGACCTCCACGGGCGCGAGGCGTTCGTCATGGAGCGGCTGGAGGGCGAGACCATCGGGCGCCGCATCGTGCGCATGCGCGTGCCGGAGCGGTTGCCGGTGCAGATGGCGGAGGAGCTCGCCAAGATCCACTCGCTGCCGCGGGAGCGGCTCCCGTTCCTCGAGGAGGCTTCGATCGACCGTCTGGTCGGGGAGCTCGACGAGATCGGCGAGCCGCACCCGGCGATCGAGCTCGGGCTCTGGTGGCTGCGCGGGCATGCGCCTCCCCCGCGGCCGGCAGTCGTCGTCCACGGCGACTTCCGCGTCGGGAATCTCGTCGTGGACGCGAATGGGCTCGTCGGCGTGCTCGACTGGGAGTTCGCGCACCTCGACGATCCCGCACGCGACCTCTCCTTCGCGCTCGTGCGCGCCTGGCGCTTCGGCGCCGACCAGCTGCGACTCGGCGGAATCGGCCACGTCGAGCCGTACCTCGGGCGCTACAACGAACTGACCGCGCTCGACGTGCGTCCCGAGGAGCTCGACTACTGGGAGCTCGCCGGCAACGTCGCCTGGGCCATCGGCTGCCTCACCCAGGCGCGGCGGCATCTGACCGGGCGGGACCGGAGCGTCGAGCTCGCGATCCTCGGCCGGCTTGGCGCCGAGGTCGAGCACGAGATCTGCCACCTCCTCGAGAGGCAGGGCGTCACGTGAGCGAGCGGCCCACCGCAGAGGAGCTCGCGGAGGCGATCGAGGAGTTCCTCGCCGGCGAGATCCTCCCCACGCTCGCCGACCAGAGGCTGCGCTTCCGGATGCTCGTGGCACTCAACGCACTCGGGATCATCCGGCGTGAGGTCGCGAGACTGCCGCCGGAGGACGACGCGGAGCAACGGGAGCTCGCCGCACGGATCCGTGCCGGCGATGTCCCACCCGGGACGCTCGCGCGAGTGAAAACGGAGGTCGAGGAGCAGCTGCGGATCGCGAGCCCGCGCTATCTCGATCGCTACGCCGGCGAGGATTAAGCTCCGCAGCGATGCCCGATCTGAGCGGCAAGGTCGCGATCGTCACGGGCGCGGGGCGGGGAATCGGCCGGTCGCATGCGATCGCCCTCGCGCAGGCGGGCGCGAAGGTCGTGGTCAACGACCTCGGGGCCGGGCTCGCGGGCGAGGGCTCCGATCCGGGGCCGGCGCAACAGGTCGTCGAGGAGATCCGCGCCGCGGGCGGCGAGGCAGCCACGAACGGCGACAACGTCGCCGACTTCGCCGCGGCGGAGCGGCTCGTGCAGCAGGCGGTCGGCGAGTTCGGCCGGCTCGACATCCTCGTCAACAACGCCGGGATCCTCCGCGACCGGATGCTCGTGAACATGACTGAGGACGAGTGGGACGATGTCATCGCCGTCCATCTCAAGGGTCATTTCGCAGCGACTCGCCACGCGGCGGCGTACTGGCGCGAGCGGTCGAAGGCCGGCGAGGCGGTGCGCGGCCGCGTGATCAACACGGCCAGCCCCTCGGGCGTGTTCGGCAACGTCGGCCAGGCGAACTACGGCGCGGCGAAGGCGGGCATCGCCGGCTTCACGATCATCGCGGCGCAGGAGCTGCAGCGATACGGCGTGACCGTCAACTGCCTCGCGCCGAATGCGCGCACCCGCATGACCGAGGAGACGTTCCAGATGGACGCACCGCCGGAAGGCTTCGACCCGCTCGACCCAGCGAACGTCTCGGCAGTCGTCGTCGCGCTCTGCGCCGACGCGGCGCAGGCCATCACCGGCCAGGTCTTCCACGTCTGGGGTGGCGCCGTCAACGTCCTCCGCGGCTGGAGCGCAGGAGAGCTACTCGACGCCTCGGAAGGGTGGGAAGCGGACGCGCTGCTGGACGAGCTGGTCGCGCGCTTCCCGGAGGGAGCCGCCCCGCCCGGCATGCTCGCCGGGATGCAGTCGGCCGGCGGCCGGTCGCTCCAGGCGGCCGACTGACGATGCCACTCCTCGGGCTCGACCACGCTCGACTGCGGTTCGGCGGAATCGTCGCGCTCGACGACGTCTCCCTCGAGGTCGCCGAAGGCTCGATCGTCGGCCTGATCGGCCCGAACGGCGCGGGCAAGACGACGGCGTTCAACGCGATTACCCGCCTCTACCGGCTCGACGCCGGCGACGTCGTCTTCGACGGCCGCTCGCTGCGGCGCGTGCGGCCGAGCCGCGTGATCCGGCTCGGGATCGCCCGCACCTTCCAGAACCTCGAGCTCTTCCCCAGACTCACGGTGCTCGAGAACGTCCTCGTGGGCGCCCACGCGGCAACCCGCCTGCAGCGAGAACGCGAACAGCGGCGGCAGGCGCTCCAGACACTCGCGGACGTCGGGATCGCCGCGCACGCCGAGCGTCCCGCCTCGGGCCTCCCCTTCGGGACGCTGAAGCGCGTCGAGCTCGCCCGCGCGCTCGCCAGCCGCCCGCGGGTGCTGCTCCTCGACGAGCCTGCTGGCGGCCTCAACCACGAGGAGGTCGACGAGCTCGCCGTCCTCATCCGCCGGCTCCGCGACGAGCGCGAGGTGACGATCCTGCTCGTGGAGCATCACATGCGGCTGGTGATGGAGGTCTGCGAGCACGTGCACGTGCTCGACTTCGGGCGGACGATCGCGGCGGGGGCGCCCGCTGCCGTGCAGCGCGATCCCGCCGTGATCCAGGCCTATCTCGGCGGAGAGCTGGCCGCGTGACGGCGCTGCTCGAGCTCGCCGACGTCGAGGCTCGCTACGGCCCCGTGCACGCGCTGCACGGGATCTCGCTGGCCGTCGAGGACGGGTCGATCGTCGCGGTGCTCGGCCCCAACGGCGCAGGCAAGACAACCACGTTGCGGGCCGTCTCGGGCACGGTCCGCCGCTCGGGGCGGATCAGGTTCGCCGGACGCCCGCTCGACCGGCTCGGCCCCGACGCCGTCGCGCGTCTCGGCGTAGCGCACGTCCCCGAGGGCCGCGGAACCTTCGCGGAGCTGACCGTCTGGGAGAACCTCCGCCTCGGCGGGTACACGCGCCGCGGCTCGCTCGCGACCGAGCTCGAGCGCGTCTTCTCCTACTTCCCGTGGCTCTCGGAGCGGCGCAGGCAGCAGGCCGGGACACTGAGCGGCGGCGAGCAGCAGATGCTCGCGCTTGCGCGCGCCTTCGTGCACCGGCCGCGCCTGCTGCTCCTCGACGAGCCGTCGCTCGGGCTGGCGCCCGTGCTCGTCGCGGAGCTGTTCCGGATCGTCCGCGAGCTGAACGAGGACGAGGGGCTGACCGTCCTCGTCGTCGAGCAGAACGCCCACCTCGCCCTGCAGGCCGCGCATTCCGCCTACGTGCTCGAGGCCGGCCGCGTCGTCCTCGCCGGCGCGAGCGCCGAGCTCAGGGCCGACGACTCGGTCCGTCGCAGCTACCTCGGGTACTGATGACCACGCTCGAGACCCCCGGCCCCAGCCTCCGCAGCCGCGGCGCGGCCCTCGGCGGCGTCGTGCCTCCCGTCAGCCTGCTGCTCGTCGCGGCGGCTGCGGGGTTGCTCGTTGGCTCGCTGCGCAGCGAGGTCTTCGCGCAGCTGACGGTGCAGGGGCTCGCGCTCGGCGCCGTCTACGGCAGCCTCGCCCTCGCGCTCGTCCTCGTCTACCGCGCGACCCGGGTCGTCAACTTCGCCCAGGGCGAGCTCGCGATGGCGACGACGTACGTCGCCTGGCAGCTCATCCAGTGGGGCCTGTCGTACTGGGAGGCGTTCTTCGCGACGCTCGCGATCGCCTTCGTGCTCGGCGCCGTGCTCGAGGTCGCGCTCGTCCGGCCGGTGCAGCAACGCTCCGTGATCGGCGCGGTCATCGTCACCGTCGGCCTGTTCATCCTCATCGACGGTCTCGTCAACTGGATCTGGGGAGGCGACCTCAAGTACCTGCCGTCCCCGTTCGGGACGAAGATCTACGACGTCGGCGGCGTCGCCGTGGCGCGCCTGTATCCCGGGATGTTCGCCGTCGTCATCGTCTCGGTGCTGCTCGTCTGGGCGCTCTTCCGCTTCACGAAGCTCGGCCTCGGCATGCGCGCCGCCGCATTCAGGCCGGCGGAATCCGCGCTCGTCGGCGTCAGGGTCGACTGGATGCTCGCGATCGGCTGGGGCCTCGCCGCGGTGCTCGGCGCCGTCGCCGGTCTGATGGCCGAGCCGTCCCAGCTGCTGCTGGAGCCGACGCTGATGCACCCGATCCTCGTCTACGCCTTCGCCGCCGCCGTCCTCGGCGGACTCGACAGCCCGGCCGGAGCGGTGGTCGGCGGCCTCGCGATCGGCGTCTCCCTCAACCTGATCGTCCAGTACGTGCCCCAGATCAGCTCGGAGCTGCAGGCGCCGTTCGCGTTCGCCGTCCTCGTCGTCGTGCTCCTGCTCAAGCCATCCGGCCTGTTCGGCCAGCGCGAGGTTCGGCGCGTATGAAACGGCGGCTGCCCGTGCTTGCCTCGCTCCTCGTCGTGGCAGGAGTGCTTTCGGCGCTCCCCTTCGCCCTGGGCGCGTACGACGTCTCGCTCGCCGCGCGGGTCGGGATCTTCTTCGTCGCGGTGCTCGGTCTCAACATCCTCACCGGCTACACCGGCCAGATCTCGATCGGCCACGGGGCATTCATGGCGATTGGCGGCTACACGACTGCAGTCCTGTCGCGGGACCACCACACGAATCTCGTCGTGACGATGCTCGCGGCCTTCGCGATCTGCTTCCTCGTCGGGTTGCTCGTCGGCCTGCCGGCGCTGCGTCTGTCCGGGGTGTACCTCGCGCTCGCGACGTTCGCGCTCGCCGTCTCGGTCCCGCAGCTGCCGCTCAGGTGGTCGACGTTCCTCGGTGGGAGGGACGGAGTCCAGACGTCGCACACGGTCAGCCACGTCTGGCTCTACGGCGCCGCCTGGACTGCGTCGGCCGTCCTGTTCGTGCTCGCGTGGCTGATCCTGCGCGGCCGCGTCGGCCGTGCCTTCCGGGCCGTTCGCGACAGTGAGATCGCGGCCGTGGCCTCCGGGATCGAGCTGCCGGTCTACAAGACGCTCGCATTTGGGATCTCCGCCGCGTACGCGGGCGTCGCCGGCTCGCTGTTCGTCCTCGCCACGAACGGGTTCGCGGAGCCGAGCGAGTTCGGCGTCGTCCTCTCGCTCCAGATCCTCGTCGGCGCCGCCGTGGCGGGGCTCGGCTCGCTCTGGGGAGTGCTCGCCGGCGCCGCGTTCGTCGGGCTCCTGCCCGCCGTGTCGAGCAGCGTACCGGTGGTCGGTTCCGAGCACGGACGGGACGTCGTCTTCGGCGCCGCGGTCGTGCTCGTCATGCTCGTCCTTCCCGACGGCTTCGCCGGGCTGCTCGCGCGGTTACGCCGGCTTGCGCGTGCCTGAACCACCGGTCAAACTCCATCAAACTTCGCGGGAAGTCGTCTCTACGGACACAACCGATTCGCAGGGAGGGGCGCATGGCGGTCAACCGTAGGAAGCTGGGAGCGCTGCTCTTGGTGCTCGCCGCAACGGCGACGGCGGTGGGCACAGCCGCTGCCTCACACACGAGCACCCCGGGCGTGACGAAGAAGCAGATCGTGATCGGCGGGACGTTCCCGCTTACCGGCCCGGCGGCGCTCTACGCAACGATTCCGGCCGCCGAGCAGGCGTACTACGCCTGGATCAACGCCCACGGCGGCGTCTTCCACCGCAAGATCGTCGACAAGGTCCTCGACGACCAGTACGACCCGTCGCAGACCGTTCCGCAGACCACGAAGCTCGTCGAGCAGGACCACGTCTTCGCCGTCGTCGGCAGCCTCGGCACGGCGCCGATCCTCGCCACCTGGAACTACCTGAACAAGAACAAGGTGCCGCAGGTGCTGGTCGCCACCGGTGACGCGTACTGGGGGAACTGCGTCCACCACAAGTGCCAGGGCTCGACGAAGCCGTGGACGCTCGGCTGGCAGCCGGACTATCCGGGTGAGGCGAAGCTCTACGCCCACTACATCGTCGCGCACAAGGCGAGCGCGAAGATCGGCGTCATCTACCAGAACGACGCGTACGGCAGGAACTACCTCGCCGGGTTGAAGACCGGCCTCGGCTCGCACGCAGACCAGATCGTCGACGCCGAGTCCTACAACCTCGGGGATTCCGCCCAGGTGATCGCCGCGCACATCGTCGCGCTGCGGGCACACGGCGCGGACACGTTCGTGATCTTCGCGACGCCGACGGCAACCATCCAGTCGCTCGTCGCAAAGACGCTGATCGGCTGGGACCCGCTGACGTTCGTCAACAACGTCTCGGCGAACCGGATCTTCGAGCTCAAGGCCGCCCAGAGCGGAGCCAGCCTGAACGGCATCATCTCGACGGCCTACGTCGCGAGCCAGACGCTCCAGTCGAACCTGCCTGGGATGAAGCTCGCGAAGACGATCATCCACACGTACGCACCGTCGCTCGACCAGGACTTCGCGCAGGGTGACCTGAACATCGTCTACGGACTCGGCTCGGCGTGGACGTTCGTCTACGCGCTCAAGCACGCCGGCAAGAATCCGACGCGAGCGAGCCTCATGAGCGCGCTACGCCACATGAACACGGCGAAGAACCCGTTCGTCTACCCGGGGATCTCGATCAAGACCTCGAGGGCCCGCACCTTCCCCATGGAGCAGCTGATCATGACCAAGTGGAGCGGCGGCGCCGGCGGCGACTGGCACCCCTTCGGCAAGCTCCTCAGCGGCGTGAAATAGCGACCGGGTGCTGCGCACCCGCTCGCTGCCCCGGGCGAAGAGCTGCGCTCTTCGCCCGGGGCCAAAGCAACTCCGCCAACGGGAGAGCACGGTCTCCCGTTGGCTCCGTGCTGAAAGCACATAGAGGCTGGCGCAGTTCCAGCCGCTGTTCCGTCGCGGGCGAGCAGGCTGCGCGTGCTCGCCCGCTACTCCGCGGCGGCGTAACGCATCGTTACGCCGCCGCCTCGACCGCAACAGGGTTCGAAACGTCTCAAACTACGTAACCACTAAAGGCCGGAGGCTAAGACAGCCGCGCAGCGGCGACTTAGCCGCAGGCCGCAGCGCGCTCGCGCCGGCCTCCGCCGCGCGCGAGCGCACGACACAACCCTCCCGACCACGGAGCAAAGCGGGACAGCACGGAGCGGGCCGGAAACCACGCTTTCCGGCCCGCGCAGTTCGTTACTCCAGCTCGCGCCGATCCGTGATCGGCGCGAGACAGGCGAAGCGTGTGCAGACGTAGACGGCCGGCCGGCCGTTGACGAGCGTCTTGCCCTCGAGCAGGGGAACGTCGTCGGCCGGCCCGAAGGCGATCACCGCGTTCGGGTCGAAGCCGCGCAGCGCGGCGCGGGCGACCTCCGACTCCGGGCCGCCGACGATCGCGAGCTCGCGCGGCGGCGAGACATGGAGATCGAGCGCGCAGAGCGCCCACCCGAACGCCTGCGGCGCCCTCGGGAGGAGGTCGCGGACGAGGCGCAGCGCGCCTACGGCCTCTCGCTCGAGCTCGTCGTCCCCCCAGATCCTCGCGAGCCGCAGGAGGACGAACGCGAGCATCGAGTTGCCCGAGGGCGTCGGGTTGTCGTCGAAGGCCTTCTGCCTCGCGACGAGCCGCTCCCCGTCCGTCGGCGTGAGGAAGAAGCCGCCGCGTTCGGTGTCGCCGAAGAGCTCGACGGCTCGGAGCGCGAGCCGACGCGCCTCGTGCAGCCAGCGGAGCTCGCCGGTGGCGACGTGCAGCTCGTAGAGGCCGTTCGCCACGTTCGCGTAGTCGTCGAGATACGCGGGGTACTTGGGCCGTCCGTCGCGGAGCGTCCGCCACAGCGGCTCGACCGCGAGCAGCTCTCCCAGCTCGCGGGCGGCCGCGAGGAGATCGGGACGCTCGAGGTGGCGTCCTCCCTCCGCAAGCGCGGCGAGCGCGAGCCCGTTCCAGGAGGCGATGACCTTGTCGTCGAGGCCGGGCTGCGGTCTGCTCTCGCGGATCCCCAGGAGCCGCTGCCGCGTGGCCTCGTCCAGCTCGCCGCGGAGGATGGAGCGCCCGTGCTCGAACGGCTGCAGAAGCTCGGGCGGCGCTCCCTCGTCGGCCGTCCACGTGTACGTGAGCCCTTCCACCCCGCCGGTGTCCGCGTCCTGCGACGAGGCGAAGCCACTCCCCGGCAGCCTCAGCTCGCGCACCAGGTAGTCGAGCGTCGCTTCCGCGACGGCCCGGTACCGCTCCTCCCCGGTCAGCAGCCAGGCGTGGAGGTATGCCGGAGCGAGGAGCGCGTTGTCGTAGAGCATCTTCTCGAAGTGCGGCACGAGCCACTGCGCGTCGACGGAGTAGCGGTGGAAGCCGCCGCCGACGAGGTCGTGCATGCCGCCAGCCGACATCCCGTCGAGCGTGAGCCGCACCGGCTCCAGCGCACCTCTGCGCAATAGGAACTCGAGCACCGACGCGGGCGGGAATTTCGGCGCGTGGCCGAAGCCGCCCCAGCGTGGGTCGAGCTGGGAGAGGAGGACGCGCTCGGCCTCGGCGAGCAGCGCCCCGGTCAGCGGCTCGCGCGACGGCTCCTTCTCGGCGGAGCGCCGCAGTGCGCCGACGAGCGCCTCCGCCTGCGCGGCCACGTCCTCCGGCCGCTCGCGGTATGCGCCCGCGACGGCGTGCAGCACCTGCCGGAAGGACGGCAGGCCGTGCCGCGGCTCGGGCGGGAAGTACGTGCCGCCGAAGAACGGCTCGCCGTCCGGCGTGAGGAAGACGGTGAGCGGCCAGCCGCCTTGGCCGGTGAGCGCGACGACGGCGTCCATGTACACGGCGTCCACGTCCGGCCGCTCCTCACGGTCGACCTTGACGTTGACGAAGAGCTCGTTCATGACGGCGGCGGTCGCCTCGTCGGCGAACGACTCGCGCTCCATCACGTGGCACCAGTGACACGCGGAGTAGCCGATCGAGACGAGCAACGGCTTGCCCTCCGAGCGGGCGCGGTCGAGCGCCTCCTCGCCCCACGGCTGCCAGTCGACGGGGTTGTCCGCGTGCTGGAGGAGGTAGGGGCTCGTCTCCTGCGCCAGCCGGTTCATCGGGGTAGCGTAGGCGCGATGTCCGAGCTGCCCGGCGGAACCGTCACCTTCGTCTTCACCGACATCGAGGGCTCGACGCGTCTCCTGCAGGAACTCGGGGACGAGGCCTATGGGCGCGTGTCCGGCGACCACCGCCGCCTCGTGCGCGAGACCTTCGGGAGCCGCGGCGGCAAGGAGATCGACACGCAGGGCGACGCGTTCTTCTTCTCGTTCCCGCGCGCCCGCGACGCGGTGGCCGCGGCGGTCGACGCACAGCGAGCCCTTCGCGGCCACGAATGGCCGGGGACGAGCGCGGTGCTCGTGCGGATGGGGTTGCACACCGGCGAGCCGCACCTGGGCGAGGAGGGCTACCTCGGGCTCGACGTGGTGCGCGCGGCGCGCATCTCCGCCGCCGGCCACGGCGGCCAGATCCTCATCTCGGAGACGACCCGCGCGCTGCTCGGCAACCAGCTCCCCAACGGCGTCGCGGTGCACGACCTCGGGCACCAGCATCTGAAGGACGTGCAGCACGAGCGCATCTACGAGCTCACGATCGACGGGAGTGCCGCGTCCCCACGGCCGCTGAAGACGCAGACGCCGAAGTCGCGGCAGGAAGACATGGCGGCGCGATTCGAGGACCGCATCACGGCCTACGTCGAGCGTCAGCTCGAGTCGGCGTTCGACCCGGCAGGCGGCCCGCCGAAGGTGCCGGCGAGGCTCGCTCTCGGCGGCGCGGCCGTCGGGTTCGGTGTGCTGCTGATCCTCGTCGTGGTGCTGGTCGCGATCGCGCTGCTCGTGAAGGTCGTGTTCTTCTGAGTCGCACGTACGAGGAGCTCGAGGTCGGGGCGGTCTACCTGAGCCGCCACGGGCGCACCGTCCTCGAGGCCGACAACGTCTGGTTCACGCTCCTGACCATGAACACGAACCCGATCCACTTCGACGCCGAGTACGCGGCGACCACCGAGTGGGGGCGGCAGCTCGTCGACTCGACGTTCACGCTCGCGCTCGTCACGGGCCTGTCGGTCGAGGACGTATCCGAGCGGGGCGTCAACCTCGGCTGGCGCGAGGTGCAGCTGCCGGCGCCGGTCTACGCCGGCGACACGATCCGCGCCGAGACGGAGGTGGTCTCGAAGCGCGAGTCGGCGTCGCGCCCGGGCTTCGGCATCGTCACCGTCCGGACGCGCGGACTCAACCAGCGCGGCGAGACGGTGATCGAGTTCGAGCGCTCGATCATGCTGGCACTGTGATCGAGACCGAGCGGCTGCTGCTACGGAAGCCGCGGCTCGAGGACGCCGCGGCCGCGCGGGATCTCCTCACGGACCCGGTCGCGATGGAGTTCATCGGCGGCGTTCACCCGGACGCGGCCTCCGACCCGGAGTTCGCCGTCCGCCGCTGGCTCGAGCGCTGGGACGACAACGACTGCGGGCCGTTCTCCGTCGTCCGGCGAGAGGATGGCTGCTGGCTCGGCAGGACCGGCCTGCTCGTGTGGGACGTGCGGACGTGGACGCACACGACGTTCGCGACCGCAGGCGAGCACGCGCAACCCGAGCTCGGCTGGGCGCTCGCGCGCGAGCACTGGGGACACGGATACGCGACCGAGGCGGCGCTCGCCGTGCGCGAATGGGCTTATCGCGAACGGGCGGTCGAGCGGCTCGTCTCGGCGATCGCGCCCGCCAATGTTCGCTCGCAACGGCTCGCCGAGCGACTCGGCGCTGCGCCCGGCGAGACGGTGAACCTGTTCGACGGCGGCCCGCACGTCCTCTGGGAGCATCCGCGATGACCGCCGTCGCGACCGAGCGGCTCGTGCTCCGGAAGCCGCGCCCCGACGACGCGCCGGGTCTGCTCGACGCCTACGCCGACGTGGAGGTCGTCCGCTACATCAGCGACGGGAGCACGGCGACGCTCGCCGAGGTCGAGGAGGGCATCGAGCAGTGGCTCGAGCGGTGGGAGGAGTGGGGCCTCGGCTTCTTCTCGCTCGAGCGCCGCGACGACGGCCGCGTCCTCGGCCGCGCAGGCTTCGTCCGCTGGGATCCCGAGACCTGGCAGGTCGGCGGCACGGAGACGGAGCTCGGCTGGCTGCTCGCACGCAAGCACTGGGGCCACGGCTACGCGACCGAGGCGGCGCTGGCGCTGCGAGACTGGGCTCTCGGCGAGCGTCGGCTCAGCCGCCTCGTCTCGCTGATCCAGCACGAGAACGTGCGGTCGATCCGCGTCGCGGAGAAGCTCGGCGAGCGATACGAACGCGACGTCGAGGTGAGAGGCAAGCCCACCCGGCTCTACTCGCTCGAGCGACGGTGACGGAGCTGCGCCCGCTCGTCGGCACGCGGGTCGTCGACGTCACCTCCTCGCTCGCCGGGCCGACGGCGACGCAGCTGCTCGCGGCTCTCGGCGCCGACGTGGTCAAGGTCGAGCCGCTCGCCGGCGACCACGCGCGCGCCTGGGGGCCGCCGTTTCTGGAGGGGGAAGGCGCGATGTTCCTCGCCGCGAACGCAGGCAAGCGATCGCTCGCCGTCGACCTCGGGAGCGACCAGGGCCGCGAGATCGTGCTGCGGCTCGCCGACCGCGCCGACGTGTTCGTCCAGAGCCTCCGACCGGGAGCGGCGGAGCGGCACGGCCTCGGCGCCTCGGACGTGCGCACCCGCAACCCGCGCCTCGTCTACTGCTCGATCGGCGCCTTCGGCGCGCGCGGCCCCCTGCGCAACCAGCCCGGCTACGACCCGCTGGTGCAAGCGGCATCGGGGATCATGAGCGTGACGGGCGAGCGCGAACGGCCGCCCGTGCGCGTTGGCGTTTCCCTGATCGACCTCGGCACGGGCGTCTGGGCGGCGCTCGGCGTGTTGGCAGCGCTCTCCGAGCGCGAGCGCACCGGCACCGGACGCACGCTCGAGATCTCGCTCTACGAGACCGCGCTCTCGCTGCTGTCCTACCAGCTCGTCGGCTATCTCGGCACCGGCGCGGTGCCGGGCCCGGAGGGGAGCGCGTTCCCGCAGATCGCGCCGTACCAGGTGTTCCCGACGCGGGACGGCGGGCTGATGATCGCCGCCGGGAACGACAAGCTCTTCGCAGCGCTCTGCCGCGTGCTCAGCGTGCCGGAGCTCGTGGACGACGCACGCTTCCGCACGAATCCCGACCGGGTCGCGAACCGGCCGGCGCTGCTCGCGCTGCTCGAAGCGCGGACGAGGGAGCGGCAGTCGGTGGAGCTGCATGACGAGCTCGTCGCGGCCGGCGTGCCGGTGTCGGCTGTGAACGACGTCGGCGAGGCCGCGCGCCATCCACAGACGGAGGCGCTCGAGATCCTGCAATCCCTGCCGGGCGGTGCGGTGGCCGACCTCGTCACCGTCGCGGCCCCGCTCTCCGCGGACGGCGAGCGCGTGCGGCACCACGCTCCACCGCCCACTCTCGGTGCGCACACCGCCGAGATCCTCCGCGAGCTCGGCTACGCGGAGGACGAGATCGCGGGGCTCGCAGGGGCCGGCGTGGTTCGCCTCGGCTGACGGAACCACAGCAGCCATACGGTGACTGCGCCGACGAGCACCGCCGCCCATCCCCAGTTCGCGGCGGGCACGAGCACGCCCGGCAGCTGGTCGTTCGTCCAGCCGCGCTTGACGACTTGCTCGAGCCAGTCGTCGTTGACGAGGTTCCCGACGCCGTACGCGAGCATGAGCGCGAGGTACGCGTCCACCACGCGAGGACGCGGCAGGCGGGAGAGGACGAGTGCGCTCAGCGCGAGCATCGTCCCTTCCCAGCCGTGGTGCTGGCCGTGGTGGACGGCGCGGTGCAGTCCGGCAAGTCCCGGCTGGCTCGTGAGCCTGCCGGTCTCGAACAACCAGCCGAGCAACGGGACGCCGTCGAGGAAGAAGCCGAGCTCGGTGGCGATGAGCGGCGCCGCGAAGAAGACGAGCAGCCCGGCGAGCCCGATCCGTAGCCGGTCGCCGCGCACGTTCCGCGGTGCGGCGGAGACGCCTACCGCCGCCAGCAACGCAAGCCGCGAGAGCGAGGCCGAGTGCGGGCAGCGCGTTCAACGGCTTGGCGTCGAGGTTCGCCTGGTCGACCGCGAAATAGACCACGGCGCAGAGCGCAATCGCGAGAGCGCCGGCGACGCCTAGCCGACCGTGGAGCCGGGGCCAGGCGAGGCCGACGAAAGAGATCCCGACAAGCGCGAACGGGAAGTTGAGTGCGACGAGCTCCCGACCGAAACCCGCCCGGATTCCGCTGTGGTGGACGTGGTAGAGCTCGACCGCGGGGAAGCGGGAATAGGTGGCGACGACCGCGATCCCGTCGAGCACCAACAGCGCGAGCACCGCCCGGACCTCCCACGGGACCCGCCTCACGGCCAGCGACCGGCGCGGTAGAGGTAGCCCTCGAGCGTGCGGCCGAGGACGCTCTCGAGCCATTGCGAAACGCCGACGAGCGCGTCGAGGTCAACGCCGCTCGCCACGCCCTCCCCCTCGAGCAGGTAGACGAGATCCTCGGTCGCGACGTTGCCGGTCGCCCGGGGCGAGAACGGACAGCCCCCGAGGCCGCCCACCGAGGCGTCGAGCACGCGTGCGCCCGCCTCGAGCGCGGCGAGGCAGTTCGCGTAGCCGGTGTTGCGCGTGTTGTGGCCGTGGAAGCCGTCGGCCCTCGACCGCTCGACGAGAGAACGAACGGCGGACGGCGTCGCGACGCCGATCGTGTCGGCGAGGACGACCTCGGCCCGGTCAGCGAAGCGGCCGGCCAGCTCGCCGACGACACCGGGATCGACGTGGCCTTCGAACGGGCAGCCGAACGAGCAGGAGATCGTGACCGTCGCCGGGACATCCCCGGCTGCGGCGAGGATCGCGTCCGCGCGCTCGACGGCCTCGGCGAGCGTCGCGTTCCCGTTCCGGAGGTTGAAGGACTCGGTGGCCGCGAACGTCACGTTGATGCGGTCGAGCCCGGCCGCGGCGAACCGCTCCCATCCTCGCTCGTTGAGGACGAGGGCCGACAGCTCCACTCCCTCGCGGCGGCGAACCCGCGCGACGACCTCCTCGGCGCCGGCCATCTGCGGCACGCGGTCGTCACGGACGAAGCTCACGGCCTCGATTCGCGGCAGTCCCGCCGCCGCAAGGCGCTCGACCAGCTCGGCCCGCGTCTCGGGCGGCAGCACCTCCGGCTCGTTCTGGAGGCCGTCCCGCGGCCCGACATCGCAGAGGAGCACTGGCATGCGGCGAGCGTACAGCTGGGACCGCGCGAAGAGCTGCGCTCTTCGCGCGGGTTTGAAGGAACTCCGCCGGCGGGAGAGCGCGGTCTCCCGTCGGCTCCGTGCTGTCTTGTTTTGAGCTGTGGCGCGGAACGGCTCTGTCGTGCGCTCGCGCGCGGCGGAGGCCGGCGCGAGCGCGGTCCGGCCTCCGGCTAGGCTCGCTCCGCTCCGCTCCGCCTAGCCTCCGGCCTTTCGTGGCAACGTGGTTCGAGACGTTTCGGACCTCACTTCGGCCCAGGCGGCGGCGTAACCGTGAGTTACGCCGCCGCGGAGTAGCGGGCGAGCACGCGCAGCCTGCTCGCCCGCGACGGAACGGAACAACCGAACCCCGCAACCCCAGGCAAAGCCCTACTGCACGGAGCCCACGGGAGACCGCGCTCTCCCGTGGGCGGAGTTCCTTTGTCCCAGCGAGCGGGTGCGCAGCACCCGCGAGCTATCGCCTAGCGGGTCCCGAGCTCCATTCCCAGGAGGCGGGGCAGGGCGGCCCCGGCGCGTGCCGTTAGCGCTGGTGTCCGGCCCTGCTCCTCGGCTTCTTCACAGCGCATGATCGCCCAGCGCACGAGCCCGCCGCCCAGCCGGCGGAACGGCTCGCCGGGCAGACGAGGCACGCGCCGCGACGCCAGCGGCAGGCGCGTCCACTCGTCCTCGGCACCGAGCACGAGGGAGGCGAGGATGCGGCCGCCAAGCCAGCTCGGGCCGACGCCGTGGCCCGAGTAGCCGGCGCCGTAGTGGATCCGCGTTCCCGGCCTCGTGCGGAAGAACGGTAGGTGGTCGGCGGACACGTCGATCGGCCCGCCCCAGGCCCGCTCGACGCGCACGCCGGCGAGCCCCGGCAGCAGCCGCCGGAGACCGGACTCGGCGCGCGCGGCCGTGGCGCCGTCGCGCGAGAAGCGGTCGTCGATCCGTCCGGCGAACCCGATCGGCCCGCTGCCGCTTCCCATCAGGACGCGCCCGTCCTCGGTCGTCCGGAAGTAGTGGAGGAACATGCGGCCGTCCACGATGGCCTCCCCGCCCGTCCAGCCGATCTCTGCGAGCGCCTCCGGCGCCGGTTCGGTGAGGACGACGTACGAGCCGAAGTTCGTGAGACTGCGCGAGGCCGGCCGCCAGCCGGTCAGAGCCGCGTTCGTGGCGAGCACCACCTCCGGTGCGCGCAAGGTCCCGCCGGGCGTCTCGAGCTCGTTCGGCGAGCCGGCTCGCACCCCCGTGACCGGCGTCCGTTCGTGGACCACGACGCCGGCGTCGAGCGCGGCCCGCCGCAGCGCCCGCACGAGCAGGCCCGGATGGACAGTCGCGCATTCGCGATAGAAGACGCCGCCGCGGAAGACGGGCGACCTGATCCGCTGCGCCACCTCCTCGGGAGTGAGCCGGACGGCGTGGTCGGAGCGCCCCACCCCGGCGGCGGCCGCTACCGCCTTCTCGACGGAGGCGTCCTGCGCCAGCGCGGCCGACACCTCGAGCATCCCTGCCTCGCGCAGCCACACGTCCTCCCCGCGCGCCTCGGCCCACGCGCGGATGCCGGGGATGATCTGCTCCCCGGCCTGCGCGAGCTCGAGCGCCCGCTCCTCGCCGAGAACGGTGAGGATCGAGGCGAAGGCGCCCCAGTAGCCGTGGACGAAGCCGCCGTTGCGACCGCTCGGCCCGTGGCCGCAGATCTCTGCCTCGAGCAAGGTGATGCGAAGGCCAGGCGCCCGCTCGCGCAGCGCGAGCGCCGTCCAGAGGCCGGTGTAACCGCCGCCGACGATCGCGACGTCGGCGCTCGCGTCGCCGACCAGCGGCGGCGCCGGGGCCGGGTCGCCCTCTCGGGCGAGCGCGTCCTCCAGCCACCAGGAGGGCAGCCGCGGCTCGACCGTAGCGGGCGGCATCAAGCCTGCTTCGCGCGCCGGTTCTGCAGGAAGACGTTGCCGAGCATGAGCGTCACGGCGACCGCGAAGATCGCGGTCCCGATCACGTTGATCTGCGGTGGCGTTGCGACGCGAGCCGCGCCCCAGACGTAGATCGGGAACGTGACCTGGTTCCCGGCGTTGAAGTACGTCACGACGAAGTCGTCGACCGAGATCGCGAAGCAGAGCAGGAAAGCGGCGAGGATCGCCGGCGCGATCAGCGGCAGGGTCACCTTCTTGAAGGTCGTCCACTCGTTGGCCCCGAGGTCCATCGCGGCCTCCTCGAGATGGCGGTCGAAGCCGATCAGCCGCGCCTTCACCGTCACGACCGCGAAGCTGATACAGAACATGATGTGTGCGATCAAAATCGTCCAGAATCCGAACGGGATGTTCAGGCCGTAGCTCGCGGAGTGGAGGAACAGCGTCGCGAGCGATGCGCCGAGCACGATCTCCGGCGTCGAGAGCGGCAGGAAGATGATCAGGTTCGTCGTGCCGCGCCCGCGGAAGCCGTAGCGCACGAGTGCGAGGGCGATGAACGTGCCGAGCGCCGTCGCGACAAGACTCGCGAGCACTGCGATCTCGAGGGACAGCGTGATCGCGCTCTGGATGCCCGGGATCCCGTTCCAGTGGAGCCAGTTGTCCCAGGTAAAGCCTTTCCACGTGTAGTTGAAGCGGCCTTTGGGGTGGTTGAACGAGAACGCGATCACGACCCCGATCGGGAGCATCAGGTAGAGGAAGAAGAGGAGCGAGTAGGCGGTCAGGACGTGATGGCGGACGAAAGCCCACGTCCTGGCGAGGGCGTTCCGCCGCCGGTGCCCGAGCTCGACGGCGACCGAGGTCATCCGGTCAGCTTCTCCGCCCCGACCGCCCGGGCATAAAGGAGGACCATCGCGAGGATGATCGCCATCAGGATGAACGACATCGAGGCGGCGGCCGGGTAGTCGATCAGCTCGTTGTACTTCGAGTTGATCACGTTGCCGATCATGTGGTTCGTCGGCGAGCCGAGGAGCTGGGCGTTGATGAAGTCGCCGGCGGCGGGGATGAAGGTCAGGAGCGTTCCCGCCACGACTCCGGGCAACGAGAGCGGGAGCGTCACACGCAGGAACGCCCGCCACTTGCTCGCGTAGAGGTCCTCTGCCGCCTCGATCAGCGTGTGGTCGATCTGCTCCAGCGAGACGTAGAGGGGCAGCGCCATGAAGGGGAGGAAGTTGTACGTGATACCCGCGACCACCGCCGTCCCGGTGGCGAGCAGACGGCCGCCGGAGGAAAGGACGTGGATGTCGGTCAGCGTCCGGACGACGAGACCGTGGTCGGAGAGGATCGTCTCCCAGGCGAGCGTCCGGATCAGATAGGTGACGAAGAACGGCGCGACGATGCACAACAGGAGGAGGTTCTTCCATCGCCCGCCACGGAAGGCGATCCAGTACGCGACCGGGTAGCTGACGAGAAGCGCTATCGCAGTCGCGAGGGCGGCGTACTCGAACGAGCGCTCGAACTGGCTGCGGTAGCCCTTGATCGCGCTCGAGTAGTTCCCCCAGGCCCAGGTGAAGGCGTACCCGAAGTCGATGCTCCCGGACTGCAGCGACTGGTAGAGGAGGAACCCGAGCGGGACGAGGAAGAAGACGGCGAGCCAGAGCATCCCCGGCGCCAGGAGCAGATACGGGGTCGCACCCTGGCGCCGGTGGAGGAAGCTGAAGCCCATCAGCCGGTGGTCAGGCCGAGATCAGGTTCTGCCAGGTCGTCTGGTACTTCTCGTTGTTGAGGGCGTTCGGGTCGATGGTGTGCGCGTTGTCCAGCATCTGCTTCGTCGGGAAGATCAATGGGTTGTTCGCGATCGAGGGATCCTGCTTGACGAGCGCTTCCTTCGCCCCGAGGACCGGGCAGACGTAGTTCACGTAGTCCTCGATCTCGGCTGCGATCTTCGGGTCGTAGACGAAGTTCATGTAGACGGACGCCGTGTAGACGTCGCCGCCCTTCGGGATCAGCATGTTGTCGGTCCAGATGTCGCCGCCGTCTTTCGGCAGCTGCCACTTCAGATGCGAGTTGTCGGCCTGGAGCTGGACGATGTCGCCGGACCAGGCCATCGTCGCCGTCAGGTCTCCGTTCGACAGGGCGCCGGCGTAGTCGTTGCCGTAGAACTGGCGGATCTGGCCCGAGTGCACGGCCCGCTGGATGATGTCGATCGCCTTGTTGAACGTCTTGTCGGTGATGTGGCTCGGGTCGTCGCCGTTGTAGGCCATGACGAGGGCGAGCGTGTCGGAGAACTCGGTCAGGAGGCCGACCTTGCCCTTCAGCTTCTTGTTCCCGAGCAGGTCGCCCATCGAGGTCACAGGCTCGGTCTGCTTCTCGTTCCAGCCGATCCCGGTGAAGCCGGACTGCCACGGGAGGCTGTAGTCGCGGTTCGGGTCCCAGTTCGGGTGTCGCTGCTGCGGGACGAGGTTCTTGATGTTGGGGATCGCGCTCTTGTCGAGCTTCTCGACCCAGCCCTTCTGCACGAGCAGGCTCGGGTAGCGCGAGTTGTCGGTCATCACGATGATGTCGCGCCCGGTCGACTGCCCGCGCTGCAGGTCGGGCTCGATCTTCGAGAAGAACGACGCGTTGTCGTTGATGTCCTCGCGGTAGTCGACGTGGACGCCGGTCTTCTTCTGGAACTGCTCGAGAGACGGATGCCGGCCACCCGGCTTGTTGTCGATGTAGAGCGTCCAGTTCGAGAAGTGCAGGGTCTTGGCGAGCTTGGGCGCAACGGTCGTGCTGCCTCCTCCTGCGGGACTGCTGCCGCCACCGCCGCAGGCGGCGAGGAGGCCCGGGACGGTGAGAATCGAGCCGCTCGCCGCCGCGCGGCGAATAAAGACCTTCCGGGTGATGCGATCGGTCATTGCGTGCCCTCCTGCGCGTCGACGACGAAGGTGCATTCCGGGCTCCAGCTGAGCGTCAGGCGCTCCCCTGTCGCGACCTGGGCGCCCGGCCGGTCGTTCTGCACGTACACCGTCACCGGCCCGGCCGGCGTGTCGAGGATGTACTGCGTCGAGACTCCGATGTAGGCGCTCTCGGTCACGGTTCCCGAGAGCGTGTTCGCTTCTCCCCCTCCGAGGCGGAGCTTCTCGGGCCGGACTCCGATCTGGACGGTGCCCGTCCGGCCGGCCAGCGCTTCCCGCGGCGCCCGTACCTCGGTGCCGTCGGCGAGCCGGCACCGGTCCTCGGCGACGACCGTGCCCTCCAGCAGGTTCGAGGCGCCGAGGAAGCTCGCGACGAACGGCGTCCGCGGCCGCTCGTAGAGCTCGCTCGGCGTGCCGAGCTGCTCGATGTGGCCGCCGTTCATGATCACGATCCGGTCGGCCATGGTCATGGCTTCTTCCTGGTCGTGCGTGACGTGGACGAAGGTGATTCCCACCTCGTTCTGGATCCGCTTCAGCTCGAGCTGCATCTCCTTGCGCAGCTTGAGGTCGAGCGCGCCGAGCGGCTCGTCGAGAAGCAGGACGCGCGGCCGGTTGACGAGCGCGCGCGCGAGCGCGATCCGCTGCTGCTGGCCGCCCGAGAGCTGGCGCGGCTTGCGCCGCTCGAGCCCGGCGAGGCCGACGAGCTCGAGCGCCTCGCGGACGCGGCTGCGGACCTCGCCTCCCTTGATGCCGCGGCGCCGCAGCCCGAAAGCGACGTTCTCGAAGATCGAGAGGTGCGGGAACAGGGCGTACGACTGGAAGACCGTGTTCACGTCGCGCTTGTACGGCGGCAGCGCCGCGACGTCGACGCCGCCGAGCTCGATCCGTCCCTCGGTCGGCTCCTCGAACCCGCCGATCATCCGAAGCGTCGTCGTCTTGCCGCAGCCGGACGGGCCGAGCAGCGCGAAGAATTGGCCGCGGTCGATGTCGAGCGAGACGTTGTCGACCGCCACGACGTCATCGAACCGCTTCGTCAGTCCGATCAGCCGGATGTCGTAGTCGGTCGCCGCAGCGGGCGCGGCCGCAGTCTCCGCCGAGGTCGTCGTCAACGCAGCTGCCCCCACGCTTCCGTGAGAACCTCGCCGAGGATCCCCGTCATCTCGTCGAATTCTGACTGAGTTGCGACGAGCGGGGGAGAGATCTGCACGACGGGGTCGCCGCGGTCGTCGGCACGGCAGATCAGCCCCTTCTCGAACAGGCGCGGAGAGAGGAAGCCGCGCAGCAGCGAGTCGCACTCCTCGTCGGTGAACGTCTCCCGCGTCTCCTTGTCCTTGACGAGCTCGAGCGCGTAGAAGAACCCGGCGCCGCGGAGGTCGCCGGCGATCGGCAGGTCGAGTAGCTGGCCGAGCGTAGAGCGGAAGGCGTCCTCGCTCTCGCGGACGTGCTCCATGATCCGCTCGCGCTTCATGATCTCGATGTTTTTGAGCGCGATCGCGCTCATCACGGGATGGCCGCCGAACGTGATCCCGTGGGTGTACATCGCGCTGTCGTGCAGGAACGGCTCCATCACGCGGTCGGTGGCGACGACCGCGCCGATCGCCGCGTACGAGGAAGAGAGCCCCTTCGCGCACGTGACGATGTCGGGACGGATGTCGTAGCGCTCGGACGCGAACCAGTGGCCGAGCCGCCCGAAGCCGGTGATCACCTCGTCGGCCGAGAGCAGGATGTCGTAGCGGTCGCAGAGCTCGCGCACGCCGCGCCAGTAGCCGGCGGGGGCGACGAGGGAGCCGCCCGCGTTCTGCACCGGCTCCATGTGCACGAGGCACACCGTCTCCGGCCCCATCTCCAGGATCGTCCGCTCGAGCTCGTCGAGGAGGAACGCCGTGAACTCCTCCTCCGTCTCCTCCGGCGGGCGGTGGTATCGGTTTGTGTTGGTCACGTGCCGCACTTCCGGCACGAGCGGCTCGAACGGCGCCCGCAGCTCCTTGACGCCGTTGATCGAGAGCGCGCCGAAGGTCGTGCCGTGATACGCGACGTCGCGGGCGATCGCCTTGTACTTCTGGCCAGGGTCGAGGCCGTCGCGCGCCGTGAAGAACTGGCGGGCGAGCTTCCAGGCCGACTCGACCGCCTCCGAGCCCCCGGAGCAGAAGAAGACGCGGTTCAGGTCGCCCGGCGCCAGCGACGCGACCTCCGCGGCGAGCTCGATCGCGCGGGGATGCGCGTACGTCCAGTTCGTGTAGAAGGGCAGCTCCCGCATCTGGTCGAGCGCCGCCTGGCCGATCTCCTCGCCGAACCCGTAGCCGATGTTGACGGAGAAGAGGCCGGCGAGCGCGTCGAGGTAGCGCTTGCCGTGGACGTCCTCGAGGTAGCAGCCGTCGCCGCGCACGATGATCGGCGGCTCGTGGCCGCCCATGTTCGTGAAGTGGAGCCAGAGGTGGTCGTTCGCCAGGCGGCGGAGGCCGTCCGCGGACGTCGCGCTCTGCGTGATGCTCATGTCGTGGTTTCCTCCTTTGGCATGCCACTCCCCCAGTCGTAGAGCTGCTTCCACATCTCCAGGTACATGAAGGTTTCGGTCGAGACGACGTCCGGCAGCGAGCGAATCCGTCCCGTCAGCTCGAGCAGATGTCGCCGGTCGGCGGCCACGAGCTCGACCACGAGGTCGAACTGCCCCGCCGTCGCGACGACGTAGTCCGCCTCGGGCCAGCGCGCTATGGCGTCCGCGGCGCCGGCCGGCGACCCCGAGGTCTTGACTCCCACCAGCGCCTGCTCGTAGCCGAGCCCGAGCGGATTCGTGACGCCGACGACCTGGAGGATTCCCTCGGCGGTCAGCCGGGCGTAACGGGCGCGCACCGTCGCCTCCGAGACGCCGACCTGCGCGGCGATCGCGCGGAACGATTCCCGCCCGTTCGCCTGCAGCGCCTCGATGATCCGACGGTCGAGCTCGTCGGTGCGCCGCGCCGGCGCGACCGGGCCTCGCTCCGAGCCGCTCGCGGAGATCCGGAGCGGCTGGACGTCGTCGCTGCGCATCGCGCAGCATTCCTACCACTCTGCCGCGCAATACGCCAATCACAACCGCCAGAAGCGGCGCTTCGCGCGAGGGTTGACGTGGCCGCAGCGCGGCCGTAACCTGCGTCAGTCCCCGGCGAAGAGGAGGTACGAACAATGAAGTCTGCGCCTGTTGCCTCCTCGGTCCTGCTGACCTAGCGCCGGGCGCTCCTTTCGTGGGACGCGCGGCGTCCCATTTCTCGCGAAGGAGCTTTGCGTTGCCTGGATTCGACTTACGCGCGCTCGGGTGGAACTCCGAGCTCGCCGACAACCTGGAGCCCGGCCTCGTGCCGGGTCGCGTCGCGGCCGTGCACCGCGGTGCGTTCGACATCTGGACGGCGACCGGCGCCGTCCGCTCCCGCCTGCCCGGGCGGGCTCTGCACGACGGCCTCGACGTCGGCGTCGGCGACTGGGTCGGGCTGGGAGACGGCCTCGTCCGTGCCGTTCTCCCGCGCCGCAGCGCCATCGTCCGGAACGCGGCGTCGGATGGGCAGCGCCGAACCAACGGCCAGACCCTCGCCGCGAACGTCGACGTCGCCTTCGTCGTCTCGTCGCTCGGGCCGGATCTCGAGCCGCGCCGCATCGAGCGCTATCTCGTCACGATCTGGGAGAGCGGCGCCTCGCCCGAGATCGTGCTGACGAAGGCCGACCGGCTCGACGACCCGTGGCCGCTCGTCGCCCTGGTCGAGTCGGTCGCCGTCGGCGTGCCCGTTCACGTCGTCTCTGCCGTGACCGGGGACGGCTGCGACGCCCTTCGCGCCCGGATCCCGGCGGGCACGACCGCCGTCCTGCTCGGCTCGTCCGGCGTCGGCAAGTCGACGCTCGTCAACCTCTGGCTCGGCGAGGAGGTGATGATGACCCGCGAGACGCGCGAGGACGACGACGAGGGCCGCCACACGACCTCGCATCGCCAGCTGCTCGTCCTGCCCGGAGGCGGCCTCGTGATCGACACGCCGGGCTTACGGGAGCTGCAGCTGTGGGACGTCGGCGCGGCCGGTCTCGAGGCGACGTTCGCCGACGTCGAGGAGCTCGCGGCGAGCTGCCGCTTCGGCGACTGCTCCCACGTGCACGAGCCCGGCTGTGCCGTCCTCGCCGCGGTCGAGTCCGGGGAGCTGCCGCACGATCGCCTCCACAGCTGGCGGAAGCTGCAGCGCGAGCTGCACGCGATCGCGATCCGTCATGACGCGCTGCTGCGGAAGGAGGAGCTCCGGAAATGGAAGCTGCGGACTCGCGAGGGTCGCGCCCGCACGCGGGCGCGCTGAGCGGGTGGCTACATCCGCATGCCGTGACAGCCGCCGAGGTGCTTCGCGAGCCCGGAGACGCTCAGTGGGCAAGTGTCGTTGAGGAAGCCGGTGACCCGGCGGGTGAGCCAGCTGTGCAGCGTCCGCCGCTCCGGCGGAGAGAGCGGCCGATGGGCAACCTGCGTGAGCCTGACGGTCGCCGCCCGGACGAGGTACGAGGTGAGCTCCTCTGCCGACGTCCCGGCGGTCGCATCGGCGACCGCGGCGATCGTCCGTCCGCTCTTCATCTCGTGCCGGAGGCTGGTCGCGTCGACCCCGAGGTAGTAGGCCGAGGCGCTCACGAAGCCCGCGTGCGTCAGCCGGAGCGGCGGCGCGTGCACGCCTCGCTGCACGCCTCCGCCGTGCCCGCTCGCCGCGAGCCCGGCGCCGGCTCCGCCGCCGGCGACCAGCAGCGCCGCGCCGCCCGCGACGAGCTTGCGCTTGAGGCTCACGACGCGATTATGACGATGCGCGAGCGGTTACGCCGTGGGCGCGGCCGCGGCGACCTCAGGCGGGGCGCCGGCGTGCTTCGTCGCGAAGTTGTCGACGAACAGTCGCGCGAGCTCGCGAGCCTTCCGGTCGTAGGCCTGCGGATCGGCCCACGTGGAGCGTGGATCGAGCAGCGATTCGTCGACGCCCGCCGCCGTCACGGGGATCTGGAAGCGGAAGACCGGATCCGTGCGGAGCTCGGCATCCGCCAGCTCCCCCGAGAGGACCGCGGCGAGCAGGGCGCGCGTCGCATGGATCGGCATCCGGTGGCCCTCCCCGAAGGGGCCGCCCGTCCAGCCGGTGTTGATCAGCCAGACCGTGGCACCGTGCCGGTCGAGCTTCTCGCCGAGCAGCTTCGCGTAGACGGTGGGCGGCTGTGGCAGGAACGGCGCCCCGAAGCAGGTCGAGAACGTCGGCTGCGGCTCGGTCACTCCCAGCTCGGTGCCGGCGAGCTTCGACGTGTAGCCCGAGAGGAAGTAGAAGAGTGCCTGCTCGCGGCTGAGCCGTGCGATCGGCGGCAGGATCCCGAAGGCGTCGGCGGCGAGGAAGATCACCGAGCGGGGATGGCCCGCCCGTTTCGCCGGCAGCGCATTCGCGATCCGCTCGAGCCTGTACGCCGCGCGGGTGTTCTCGGTCTTGGCGTCGTCGTCGAGGTCGAGCACGCCGCGTTCGTCGACGACGACGTTCTCGAGCACGGTGCCGAAGCTGTGCGCGGCCTTCCAGATCTCGGGCTCGGCGTCGGCCGAGAGCCGGATCGTCTTCGCGTAGCAGCCGCCCTCGAAGTTGAACACGCCCTCGTCGCCCCAGCCGTGCTCGTCGTCGCCGATCAGCAGCCGCTCCGGATCCGCCGAGAGCGTCGTCTTTCCCGTGCCGGAGAGGCCGAAGAAGATCGCGACGTCCTGCCCGTCCTGAGACACGTTGGCCGAGCAGTGCATCGGCATGACGCCGTCGAGCGGCAACCGGTCGTTCATCAGGCTGAAGACGGACTTCTTGATCTCCCCGCCGTAGAAGGTGCCGCCCACGAGGATCTCGCCGCGCGAGGGATGGAGGCAGACGAAGACGCCAGTGCGCGTGCCGTCCTGCTCGGGATCGGCCTCGACCTCGGGCTCGTGGAGGACGACCACGTCCGGCTCGAAGCCGGCCAGCTCGACGTCGCCGGGCTCGATGAACATCGTCTTCGCGAACAGCGCGTGGTACGGGTGCGTCGTGAGGACGCGGACGGCCAGCCGGTGCTTGGGGTCGGCGCCGCAGAAGGCGTCGATCACGTAGACGTCCCCCACCTCGAGCTGGGCGACGACCTTCGCGCGCAACCCGTCGAAGTGCTCTTCCGAGAGCTCGGCATTGACGTCGCCCCACCAGATCCGATCCTCGGAGCCCGCCTCCCGCACGACGAACTTGTCCTTCGGCGAGCGGCCGGTGAAGCGGCCGGTGTCGACGACGAGCGGCCCGTCCTCGGCGAGGAGGGCCTCGCCGCGCTCGAGCGCGGCGGTGTACAGCTGCGAGGTGCTCGGGTTGCGGAGGACGCGCCCACCGACCCGGAGCCCGTGGACGGCGAGGCTGTCTTCCGGTCGGCCGGTGATCGTCAACACGCTCCTCCTCGTCGGTGGCGACGCAGGCGTCGCATGGTAGTCGTCGCCGCTCGCGCGCCGTTCCATGCGCGACTCCGTTCGGGCCTCCGCGTGATACTCCGGCCATGAAGAGCTTCAATCTGTTCAGCGGCGAGACCGATCTCGGCCCGGAGGGCGATGAGCCGCCCGGTTACCTCTGCCGCGCCGCGCGGCTCGGCCCGAGGCTCGGGGCGCAACGCCTCGGGATGAGCGTCTACGACCTGCCGCCCGGGGAGGCGATCTGCCCCTACCACTTCGAGTGGACCGACGAGGAGTGGCTGATCGTCGTGTCCGGCTGCCCCACGCTGCGCACACCGGACGGCGAGCGCCCGCTGAGCCCCGGCGACGTGGTGTGCTTCCCCGCCGGCCCTGGCGGCGCGCACCACCTCGGCAACCCGACCGACGAGCCGGCCCGCGTGGCCATCTTCTCGACGAAGAACGAGTTCGGAATCGCGGAGTACCCCGACAGCGACAAGATCGGCGTCTGGGCCGGCGGCAGCCACTACATGCTTCGCCGCAAGCCGCACCTGGACTACTGGGACGGCGAGCGGTGAGGGGGGCCTACGCGGGCTCGCGCGGGCCCGGATCGAGCCGGAACGGCGGGTACTGCGGCGTCATCAGCAGCGCATAGGCGCCGGTGCGAACGACCCAGCGGTTGAAGCCCATGATCACGTCGAAGACGTCTCGGGGGTAGCGGTTCTTGAACAGGAGCAGCATGGCCACGACGAAGACGAGGACGCCGACCACGCCGCCGCCATAACGGCCCCAGCCCAGGCCGCCGCCGCTCAGCAACCCCGCGATCACATACTGCGGGATTCCGAGCAGCCACCAGCCGATCAGCGGCAGGCCGCGGCGGTGCTGTTCGGGGTAGTCGATCTCGAGCCGCGCCGGGTAGTCCGGTGCGTCTCCCAGCGTGAACGGCGGGTAGCGGTCGGTGCCGAGGGCGCTGTAACCGTAGAACGAGACCCGCCACGTCCAGCGGAGGACGCCCGCGTTCCAGTCGAAGAGCCCGCGCGGATAGCGGCCGGTGAAGAGAAGCGCGAAGAAGGCGGCGATGGCCGCGAGCACGACAGTGATCCAGAGGAAGAGAAGGCAGACGAAGTGCGGGATCAGAAGCAGCCACTTGACGAGCCACAGCCAGCGCGAGAGCGGCTCGGTCGGCTCGCCTGCGAGACGCACGGGAGAGAAGGCCACGGCCTGAGTATCTCGCATCGCCGGTTAGCGGGGTGCGCTGCCTTTTGACTCCCCTGGGAAAGGCCCGCTTTGCGGGCCTTTCGTCATGGAGCTAGCCGGGCTCGAACCGGCGACCTCCTGGGTGCGATCCAGGCGCTCTCCCAACTGAGCTATAGCCCCGCGGCGCCCCAGTTTAGCTAGCACCTGTAGCTAGGCCGTCGCTCGCTTCTCCTCCAGCTTTCCGGCCCGGATCGTCTCGGCCATGGCCTTCGACTCCTCCCGGTAGACGCTCCCGTCCTCGAACTCGATCCACGGGAATTTCTTCTGGCCGGTCTGCTCGATCGTTCGTCCTCGGCTCGAGCTCTTGAACGACGACCCCTCCTGCACGAGCTCGTACTCTACGCCGGACTCGTCGAGTGCTTTCTGGACGCGCCAGCACGGGTGGCCGCCGAACTTCGCCCACGTGCCGCTACAGCGGTGCAGCTTCACTGCCATCTGGATCGATCCTCCTCCTCGGGCCGCGACGACGGTCCTACGATACGACGATGCGTGCGGTTTTCGAAATCCAGCCGCCGGCCTGGGGCGAGACGCTCGCGATCCTCCAGTCGGTGAGCCTGCCGGACGGGCCGGAGCACGTGCGGGCGCGCGTAGTCGAGGTCGAGGGCGAGCGAGTGACGATCGAGTTCCCGGCGCTGGACGGCGAGACGGCGGCCGAGCAGCTCCTCGCGGCCTGCATCGCCGGCGAGTGGGCCGACCGCGGCGACATGGAGTCGTGCCGGCTGGCCGAGGTGGACTGGCCTGAGGGGCTGCCCGGGCCTGCGTTTCCGGCCTCGCCCGGCGTCGCGATCGGCGCGATCGTCAAGCCGGCGCTCGGCCTGGCGCCGGAGGAAGCCGCGGCCGTAGCCGCCGAGCTCGCCACCGGCGGCGCCCTGCTCGTCAAGGACGACGAGCTCCAGCGGTCGTCGCCGGAGCGGGTACGGGCGATCGAGGCCGCTCTGCCGGAGCACGTGCTCTACGCCGCCAACGTCACCGGTGCGGACGTCGATGCGATCGTCGAGGCCGGCGCGCGGGCGCTCATGGTCAACGCCTTCCTCGCGGGCCTCGGCTCGATCGGGCGACTGCGCGAGTACGGGCTGCCGATCTTCGTCCACCGCGTCGGCTCGGCTTTCCTGCGCCGCGGTGGGCCGGTGTCGGTCTCGGCGCACGTTCTCGCGGAGCTGACCCGGCTGCTGGGTGCGGACTACGTCCAGGTCGGCTCCTTCTCGCCGCGGACGTTCGACACCGACGACGAGGTGCGCGAGCAGATCGCCGCTGCCAGCCCGGCGACGGCCGTGATCGGCGGCGGGGTCGGCGCCGAGAACGTGCATGAGCAACTCGATCGGGCGGGCACCCGCGACGGCGTCATGCTGCTGCTCGGCTCCGCCGCGTACGCTCACCCCGAGGGAGTGCGGGCGGGAGTCGCCGCAGCAGTCGCAGCTGTCCACGAAGGACACGTCCGGTAGCAGCTACCGGACGCGTCCGAACCGGTCAGGCTGCGAAGAGCGTCAGCTCGGGCTCGCGCTCGCCGCGCAGGACGGCGAGGTCGACGGCCACACACCCGATCCCGCGAGCTTCGGCGAGCGCCACGGCCTGGGGCTTCAGCCGCTCGGCGACTAGGACCCCGCGGCAGCCTGTCTTCGCGGGATCGCGCCGGATGAAGTCCAGGTAGCGCGTGAGCTGCTCTACCGCCTCGATCGTCCCGACCCGCTTCACCTCGACGGCGACCCACTCCCCGGCGTCGTCGCGGCACATGAGGTCGACCGGCCCGATCTCCGTCTGCCACTCGCGCCGCACGAGCGCCAGCGGCTCGCCGAGCGCCTCGGGCGCAGCCGCGAGAGCCTCCTGCAGGTCGCGCTCGACGCCGTCCTTCTGCAGCGCGACGGACTCCCCCATGTCGTACCCGATGTCGCTCAGCACGTCGAGCAGGCGGATCTCGAGGGCGTCGTCGCTCTTCGGTTTCGTGACGACGAGCCGGTCCCCCTCGTCTGCGAGGAAGGTGGGTGCGGTCATCCAGTTGAGGGGCTTGTAGCCGCCGGCGTCGTCGTGGACGAGCACGGAGCCGTCCCCCTTGAGGATCAGCAGCCGCACGGCTTCCGGCAGCACGGCCGAGACGCAGCCGGAGTACGTGACCTCGCAGCGGGCGACGATGAGGCGCACGTCGGGCAACCTACTGTCCCTTTCGGACATGTCCGGTAGCAGCTACCGGACGTGTCCGTTTCAGCCACGTTCGCGTTCGACGCGCGAGCCACCGACGATCGCCTCACTGCCGTCGTCGTCGAAGCGCACCCAGGCCTTGCCCTTGCCGTCGTAGTCGGGCGACCAGACGAGGAGGGTCGCCTCGCGCCCTCCGACGCGGACGCGCTCGGTTCCCTCCTGCTCCCCGCCGCTCCAGACGCGCACGAACGGGTTCGAACGGCGCTCCCGGCCGATCGTGGTCTCGTCCGCGTGGCCGGGCAGGACGCGCATCGCGTCGGGCAGCGCGAGGAGGACCTCCATCACGGAGCGGCGGACGGCGGCCACGTCACCTCCGCCGACGGCGTCCCGGAACAGCGTGTCGCCGGTCGCGACCACGCTGTCGTCGACGACGAACGAGAGGCCGTCCTCGGAGTGCCCGGGCGTCGCGAGCGCCCGTACCGCCAGGCTGTCCCACTTCCACTCGCCCGGCTCCGCGATGACCGGAATCGAGTAGCGCCGCACCAGCCCGTCCTCGTGCTCGACGTGGTCGTGGTGCCCGTGCGTGCGCAGCATCGCAACGGGCGTCGCCCGCCATCTCTCCACGGCTTCGAGCAGTGGCGCAGGGTCGGCGCCCGAGTCGACGAACACCGCCGGCCCGTCCTCGACGCCGACGAGAAAAGCGTTGCTGAGCCAGTCCGGATGCGTGCTCCGCTCGACAAGCATGGCGCTAGGCTAACCATGTTCCCCACGAGGAGGATTGATGGCGGGCCTGCTCTCACGCACTGCGCTGATCGTCAAGGCGAAGTACTCGAAGCTCCTGAACCGGGCCGAGAGCCCGACCGAGACGCTCGACTACTCGTACGAGCAGATGCTCGAGCAGCTGCAGAACGTGAAGCGCGGAACCGCCGACGTCGTCACCTCGAAGAACCGGATCAAGCTGCAGCAGGAAAAGCTCGAGCAGAACGTCGTCAAGCTCGAGACGCAGGCGCGGCAGGCGGTCGCGGCGAACCGCGAGGACCTGGCTCGCCAGGCGCTCGAGCGGAAGGCCCTCGCGCAGCAGCAACTGCAGGACATGGACGGCCAGGTGCAGCAGTTGGCGGACCAGCAGGAGAAGCTGATCGCGGCCCAGCAGCAGCTCGAGACGCGCATCGAGTCCTTCCGGTCGCAGAAGGAGGTCCTCAAGGCGCAGTACTCCGCGGCCGAGGCCGAGGTGAGGGTCGGCGAGGCGGCGACCGGGATCGGACAGCACATGAACGACACCGGCCTGGCCATCCAGCGGGCCAAGGACAAGACCGAGGAGATGCAGGCCCGTGCATCGGCGATCGACGAGCTCACCTCGAGCGGCGCGCTCGAGGACTTCACGGCCGGGGACAAGACCCAGCTCGACCGCGAGCTCGCGCAGATCTCTTCCTCCTCGCAGGTGGACGACGAGCTCGCGAAGCTCAAGGCCGAGGTCGGCTCCGGGGCGCCGCAGAAGGAGATCGCGGCGGGCGACGCCGAGCCTGCGCCGGGAGCGACGGGCGCGCAGCCCGCCGCCGGCGCGGAGCCGGTCGAGCAGCCGGCCGAGGAAGCATCCGGGAACTGAGCCGGTTCGGCGACATCCTCTTCGGCCGCAAGAAGCTGAAAGAGCCCGCGGGCGAGCGGCTCTTCGCCCTCTCGACCGCGGCCATCACGCTCGACACGGAGTGCTCGCTCAAACCCGCGGGCGCCGGCGCGGCGATCTTCAAGCCCCTCTCGGCCGGCGAGTTCGGGGAGGCCGAGCGTGACCTCGAGCAGCTGCTCCAGAGCGTCGCGCAGAGCGCCGGCTCGGAGCTCGACCGCAAGACGGATACGTTCGGTTTCGAGTGGATCATCGTCCGCGACCCCGACCTCGAGGACCAGGTCACCGGCGTCCACGCCGTCGCGTCCGAGCTCGAGGCGCGCGGCTTCGGCGGCCAGCTTCTAGCCGCTCCGTTCCGCTTCGACGGCGGCACGTGGGGCGGCGCGCATCCCGTCTACTGGATCTACGGCTTCAAGACGGGAACGTGGTGGCCGTTCGTCCCCACGGGCGAGAAGCAGGAGCGAGACAACGCGCGTGAGCTCGAACTGAAAGCGAAGCTCGAACACGAGCTACCAATCGAGCCCGACCTCAGCAAATGGCTCGCCCTGTACGACGCGCCGATCTAGTTCCCGCTCGCCAGTTTCGCCGGCACAGGCTCGCGCCAACGACCGGTGGCAGCCACCATCACGAAAGCGTCAAGAGTCGCAGCACGCGCCGCTTGAACAGGACGAATGCCTCGTTACGAAGACGTGCAGTGGCTGCTACCGGCCTTTGTGTGCAGACCCGGCCACGTCCTGAGGAGATGGCCGCAGGCGTCGCGAGCTACGAGACCGGGCGGCCCATCTCGCGGGCGATCTCCGAGAGGGCCGCGAGGCGCTTCTCCATGGGCGGATGGTCCATCATCCACTCGCTCATCTGCGCCTTCCAGTTGGTCGGCACGATGAAGAACGCGTTCATGCCCTGCACCTCGCGCAGGTCGCGCTGTGGGATCTGCGTGATGCCGCTCGCGATCTTCTGGAGCGCGCTCATCAGGTTCTCCGGCGCGCCGGTGATCAGCGCCGAGCCGCGGTCGGCCGCGTACTCGCGGTAGCGGGAGATCGTCCGGATCAGGATGAAGCTGATCGCGTAGGTCACGATCGAGACGAGGAACACGATCAGCCAGACCGGCACCTGGTTGTTGTTGTTGTTCCGGTTGCCGCCCCCGAAGCCGCCGCCCCACATGCCGAAGAACATGCCCCAGCGGGTCAGCATCGCGGCGAGCATCGCGAAGAAGGACGCGACGGTCATGATCAGGACGTCGCGGTTCGCGACGTGGGACAGCTCGTGCGCGAGGACGCTCTCGACCTCCTGGGGCTCGAGCCGGCGCCAGAGGCCCGTCGTCACGGCGACCGCCGCGTGCTTCGGGTTGCGGCCCGTCGCGAACGCGTTCGGGACGTCACTTTCGACGACCGCGATCCGCGGCTTCGGCAGGTCGGCCATTGCGCACAGCCGCTCGACCATGTCGTGTAGGTCGGGAGCCTCCTCGCGCGAGACCATCTTCGCGCCGGAGGCGGCGAGCGCGAGCTTGTCCGACGTCCAGTACTGGAGCACGGCAATCCCGACCACGATCAGGAGCATCGGGGCGAGGCCGACGTTGAGGACGTTGAAGAGGACGACCGCGAAGAGGACGTAGAGCAGGCCGAGCAGGCCGCTCGTGAGCAGCATCCGCATGGACAGGCCGCGGTCGCGACCGAACGATCTGCGTTGCATGCCGGGAATGGTACTGAGCAGGAAGCTCTCGCCGGTTCCCGCGCGCGCGGTCTTAGCCCTTCATTAGAGTCCGGTCCCGGTGCGCCGTCCAGCACTCATCGCCGCCGCGCTGCTCGGCGCCCTGGTGCTCGCGGGCTGCGGCTCCCAGGGTGTCGCCTCGCCCACACCGAAGACGGTCGTCGGCACGGTCGCGACCACGACGTTCCCGATCGTCCCCGCGTTCCACGTCAAGGGCGACTCGAAGAAGGGCAGCTCGATCTATGCGAACTCCGGCTGCGGAAGCTGCCACACGCTCGCCGCCGCGCACTCCACCGGCACGATCGGGCCGAACCTCGACTCGCTCAAGCCCGACTACCGCGCGGTCACCGCGCAGGTGACGAACGGCGGCGGGCAGATGCCGGCCTTCAAGTCGTCGCTCAGCACGCAGCAGATCGCGGACGTCTCCGCCTACGTCGTCTCCTCGACCGGCGGTAGCACTCCGTAGTCGTAGAGCTCCCGCCTGCGTTTCCGGCGCGTGTCGCCGCCTTCGCGCTCGACCTCGACCGGACGCTGATCGCGGAGGACGGCGTGCTGCGGCCACGGACGCAGGACGCGCTCGCGCGCACGCGGTCGTCCGGCGCGCACGTCGTGATCGTCACGGGCCGGATGTTCCGGGCGGTGCGGCCCTATCTCGAGCAGGCGCGGCTCGACGATCTCGTCGTCTGCTACCAGGGAGCGGTCGTCGCCGAGCCCGCGACGGGCGAGTTCCTCCTCCACGTGCCGATCCCGCTGGCCGAGGCCCGTGCGGCGATGGACGCGGTGGTCGCCGCCGGCTTCCACCTCAACTGCTACCTCGACGATCTGCTCTACGTCGCAGAGGTGACCCCGGAGGCGCGCGTCTACGCCGACTTCCAGCACCTCGAGATCCACGCCGTCGGGGATCTGCGCGCCTGGCTCGACCGCGACCCGACGAAGCTCGTCGCCGTCGGCGATCCTGCCGCGCTCGACGCGCTCGAGGAGGAGCTGAAGCCGCGCTTCGCGGGTCGCCTCTTCATCTCGAGGTCGCTGCCGTACTTCCTCGAGTTCGCACACCCGGACGTCAGCAAAGGGAGCGGACTGAGCTTCGTCGCCGACCGGCTCGGCTTCCGGCCGCAGGAGGCGGTCGCCTGCGGCGACGGCGAGAACGACCGCGAGCTGCTCGACTGGGCCGGCTTCGGCGTCGCCGTCGCGAACGCGCACGAGGACGTGCTCGCGCGCGCCGACCTCGTCGTCCCGCCGGTCGAAGAGGAAGGCGTGGCCGCCTTGCTGGAGGCGTACCTAGACTCCCTCGCGTGATCGACGCCCGCGCCGCCCGCGCCGAGCCGGACGACTACCGGCGCCGCCTCGCGCGGAAGGGCGCCGCCGAGGCGTTCGACGCGTGGCTCGCCGCGGACGAGCGCTGGCGGGAGCTCGTGCCGCGCGTCGATGAGCTGCGCTCGCGGACGAGGTCGAAGGGCAAGCCGACCCCGGAGCAGCTCGAAGAGCTGCGCAGCGTCAAGGAGGAGTTGCAGGCGGTCGAACGCGAGCTCGGCGAGGCCGAGGCTGCTCGCGACGAGGTCGGCCTCCGCATCCCGAACCCTCCGGCCGACGACGTCCCGGACGGCGCCACCGACGACGACGCGCGGGTCGAGCGGGTCGTCGGCGAGCCACTCCAGCTCGGCGAGCCGAAGGAGAGCCTCGAACTCGGCCGCTTCGACATGGACCGCGCGGCCCGGATGAGCGGCGCCCGCTTCGGCTACTGGATCGGCGATACCGGCCGGCTGGCGCTCGCGCTGTACCGCTACGCGCTCGACCGGCTCGCGGAGAAGGGCTTCGTCACCGTGCTGCCGCCGGTGCTCGTCCGCGAGGAGGCGCTGATCGGCACGGGCCACTTCCCCTCCGACGAGGACAGCGTCTACGCGATTCCCGCAGACGGCCTCTACCTCTCCGGCACCGCCGAGATCCCGGTCTCGAGCCTCCATGCCGGCGAGATCTTCGACTCCGACGCCCTCCCTCTACGCTACGTCGCCTTCTCGCCTTGCTTCCGCCGCGAGGCGGGAGCAGCGGGACGCGACACGCGCGGCATGTTCCGCGTCCACCAGTTCAACAAGGTGGAGCAATTCTCGCTCACGCTGCCGGAGGAGTCAGGTGCCGAGCACGAGTATCTGCTCGCGAACACCGAGGAGCTCGTGCGCAATCTCAGCCTGCCCTACCGCGTCGTCGTCCTTCCGGCGGGAGACATGTCCGCGGCTGCCGCGAAGACGTTTGACGTCGAGATCTGGTTCCCAAGCCAGGACCGTTACCGCGAGACCGCCTCGATCTCGAACACCACCGACTTCCAGGCACGCCGTCTGAGCATCCGCTACCGCGACGGCAAGAGCCGCGAGCCGCTGCACATGCTCAACGGCACCGCGGTCGTCGACCGGATGGTGCTCGCGATCCTCGAGAACTTCCAGGGCGAGGTGCCCGAGGTGCTGCGCGAGTACGGCGCGCCTGAGCGCGTCACTCCCTAGCGAGCCACGCCTTCGCGAGCCGCTTCTGCGCGCGCGTCAGCCACGCCTCCTCGACGAGGTCGCGCAACTCCTCGCGATCGAGCCGGTCGAGGTCGCGGATCCGGAGCAACACCGCGGCGTAACCGTTCCAGTGCGGCGTCGTGAAGTAGATGCCGCGCGCGTCGGCGACGAGCATCTCCTTGACGCCGAGATCGGCCACGCGGAAGACGAGCACGTCGTCGAGCTGCTCGCCGGTCTCGGGGTCGACCGCGTCCTTCCGCCGGCGGCGGTGGAAGCAAAACATCTTCCCGTGGACGAGATACGTCGGCCGGCCGTCCTCGACCTCCCTCGTCGCCTCGGGCATGGCGAGCGCGAGCTCCTCGAGATCCGTCATTGTGGCCATCCCCTGCGACACTAGACAGTGCGGCGGGGTGCCGGAGCGGTCGAACGGGGAGGTCTTGAAAACCTCTGAGCCCTAGCGGGCCCGTGGGTTCGAATCCCACCCCCGCCGCTCCTCGGGCGCTATAGCGTTCGCGCGATGGCGACGGGAGACGACCTGCGCGGCCTGATGCGGCTCTGGCCGCACGGCGTCTCCATCCTCAGCGTCGACGCCGACGGCGACCGGATGGGCGTCACGGTGTCCTCGCTCGTCTCGCTCTCCCTCGAGCCGCCGCTGGTCGGCGTCTCGATCGGCAAGGACGCCTCGTGCTACGAGCTCCTGCGCAGTGCACGTCGCTTCGCCGTCAGCCTGCTCGGCTCCGAGCAGGAAGAGCTCGCGCGCCGGTTCGCGGCCGGGTACCCGCCGATCGTCCACTGGCAGGGCGTCCCCACCCGCGAGGGGCAGGTCGCGCCGCTGATCGAGGGGGCGCTCGGCTGGATCGAGGCCGAAACCCGCGCCGAGGCGGACGCGGGCGACCACACGTTCTTCATCGCCGACGTCCTCTCGATCGAGCACGGCCCCTCGCGCCACGCCCTCGTCTATCGCGAGGCCACGTACCACTCGGTGTGACCGAGGCGGTCGTCTTCGACCTCGACGGCGTGCTCCTCCAGTCGGAGGAGGTCTGGGACGCGGTGCGCGAGCGCTACGTACGGGAGCGCGGCGGCCGCTACGACGAGGCCGTGCAGCGGGCAATGATGGGGATGAGCGCGCCCGAGTGGTCTCGTTATCTGCACGAGGAGGCGGGAGTCCCGGACGCCCCGCAGGCGATCAACCGCGACGTGGTCGTACGCATGCTGGCGGCGTACCGGCGCGAGCTGCCGCTGCTGCCGGGGGCCGTCGAGGCGGTGCGGCGTGCGGCGGCGGCGTTCCCGCTCGGGCTCGCGTCCTCGTCGAACCGCGAGGTGTTCGAGGCGGTGCTCGAGCTCGCCGGCGTCGCCGAATGCTTCGCCGCCACGGTCTCGTCGGAGGAGGTCGAGCGCGGCAAGCCCGCGCCGGACGTCTACCTCGAGGCCGCCCGGCGGCTCGGGATCGCGCCCGGGCGGTGCGCCGCGGTCGAGGACTCACACGCCGGAATCCGCTCGGCCAAGGCGGCCGCGATGCGGGTCATCGCGATCCCGAACGCGAGCTTTCCGCCCGACGAGGAGGCGCTGGCGATCGCAGACGCCGTCGTCGGCTCGCTCGACGAGCTCACTGTCGCCGTACTACGTGGCTGAAGCAACTGATACGGGACGTGTCCGGTAGCTGCTACCGGACGTGTCTCTAGAGGACGCGTTCGCCGCGCGAGCCGAAGGCGCGGATCTGAGGCGCAATCGAGGGGTCGTGGTCCTCGCGGAACATGGTGAAGATCGTGACATCGCGCAGCGGACCGCCCTCGCGTCCCGGCAGCCGCCGCCGAAGCGTCGCCTCCTCGGCGAAGCCGAGCTTGCGGGGGACGCCGAAACTCGCCTCGTTGCCGGGCTCGATCCGGATCTCGATCCGGTCCGCGGCGCAGACCTCAAAGCCGATCCTGGTGAGAGCCGCCGTCGACTCCGTCACGAATCCCTGGCGCGTAGCGCCCGCGCGGATCCAGTATCCGATCTCGAGGCCACCCTCGTCGATGCGCGGGTGCAGCCCCGTGCCGCCCAATACCTCGCTCTCGTCGCCCCCGAAGATCCCATACACGAAGTTCTCGCCCGCGTCGAAGGCCGAGCGGAACCCCTTCAGGAGCGCCGTCTTCTCCTCGAGCGTCTGCGGCTCGGTCTCGGCCCATGGCATCCACGGCCGCAGGTGCTCGAGGCTCGAGTCGACCGCCTCCTTCAGCAGCGGCGCGTCGCGCGGGTCGTAGCAGCGGATCACGAGCCGCTCCGTCTCGATCCGGTACGGAGCGGGCGGGCCCTCCCACCCCACCGCTAAACCCTTCCGACGAGCACGCAACCGTTGTGGCCGCCGAGCCCCATCGCGTTCGACAGCGCCACGTCGACCTGCACTTGCCGCGCCTCGTTCGGCACGTAGTCGAGATCGCACTCGGGATCGGGATCGACGTAGTTCATGGTCGGCGGCAGGAGGCCGTCACGTACGGCGAGGACGCACATCATCGCCTCGATCGCGCCCGCAGCACCGAAGCAATGCCCCATGACGGACTTCGTCGAGGACACGGCGAGGCGGTAGGCGTGCTCGCCGAAAACCTCCTTGATCGCCCGCGTCTCGGCCGCGTCCCCGAGCGGAGTCGAGGTGCCGTGAGCGTTGATGTAGCCGACGCGCTCCGGCTCGACACCCGCCCGCTCGAGCGCGCGGCGCATCATCTCCGCGACACCCACCGACGTGGGATCCGGCTGCGCGAGGTGGTGAGCGTCGTTCGACATCGCGTAGCCGAGGACCTCCGCATACACGGTCGCGCCGCGGCGTTCCGCCGCTTCGAGCTCCTCGAGCACGAGCACGCATGCCCCCTCCCCCATGACGAAGCCCGCGCGCGTCGCGTCGAACGGGCGCGACGCCCGCGGCGGGTGTTCATCCTCCGCGGCCAGCCCCCGCATCGCACAGAAGCCGGCGAGGATCACGGGCGTGAGGCACGCCTCGGCGCCGCCCGCGAGAACGGCATCCGCGTCGCCACGCTTGATCAGCTCGGCAGCCTCGCCCACCGCGGTCGAACCGGTCGCGCAGGCCGAAACCGGCGCGTAGTTGGGGCCGCGGAAGCCGAGCGCGATCGCGAGCTGCCCGCTCGCCGAGTCGACGAGCACGTTGGGAATGAAGGTGGGCGCTACGCGGCCCGGACCCCGTTCGCGGAGCACGTCCACCTGCTCGACGATCCCCGCGATCCCGCCGATCGCCGTGCCGAAGAGGATGCCGACGCGATCGGGCGAGTAGGCGCCGTCGAGCCGCGCGTCGGCCACGGCCTCACGGGCCGCCCCGAGCGAGAGCAGGACGTTCCGGTCGAGCCTCCGCGCATCCTTCGGCGAGGCGACCTGGGTCGGATCGAAGTCGTTCACCTCCGCCGCGATCCGCACCGGGAACTCGCTCGCGTCGAAGGCGTGGATGAAGTCGATCCCGCTCTCGCCGGCAACTGCGGCGCGCCACGTCGAGGGCGCGTCGACGCCGATCGGCGTCACGGCGCCGAGACCCGTCACGACCACCCTCCTCATCCCGCGAGGTTAGACGCGGCCGGCGGCCTCAAGTTGCGCGCGGGAGCATCCGGAACTCGCCGACCGTGCGGCCGAAGACGGTCGCGCGGCCGTGCCAGCCCTCGCCGTCCGGCTCGAGGACGTCGACGATCATCGCGAACGGTGGGCGATAGCGCAGCTCGCGCCCCACGACCGCGAACGGCACTCCAACGCCGCCGGGAAGCACGGTCGCGCCGCGGTCGCCGTGGATCCGCTTGCGGATTCCGCCGAGCGGCGGCAACACGCCCGACAAACGCTGCAGCTCCCACTCGCCGTCGAGCCCCGGCACGCTAAGCCGTCTCGGCCACCGCCGCGTCGACCAGCACCGCATAGACCCTGGTCGGCTCGGTCTTTCCCTTCATGAGCAGCTCGCCCTGAGCCTCGACCGCGATCCCGTCCTCGATCCCGAGCCGCGTGTTCTCGTCGATCAGGATCGGCCGGCCGAGCTCCTTCGTGTGCGCCTCGAGGCGAGCGGCGACGTTGACCGTGTCGCCGACGCAGGTGTAGGTCGCCCGGTTCTGCGTACCGGTGTAGCCCGCGACGACGCGACCCGAGGCGATCCCGACGCCGATCTGGATCTGCACCTTGTCCCGCGTCGCCTGCTCCTCGTTGAACAGCCGGATCAGCTCCACCATCTGGCAGGCGGCGAGAACTGCCGCCTGCCGGTGATCCTCGCGCGGCACCGGAGCCCCGAAGATCGCCATCAGGCCGTCGCCGACCATCTGGTTGACGATCCCGCCTTCGCCGTTGATCGCGTCCATCATCAGGAGGTAGTAGTCGTTGAGCAGCTCGATCGTCTCGGACGGCTCGCGCGCCTCCGCGATCGTGGTGAACGACCGGATGTCGCAGAACATCGCCGACGCCTCGACATGCTTGCCGCCGAGCGAGAAGCCCGACAGCAGCAGATCCTCCGCCACCTCCTTCGTCGCGAACTTGCTGATCAGCTCGCGCTGCTGGTCGCGGAGGTGCTTCTTTTCGAGGCTCGCGTTGATCCGCGCGCTCAGGAGCACCGGGTTGACCGGCTTCGTCAGGTAGTCCTCGGCGCCCATCTCGAGACAGCGCACGACGCTGTCGAGCTCGTCGAGCGCCGACGTCACGACCACCGGGATGTCGCGGAGGTGCGGGTCTTCCTTCAGCTCCGCCAGCACTTCGTAGCCGTCCAGCTCGGGCATGAGGACATCGAGCAGGAGCAAGTCGAACCGCTGCTGCCGCAACAGCTCGAGCGCCTCGCCACCGTGCTCCGCGAAGACGACCGTGTGTCCTTCGTGCTCGAGGCCGCGAGCGAGCAGGAGCCGGTTTACCCGGTTGTCGTCGGCGATGAGGATCGTGCTGGGCGCGGCAGCCCGGACGTTCACGAGACCGACTCCGAGCGAAGGGCGCCGAGCGCGTCCCGGAGAGGCGGGTACGCCCGCTCGATCCGGTCGACGAGGTCCGAGGCGCCGTCGAGCTGCCCCGCCTTCGCGCGCTGCTCGAGGGAGCGGCACAGCTCGGCGAACTCCTCGGCCCCGAGCGTGGCGCCGTTCGACTTGAGCGTGTGCGCAGCCCGCCGCAGCTCCTCGGCGCCCTGCTCGCCGAGCGAACGCCGAAGCGTGGAGATCAGCTCTGGCGCATCGGCGAGGAACGCGTCGATCACCTCGCCCAGGAAGTCGTCACCGCCGAGGTCTCGCAGGTTCTGCAGCGCACCGTCGGCGAGGCTGACGTACTCGACCTGGTCCGGGCCGGCGTCGCCGTTACGGCGCGGCTTCGCTCGCTTCAGCGCCGCGGCGAGCTCCTCAGCGCGGATCGGCTTCGCCACGTAGTCGTTCATGCCCGCCGCGAAGCATGCTTCGCGATCCTCCGGAAGCGCGTTCGCGGTCATGGCGATGATGTGCGGGCGAGCCTCCGGCGACCAGCGCTCGCAGATTCGGCGCGTCGCGTCGAGGCCGTCGAGCTCCGGCATCTGCACGTCCATGAGCACGACGTCGTACGGCTGCCGCTCGAGCGCAGCGAGTGCCTCGAGCCCGTTCGCCGCGACGTCGGCGCGGTACCCCAGCCGCTCGAGGAGGCGGAGCGCCACCTTCTGGTTCATGGCGTTGTCCTCCGCGAGCAGGATCCGCAGCGCCGATCTCGCGCGCTTTCCCTCGGTCACGATCTCGACCTCCTCTTCCGCGGCCCCGCCTGCGCCGAGCAGACTCAGCAGGGTGTTGTAGAGCTGCGATGCCTTGAGCGGTTTCGAGAGCTGGGCCGAGAAGAGGCTGCTCGACTCCGCCTGCGGCAGCCGGCCGAGCGACGTGAGAAGCAGGAGCGGCAGCTCCTGCGCGCTTCGCCGAGAGCGGATCTCGCCCGCGAGGGCGAGCCCGTCCATCTCCGGCATCATCATGTCGAGTACCGCGACGTCGAACGCCTCGCCTTGCTCGATCAGCTCGAGTGCGCCGGCCGGCAGCTCGACCGCCACGGGCTGCATCCCCCAGGAACGCGCGTGCCGGGTGACGATCTCGCGGTTCGTCGCGTTGTCGTCGACGACGAGGATCCGCTTGCCGGCCAGCCGAGGCAGGCCCCGCTCGAGGGGAATCGGGCTCGGCACGTCGGCCGCGACCACAGGCAGCGAGATGCGGAAGGTCGATCCCCTCCCCTGCTCGCTCTCGGCGGAGATCGTGCCGCCCATCAGCTCGACGAGGCGCTTCGAGATGGCGAGGCCGAGGCCGGTGCCCCCGAAGCGGCGCGTCGTCGACGCGTCCACCTGGCTGAAGGAACTGAAGAGTCGGTCCATCCGGTCGGGAGGGATCCCGATCCCGGTGTCGCGGACGGCGAGCTCGAGCCGGTAGGAGCCGGCTCCGGTCTCCTCGGCCTCCACCAGCACGACGACCTCGCCGTGCTCCGTGAACTTGACCCCGTTCGAGAGGAGGTTCAGGAGCACCTGCCGCAGCCGCGCCTCGTCGCCGAGGATCCCCGCCGGTGCCGCCTCGTCGATGAGGCAGCCGAGCTCGATCCCCTTCTCCCAACCGCGCGGGGCGACGATGTCGAGGGCCCCTTCGACGCAGTCGCGCAGGCTGAACGGCGCCCGCTCGAGGTCGAGCTTGCCGGCCTCGATCTTCGAGTAGTCGAGGATGTCGTCGATCACGTGCAGCAGCGCGTCGCCGCTCGAGTGGACGACCTCCGCGAACTCGCGCTGCTCTCCCGTCAGCTCGGTCCCCAGCAGGAGATCCGTCATCCCGATCACGGCGTTCATCGGAGTGCGGATCTCGTGGCTCATCGTGGCGAGGAAGGCGCTCTTCGCCTGGGTCGCCGCCTCGGCCTCCTGCCGGGCGCGCTGGAGCTCGGTCACGTCGTGGTAGACGCCGAGGAATCCGGTGTGGGAACCGTCCACCGTGAGCGGGACGAGCATCAGCTCGACGTCCACGAGCGTTCCGTCCCGGCGCCGGCGCCGCGTGATCCGTTGGGCGCGGCCGTCCCGCATCGCCTCGGCCACGATCTCGCGCCCTTCCTCGCGGCCGGTCTCGCCGAAGACGAGGTCGTCGATCGGCCGCCCCACCGCCTCCTCCGCCGACCAACCGAATAGCTCGGCGGCCGCAGGGTTCCAGTCGGTCACCCGCTCGGCGGCATCCAGGACCACGACGGCGGCGGGTGTGATGGAGACCAGGGACTCGAGGTAGCCGCGCTGGTGCTCGACCTCGCTGAAGAGGCGCGCGTTCTGGATCGCAATGCCGACGTTGGCCGCGATCGTCGCGAGCAGGCGCGAATCGGCCTCGTCGAACCGTCCCTCCTCCTCGATGCTCTGGACGCTGATGACGCCGATGGCTTTGCTGCCGACGAGGATCGGCACGCCGAGGTAGGAGAGCGACGGAGTCCCGAGGCTCTCCAGCGCCTCGTGCTGCTCTCTGCGGTTGCGCAGAAGCGGCTCGCGGGAGCGGAGGATCTGCGACGTGAGGCCTTCCCCGTACTCGATGGGCGGCTCGGGCCGGCGCTCGCCGCGCTCGAAGTAGTAGGCGAACTCGATCCGGCCGGCGGCCTCGTCGTGCAGGGCCACATAGGCGATGTCCGCGTCGAACGTCTCTCGCACGCGCTCGCCGACGAGCTCGATCAGGCCGTCGGGATCGAGCTGCGACGAGAGGGCCTGGCCGACGCTGTTCACGGTCGCGAGCTCCGAGACGCGCTGCCGCGTCTCCGACACGAGGCGCGCGTTCTCGAGCGCGACGCTGACGCTGCCGGCGACGGTCGTGAGGAGCTGCAGGTCTCCCGCGTCGAACGCGTGCTCCCGGTCGATGTTCTGGAGCGAGATCACGCCTGTCGCCTTGCCGCCGGCGACGAGCGGGACGAACAGGACGGATTTCGCCATCTCACCGGCCAGGACGGTGCTGCCGTACCGCTCGGATTCGACGTCCACGTTCTCGGTGAGCAGCAGCGGCTCGCGCGTCTCCAGCACGTGCTTCGAGAACCCGCCGGGCACGCCCGGCTCGGCCTGCAGCCGCTCGCCGCGCTCGATGAAGTAGGGATAGTGCGCGACTCCGGTCGCCTCGTCCAGCGTCGAGATCGTGACGACCTGCGCGTCGAAGACCTGCTGGATCTTGTCGCCGACGGCGTCGTAGATCGCCTGCGCGTCGAGCTCGCCCGCGATCGCCTCCTGCACGCTGTTGATCAGGGCCAGCTCCGCGTTCCGCTGACGCGTCTCGTGGACGAGCCGCGCGTTCTCGAGCGCCACGCTCAGGCTGCCCGCCAGGGTCTCCAGCAGCTGCTTGTCGGAGTCCGTGAACGCGTGCTCGCGGTCGACGTTCTGCAGGGAGATCGCGCCCGTCGCCTTGCCGCCGGCGACTAGCGGGACGAAGAGGACAGATTTCGGCACGTCGCCGACGATGCGAAGCTCGAAGCCCAGCCGCGCGGCCTCGCCGACGACGTCCTCGTTGACCAGCACCGGCTCTCGCGTCTCTAGCACGTGCTTCACGAACCCCCACGGCGTCATCGGCTCCCACTGCAGCCGCTCGCCGCGCTCGATCGCATAGGGGACGACGCCTAGGCCGCTCGTCTCGTCGACCATGACGATCATCACAACCTGGGCGTCGAAGACCTCCTGGATCTTGTCGCCGACGGCGTCATAGATCGCCTGCGGCTCCAGCTCGCCCGCGATCGCCTCCTGCACGCTGTTGATCAGCCCGAGCTCCGCGTTCCGCTGCCGCGTCTCGTGCACGAGCCGCGCGTTCTCCAGCGCGACGCTCAGGCTGCCGGCCAGCGTCTCCAGCAGCTGCCGGTCGGACTCGCTGAAGGCATGCTCGCGATCGATGTTCTGGAGCGAGATCGTGCCGATCGCAGTGCCTCCGGCGACCAGCGGGACGAAGAGAACAGATTTCGGCGCCACGCCCGAGAGAACAGGGCTCCCGAACCGCTCGGACACATCCGGGAGGTTCTCGCCGACGAGCACCGACTCGCGCGTCTCGAGCACGTGCTTTGAGAACCCGACCGGCGCCGTCGGCTGCTCCTGCAGCCGCTCGCCGCGCTCGATGATGTACGGGGCATGGATCAATCCGGTCGCGGCGTCGAGGATTCGAATCGCGACGACCTGCGCGTCGAAGATCTCCTGGATCCTGTCCCCCACCGCGTCGTAGATCGCCTGCGAGTCGAGCTCGCCCGCGATCGCCTCCTGCACACCGTTGATCAACGCCAGCTCCGCGTTCCGCTGCCGCGTCTCGTGCACCAGGCGCGCGTTCTCCAGTGCCACGCTCAGGCTGCCGGCCAGCGTCTCCAGGAGCTGCTGGTCCGATTCGCCGAAGGCGTGTTCGCGATCGACGTTCTGGAGTGAGATCACGCCCGTCGCCTTGCCGCCCACCACGAGCGGGACGAAGAGGACGGACTTGGGCTCCTCGCTGCCCTCTACGATCTCGCTCCCGTACCGCTCGGCCGCGGCCTTGACGTGCTCGACGATCAACAGCGACTCACGCGTCTCGAGCGAGTGCTTCGAGAAGCCGCTCGGCGTCCACGGCTCGCTCTGCCACCGCTCGCCCCGTTCGATGAGGTACCGGTCGTGCAGGAGTCCCGTCGCCTCGTCGAGCATCGAGATCCCCACGGCCTGGGCATCGAAGACGTCCCGGATCCGGTCGCCGACGGCGTCGTAGATCGCCTGGGGCTCCAGTTCGCCGGCGATCGCCTCCTGCACGCTGTTGATCAGCGCCAGCTCCGCGTTCCGCTGCCGCGTCTCGTGCACGAGGCGCGCGTTCTCGAGCGCCACGCTCAGGCTGCCCGCAAGCGTCTCCAGAAGCTGCCGGTCCGACTCGCTGAAGGCGTGCTCGCGATCGATGTTTTCCAGTGCGATCAGACCGGTCGCCTTGCCGCCGGTGACGAGCGGAACGAAGAGCAGCGACTTCGTATCTGCGCTGCCGGCAAGAATCCCACTCCCGTAACGCTCAGCCTGGGCGTCCATGTTCTCGGCGATCAGTAGCGACTCTCTGGTCGCCAGCACGTGATTCGAGAAGCCGGCCGTGCCGAGCACCATCGGTACCCCCTGCAGCCGCTCCCCGCGCTCGATGATGTACGGGAAATGCAGGAGGCCCGTCGCCTCGTCGAGTGTCCGGATCGAGACGACCTGCGCGTCGAAGATCTGGCGGATCCTCTCGCCGACCGCGTCGTAGATCGCCTGCGGCTCGAGCTCGCCCGCGATCGCGTCCTGGACGCTGTTGATCAGCGCCAGCTCGGCGTTCCGCTGCCGCGTCTCGTGCACCAGGCGCGCGTTCTCGAGCGCCACGCTCAGACTGCCTGCGAGCGTCGTCAGCAGGCGGACGTCGCTCTCGGTGAACGCATTCGTCCGGTCGAGGTTCTGGAGGGAGATGCGGCCACGGATTTCGTCTCCTGCTCCCAGTGGAGCGATGAGGACCGAGAGTGCAGGCTCTCCTTGCACCACGGGGAACGTTTCGCCGCGCTCTCGTTCACTGGCGGGCACGTCGTTGTTCAGAAGCGCAGCCCTGGTCTCGAGGATCTGTCGCGTCATGGGCGAGCGGTCGATGGGCGTCGGCTCGTCGGGGAAGCGGACACCGCGCTCGATCGTGTACGGGTAGTGGGTCAGCCCGGTGGCAAAGTCGAAGATGCCGATGTCGACGACCTGGGCGTCGAAGATCTCCTGGATCTTGTCGCCGACGACGTCGTAGATCGCCTGCATTTCGAGCTCACCCGCGAGCGCCTCCTGCACGCTGTTGATCAACGCGAGCTCGGCATTCCGCTGCCGCGTCTCGTGCACGAGC
>JBJMKG010000018.1:0-2679 GCA_045805945.1 Gaiellaceae bacterium
ATCCTCGACCCGGCGCTGCTCCGCCCAGGCCGCTTCGACCGGCAGATCGTCGTCGACCGGCCCGACCGGATCGGCCGCCGCAAGATCCTCGAAGTCCACACCAAGGGCAAGCCTCTCGCGCCGGAGATCGACCTCGAGACGCTCGCCTCCGGAACTCCGGGCTTCACGGGCGCGGATCTCGCGAATCTCGTGAACGAGGCTGCGCTCCTCGCGGCACGCCGCGGCAAGAAGATCGTCGAGCAGGAGGAGCTGGAGGAGGGGATCATGCGTGTGATCGCCGGGCCGGAGAAGAAGGCGCGTCTGCTCTCCGAACACGAGCGCAAGATCACCTCGTACCACGAGATGGGCCATGCGCTCGTCGGGCATTACCTCGAGTTCACCGACCCGGTGCACAAGATCACGATCGTCTCGCGCGGGCAGGCGCTCGGCCTGACGATCTCGCTGCCGACCGAGGACCGCTATCTCACCACCCGCACGGCGCTCATGCACCAGATGGCGATGACGCTCGGCGGCCGCGCGGCGGAGGAGATCGTCTTCCACGAGGTCACGACCGGCGCGGCGAACGACCTCGAGAAGGTCACGTCGACGTCGAAGTCGATGATCATGCGCTTCGGCATGAGCGAGAAGCTCGGCCCGCGCGTGCTCGGTCACAGCAACGACCAGCCGTTCCTCGGCCGCGACTACGGCGCCCAGGCCGACTACTCCGAGGAGATCGCGCGCGAGATCGACGACGAGATCCGCCGCGTGATCGAGGAGGCGCACGAGCTCGCGCTCTCGGTGCTCCGCGAGCACATGGAGGAGCTCCACCGCATCTCCCAGATCCTGATCGAGCGCGAGACGATCGACCGCGATCAGTTCGAGCGGCTCACCGCAGGCGAGGACGAGGCGACCGTCTTCCCCGAGGAGAAGCCCGCCGCTCCCGCGCCGGAGCCGCAGGAGGAGCCGAAGCGCGAGCGCCAGCCGCGCCCGCGCCCCTTCCCGCTCCCCGGTGCGACCATGCAGCCTCCGCCCGATCCAGCCAAAAGCTGAAAGAGCGCATCGAGGAGCGGTTTCCACGCCCATCGGTGATGGGCGTCGTCAACGTCACGCCCGACTCCTTCTCGGACGGCGGCCTGCATTTCGACGCGGACGCCGCAGCCGAGGGCGCACGGAGGATGCTGGCCGAGGGCGCCGCGATCGTGGACGTCGGCGGGGAGTCGACGCGGCCCGGCTCCGAGGGCGTAACGCTGGACGAAGAGCTCCGACGCGTCGTGCCGGTGCTCGAGCGGCTGAACGGCGAGGTTCCCGTCTCGATCGATACGGCGAAGGCGGAAGTCGCTCGTCGCGCGCTCGAGCTCGGCGCCGTGATGGTCAACGACGTGACCGCGTTCCGCGCCGACCCCGAGCTCGCCGAGGTCGCCGCCGAGCACAACGCGTACGTCTGCCTGATGCACATGCAGGGCGAGCCTCGGACCATGCAACTCGACCCGCGATACGACGACGTCGCTGCCGAGGTTGCAGGGTTTCTCGAGGAGCGCCTCGCGTTCGCGGTCTCCCATGGCGTGCCGGAGGCGCGAATCTGCCTCGATCCCGGCATCGGCTTCGGCAAGACGGTCGAGCACAACCTCGAGCTGCTGCAGCGAATCGACGTGCTGCTGGCGCTCGGGCGTCCCCTGCTCTTCGGATTCTCCCGCAAGAGCTCGCTGGGGAAGATCGCAGGCGATCCCGCCGCGAAGGTCGGTCCGCTCGGCGCGAGCGTGGCGGCAGCGGTGGCGTCGTACGAGCGCGGCGCGACGATCTTGCGCGTGCACGACGTCCGCGAGCACGTCGACGCCCTCGCCGTCGCACAGACTGTGAGCGGCCTATGAGCGTCAGCATCGAATTGCGCGGCCTGCGCCTCCACGGCCGGCACGGCGTGTATGCGCACGAGAAGGAACGCGGCCAGGACTTCATCTTCGACGTCCAGCTCGACGTCGGGGAGCGCGGCCTCTCAGACCGGCTCGAGGATGCGGTCGACTACGGCGAAGTCGCGCGCACGGTTCGGGAGGTCTCCGACGCCCGTTCCTACGACCTGCTCGAGGCTCTCGCAACCGCGGTCGCCGACGAGCTCTTGCGCCGCTTCGGAGCCGAGCGCGCAGTCGTTCGCGTCACGAAGCCTGCGGTCAAGCCGGGCGGGCTCGAAGGCACCGCCGGCGTCAGCGTTTCGCGGCCGTGACCCCGAGGACGTACTGCGCTCTCACGCTGCGGCCGGTGAGCAGCACCTCGGCGTAAGCCGCAAATCCCGTCTTGCCGGCCCGGACACTCGTGCCCTTGAGGTCGCGGCGCCGGGCGTGGACTCCCTCGTTCACGGTCAGCGTCTGCGGCCCCCAGATCCGCGCGGCCGCCGCTCCGTCGCCCGATACCGATACCCGCACGGTCTTGTGCGCGGGCACCCAGATGCGGTAGACGTCGCGCGGGTCCTCGGCCTGGTCGAGCGAGCCCGCGATCCGGACCGATGCCTTGGCGGACGACGTCAGAGGAGGCTCTCCGGCCTCGAACAGCCGTCGAGGCTTCACCTGGTCGACGTCGTCGTTCGGCTCGCGCGTATCGCTCGGGGGCACAGGGGCCGAAAGGGCAGCCGGGATGTCGAGCAGCCCCCAGCCGGCCGAGGAGTCGAAGCCGGGCACGCCGATGTCGCGGGCGCTCCGGCGCAAGACGTCG
>JBJMKG010000019.1:0-60530 GCA_045805945.1 Gaiellaceae bacterium
ATGCACCCGGTCTCGATCTCCGGCTACCACATCCGCGAGGCGGGCTCGAACGCGGCGCAGGAGCTCGCCTTCACGCTCGCCGACGGCTTCGCCTACGTCGAGGCATGCGTGGAGCGCGGCCTCGACGTCGACGCGTTCGCGCCGCGCCTCTCCTTCTTCTTCAACGCGCACCTCGACTTCTTCGAGGAGATCGCGAAGTACCGGGCGGCGCGCCGGATCTGGGCGCGGCAGATGCACGAGAAGTACGGTGCGCGCGACCCGCGCTCCTGGCTGATGCGGTTCCACACGCAGACGGCGGGGGTCTCGCTGACGGCGCAGCAACCGGAGGTGAACCTGATCCGGACGGCGATCGAGGCGCTCGCGGCGGTGCTCGGCGGGACGCAGTCGCTCCATACGAACTCGTTCGACGAGGCGCTCGCGCTGCCGACGGAGAACGCCGTGCGGCTGGCGCTGCGGACGCAACAGGTGATCGCCCACGAGACGGGCGTCGTGAACACGATCGACCCGCTCGGCGGCTCCTACTACCTCGAGCAGCTCACGAACGAGCTCGAGCGGCAGGCGTACGACTACTTCGAGCGGATCGAGGAGCTCGGCGGCGTGATCCCGGCGATCGAGCAGAACTTCATGCAGCGCGAGATCGCCGAGGCGAGCTTCCGCTACCAGTCGGAGGTCGAGCGCGGCGAGCGCATCGTCGTCGGGGTCAATCGCTACGTGGCCGAGGAGGAGCAGCCGGTCGAGCTCCTCCGCATCGACCCGGCCCTCGAGCGGAAGCAGGTCGAGCGGGTTCAAGGGATGCGCGAGCGGCGCGACGCGGCCGCGGCCGAGGCGGCGCTCGCGCGGCTTAAAGAGGACGCTGAGCACGCCGACCGCAACCTCATGGAGCCGATCCTGGCGGCGGCCCGCGCGTACGTGACGATGGGCGAGATGTGCGACGCGCTGCGCGAGGTCTGGGGCACGTGGCGCGAAACCCCCGTCTTTTGAGCCATGTCCCGAAGTAACACGTCCGGAACCAGGTTCCGGACGTGTCTCCATAAGACCTGGCCGCGCGAGCGTCTTGTGCCAGTTGCGCGGCCCATAGATGCTGCCGCACATGCCGCGCCGGCCACGCGACACAAGACCGGGCTTACACCACGCATGGGTCAACGCGACGGGCAACTGGGACTACTTTCTCGATGAAGTCGACCGTCTCAATTGGCTGCGCCGGCTCGTGTCGATGCTCGATCGGATGGCCTGGGCCTGCGTTGCCTTCTGCCAGATGTCGACGCATGTCCACCTCCTCCTCGCTGTCCCTGACGACTCGTTGCCGATCGGAATGAGAGACCTCAGCCGCGAGTACTCATGCGATTTCAACCTCCGTCACGGGCGAACGGGCGCTTTCCTGCGAAAGCGCTTCGGCAGCCGCCCGATCGAGGACGCCGATGATCTGCTCGGCACGTACTGCTATGTCGTGCTGAACCCGGTCGCCGAAGGCCTTTGCCTGCGGCCAGAAGAATGGCGTTGGAGTAGTTACCGGACGACGACCGGGATCGCATCGGACTTTCCTTTCGTCGACGGCACGAGGGTGATCGCCGAGGCCGGCGGTACGCGCGAGGCGCTCCGCCGGCTAGTGGAGGGCGCAGCTCGGACACGCCTGCTCCGGACACGTCCGGAACCAGGTTCCGGACGTGTCCGTTCGAGCTAGGCTCACCCCCGTGGCAGGCAAGATCCGCGTTGTCGTTGCGAAGCCGGGTCTCGACGGGCACGACCGCGGCGCCAAGATCATCGCCCGCGCGCTCCGCGACGCCGGCATGGAGGTCATCTACACCGGCCTCCACCAGACGCCCGAGCAGATCGTCGAGACGGCGATCCAGGAGGACGCGGACGCCGTCGGCATCTCGATCCTCTCCGGCGCCCACATGACGCTCGTGCCGCGGATCCTCGAGCTGCTGCGCGAGAACGGCGCCGAGGATGTCGTGGTCGTGGTGGGCGGGACGGTCCCCGACGACGACGCGGAGGAGCTGCGCAAGCTCGGCGTCTCCGGCGTCTTCGGGCCGGGAGCGCCGACGACGGAGATCGTCGACTTCATCCGCGGCGCCGCCGGCGCGGCAGCGTGAGCGTCCTCGTCGAGCGCCGGGACGCGGTCGCGGTCGTCACGATCGACCGCCAGGAAGCGCTCAACGCCCTCAACGTCGAGACGCTGACCACGCTCCGCGACCGCCTCCGCGAGCTCGCAGACGACGAGTCGGCGCACGTCGTCGTCCTCACCGGCGCGGGTGACCGTGCCTTCGTCGCAGGCGCGGACATCAAGTACATGGGCGGGCTCGGTCCCGACGAGGCGAAGGAGTGGGGAGGGCTCGGCCACGAGGCAGCTCGCCTGCTGGAGGAGATGCCCAAGCCGACGATCGCGGCGATCAACGGGTTCGCGCTCGGAGGCGGCTGCGAGCTCGCGCTCGGCTGCGACCTCCGCTACGCGTCGACCGGCGCGCGGCTCGGCCAGCCCGAGATCGACCTCGGCATCGTGCCGGGCTGGGGCGGAACGCAGCGGCTCACGCGGATCTGCGGCCTGGGCGGCGCGAAGGAGCTCATCCTCACCGGCCGCCAGGTCGACGCCGAGGAGGCGTTGCAGCTCGGTCTAATCAACGCGATCGCGGATCCCGTCCTCGAGCACGCGCTCGAGGTAGCTGCGAAGCTCGCCGCCAAGAGCCCGAGCGCGCTCCGCGTCGCGAAACGGCTGCTCAACCTCTCGCCGGGCGCGCTCGAGCGAGAGGCGGAGGAGTTCGGCGACCTGTTCGCGAGCGAGGACGCGAAGGAGGGCCTCGCCGCCTTCGCCGAGAAGCGCGCGCCCCGCTTCGTCGGCAGGTAACGCAACGCCCCGACAGGAGGATTCGCGTCCTCCGCCGCGTACTCGGGGACCCCATGCGCTTGCGCATCCTCCTCGTCGGAGCGTTGGCGGCCGCCGCGATGGCCGCCGCTCCGGCCGCTCTCGCCTCGGGCCGGAACCCCCAGACCGCCGGCCTACAGGTCGCGCTGCGCGCCCAAGGCCTCTACCGCGGCCCGATCGACGCGATCTCCGGGCCGAAGACCGTCGCCGCCCTCCGCGCCTTCCAGCGCACCCACGGGCTGCGCGTCACCGGTCTCGCCGACGCGCACACGCGCAAGGCCCTCGGGCCGCTGGGCCGCCCGCTCTTCGGCGCGCGGACGCTCCACCGGGGCGCCTTCGGCTGGGACGTGGCCGTGCTCCAGTTCCTGCTGATCCGGCAGGGGATCAGCGTGCCCGTGAACGCGTACTTCGACGGGCCGACGCTGCACGGCGTGCGCGCCCTCCAACACCGGCTCCATCTGCGCCGCGACGGCATCGTCGGCCCGCACACGCTCACAGCCATCGTCCGGCGCGAGCCCGTGCCGCTCGCGCACCCCGTGGCGGTCGTCGTCACGCACCACAGCCACCACGCTCACCGCGTTCTCTCGGTGCACGTCGTGCGCGTCGGCGAGTCGCTCACGCAGCTCGCACGCCGGTACCACACGACGGTCGCGAAGCTCGCGAAGCTCAATCACCTCGATCCGAGCCATTTCCTCCTGATCGGGACGAAGCTCCGGATCCCGGTCGCGCATCACTCGCCGCCAACCCAGCGGGTCGCCTACCGCACCGAGAGCGTCGCGACCGTCCGCTCGCTCCTCGATCACTGGGCCCTCCACTACGGGGTCAGCGTCCACCTCGTCCGCGCGCTCGCCTGGATGGAGTCCGGATACAACAACGCGCTCGTCTCGCCGGTGGGAGCGCGCGGGATCATGCAGCTCCTCCCGACGACGTTCCGGTTCGCCGAGAGCGTCCTGATCGGGCATCACGTGCGCCACGACGCCGACGGCAACGTGCGCGCCGGTGTCGCCTACCTCGCCCACCTGCTCCACGACTTCCAGGGCAACAGGCGGCTCGCGCTCGCGGGCTGGTACCAGGGCGAGCGCGCCGTGCGGGAGCACGGCCTCTACAAGGTGAGCCGGCGCTTCGTGGCCGACGTGCTCGCGCTCGCGCAGCGCATGTGAGTCGGCGCCCCGCCGCGCAGCACTAGAGTCCGCCGCAATGCGGATCGCCGTCTGCGTCAAGCACGTGCCCGAAGGGCCGAGCCGGATCGACCGTCAGACGTTGCGGCTCGACCGCTCCGGCGAGGGCGCGCTGAATCACTTCGACGCGAACGCCGTCGAGGAGGCGCTGCGGCTCAAGGGCGACTCCGACACCGAGGTCGTGGCCGTCTCGCTCGGGCCCCAGAAGGCGCTCGACTCGCTGCGCAAGGCGCTCGCGATGGGAGCCGACCGGGCCGTCCTCGTGTCCGACGACGCGGCCGTGGGTTCCGACCTCGTCGCGACGAGCCGGCTCCTCGCCGCCGCGCTCGAGCGGGAAGAAACCGACCTCGTCCTCTTCGGCCAGCAGGCCTCCGACGCCGACGGCGCCGTGCTCTGGGCGGCGGTGGCGGAGAGGCTCGGCCGCCCGGTCGTGTCGCAGGCGATGGAGCTCTCGGTCGACGGCGGCTCCGTCCGCGTGAGGCGGCAGACGGAGTTCGGCTACGACACGATCGAGGCGCCGCTGCCCGCGGTCGTCGCGGTGAGCGACGCGATCAACGAGCCGCGCTACCCGTCGCTGAAAGGGATCATGGGAGCGAAGAAGAAGCCGCAGGATGTCCTCTCGCTCGCGGAGCTCGGTCTCGAGGCCGCCGAGGCGGGCCAAGCGGGCTCGCGGACGACGGTGCTCGCGCTGGGCGACCCGCCGGCGCGCGGCGACGCGCGCAAGATCGAGGGCGACGGCAACGCGGCGCAGGCGATCGTCGACTTCCTCGCCGAGAAGAGGCTGCTTTGAGGTTCCTCGTCTTCGCCGAGCATCACGAGGACGGGTTCGTGAAGAACTCGCTCGGTGTTCTGGCGAAGGCTGCCGCACTCGGCGACGCGGACGCCGTGGTCGTCGGGGCCGGCGCCGATCTGACCGCGCAGCTTGGGAAGCAAGGCGCGAAGGCCGTCCACGTCGCGAAGGGAGACGACGCGCTCGCTGCGCCCCTGCCGCAACCGCGAGTCGACGTCCTCGCCCAGCTCGCGCCGGAGTACGACGCCGTCCTGTTCGGGCAGAGCGTGCTCGCCGCCGACGTCGCCGGCGGGCTCGCGGCGCGGCTGGACGCCGGACTCAACTGGGATCTCGTCGACCTCGAGCTGCGGGGCGACGAGCTGGTCGGCAAGCGCCCGGCCCTGCAGGACTCGACCTACGTCGACGTCGGTTGGACGTCGGCCCCTCGGCTGGCGCTCTTCCGCTCCGGTTCCTTCGATCCGCAAGAGTCCGGCGGCGACGCCGAGACGCATGAGATCGAGGTCGAGCTGCGGGACTTCTCGACGCGCACCAAGATGATCGAGCAGGCCCACGCCGAGGCCGAGGGCAAGTCGATCGAGGACGCCGACGTGATCGTCGCCGGCGGCCGGGGCCTCGGCTCCCCTGACAACTTCACCCTCGCGGAAGAGCTCGCGAAGGCGCTCGGCGGAGCCGTCGGAGCGACCCGCGCGGTCGTCGACGCGGGCTGGTACCCGTACTCCGCCCAGATCGGCCAGACGGGCAAGACCGTCTCGCCGAAGCTCTATTTCGCACTTGGCATCTCGGGCGCGATCCAGCACAAGGTCGGCATGCAGAGTGCGGGCACGATCGTCGCGATCAACAAGGATCCGAATGCGCCCATCTTCGAGTTCAGCGACCTCGGCGTCGTCGGCGACCTGCACGAGATCGTGCCGAAGCTGACCGAGCTCGTTCGGCAGCGCAAGGGCTCGTGAGCCGCCCGAGCAATTTCCCGCCGCCGTTCTCGTCGGCCGGCTACGTCACCGAGCCGAGCGATCCCGTGGACGAGCGGATCGAGGTCGGCGTGCTGATCGTGGGAGCCGGCCCCGCGGGCCTCGCCTGCGCGATCCGGCTCGGCCAGCTGCTCCAGGAGCACCCGGACGTGGCCGAGCGGCTCGGCGAGGTACCGGTCGCCGTGCTCGAGAAGGGCAAGCAGCCCGGCTCGCACCTGCTTTCCGGCGCGGTGGTGGACCCGCGAGCGCTGCGGCGCCTCTTCGGGGAACAGCTGCGGATGGAGGACCTCCCGTCGTTCGGCCCCGTGCCCGGCGAGTCGGTCTACCTCCTCACGCGCCGCGCGGCGCTGCCGATCCCGCCGCCGCCGCCGATGCGCAACCACGGCAACTGGATCTTCTCCCTCTCGCAGCTCGGCCGCTTCCTCGCCGAGCGGGCGGAGGAGGGCGGCGCCATGATCCTCCCCGAGACCGCGGCGCAGAAGCTCCTCGTCTCCCACGGCCGTGTCGTCGGCGTCCGTACCGGCGACAAGGGCCGTGGCCGCGAAGGAGGCGAGCTCGGCAACTTCGAGGCCGGCTCCGACGTCGTCGCCAGGGTCACGGTGCTCGCTGAGGGGACGCAGGGGCACCTGACCGGCGTCGCCCTCGACCGCTTCGCCCTGCGCGGCGACGACCCGCAGGTCTGGGAGCTCGGCGTGAAGGAGGTCTGGAAGGTCGCGAAGCCGCTCGACCGCGTCATCCACACGATGGGCTGGCCGCTTCGACCCGGCCGGCGCTACCGCGAGTTTGGCGGCTCGTTCATCTACCCGCTGGGCGAGGAGATGGTCACGATGGGCCTCGTCGTCGGGCTCGACTACCGGGATGCGTCGCTGTCGGTGCACGACCTGCTGCAGGAGTTGAAGACGCACCCGAAGATCCGGCGCATCCTCGCGGGCGGCGAGCGCGTGGAGTGGGGGGCGAAGACGATCCCGAGCGGCGGCTTCCACTCGCTGCCGCAGCGGCTGCACGCGCCCGGCCTGCTCCTCTGCGGCGACGGAATCGGCCTGGTCAACATCCCTCGCCTCAAGGGCGTCCACTACGCGATCGAGTCGGGACGGCTGGCGGCCGAGGCTGCGTTCCGCGCGCTGCAGCGCGGCGAGACGCCGGCGACAGCACTCTCGTCCTACGACGACGCCGTGCGCGACAGCTTCATCTGGCGCGACCTGTACGAGGTGCGGAACATGCGCCAGGTCTTCGGCCGGGGCTTCTTCGTCGGCGGTGCGCTCGCGAGCGCCATGACCGTCTCGAAGGGGCGCGTCGAGCTCGGCAAGCTGCGCGCGGAGCCCGACGCCGACCAGCCGCTCCTCGTCACCGACCGGGACGCGGCCTACCCGGCCCCGGACGGGAAGCTGACCTTCGACAAGCTGTCGTCGGTCTTCGCCTCGGGAAACAAGACGCGGGACGACCAGCCGAACCACATCCGGATCGAGCGGCGCGTGCCGCGGGAGGTCGCTCGGCTCTGGGCGCACATGTGCCCGGCGCAGGTCTACGAGCTCGGGGCGGAGGAGGCGGACGGGACGGTCCTCGTGGACGTCGCGCCCTCGAACTGCATCCAGTGCGGCGCGATCACGGCGAAGGGCGGCCGGCTGACGCCGCCGGAGGGCGGCTCCGGACCCGAGTACACCATGACCTGATTTACCCCGGATTTACTCCGAAGCGACGCGGGCATACGACAATGCGTCCATGTTCAGCAGGCGTTTCGTGCTCCTCGTCGGCGTCCTGGTTGCGCTCAATGTGGCGCTCTGGTTCGCGGCGCCCGGTCTCGCGCTCCGCAAGGCCGTCATCCAGGAGTTGTTCGGCTCGCAGATGATCCGCGCCGAGGTGTACGAGAAGCACGGATCCGACTGGCGCCTCGACCGCGGCGTGATCATGAACGTGAGCTCGTCGCAGCTGACGCTGCGTGAGGCCGACGGGCGCATCCAGGCGATCCCGATCTCCGGCTCGACCAGGGTCATTCGTCTCGGACTTCGTCTGCCGCGAAGCGATCTCGCTCCCCATTGGCACGTGCTCGTGACTTGGCCGGCCCCGAACGGCCCAGCCCAGTCCGTCGACGTCGAGCGCATCCCGCCGGCACGCGTCAAGTAGGGACCGGGTTGATCCCTCGCGCCGCCGCCGCACCTATCCTGAGGCCGTGACCGCCAAGGCAACCGGGGGCTCCCTTCTCCTGGTGGAGGACGACGACTCGATCGGGCGCCTCGTCAAGCAGTACCTCGAGCAGCAGGACGGTTGGCGCGTCGTCTGGCGGCGGACCGGGGAAGAGGCGCTCACCGAGCTACGGGGCCAGTCCGTGCGTCTCGTCGTGCTCGACATCGGCCTCCCCGGCATCGACGGCTTCGAGGTCTGCCGCCGGATCCGCGCCGGCTCCAAGGTGCCGATCGTGATGCTCACCGCCCGAGACGAGGAGCCGGACCGCGTGGCCGGGCTCGAGCTCGGGGCGGACGACTACGTCTCGAAGCCGTTCTCGCCCCGCGAGCTGTCCGCCCGGATCAAGGCGATCCTCCGCCGCGCCGAGCGCCGGAGCGAGGACGAGGTGCTCGCCGCGCGGGAGGTCGTCCTGCGGCGCGACTCTCACGAGGTGACGGTCGCCGGCGCGCAGGTCGAGTTGACGAGCAAGGAGTTCGACCTTCTGGCCTGCTTCCTCGAGCATCCCGGCATCGTCCTCTCGCGCGAGCGGCTGCTCGATCTCGTCTGGGGGATGACGTACCCGGGAGGCACCCGGACCGTCGACGTGCACGTCGCGCAGTTGCGGCGCAAGCTCGGCGACCCCGACGGGATCCGGACGGTGCGTGGCGCCGGCTACAAGCTCGTCCCGGCCTGAGATGCGCGGCGGGCTTCGTTCGCAGCTGTTCCGGGCGATCGGGGTCGTCGTGCTCATCTGCGTCGCGCTGACGATCGGCCTCGGCATCGTCCTCACGCGGCGGGCGGTCGAGAAGGCGACCTTGCGCGACGTCGCCCATCAGACGGACCTGATCGCTGCTACCCAGCGCCACTCGGTCGGGTCCCTGACGAGCCTGCAGCCCGGCATCCAGGCGGTTCTCAACCGGCAGCGTGAGATCTTCCTCCACCACCGGAGCGATCTGCCGTCGTGGGCGCAGGAGCGGTTGCTGCACGGTCGGCCGGCACAAGGGACGATGAGCTGGGGCGGTTCTCCCTATTACTTCGCGGCGCGTCCGGGCAACCCGGGGACGATCATCGTCCTCCGTCCCCGGAGCGCGACCGGCCCGCTCCTGTCGCCCTACGTCTGGGGGCTCCTCATCGCGGCCGGGGCCGGCGGTCTCCTCGCCGCGCTCGCCGCCTTCCTCCTGGCCCGCCGCATCTCGAGGCCCGTGGGCCGCGTCTCGGCCGCGGCGCGGAGCCTCGCGCGCGGAACGCATCCGGAGCCGGTGCCGACCGAGGGAGCCGCCGAGATCGCGACGCTCGCCGCGGCGTTCAACGACCTCGCTGCCCAGCTCCGCCAGGCCCAGGAGGCCGAGCGGAACTTCCTCCTCTCGGTCAGCCACGAGCTGAAGACGCCGCTCACCGCGATCCGCGGCTATGCCGAGGCGGTCGAGGACGGCGCCGTCGACCCGCGGGAGGCGGCCGCCACCGTCGCCTCCGAGGCGCGGCGGCTCGAGCGGCTCGTCCACGACCTGCTCGACCTCGCCCGGATGAACCGCACCGATTTCAGCGTCCGCAACACGGAGATCGACCTCGCCGAGGTCGTCGAGGACGCGGTCCGCCGCTACCAGCAGCAAGCGGAGATGTTCGGCGTCGAGCTGCACGCGGTCGCCGACGCCCCCGCGCTGGCGATCGGGGACGCGGACCGCGTGCTGCAGGTCGTCTCGAACCTCGTCGAGAACGCGCTGCGCCTGACGCCGCTGGGCGGCGAGGTCCGGGTCGTCGCGGCCCCCGGTGTGCTGCGCGTCGAGGACACCGGGCCGGGGCTCGAGGAGGCCGACACCGAGCGAGCCTTCGAACGTTTCTACCTCCACGAGCGCTACGGCCTGGAGCGGCGGGTCGGCACCGGCCTCGGGCTCGCGATCGTGAAGGAGCTGATACTCGCCATGGGCGGCAGCGTCGACGTTGAGAGCCGTCCCGGCCGGCTCACCGTTTTCACCGTGCGCCTGCAAGTCCCGGTGGCCGCCCGCGAGACGTTGCCGGCGTGACGACACACTTCCGTCACGGTGGCAGCCACCGTGACGAAAGCGTGACGCGTGCCGACGTCGAGCGCGCCCGCTCCGTCCTCGCCGGACGGATCCACCGCACGCCGACGCTCCGCTCGGCCTCGCTCGGGGTCTCGCTCAAGGCGGAGCTGTTCCAGAAGACGGGCTCGTTCAAGGTGCGCGGCGCGCTCAACCGGATCGCGGCGCTGACGCCGGACGAGCGGCGGCGCGGCGTCGTCACGTGGTCGGCCGGAAACCACGCGCAGGCCGTGGCGTGGGCGGCCGCGGAGGAGGGCGTCGACTGCCTCGTCCAGATGTGGGACGGCGTGAGCGCACTGAAAGTGCAAGCGACGCATGGCTACGGCGCCGTCGTCGACCTCTCGCCGCCGGACGCTGCCGCGGCCTACGACCGCGCGCTCGCCGTGGTCGAGGAGCAAGGGCGCGTCTTCGTCCACCCGCACTCGGACACGCACGTGATCGCCGGGCACGGGACCCTCGCGCTGGAGCTGCTCGAGGAGGTGACCGACCTGGAGACGGTCGTCGTCGGAGTCGGTGGCGGCGGCCTCGTCGCGGGCATCGTCACCGCGCTCGACGGCCGGGCCCGGGTCGTCGCCGTGCAGCCGGAGAGGGCGCAGGCGTTCACCGCCGGGCTCGCTGCAGGCCGCAGCATCAGCGTCGAGACCGACACGATCGCCGACGGTCTCGCGCCGCCGTTCGCAGGAGAGCTACCGCTCGCTCTCTGCCGCGACCGCGTGGAGACCGTGCTCGTGAGCGAGGAGGAGATCGCGGAGGGCATGCGGTTCCTCTACGCGCGGGCGAAGCTCGCGTGCGAGCCGGCGGGCGCGGCCGCCGCAGGAGCGGTGCTCGCCGGGAAGGTCGAGGCGAGGCCGGGAGCCGCCGTGATCGTCTCGGGCGGCAACGTGGAGCCGAAACAGGCCGCTGCTATCTTGAGAGGGCAATGAAGGCCGGCATCCATCCCGAGTACGTCGTCACCACGGTGACGTGCTCCTGCGGGAACACGTTCCAGACTCGGTCGACCAAGCCCGAGCTGCACGTCGAGATCTGCTCGCAGTGCCACCCGTTCTACACGGGCAAGCAGAAGCTCGTCGACACCGGCGGTCGCGTCGAGCGGTTCCAGCGCCGCCTGGAACGCGCCGGCCGTCCGCGCCGCGGCTAGAGCCCGGGAGCCATGGCGAACGTCGGCGGACAGGCGGTCCTCGAGGGCGTGATGATGCGCGGCCCCGGCAACTGGGCCGTTGCCGTCCGCACTCCGTCCGGCGAGATCGCTCAGGTCTCGCGGCCGATCAACTCGGCGATGGCGCGCCATCTCGCGTTCCGGCTGCCCGTCGTGCGCGGCGTGATCGCGCTCGGCGAGTCGCTCGCCATCGGCTTCCGCGCGCTCGCGATCTCCGCGAACTACGCGGCGCAGCAGGAAAGCGAGGACGGCGAGGAGGTCGAGACGGAGCTCTCGCGCGGGGCGCTCATCTTCGCCTTCGCCGTCGCGATCGGCTTCGCCGTGATGGTGTTCAAGGTGGGGCCCGCGTTGCTCACGGATCTCCTCCCGATCTCGAGTGGCGGCTGGTTCGTGATCGTCGAGGGACTGATCCGGGTGACGATGTTCCTCATCTACCTCTCCCTGATCTCGCTGCTGCCGGACCTGCGCCGCGTCTTCCAGTACCACGCCGCGGAGCACAAGGCGATCAACGCCTACGAGGCGGGCGACCCGCTCGAGCCGGAGGTCGTGCAGCGCTACTCGCTCATCCATCCCCGCTGCGGCACCGCCTTCCTGCTCTGGGTGATGGTGCTCGCCGTGTTCGTGTTCGCCTTCTTCGGCCGGCCCGCCTGGTACTGGCTGATCGCGACCCGGATCCTGCTGCTGCCGGTGATCGCCGGCCTCGCGTACGAGCTGATCCGCTTCGCGGGAAAGCACCAGGGCAATCGCGTGCTGATGACGCTGCTCGCGCCGGGCCTGTGGCTGCAGCGGCTGACGACGCGCGAGCCCACGCTCGACCAGCTCGAGGTCTCGATCCGCGCCCTGCGCGAGGTGCTCGACCTCGAGGCCGCCGGCACGCCCGGCGCGCAGCGCGTCGAGGTCATGGCTTAGGTCTCGTCGTGGCGGGGCGGCCGGGCCGCAGCTCCGGCCGCCCCTCTCGTTGAGCCGTTCAGCCCGTCTCGAGCTGCGGGGTCGCCGCGCTCCAGACGCTCAACGGCCCGAGGCCGAGATTGACGACCTGGATGACGTACAGGCCCAGGCTGTTGACGGGGACGTCGAGGCTGGCGATCCCGCCCGACGACCGCACCGTCGTGAGGAGGTTGCCGAGCGGGTCGAGTACGGCGACGGCGAACGGGACCGACGTGCTCGTCTCGGCGAACACCGCGATCGACTTCGCGTTCACCGGCACGAACAGCTCGCGGTCCGCGTCGCCGCCCACGGGGACCGTCTGGCTCGAGGAGGTGGTCTCCCCGGGCGCGGTGCCCGGCTGGGAGCTCGAGCTCCCGTCCGTCACGCAGATCCGGTCCAGGTTCACCGGTCCCTTGGCGTTCTCGAGAGCGAAGGTATGCGTCCCGGCACCCGAGAGCGGGATCTGCACGGACGGGCCGAAAACCGGCGTGCTCTCCTTCCCGGAGCTTCCGTGGAAGCTGACGGACTGCACCTTCGACCCGTCGAGGTAGACGTCGGCGGATCCGCCCTTCGTGCTCGTCCCGTAGGCGTACGTGAGGGTCCCGCTCGTCGCCGAGGTCTGGAGGATGAGGCTCACTCCCTTGCCGTTGCTCAGACGGAAGTGGCCGGCGCTGGCGTCGGCGTCGCTGACGGTGTGCCAGCCGGCGTCGTACGCGACGTGCGAGTCGTTGTCTTCGAAGCACGTCACCGTCGGCTGCACCTCGATCACGACGGAGGCGTCGTCGATGCTCTGCTTGCCGTGGCTGTCGGTGACGGTGAGTCGCGCCCTGAAGTCACCGGCGTTCGTGTAGGTGTGTGTGGCCGTCGGCGTCGACTGGGTCAGCGGCGCCGAACCGTCCCCGAAGTCGAACGTGTACGAGGCGACGGAGTCGCCCGCGTCGGGGTCGGAGGAGCCGGAACCGTCGAACGTGACGTTCAGCGGCACCTTTCCCGACGTGGGCGAGGCGGTGAGCGCCGCCGTCGGAACCGTGTCCGGCGCGCAAGACCCGTTGCTCTGGACCGAGTAGCTGCCCTGATAGCCGAGGCCGTCGGGCATCTCGTCCAGGGTCGCGGCGCCGCCGCCGACCGGGGTGCTCGCCGCCTGTACCGAGGCGGCGTTGAAGCCCGTCACCGTGTCCCCGGCCTGGAGCCCGACGTCAGCCGCGGCCACGACGATGACGATCGTGCCGGTGGCCGGGTCGTAGAAGCTCGAGGGATCGGCCGGCTTCTCGCTGCCAGGCACGACGAACCGACCGTCCACGCCGCCGCTCGAGTTCGGGCCGGCGAGGTACGACTGGAACGTCGGCACGTTCGGCGAGATCGGGTCGAACCACATCCGCGCGCCGTGGATCGTCCCGGCGGGATCCTTGAACGAGACGTACCAGTACGAGTCCGGCGCCTGCGGGTTCAGTCCCGGATCGGTGTTGAGCTGGAAGCGCAGCCTCAGGCCGCCGTCACTCGAGTACGGCTGGGCGAGCTGCAGCGACGTGAGATCCGTGCCCGGAGTCCCGGTCAGGCTGTCCCCGGCGTCGTCGGTGAGGATCGTCACGCCGGGGGCCTTGCAGGGATCGGGCGGCGGGGGCGTGTTCGTCACCACGAGGCCGACCTCGTTCGAGGGCGGGCCGTCGCCCTGGCCGTTCACAGCCACGACCTCGTAGTAGTACTTGTCGACGGACGAGTCGACCGACGCGTCCTCGTACTGCGTCTTGTCGCCGCCGACGGTGGCGATCTGCGTCTCGGAGCCGGGGCTCGTGCCCCGCAGGATGCGGTAAGCGGTGAAGTCCGAGCCGCCGTTGTCGGGCGGGTTCCACGTCAGATCGACCTTCGAGCTGTCGCGTGTGCCGTCGAGGTACGGAGCCTGCGGCGTCGTGGGCTCGGCCGCGTCGTACTGCGCGTAGAGCGACTTGCCCCCGGTCTGGCGGGCGACGCGCTCGAACGCGACGAAGTCGTTGCTCGCGCCGCCGCTCGAGAGGCAGGCCTGGCTCACGCAGCCGTCGTCGTAGCCGAACAGGACGTGGCCGCGGTCGTCGAGCGTGACCTCGTTGAAGTCGAGCAGGTTGCGGTTGTTGCCGGTGCAGCCGAGGCCGCTCAGGCAGATCCCGCCCGCTCCCTGCACCGGATCGTGCGGCGTGGCGTTGACGGTCGTCCAGGTCTGGCCGCCGTCATAGGTGCTGGCGATGAACAGGTACCAGCGGCCCGTGAAGGAGGCGGAGTTGAAGTCGCCGGACTTGTCCGTTCCCAAGAAGCCGCATGCCGCGCGCCCGGGATCGCCCGCGACCGCCTCCGGGAAGACCGCCTGCACGACCCCGACCGAGGCGCCGATGTCGTGGTCGTCGGTCCACGTCTTGCCGCCGTCGTGGCTCACCGCGACGTGCGCGGAGCCGTCGTTCGGCGTGTAGCAGTAGTACGCGGTGTTGTTCTTGTCGATGCCGATCGAGGGGTCGCTGTTGCTGGTGCCGCTGCTCGGGACGAGGAACTCGTTCCACGTGTTCCCGGCGTCGGTCGAGACCGCCCCGCCTTCGCTCGAGCCGCAGTTCTTGACCGGCAGGTAGACGGTCCCGTCGGGTGCGACCCTGATGTGGCCGTGCAGGCCGCCACAGCCGGTGAGCCCGTTGTCGGCGGGCACTCCGGGCCCGAACTGGAGACCGCCCGAGTCGCTCCTCGAGCACATGTCGGGCACGTTGGCCTGGGAGCAGTAGTAGACCGCGTTCGGGTAGAGGGGGTTGAGGCCCGCGAGCGGCGCCGGATAGGGGCCGACCCCGATGCTCTCGTGGTCGATGCCGCCGTTGGGTGGCGCGACCGAGGCCTGGGTCCAGTTCGCCCCGTCGTCGTCCGTGAAGGCGAAGAGCGCGTTCGGGCCGGTCGTGAGGTTGGAGATGAACGTGCGACCGGTCGACTGGTCGGTGACGAGGATCGGGTCGAGCGAGGTGAGGCTGGAGATCGACGGGCTCACGTCCTGCCACTGGGCCGGGCCGGCCGCGGGAAGGGCCGGCGTGCGCTTCTCCGGCGGGGTGACCCGGAAGACGTCGCCCCACGAGTCGGTCAGGATGTTCCCGGTCTTCGGGTCGAAGCCGATGTTGAACTCGCCGGAGCTCGCGTTCGCGCCCGAGCCCTGCGGCGCGGAGAGGATCTGGTAGCGCGGGACTCCCGGCTGGGTCGGCGTCGGGCCACCGAAGCTCGTGTCGCCGCCGCCGGTACCGGAGCCGGAGGCGAGCTCGATCTGAACGTCCACCGTCTCGCCGGACGGCGTGTAGGGGACGACCTTGACCGTGAACGTCTGGGTTCCGTCGAAGACGGGCATCGAGGTCACCTCGGGATCGGCGCTCGATGCGGACTGCACCCAGGCCGCCTGCGACCCGTCGGTGTCCGTCACCGTTCCCTTGTAGACGTACAGGTCGTAATCGGAGACGCCGGCACCGGTGTCGGCCCAGGTCGCCGTGAAGCGGATCGTGTCGTTCGGGTGCTGCTCGGCGTAGTCGCTCGGCAGTGAGACGGTCAGCGCGAAGTCGTCGCAGGGCTGAACCGGGTTGGCGCATTCGGGCCCGGAATCCAGGAGCGGAACCGGAGTCGGATTGGCCACGGCGAACGGACCGGCGGTGTAGGTGATCGGTCCGGAGGTGTCGGTCAGCGTCCCGCTCGCCGGGGTCGCTCCGCGGGCGGCCGGCAGGATCGTCAGCACCGCGGCGAGCGCGGCAAAGGCAGTCGCGAGGCCGATTCTGGCCCACGGCGCGCCCCCAACCCGTACGCGCATGTCGTCTCCCTCGTCTCGAAATGTGTGACGGTCTGCCGTTATCGCCGAAAAATGCGCCTGCAAAACCCGCGCCAACCTGATTGAATCGTCAGTCAATACGTGGCTCGATAAGCTCGCCTGTCTTTTCAGCTCGGAATTCGGGATCGAAAGGAGGAGGAGGATGGCAACGGATCGTCGCGCCGAGGTGCGCTGGCAGGGCAGCCTGCTCGAGGGCTCGGGAACGGTCGTCTCGACGACGAGCGGCGCGATCGGCGACCAAGCGGTCAGCTGGGCGGCTCGCTCGGAGGACGACACTGGCGGCAGGACAAGCCCCGAGGAGCTGCTCGCGGCCGCGCACGCGGCGTGCTTCTCGATGGCGCTTGCGAGCGGCCTCGCCAAGGACGGGAATCCGCCCGATGAGCTCCGCACGTCGGCGACCGTCACCTTCCAGCCCGGCGAGGGGATCACGCGTGTCGCGCTCACGGTCGAAGGAAGCGTCCCGGGCCTCGACGAGGATGGCTTCGGCGGCGCCGCGCAGACGGCGAAGGAGAACTGCCCGGTCTCGAAGGCGCTCGCCGGCGTCCCGGAGATCACGCTCCAGGCCCGGCTCTCGAGCTGACGCGGCGTCTACCCTGACCGTCGCAATGGCGACGGACTTCGACAATCTCGTCTCGGATCTCGAGCGCTCCTACGAGGAGCTCCAGGGCCGGCTGTCGGATCCCGCGGTCTACAACGACCACCGGGAAGCGGCGGACGTCGGCAGGCGCCTCAAGGAGCTCGAGCGGCCGTACAGGCTTGCGCGGGAGTGGGCGGCGGTGCGGGACGACCTCGCGGCCGCTCGCGGCGACTCCGACCTGCGCGAGCTGGTGCCCGAGCTCGAGGAGCGCACGGGGCACCTGGAGGAGGAGCTGCGCCTCGCGCTCGTGCCGACCGACCCGGCCGACCGCAAGGACGTGATCGTCGAGGTCCGACAGGGCGTCGGCGGCGACGAGGCGGCGCTCTGGGCCGGCGACGTCTACCGGATGCTCGCCCGCTACGCCGAGCGGCGCGGCTTCAAGGTCGAGGAGCTCGAGGCGAGCCCCAGCGACGGCGGCGGCTACAAGGAGGTCACCTTCGCGGTCAAGGGCGACGGCGCCTACTCCATCTTCAAGTGGGAAGGCGGCACCCATCGCGTCCAGCGCGTGCCGGAGACGGAGAGCGCCGGCCGCATCCACACCTCCACGGCCACGGTGGCCGTCATGCCCGAGGCGGAGGAGGTCGAGGTCGAGCTCGACCCGAACGAGCTCAAGGTCGACGTCTACCGCTCGACCGGTCCCGGCGGCCAGTCGGTCAACACGACGGACTCGGCCGTTCGGATCACGCACCTCCCGACGGGCGTGGTTGTCTCGATGCAGGACGAGAAGTCGCAGCTGCAGAATCGCGAGAAGGCGTTGCGCGTCCTGCGAGCGCGGCTCTACGAGCGCGAGCTCGAGCGGCAGCGGGCGGAGCTCGGCGCCGCCCGCAACGCCCAGATCGGCTCGGGCGAGCGTGCCGAGAAGATCCGCACGTACAACTTCCCCGAGAACCGGCTCACCGACCACCGGGTCAAGCTGACCGTGCACCAGCTCGACCGGATCCTCCAGGGAGAGCTCGATTCATTCACCGAGGCACTGGCGACGGACGAGCGGCGCCGAGCGCTGGGGGAGTGACCGCGCGGGAGGCTCTCGCCGAGGCCGAGCAGCGGCTCGCGGCGGCCGGCGTGGAGACGCCGCGCGTCGACGCCGAGTGGCTCGTCGCCCATCTGCTCGGCACGACCCGCTCGGGGCTCGTGGCGCAACTCGATGCCGAAATCGAGGGCCTCGAGCCGCTCCTGCGGCGCCGCGAGGCGCGCGAGCCGCTCGCGTATGTCCTGGGGGAGTGGGGCTTCCGGCGGCTGACGCTGAAGACGGACTCCCGCGCGCTCGTGCCGCGCCCCGAGACCGAGGTCGTCGTCGAGCGTGCGCTGGCTCTCGCCGCGGGGATCGAGCGCCCGCGCATCCTCGACTTCGGCGTCGGCTCGGGCGCGATCGCGCTGGCGCTCAAGGACGAGCGGCCCGACGCGGAGGTCGTGGGCGTCGATGTCTCGGCCGATGCGCTCGCGCTCGCGCGCGAGAATGCGGAGCGGCTTGGCCTCGAGGTCGAGCTGCGACTCGGCGAGGGCACGGCTGCCGCCGCCGAGGGATGGGACGTCGTCGTTGCGAACCCTCCCTACGTCGAGAGCCTCGACGACGTCCAGCCCGAGCTGCGCTGGGAGCCCGAGATCGCCCTGGTCGCCCGCGGCGACCACGAGCGGATCGCGCGCGCCGCGAACGCGCGTTTCGTCGTCTTCGAGGTCGGCGACGGCCAGGCGCGCGAGGTGGCGGCGCTGCTCGGCTCGCTCGGCTGGCGAGACGTGCGCGTCAGCGCGGACCTGACGGGAATGGACCGCGTGGTGGAGGCGAGGAGATGAATGACGCGGTCGCGGCGCTCCGCGCCGGCCAGGCCGTGATCCTGCCGACCGATACGGTCTACGGGCTCTGCGCGCTGCCCGAGCACGAGGACGTCCTCTACGAGCTGAAGGGCCGCGACCGTTCGAAGCCGGTCGCGCTCCTCGCCGCCGACGTCGACGCGCTCCTCGGCGCGGCGCCGGGCCTGGATCGATCGCTGCTCGAGCGCTACCTGCCCGGGGCGTACACGCTCGTCTTCGAGGCAGTCGGTGTCCGTGTCCCGGATCTGCCGCCGAGCGGCGCGGAGGTCGTGCGCGCGGTCGGCGTCGTCGCTGCCACGAGCGCGAACCTCTCCGGCGGCCCGGATCCGCGCCTGGTCGAGGAAGTGCCGGAAGAGATCCGCTCGGCCTGCGGCGCGATCGTCGACGCGGGCGAGCTCCCCGGCGTTCCCTCCACCGTGATCGACCTCACCGGCCCCGAGCCGCGCGTCCTGCGCGAGGGGGCCATTCCGGCGGAGGAGGCGCTCGCCCGCGCTCGGCGCGCAACGCCGTAGCTCTCCGACCGGTGGCAGCCACCGTTACGTCTCTCTGACGAGGTTGACCGCATGGTCATCGGAGCCTTGATCCTCTCCCGACACATTCGTCACGCCTCTGTGCGGTGGCTGCCACCGGTCGGCCCGGCGCGCGTGCCGTCGCCGGCCTGTCGTAGCATCCACGTATGGCCACCACGCAGGCGACGTTCCAGGAGCTGAAGCACGCGGGCCTCGACGAGCTCGATCCCGAGATCGCGCGGCTCGTCGGCGACGAGCTCGAGCGGCAGCGCGGACAGATCGAGCTGATCGCCTCCGAGAACTTCACCTGGCCTGCCATCCTCGAGGCGGTCGGCTCCGTGCCGACGAACAAGTACGCCGAGGGTTATCCGGGCCGCCGCTACTACGGCGGCTGCGAGGTGATCGACGAGATCGAGCAGCTCGCGATCGACCGGGCAAAGGAGCTGTTCGGCGCCGAGCACGCGAACGTCCAGCCGCACGCCGGCGCGCAGACGAACATGGCCGTCTACGCGGCGGTGATGGCGCCGGGCGACACGCTGATGGCGCTCGCGCTGAACCAGGGCGGGCACCTCACGCACGGGCACAAGGTCAACTTCTCCGGCCGCCTCTACAACGTCGCGCATTACGAGGTGTCGCGCGAGACGATGACCGTGGACTACGACGACGTGCTCGCGAAGGCGAAGGAGGCGCGGCCGAAGGTGATCGTCTGCGGCGGGTCTGCTTATCCGCGGACGGTCGAAACCCACAGATTCCGCGCGATCGCGGACGAGGTCGGCGCGCTCCTCGCCTGCGACATGGCGCACTTCGCCGGCCTTGTCGCCGCGGGCCTGCATCCGAGCCCGGTCGAGGACTGCGACTTCGTCACCTCGACGACCCACAAGACGCTCGCCGGCCCGCGCGCCGGCTTCATCCTCTGTCGGGAGGAGCACGCGAAGGCGCTCGACTCGGCCGTGATGCCGGGAATGCAGGGGGGCCCACTCGAGCACACGATCGCGGCCAAGGCGACGTGCTTCCGGATCGCGATGACCGATGCCTTCCGCGAGTACCAGGCGCAGATCCGCCGCAACGCCGACGCCCTCGCCGACGCGCTGCTCGAGGGCGGTCTCTCCCTCGTCACCGGCGGCACCGACACGCATCTGTTGCTCGTCGACCTGCGCGAATCGGAATGGACGGGCAAGGCCGCGGAGGAGCGGCTGCACGAGATCGCCGTCACCGTCAACCGCAACACCGTGCCGTTCGACGAGCGGTCGCCGTTCGTCACCTCGGGCATCCGCCTCGGCTCGCCTGCGATGACGATGCGCGGCTTCGACGAGGACGACTTCCGCGAGGTGGGGCGGATCATCTGTGAGGCCCTGACCGAGTCGCCGGACCTCGACGGGCTGCGCCGCCGGGTGGCGGACCTTTGCGCGAAGCGGCCGCTCTACGAGGGCTTCCGCGGCTTCACGACGTACGTCGCTTGAGCGCCGGCCGCCTGACCGTCGTCGAGCACCCGCTGATCCAGCACAAGCTCGGCTATCTCCGCGACCGGGAGACACCGACCGTCCACTTCCGCAAGCTCGCGAACGAGATAACGCTCCTCCTCACGTACGAGGCGACGAAGGACATGGCCACCGAGGAGGCGGAGGTCGAGACGCCGCTCGAGCGGATGACCGTGCACCGCATCTCCGGGAAGAAGGTCGCGGTCTGCCCGGTCCTGCGGGCGGGGGTCGGGATGCTCGACGGCGTTCTGTCGCTCGTCTCGAGCGCCCGCGTCGGCTTCGTCGGCATGTACCGGGACGAGGAGACGCTCGAGCCCGTGCAGTACTACCTCAAGCTGCCGGACGACCTGTCCGAACGGGACGCAATCGTCCTCGACCCGATGCTCGCGACGGGCCATTCGAGCTGCGCGGCGATCGAGGCGGTGAAGGCTGCCGGAGCGCAGTCGGTGACGCTGGTATGCATCGTCGCGGCGCCGCCCGGCGTCGAGGAGGTGCACCGGCAGCATCCGGACGTCCACATCGTCTGCGCGGCCGTCGACCGGGGCCTGAACGAGCGCGGCTTCATCGTCCCGGGGCTCGGCGATGCCGGCGACCGCCTCTACGGGACCAAGTAGCTCCGTCGGCGAGAGGACGAGGTCACGGCCGCTCCCGGCTGACGCCGTTCGCTCAGCGAGTCCGCGGCCTATCTCTTGCTCGGACCGGGCCAGGCGCCCGTGAGCCAGGCAAAGCCTCGGGCTCCGGTGCGATCGAGCAGCGCCTTCACACCTCCGAAGACTGCTCCCTGCGCAGCCGATGCGGTAACAACCTCGACCAAGCCTTTGCTCTCGTCGGTCGCTTTCGGTGCTTCCTCCTCACGAGCGACCACGCGCCAAACGCGTTTGAAGAGGGCGCCAGCGACGAGTCCGCCCAGGACGCTGATGAGTAGACCGAGCGGCTTGTAGAGGATCCGCGCCATCGTGACGCTCCCTGCCCGGGTCAGCGGAAACGACACGTACGGAGGTAGCCGCCGCAGCACATCCTCGTCGCCTTGGCCGGCGTTGTACGGATGCTTTGGGTAGGAGGCGGCGAGGAGAGACTTGGGTCGAGCACGCGGTGGGGCCAAGCCACAGGGTTGCCTTGCTGGTCACGCTCGCGGCGCTGCTGGCCGTGGGGGCGTTGTCTGGTGTGGCGTGGGCGGCCGGATTCAGCCACGTTTCGCACCTACTGCGACATCCCGGCTGGGGCTGGCTTGTGATCGCGCTCCTGGCGGAGACGGCCGCTTACGTCGGCTACACCTTCGCCTATCGCGAAGTGGTACGCGCGGAGCACGGCCCGGAGCTCGAGGTGCCGAAGGCCGCGGCCCTGGTGGCGACCGGATTCGGCGTCTTCTTGCAAGGTGGCGGCTTCGCCCTGGACCGGGAAGCGCTCCGCCGGGCCGGACTGGCCGAGAGCGAGGCGCGGCGGCGCGTGCTCGGCCTCGGCGCGCTGGAGTACGCGGTGCTGGCACCGGCCGCGGTCGCTGCCGCTGCCGTAGTACTCGCTCGAGGCCTGCCGGTCAGCAGCAGCCTGACCGTGCCGTGGGTCGTTGCTCTTCCCGTCGGTGCGGTGCTGGCGCTGACGGCGGTGCGGTTCCGGCGTCAGCTGGAGGGTCGGAGCCGGGTCCGTCGCCATATCGGGCATGCCTTGCGAGCGCTCGAGCTCGTGCTCCGGATAGCGCGCGCACCGCTGCGCCACGGGCTTGCCTTCGTCGGGATGTCTCTCTACTGGATCGGCGACATCGCCTGTCTCTGGGCGACATTGCACGCATTCGAGGCGACCACGCCGCCGGTGTCGCAACTGGTCGTCGGGTACGCCACCGGTTACGCGATCACCCGGCGAGCGCTTCCGCTAGGCGGAGCCGGCGTGGTCGAGGCGCTGCTGCCGGTCGCGCTCGGCTGGGTCAAGATTCCACTCGCCCCCTCGCTGCTCGCGGTGGTCGCGTACCGGACGATCAACCTGTGGCTGCCGATGCTGGCCGCCCTGGCCGGGCTGCCGAGCCTGCGCCGTCTCGAGCGGTCTGGGCGAGGAAGAAGACGGTCACCTTCGGCGAGCCCGGCAAAGACCGAGTCGGAATAATCCAAACAAGGCCTGTGCGAGCGGCTTGACTTTGACCCCGGGGCAACGCTTAGCGTCAGGCCGGTGAGTGACGAGTTGATGACGATCAGCGCGTTCGCGCATGCAACGGGCATCAGTCCGAGGGCGCTGCGGAGCTACGACCGCCTCGGGTTGCTTCGCCCGGCACGGGTCGATCCGGAGAGCCGGTATCGGATGTACGGCCCGAACCAGGTACGGCGCGGGCAGGCGATCAGAATGCTACGGGAGCTCGAGCTTCCCCTGCTCGAGATCCGCGACCTGCTCGGATGCGGCTCGGAGGAACAGCGCGACCGTCTGGTGCGTCATCAGCGCAGGCTCGCTCTGCGCTCGGTCGAGATCAAGCATGCGCTCGGCCGCCTGCAATCGTTGATCGAAGGAAAGGACGGAGTCATGGACGACGTGACCATCGATCCCGTGGACGAAGCGACGCATCGCCGCCTCGCGGCCGACCTCTTCAATCGCAGCTGGCAACTGCTCGAACTGGAGAACCGAACGCCCGCGCAGGACGACGAGCTGATCCACGTCGTGCACGCGGCAGCCTTCCACTGGGGCGAGATCGGCAACGCGGCCCGCCGTGCACGGGCCGAGAACCAGTGCGCGCGCGTGTACTCGGCACTCGGCCGCCCCGAAGCAGCGCTCCACCATGCGCAGCGAGCGCTCGAGCTGGTGCGCGAAGGCGGCGAAGGCTTCGAGGACTGGGACCTGGCCACTGCGCTCGAAGTCGTCGCACGCGCCAACCTGGCCGCAGGGAACCGCTCCGAAGCGCAGCAGTACGCTGCGCTCGCCCACTCGGAGCTCGACAAGGTTGCCGACCCGGAGGACCGCGAGATCATCGGGAGCCAGCTCGCTGAGCTGACCCTCTGAACCGCCCGAGACCGGCTCTGCTCAAGCATCGGGACCTAGGAGCCGATAAACCGCGTGTTCGGCAGCGGGTCTTGGTCGAGTTGGAGGTCTGGCGATGCGGCGTCATGCGCCTGCGGAGGGCGATCGGAAGTCATCGCGCAAGCGCCGGCTACTGGCGGCTCTGCTCGGCGCGGCTTTGGTTTCCGGGATCGCCTACGGCACGACGAACTGGATCGTCGGTCTCCAGGGCGGATCGAGCGGCGAGGGGCAGTCCGGGTCGGTTTCGAATATCTCGATCTCGGCCGTGGCGAGCCCCGCAGCGGGCAACCTCCTCTATCCCGGAGGCAACGGTGACGTGGTCGTCTCGATCTCCAATCCGAACGCGTTCCCGGTCACCATCACCGCGGTGAATCTGCCGACGAATACGACCTATGCGACGGGCTACACGACGAGTGCGCTCACGACGACCCAGCCGGGTTGCCTCGCTTCGACCCCGAGTGCCGTGACCTGGAGCTACGCCACCGGCACGAGCGGCACCTCGCACACGCTGACAACCCCGCTGACCGTGGCCGCGAGCGGGCAGGCGAACAACCCGCTGCTCGTGACCATGACCAACGACGCGGCGATGGGTTCCAGCGCACCGGCCGCCTGCGAAAGCACGTACTTCTCGATGCCGTCCCTCACGGGCATCACGGCGACCGGCGGTGCGGCGACTCCGACCACCAGCCCGGCGACGGACGGCTGGACCTCGTAGCGCGGGGCGATTCCTCGCGTAGGCGGCACGTGGCCACCCTCGCTCACCGCACTCCCCGCCTGCTCGGGATGGCCCTGGCTCTGCTGGCCGCCACGGCAACGACTGCCTACGCGAGCTGGGGGGTAGGGCTGACGGCCAACAGCAATGCCGAAGCTTCGTCCCGAGCGGCGCCCGCCACGCCGACTGGAGTGGCATCCGCCTGCACGAGTCCGCTCGCCACCACCGTGACGGTCACCTGGAATGCCGCCACGAACGCGACGAGCTACACCGTCTGGCAGTCCACGACCTCAGCCACCGGCGGCTACACGATCGCCGCCACGGGCATCACCGCAACCACCTGGACGAGCGGCAACCTCGCCACCGGCACCTACTGGTTCGAGGTCTCGTCCGCTACGGGCAGCAACTGGACGAGTTCCAACTCCACCGCAACGGCCCAGCGCACGATCCTCGTCGCAGCCTGCAACTAGAGGCTTGCGGAGGTGAGCGCCTCTGAGCTCACCAGAGGTCGCCGCCGGTCAGGACGTAGACGAACGGCACGACCGGCAGGATCAGGAAGACGCCCCAGGCGAGCTTCTGCCCACCGCTCAGGTCACTTCGCCCGGCGAGGTTGATCCAGGCGAGCACGACGGCGAGTGGATGCAAGAAGCAGACGATGAGTTCGAGAAGTTTCTTCATGCCTGCGGCTCCCCCGATTGCGACGCCGGTAACCCGCAGCACCTGGCCTCAATGCTCGTTTGCGAAGACCGCGTCGACATCCGGCAGGCCGGTGAATCGCGTGAAGGTGCCCTCTCTCGCCATCTCCTCGGCGGCCGCGAGGAAGCCGGCCCACGCCGTGCGGGCGAGCGTGCCGCCGATGCTGATCCGGCGGACGCCGAGCGACGCCGCCTCCGCGACCGTGGTGAACGGCGCGTTCGCGAGCAGGTTCACCGGCTTCGGCGCAACCGCGGCGACGACCGCCGAGATCTGCTCCGTCGTGTTGATCCCGGGCGCGTAGAGGCAGTCCGCGCCGGCTTCTGCGTACGCCTTCAGGCGGCGGGTCGTCTCGTCGAGGTCGGGCCGGCCGACGACGAAGCCCTCGGAGCGGCCGGTGAGGAGGACGCCGGTGCCGGTCTCGTCGATCGCCCGCCGCGCCTGCCGCACGCGCTCGACGGCGAGCTCGAAGGCGCACAGCGGCTCGTCCGCGTCCCCCGTCGAGTCCTCGATCGAGAGCCCGGCTATTCCGGTCGCCGCCGCGAGCTTCACGTTCGCGGCGACCTCTTCGGGATCGTCGGCGAAACCGCCCTCGAAGTCTGCGTTCACGGGCACTCCGACAGCGGCCGAGACCTGACGCAGATGCTCCAGCGCCTCGTCCCGGAGGATGGCGTTGTCGCGGCGGCCGAGCGTCCACGCGTACCCGGCGCTCGTCGTCGCCAGCGCCTTGAATCCCATCCGCTGGAGCGCGACCGCGCTGCCGACGTCCCAGGGGTTCGGCAGCACGAAGCAGCCCTCCGCGTGCAGCCGGCGAAAGGTCTCGACCTTCTCGGCCTGCCCGGTCATGGTCGAACTATGAACGCGGGGCGGGTGCCCGTGAGGAGGGCTAGCCTCCGGTCGTGCCACGGGCCTCGCTCGAGCTCAGCCGCGCGCAGATCCTCGCCGTTCGCCGCCGCGTCGGCGCACTCGACGAGCGGCTGCCGCCAGGCGCGCGTTCCCTTCGGCAAGCGGCCTGGGCGGGCCTGCAGGACAGCATGCCCCGGGCGGCTCTGCTCTCGATCCACGCGCGCGTCGAGGGCACGCGTCCCTCCACGTGGGAGGACCCGTCGCTCGTGCAGGTGTGGGGGCCGCGCTACAGCACCTACGTCGTCCCCGCCCGCGACCGGGCGATCTTCACGCTGGCGCGCCTGCCGGACGAGCCCAAGGGACGGCAGAGGGCGGAGAGCGTCGCCGCCGACCTCCACGCCGCACTCGCCGGGCAGCGGCTAACCGACAACGAGGCCGTCGCCGCGCTCGGCTACCACCCGAATCGCTTCCGCTACGCAGCTGCGACCGGAACCGTCCTGATCCGCTGGGAGGGCGCCCGGGCGCCGATCGTGTGGACGGTGGCGGCCCCGGAGATCGATCCGCTCGAGGCCCGCCGCGAGCTGGCGCGGCGGTATTTGCACGTCTTCGGCCCGACCACGCCCGAGGCGTTCGCGACCTGGGCGGGCATCAGGGACATCGCGGCCCGGACGACGTTCGACGCCCTGAGCCGGTCGTTGCTCCCGGTGCGCACGCCGATCGGCGAGGCATGGATCCTCGCCCGGGACGAGCCTGCGTTCCGCGATCCGCCCGGGCCGCCGGGGGCGGCCCGGCTCCTGCCGAGCGGCGACGCCTACTACCTGCTGCACGGAGGCGACCGCGCGCTGCTCGTCCCCGAGGCCGGGCAGCGCAGCGCGCTGTGGACGTCGCGGGTCTGGCCGGGCGCGGTTCTGGTCGGCGGCGAGATCGTGGGGACGTGGCGGCGAGCGCAGGGGAAGCTCGACATCGAGCTCTGGCGCTGGCTCTCCGTCGCGGAACGCGCCGCGGTCGAGGCCGAGGCGCAGTCGCTGCCCCTACCGGGAGTCGAGGGGCGGATAGTCGTGGGCTGGAGCGAGTGACAGCTCGCCGGGACGCGTTCTGATCGCGAGGCGGGTCAGCGCGGCTGCCATCGCAAGCTCGTCACGGCCGCGCCAGGTGAGGCGATACAGGCCGCGTCGCCGACTCAGGAACCCGCGAGCCTCGAGCCTACGAAGTCCAGAGAAGACCGCGTCGCCGTGCGCCCGCCGAGCGAGAGCACGAGGGTGCGGGTGCCGTGCGACGAGAGCAAGCAAGACGGCCTCGGACACACGCGCAAAGATAGCTCCGGCACGCTCCCTTCAGGCTCGGGCGAGCGGAGGCTGCCGCGTCATGGCGGCGAAGTACGCTGAGGCGTGATGCTCGCGGCCGGCAGCCCGCATCTCAGCGTTCTCGACCAGCTTGTCGACCACCTCGGCGTCCTCTGGGGAGCGCTCGTCGCCTTCGCGGTGGTCGTCCTGCTGACGCCGGCGGTCGGCGGGATGGCCCGGCGGCTCGGCGTCGTCGACGTCCCCGGCGGGCGACGCGTCAACCAGCTGCCGGTGCCGCGGCTCGGCGGGCTCGCGCTCTTCCTCGGCCTGCTCGTCCCGGCGCTCGCCTTCCTCCACGGCAGTCACGAGAATCGCGGGTTGCTGCTCGGCGCAGCGGTGGCCGTCACGGTCGGAATCGTCGACGACTTCCGCGGCCTCCCGTGGTACGCGAAGCTCGCCGGGCAGGGCGCAGCGGCCGCGGTGCCGGCCGGCTTCGGCGTCTGGGTCGACCGGTTCACGCTGCCGTTCGTCGGCATCCACACGCTGCCCGCGGGGGTCGGGATCCCGCTCACGATCCTCTGGATCGTGGCGATCATGAACATGGTCAATTTCCTCGACGGCCTCGACGGGCTCGCGGCGGGCGTCGCTGCCATCGCCGGCCTGACCTTCAGCGTGATCGCACTGTCCCTCGGCAAGGTCGACGCCGCGGTGCTCTCCGCCATCGTCTTCGGCGCGGCCGTTGGCTTCCTCCGCCACAACTTCTATCCCGCGCGGATCTTCATGGGCGACTCGGGGGCACTGCTGCTCGGGTACGTGCTCGCGACCGTGGCCGTGCAGGGGCTCCTCAAGACCGCCGCCACCGTGGCCCTGCTCTTCCCCTTGCTCGTGCTCGCGGTGCCGATCGTCGACACGACGTTCGTCGTCGTGCGGCGGCTGAAGCACCGGGAGAGGGTGTTCGAGGGAGACCAGGCGCATCTCCATCACCGCTTCCTGCGCCGCGGCTTCTCGCAGCGGCGGGCGGCCGTGACGATCTGGGGCTGGTGCCTGTCTCTCGCGGCCGCCGCGTTCGCGACGCGCTTCGTCCCCTTCCGCGCCCACGGCGTCTGGCACCCGTGGTGGACGGTGCTCGCGGCCGCGATCGGGCTCGTCGCGGTGCTCTTCTCGGTCTACGTGGTCTACGTGCTCGAGATCGTGAAGCTCGGCAACCGGATCCAGCGACGGCGCAGGCGAGACGATCCGCTGCGCAAGATCGCCTAGGCCGCCGCCTCCGAGCGCGTCGCGACTGTCCTGACTGGACCTGCCAGGTCAGCTTCGCGTTGACGAGGGAACCGTGAACGAGCAGAAGGCAAGGTCGTTTTCCCATGCGGCTTTCGGGTGTCACAAAGTACCCGTTCCGAGGCTGCTATTCTCGCGCCCGGATGCAGGGGAATCCACGCTCGTCCTTCCAGCCCGCGGAGGCGGGCGCAGTTCTCGCCGGGACCCTCGGGGTCTGCGGCGGCGCCGGCGCGCTCGTAGGCTGGGCGGCAGGCAACGCGGGCTACGGCGCGCTCGCCGGCGTCGTGGTGGGGATTCCCGCCGGCGTCTTCGCCGTCTATCGCAGGTTCAAGGGCTACTTCTCGTGATGCCCGGACTCCTGTCCACGCCGCGGCCGGTCCCCGGCCGCCGAATGCCCGCGCTCGCGGGAGCGGGAGTCGTGCTGCTCGCGCTGCCGGTCTTCCTCGTGGCCGGTTTCCCGCTGAGCGGCTGGGCGCTCGCCGCCGTGCTGTGGGCAGCCGGAGAGGCGCTCGGGCTCTGGCTCGCGCGCCTGCCTATCGGCGCCGACCACCTCGGCTTCTCGGGCATCGTCGCGCTTGCTCACTCGTTCCGGGGTATCGGCGTGATGATCGTGCTGATCGCTGTCACCGTCGGCGACCGGCACGTCGGCCTCGCCGCGCTCGCGGTTTATGCGCTCACGTATTCGCTCTCGCTCGGCGTCTCGCTCGTCGAGTACTTCGCCGGGGAGAAGCTCGGATGACCGGGCTGTTGACGCTCGCCACCACGTTCAACCCCGCAAACGAGTTCGAGCTCAAGGAGTGGGTCTCGATCCACCTCGGCCCGATCGACATGTCGATCAACAAGGCCGTCGTCTACCTCGCGATCTCGGCGCTGCTCACGATCCTGCTCGGGATCTTCACGATGCGCAGCCGGCTCGCGCTCCTGCCGGGCAAGCGCCAGACGGTGGGAGAGGCGATCTACGAGCTCGCGCAGACCCAGATCGCCGAACAGGGGCTGCCGACGAAGGCGATCGGCCGCTGGTTCCCGTACGTGGCCTCGCTCTTCCTCTTCATCTTCACGATGAACATGGTCGGCTTCATCCCGCTGCCGCTGACGGGCGAGACGTGGCATGGCGTGCCGACCTGGGGAATCTACGCCGTCACCTCCCAGCTCTCGGTCACGCTCGTGCTCGCGCTGCTGAGCGTGATCTTCACCCACATCGAGGGAGTCCGGTACAACGGCCCGGGCTACTTCAAGAGCTTCGTGCCGTCCGGTGTGCCGAAGGGGATGGTGCCGGTCATGGCGATTCTCGAGACGATCTCGCACGTCTTCCGGGTGATCAGCCTCAGCGTCCGGCTCTACGCGAACATGCTCGCAGGGCACATGCTGATCCTCGTCTCGATCGGCCTGCTCTTCATCCTCAGCGGGATCACGTTCTGGATCGTGGCCGTCGTCTCGCTCCCGATCGGGATCGCCTTCTACATCTTCGAAGTCGTGATCGTGGTCACGATCCAGGCCTTCATCTTCGCCGCCCTGACCGCCATCTACATCGGCACGGCGATCGAGCCGGCCCACTGAGTTTCTAAAAGGGAGGAAACCGTGCTCCACCTGCTCGCTGCAACATCACCCACGATCAAGGCCGCGCAGGCGCTCGGCTTCGGACTCGGCATGGGCCTCGGCTCGCTCGGCGCCGGCATCGGCATCGGCACGGTGTTCGCGTCGATGATCCAGTCGGTCGCCCGCCAGCCCGAGCTGCGCGGCGAGCTGCAGGGGATCATGTGGCTCGGCTTCGCGCTCACCGAGGCCGTCGTCTTCTACGGGCTCGTCGGGGGCTTCCTCGGCTTCGTCCTCGTCAACTAGATGCTCGTCGCCGTCTCCAGTCCGCTCACCCGGCTCATTCCGGGGCTGATGATCTGGACGATCGTCTTCTTCCTGATCGTCTTCTTCATCCTGCGCAAGTACGCCTTCGGAGCGATCCAGCGCCTGATCGACGAGCGGCGCGAGTCGATCCGGCGCGCGATCGAGGCGGCGGACAACGCGCGCGACGAGGCGCAGAAGCTGCTCGAGGAGCACCGCAAGCTGATCGCCGACGCGCGCGGCCAGGGCGAGGCGATCCTCGCCGAGGCCCGCAAGACTCGCGAGTCGATGGAGCAGCGGATGCGCGAGGAGACTGAGGCCGAGCGGCAGCGCCGGCTCGAGGAAACACGCAAGGAGATCGCGGCCGAGACCGCGCGCGCCCTCCAGCAGATCCGCGCCGAGGTCGCGGACCTCACGCTCGAGGCGGCCTCGCGGGTCGTCGGTCGCACGCTCGACGCCGAGCGCGACCGCGAGCTCATCTCCGAGGCGATCGCGGGCCTCGACTTCTCGCGTCTCGAGGAGAGCGCCTAACCCGCATGGCGATCGCGCACCGCATCTACGCCGAGGCGCTCTTCGGCGCCGCGAAGGACGCCGGCCGGCTCGCGCAGGTGCACGAGGCGCTGAGCGACTTCGCGACCGCGGTCTCCGAATCACCGGAGCTGCGCGCCGTCCTCCGCAACCCGCAGCTCGAGTCGAGCGCGAAGGCCGCGATCCTCGCCGACCTCGCGGGCGACAAGGAGCCGCTGTTCACGCACTTCCTCCAGGTCGCGGCGGAGAAGGGCCGCGCGGCCGAGCTGGAGGAGATCGCGAAGGAGTTCGAGCGGCTGGTCGCGCGCGAGGAACGGCGCCTGACCGTCGAGCTGACGACGGCGCGCGAGCTGACCGACGCCGAGACGGAGGCGATCCTGAAGCAGATCGAGCAGGCTGCAGGTCGCAAGGTCGAGGCGACGCGGAAGGTCGATCCGGACCTCGTCGGCGGCATCGTCCTGCAGGCGGGCTCGCTGCGCGTCGACGCGAGCATCCGCGGGAGACTGGAACGACTGAGACACGAACTCGTGAGGAGCTGAGACGACTTGAAGCTGCGCCCCGAAGAGATCACCTCGATCCTCAGACAGCGGATCGAGCAGTACGACGTCGAGACCGACCTCGCCGAGGTCGGCACCGTGCTCCAGATCGGCGACGGGATCGCCCGCATCTACGGGCTGGAGAACGCCGTCGCGATGGAGATGCTCGAGCTCGAGCACGGCGTCGTCGGGCTCGCCTTCAACCTCGAGGAGGACCAGGTCGGCGCGGCGCTCTTCGGCGAGTGGGAGAAGGTGAGCGAGGGCGAGCCTGCGCGCCGCAGCGGCCGCGTCGCCAGCATTCCCGTCGGCGAGGCGCTGCTCGGGCGCGTCGTCGACCCGCTCGGTAACCCGCTCGACGGACGAGGGCCCATCGACGCGAAGGAGACGCGGCCGCTCGAGTTCAAGGCGCCCGGCGTGATCGCGCGCCAGCCGGTGAAGGAGCCGCTCCAGACCGGCATCAAGGCGATCGACTCGATGACCAACGTCGGCCGCGGCCAGCGCGAGCTGATCATCGGCGACCGCTCGACCGGCAAGACGGCGATCCTGATCGACACGATCCTCAACCAGCGCGACCAGGACGTGCAATGCATCTACGTCGCGATCGGCCAGAAGGCGTCGACCGTCGCCGGCATCTACGAGCGGCTGCGCGAAGCGGGCGCGATGGACTACACGACGATCGTCTCCGCGGCCGCGCACGAGGCGGCGCCGATCAAGTGGATGGCCCCCTTCGCCGGCTGCGCGATGGGCGAGCACTTCCTCTACGACGGCAAGCACGCGCTCGTCATGTACGACGACCTCTCGAAGCACGCCGATGCATACCGCCAGCTCTCGCTGCTGCTGCGCCGGCCGCCCGGCCGCGAGGCGTTCCCGGGCGACGTCTTCTACCTCCACTCGCGCCTGCTCGAGCGCGCCTGCAAGCTGAGCGACGAGAACGGCGGCGGCTCACTCACGGCGCTCCCGGTCATCGAGACGCAGGCGGGCGACGTCTCCGCCTACATCCCGACGAACGTGATCTCGATCACCGACGGGCAGATTTACCTCCAGTCGGAGCTCTTCTTCTCCGGCGTCCGTCCCGCCGTGAACGTCGGCATCTCGGTCTCGCGCGTCGGCGCCTCGGCGCAGACGAAGGCGATGAAGAAGGTCGCCGGCCGCCTGCGGCTCGACCTCGCGCAGTACCGCGAGCTCGAGGCGTTCGCGCAGTTCGGCTCCGAGCTCGACCGGGCGACGCAGCAGGCGCTGACCCGCGGCGCGAAGATGGTGGCGACGCTGAACCAGCCGCAGTACCAGCCCTGGCCGACGGAGGAGCAGGTCGGCGCCATCTACGCGGGCATTCACGGTTACCTCGACGACATCCCGAACCCGCAGGTGCCGCGGTTCCAGGACGAGCTGCGCGAGCACCTGCGCGCCGAGGAGTCGATCTACCGCGAGATCCGCGAGACGGGCGACCTCCCGGACGAGCTCGCCGAGCGGCTGAACGGCGAGATCGAAAAGTTCAAGAACGCCTTCAACGTCGAAGGCGAAACAGCGCTCACGTAGGTGGCATCGCTCCAGGATCTCCGGCGGCGGATCGGCTCCGTCCGCAATACGCGCAAGATCACGAAGGCGCTCGAGCTCGTCGCCGGCGCGCGCCTGCGGCGTGCGCAGACCCGGATCGAGGAGATGCGGCCGTACGCCGACCGGATGCAGGAGCTCATGATCGGCACGGCGCAGGCGGCGTCCTCGTTCCGGAACCTCGCGCTCCTACAGCGGCGCGAGGAGGTGCGCCGCGTGGCCTTCGTCGTCGTCACGGGCGACCGTGGTCTCGCCGGGCCGTTCAACGGCCAGGTGCTGCGGCGCGCCTTCGAGCTCGAACGGCACGCGCGGGCCGAGGCGCAGGAGGTGCTCTGGCTCGCCGTGGGGCGCAAGGGCGCATCGACGCTCCGCTTCCGCCGCTACGAGCTGACGGGCCAGTGGGCGGGCTTCGCGGACAAGCCGGGCTACGACGACGCGCAGGCAGTGGGTCATCGGCTCGCCGAGCTGTACGAGGCGGAGGAGGTCGACCGCGTCGTCCTGATCTACAACCGCTACGAGTCGGCGCTCGTGCAGCGCGTGACGACGACCGACCTGCTGCCGATCCGCGAGGAGATCCTCGCGGGGGAGGAGGAACCGGCAGAGCGCGAGGGCCCGAGCGCCGACTTCATCTACGAGCCGGAGCCGGAACAGATCCTCGAGCGGCTCCTGCCGGTCTACCTCGAGACGGAGATCTACCGCGCGCTGCTCGAATCGGCGGCCGCCTTCCTCGCCTCGCAGATGACGGCGATGCGGAACGCGTCGAAGAACGCGGGCGACCTCATCGACAGCCTCACGCTGTCCTTGAACCGCGCGCGCCAGGCCGAGATCACGCAGGAGATCCTCGAGGTCGTCGCCGGGGCGGACGCCCTCACCGGGTAAGCCGGAAACGCTGCGTGTTTCCGGCTTGGACCAAGGAACTCCGCGCCGCCGGGACGCGGTCCCGGCGGCGCTCCGTGCTGTAAAGCTCATCGGTGGGGGCGAACCTGTCGTGGACCCTCGCGGACGTGCGCTTCGCGCAGGTCCGCGGTCGCTCGTTCGGCGCGCGCGTAAGCCGCCTCCGGCCGTCTTACGCCCGCGCCTGAGCGGCTTCGGGCGTAAGGACGTTCGGCCAGGGCACTGTCCCCCTGCCCCAACGTCGTCATGACCCAGCGGATAATCCGAACGTGGATGAAACCGAAGCTCGTCAAGTACTGCCGCCCACCTGACTCCCTTTCGGGCGCTGTCTTACGATCAGCTCGTCGAGCGACTCCTGGATCGCACCGAGACCGCAGAGGTGTCCGGGCCGTCGGGCGCGTGGTATCAGCTGGAGATTCAAGGGCTCTGGGACGCAGCACCCCAACACGTTCTGCGCGTTATGGCGGCGATCGACGACGGTCACGGGTGGCGCGCGAACCTGCCGCTGACCGACAGCTTCCTCGTCGCGCCCGACGGCTCATTCGTCGGCGAGTAGCTCAGGAGTCATTCCCGAGCACTGGCCCAGGCGAGCGTCTGTGCGCTAGCGGTCGAGCGGATGGTCGAGCGGATTGTTCCCGGAGAGCTTCTGGATCGCATCTGCGGTGGTTGATCCGCTGGGGATTCCGAGGCGTTTGCAGTCAGCGTCGGTGAGGACGACTGGCTGGCTTCCGGGGCGGCTTTCGACGATCGACTCGTACTCGATTCCGATAACCCACTGCGCATCGACCGACATACCGTCGTAGTCGAACTCCTCCGGACAACCGGCGTCGAGCCAGCGGCGGAAAGGCATGCTCAAGACCACGCAGGAAGGTTAAGCGAGGTCGCGGTCGCCTTTGGCCGCCTGCGCCCCTCGGGGGTCATTCCGGAACACCGGCCCAGGGAAGCGACCCTACGGAGTGGTGCCGTGCTGCCTCTCGTAGACCTCGGTGAGTTTCCGGGCCAGCTTTCCAATTACGTCGAGGGGTACCGCGAAAACGTATTCCCTCGTGGCGACATGGACGGGGTCGGTTGTGGCGACTTCTCGTAGCGAGCCTCCGGAAAGGCGCAGCGCCCACACCTCTAGAGAGTCTCGCCCGAGTACTTCCGCGAGGGCCTGCGACGGCACAAGCTCAAAATGTTGCAGTGCAACTGGGTCGGAATCGGTTGCAGCCACCGGTCGAGAGTTTCGCACAGTTGTAATTCGCAGCGTCGCGCGCGAGGTGTTCGAGGACTTCGGCTACCGCCCATGAACGATGACCTCGTCGTCCGGCGCGAGCCGAAGCACCGCTGGCGACGACGGCCCAGGGGTCATTCCGGACCACTGGCCCAGCTCAGCGTTGCCCCGCCCGGCCTGTCACGAACTCACGCACTCGCCGCGTCCTTGCGAGATGGGTGGTATTGCGCCCCGTTGGCGTCGACCACTAACTGGTAGTAGCTTCGTATGGGGGCAAGGAACGCTCAGGGGCCGAACTCGCCGAAGCAACCCGACGCAAATCCGCGCCTCCGTTACTCGGCCAGTCCGGCCCCCAATCGTCAGGCGATCGTGCTAGCGCTTGACGATGTTGTGGATCTCGAGCATCTCGGGCTTACCAGGCTCGATCCCAACGTCTTTCAGCACCGGCATTAGGCGCTCGCCGAACGCTTCGAACTGCTCGCGCGAGTCCCAGATCTCACTGACTCTGAACTTGCCGTCTGACTTGAAGGCGACGTGGTACTCGAGTCCCTCGGGCAGCCAGTCGCCCGACTTCTCCAGCTGGCGGATGGTCTCGTCGTACTGTTCCGTGGTCACATGGGACGTGGGCGCGAAGCGGACGAGAAAGCTCGTCTTGCGTGCGTCCATGACCGGTGCCGCGGACGGATTGGTGGTGGCCATTGATGGCCTCCTTCGAGTGAGTGCCCCTGACCGAGCCGACCTACAACCGAGCACGTCCTACCGCGTCGCCTGGCGGGCGAGGATTCTGAGCCAGAAGGCACTAACGAACATATCACCGATCTCGACGCCGCGCGCGCTAACGGTCAAGGGTCATCCCAGCATCACTGGCCAGGCGAGAGTTGCGCCGCCCGATCACGCAGTGGGCCGCACGAACTCCCGCGCCCGCGCCGCCTTCACCGCCGCCGACAGCGTCGCGATGTCGTAGGCGCCGTAGTGGCGCAGGCCGTTGACGAAGAAGGTCGGCGTGCCCGAAACGCCCGAGAGATCCGCCGAGTCGACGTCCTGGGCGATCCGGCCGGCGCCCCCGCGGGTTCGCAGGTCCTCGTCGAAGCGCTCGACGTCGAGGCCCAGCTGCTCGGCGTACCCGATGAGGTCGCGGTAGCCGAGGGCGTCCTGGCGCTCGAGCAGGAGATCGTGCATCTCCCAGAACACGCCCTGCTCCGCGGCTGCCTCCGCGGCCTCGGCGGCCCGCTGCGCGTTCGGGTGGACGTCGTTCAGCGGCAGGTGCCGCCAGACGTAGGCGACGTCGCCGAAGTCGCGCAGCAGCTCCCGCAGCACGGGCTCCGCCTGGCCGCAGTACGGACACTCGAAGTCGCCGTACTCGAGAACGGTGACCGGGGCGTCGACCGGGCCGCGCAGGTGGTCGCGCTCCGGGTCGACCGGCTCCGCGAGGTCGACGATCAGCTCGGGCGTGCCGAGGAGCGCCCGGATCCGCAGTCGCCGCGGCAGCCGTTTCGTCCCGACGAGGAGGAACCAGGTGACGGCGGCGGCGACCAGTGCGGCGCTCAGCACCCCGACCTTGGCCTCGGCGAGGCGCACGTCGTGGAAGGCGAGCGAGGCGATGAGGAGCGAGACGGTGAAGCCGATTCCGGCGATCGTCCCGGCGCCGGCGACCGACGCCCAGCCGACCGGCGGACGCAGGCGGCCACCGCTGACACGTGCCGCGAGCCACGTCGAGCCGGCGATCCCGATCGGCTTGCCGACGACGTAGCCGAGCAGGATCCCGAGCGTCACCGGGGACGTAAAGGCGCTCGCCAGGAAGTCGCCGTTCAGGTGCACGCCTGCGTTCGCGAGCGCGAAGAGCGGCACGATCGCATAGCTCGACCACGGATGCCAGAGCGCCTGCAGCCGCTCGTTCGGCGAGACGGCCAGCCGCACCGCGCTCCGGGCACTACGCGAAAGGTCGCCCGTCGGCTGCTCGCGGAAGAGCCGGAAGAGGTCGCTCGCGCGCTCGAGGTCACCCCGCTGCGCCGGATAGGCGAGGGCGATCACGCCTCCCATCAGCCCCGTGACCACCGGGTCCACGCCCGCCTTGAAGAACGCGACCCAGACCGCGATGCCGAACAGGAGATAGACCGGGCCGACGTGCACATCCGCGGCGCGGATCAGCAGGATGCAGCCGAACAGGCCGATCCCGACGACGAGCGGCACCACCGAGATCGAGCCGCTGTACGCGATCGCGATCACGAGCAGCGCGACGAGATCGTCGACGACGGCGACGGTGAGGAGGAACGCGCGCAGGCGGTCCGGGAAGCCGGGGCCGACGAGTGCGAGCAAGCCGAGCGCGAACGCCGTGTCCGTCGACATCGCCGTCCCCCAGCCGTGGATCGAGCCATGGCCGGCGTTGAGCGCGAGATAGATCGCGATGGGCACGACCATCCCGCCGACGCCGGCGAGGACCGGCAGAGCCACCCGCCGCCGTTCGCGCAGCTCGCCGAGGTCGAACTCGCGCCGGGCCTCGAGCCCGATCACGAAGAAGAAGAAGGACATCAGCCCGGTGTCGATCCAGCCGCGCAGGTCCTGCGAGATGCCCCCTCCTCCGATCCGGATCGAAAGCGTGGTGGTCCACACGCGCTCGTACGACGCCGGGTCCGCATTCGCCCAGACGAGCGCGGCGACGACACCCGCGAGGAGCACGGCCGCGCTGCCGGTCTCCGTCCGGAGAAAAGCCCGGAGCGGCGTCTGCAGGTTGCGCGTCCACGCCGTCCGGCCGCTGAACGGCGTCGTCGAGACGTCTGTTTCGGCCATCGGCCAAGCTTCGCACGCGCCGTCGGTTCGACCGAGAGGGCCGCTGCGGGTCGGCTAGAGTGCCGATGCCTGCGGCCGCCGGCGAGCGGCGCCGCGCCCGACCTCACGCATCAGGAGATTCATGGCCGCCAAGACCAAGGGCTCGAACACGGGGAAGATCGTCGAGATCAAGGGCGTCGTGCTCGATGCCGTATTCCCGGACCGGCTTCCCGAGATCTACCACGCGCTCAGCATCGCCGTCCCCGAGGACGGCGGGACGAGAGAGCTGATCGCGGAGGTGCAGCAGCACCTCGGCGACGACCGCGTCCGGGCCGTCGCGATGGACTCGACAGACGGGCTTGCCCGCGGCGTCGATATCGTCGACACGGAGCAGCCGATCTCGGTGCCGGTCGGCGACGTCACGCTCGGCCGCATCTGGAACGTGATCGGCGATCCCGTCGACGGCAAGGAGGAGGCGAAGGGCGAGCGCTGGCCCATCCACCGCGACCCGCCCGCGTTCGGCGACCTCTCGCCGACCGTCGAGATTTTCGAGACGGGCCTCAAGGTCGTCGACCTGATCGCGCCGTACGTCCGCGGCGGCAAGGTCGGCCTCTTCGGCGGGGCCGGCGTCGGCAAGACCGTGCTGATCCAGGAGCTGATCCACAACGTCGCCCTGCAGCACGGCGGCGTCTCGGTCTTCTGCGGCGTCGGCGAGCGCACGCGCGAGGGCAACGACCTGATGCTCGAGATGGAGGAATCGGGCGTCATGGACAAGGTCGCGATGGTCTACGGCCAGATGAACGAGCCGCCGGGAGCGCGCCTGCGCGTCGGGCTCTCGGGCCTGACGATGGCGGAGTACTTCCGCGACGAGGGCCAGGACGTCCTGCTCTTCATCGACAACATCTTCCGCTTCGTGCAGGCGGGCTCGGAGGTGTCGGCCCTGCTCGGCCGCATGCCGAGTGCGGTCGGCTACCAGCCGACGCTCGCCACCGAGATGGGCCAGCTGCAGGAGCGGATCACGTCGACGCGCACCGGCTCGGTCACGTCGGTCCAGGCGATCTACGTGCCGGCCGACGACCTCACCGACCCGGCGCCGGCGAACACGTTCGCCCACCTCGACTCGACGACCGTGCTCGACCGCAGCATCGTCGAGAAGGGGATCTACCCGGCGGTCGATCCGCTCCGCTCGACATCGCGCGCCCTGCAGCCCGGCATCGTCTCGGAGGAGCACTACCGGACGGCGACCCGCGTGCAGGAGGTGCTGCAGCGCTACCGCGACCTCCAGGACATCATCGCGATCCTCGGCATCGACGAGCTCTCCGACGAGGACAAGCTCGTCGTCACGCGCGCACGCAAGATCGAGCGGTTCTTCTCGCAGCCGAACTTCGTGGCCGAGCAGTTCACCGGCACGCCCGGCGAGTACGTGAAGCTCGAGGACACGATCCGCGGCTTCATCGAGATCCTCGACGGCAAGCACGACGAGCTGCCCGAGCAGGCCTTTTACATGGTCGGCGCGATCGAGCAGGCGGTCGAGCGGGGCAAGCAGCTCGGCGGGGAGGAACCGGAGGAGTCTGCGCAGCGCGAGGCGGAAGAGCAGGCCGAGCCGGAGACGGCCGGCGCTCCGGCCTAGGCGATGCCCGACCATCCCGTCTTCCCGGTTTCGGTCGTGACTCCGGAGGGGCCGGCATTCGAAGGCGAGGCCGAGATGCTGATCGTGCCCGGCGATGCCGGCGAGATCGGCGTCCTCGCGCGGCACGCCCCGCTCGTCGCGATGCTCCGCGCGGGCTCGACGCGCGTCCATCTCGGCGACGGCGAGGTGCGCGAGTTCGCGACGGGGCCGGGCTTCTTCCAGGTGCTCGAGAACCGCGCGATCGCGCTCGTGGACGACGCCGTCGCGGCCGGCGAGATCGACGAGGAGCGAGCGCGACGGCAGCTCGAGGAAGCGCGGGCCGAGCTCGAGCGCGTCGACGCGGGGGACTCCACGGCCGACCGCTGGCAGCTCGAACAGCGCATCCGCCACGCGGAAAATCAGCTCACAGTCTCTGGCGCGAGCTAGTCGCTCGCGCCAGAGAAGAGAACGAACTCCGCCGCCGGGAGAGCGCGGTCTCCCGGCGGCTCCGTGCTGTTTTGCTTTGAGCTGTGGGGCGGAGGGCTCTGTCGTGCGCTCGCGCGCGGCAGAGGCCGGCGCGAGCGCGGTCCGGCCTGCGGCTAAGTCGCCGCTGCGCGGCTGTCTTAGCCTCCGGCCTTGGTCGTACAGGGATCGAGACGTTTTGAACCTCGTTTCGACCCGCGGAGTAGCGGGCGAGCACGCGGAAGCCTGCTCGTCCGCGACGGAACCACGGCTCGAGCCCTTGCGGCCTTCTATGTGCTTTCAGCACGGAGCCGGCCGGAGACCGCGCTCTCCGGCCGGCGGAGTTCCTTTGTCCCAGCTCGCGAGCTGTTTAGTAGCGGTCGATCTCGATCAGCCGCTGGTCGCTGATCCCGAAGTGGTGCGCGATCTCGTGGAAGACGGTGCGGCGCACCGCGAAGCGCAGCTTCTCGGGGTCGCCGCCGGAGATCCGCTCGAGCGGGCGGCGGTAGATCGTGATCTTATCCGGGAGGGCGCCCGCATAGTGCGGGCCGCGCTTGCCCCACGGGATGCCCTGGTAGAGGCCGAGCAGGGGCTGACCCGGCGGGGGCTCGTCCTCGACGGTCACGGCGACGTTCGACATCAGTCGGCCGAGGTCGTCCGGCAGATCGTCGAGCGCGTCGCTCACGAACTGCTCGAATACCGCTGCCCCGTCCTCGCTTTCCAGCATCCCGGCCGATCCTAGGGTCAAGCGGGCGCTGCCGCGAGGCTCTGACCGCCGCGGCAAACCCTTAACTCCTCCTCAAGCGGATCTTAAGCGTCACCGCAGACGCTCCCTTCGACAGCCGCCCCGGCGGCGCAATGAACAAGGAGGGAACGATGATTCGTGCAGGAGACTCAATCGAGAACCCGGTCACGGGTGAGCGCATCGTCTTCCGGCAGACGAGCCGCGAGACGAACGGCGCGGCCGTCGTGATCGAGACGTACGTGCAGCCGAACGGCTTCGTCGCGGCGGCTCACGTGCACCCGAGCCAGGAAGAGCGCTTCGAGGTGCTTCGCGGCACCGTCGGCTTCAGGGTCGGCCGGGAGAAGCTCGTCGCCGGCCCTGGCAAGCGCCTCACGGTGCCGGCCGGCACGCCGCACAAGTTCTGGAACGCCGGTGACGACGTCGCGCACTTCGTCTGCGAGGTCCGGCCGGCGCTGCAGTTCGAGTCGCTGATCGAGACGATGTTCGCTCTCGCCGTCGAGGGCCGGACGAACCGGAAGGGGATGCCGAACCCGCTGCATCTCGCGGTCATCGCGCAGGCCCACTTCGACACGGTTCGCCTGCCGTCCCCGCCGGCGATCGTGCAGCGGATCGGCCTAGCGCTCGGCAGCCCGCTCGGCCGCGCGCTCGGCTACGAGCCGGTCTACGTCCCGTCGCCCGCCGCCGTCGGAGAGCCCGTCCCGAGCGCCGCGTAATGCGGCGCCTGCTCTTCATTGGCGGGCTCGTCCTCGCCGCGTTGCTGCTCGCGGCGCTCGGCGCGTCGATCTCGCTCGTCCGTGCCGTCCGCTCACGCATCGCCACCGCACCGTCCCCAGTTCTCGAAGGGAGCATCGCTCGATGACCACCTCCGATAATCGCCGCTGGGCGCGGAACCGGACGGCCGCTGCGCCCGCCTGACGCGGAGGGGCGCGCCGCGCACTGCGGCGCGCCCCTTGTCACATTCCGCCGCGCTGCGGCATCTTCTCGGTGTGAGCAGCGTCCAAGAGGCCGCCGTGCCGGAAGCGCCCGGCGCGCCGCCGAGCGTGGAGGAGCTGTTCCGGGCGCACGCGCAGGAGCTGGGCCGCTACCTCGTCGCGATGGTGCGCGACCGGGCCCTCGCCGAGGATCTCCTGCAGGACACGTTCCACGCTGCGCTTCGCGCGGAGAAGCAGCTTCCGAGTGTGCGGAACGAGCGCGCCTGGCTGTACGGAATCGCCCGGCACCGCGCGCTCGGCGCGCTACGTCGCGGCCGCCGCTTGCGCCGCGCGGTCGTGCGCCTCGGCGGCTCGAGCGAGACGGCGCAGGAAGCGGATGAGGCGCTCGTCGCGTTGCTCGACCTGTTCGAGCGCGAGCTGACGCCGGAGCTCCGCACGCTTGTCCTGCTCCGCTACGTCCACGGCTTTCAGGGCGCGGAGCTCGCGGAGATGACGGGCCTGTCGCCTGAGGTCGTGCGGCAGCGCCTGGCGCGCGGCCGCGCGCGGCTGCTCGCCGCAACTGCCACGGAACCGAAGGAGGGGTAACGATGATCGGCTACGGCGACGACGCGAAGATGATGGAGCTGCTCGCCCCGCTGCGCCGGCTCGAGCCCGTGCCGTTCGCACTGCCGGACCGGGTCGAGCGAAGGCGGCTCCGGAGCCCTGTGCTCGTAGCGGCCATCGTCGTCGTCGCGCTCGCGCTGACGGGCGTCGCGATCGCCGACGGCGTCGGCGCGTTCAGAGGGATCAGCGCCGTCCAGCGCCCCCAAACCCCAGCCGACAGACTCGATTTAGCTGCCGAGATCAACGCCGAGAACTACGGCCGGCTCGCAAGCGACCAGCTGCTACCCGACAGCGCACGGTTGGTCAAGCAGCTACCAGACGGCATTCGCATCTTTGCGGTCGCCACCAACGGCGGAGAGCTCTGCGCGCTCGCCGAGAGACTGCCGAACAACAATGGCAAGAACGATGCTTCTGCGATGGGGTGCGGCTCGCCACTCACCCAAGATCAACCCACGACGGCCGCGTCATTCCGGGCGAACGACGAAACGCCGACCATCAGTTGGGGCATCACTCTCGACAACGTCACCGCCGTCTCGTTCATGGCGAGCGGGCAGGGGGTGACCGTGCCGGTCGTGAACAACGTCTGGGCCTACGAAGGCGATAACGGAGGCCTTGAGTCTCTGACCGTCCACTACGCCGACGGCACGACGTCTGTGCTCAGTCACTGAGCGGCTACGCGACGCCGCTGGCCGTGCGGAAGGCACCTTCGTGAGCCGGCAAGTAGAGCCGCTCGACGTACTCGGCCACCATGCGCGCCGTCCCGAAGCGCGGCCCTAGCTCCGCGATCGACTCCCGCATCAGCGCGATCCAGCGTTGCGGCAGCCCCGCCTCGTCGCGCTCGTAGTACGCCGGAAGCACCTGCTGCTCGAGCACAGCGAACAACGCCTTCGAGTCGGCCTCGTCCTGCTCCGCCTCCGTCCCGTCGCCGCCTCGCCCTTCGATGGCGAAGCCGTACGCCGGCGAGTACGCCTCCGCCCACCAGCCGTCGAGGATCGAGCAGTTGAGCACGCCGTTCAGCGCCGCCTTCATCCCGGAGGTGCCCGACGCCTCGAGCGGCCGCCGCGGCGTGTTGAGCCAGACGTCGACCCCCTGCACGAGCCGCCGCGCAAGCGTCATCTCGTAGTCCTCGAGGAAGACGACGCGCCCGGCAGCCGTAGGCTCGCGCGCGAAGTCGACGACGAGCTGGATCACGTCCTTGCCGCCCTCGTCCGCCGGGTGCGCCTTCCCGGCCACGAGCACCTGGATCGGCCGCTCGGGATCGGCGAGCAGCTTCGCGAGCCTCTCGGGCCGGCTGAAGAGGAGGCTCGCGCGCTTGTAGGTCGCGAAGCGGCGGGCGAAGCCGATCGTCAGAACGTCGGGATCGAGCTCCCGCGCGCCGCGGGTGGTGACGACGAACTCGAGCAGCTGCTCCTTCGAACGGCGGTGCGCCGCCCACAGATCCTCCGCCGCCAGCTCCCGGGCCCGCTCGAACTGCGGGTCCGTGTCGCCGAGCAACCCCTCGAGCGCGCCGGAGATCCACGTGCGCGGGTGGACGCCGTTCGTGATCGAGGCGATCGGCACCTCGTCGACGCGCCGCTCCGGCCACAGCCCGTGCCACATCTCGCGTGACACGGCGCCGTGGAGCTCGGAGACGCCGTTCGCGTACCGCGACGTGCGGAGGGCGAAGGGCGTCAGTCCGAACCCCGACTCGCTCGGCTCGACCTTCCCGAGCGCGGCGAACTCCTCCCAGGTGAGGCCACAGCGCTCGACGAGGCTGCCGACGTTGCGCCGCACCAGCTCGGGATCGAAGACCTCGTTGCCCGCCGGAATGGGCGTGTGCGTCGTGAAGACGGTCGACGCGCGCAGCCGCTCGAGCGCCTCGTCCGGCGCGAAGCCCCGCTCCTCGACGAGCTCGCGCATTCGTTCGAGCTGGAGGAAGGCCGAGTGTCCCTCGTTCAGGTGGAACACCGTCGGCTCGAGCCCGAGCCGTCCGAGCACGCGCACGCCGCCGAGCCCGAGGATGAGCTCCTGCCGCAACCGGTTCGATCGGTCGCCCCCGTAGAGCGTGTCCGTGACGGCCCAGTCCGGGTTCCCCTCGAGTTGCGTGTCGAGGAGGTAGAGAGAGAGCCGTCCCACGCGCGCGCGCCACACGGCCAGCCGGATCGGGACGAGATCGCCGTCGTCGTCCGCGAGCTCGACGAGAGGCGCCATCGGCACGAGCTCGAGCGGCAGCCGGCTCGTGTCGGTCAGGGGGTAGTGCTCGACCTGCCGGTCGTGCTCGTCGAGGTGCTGCCGGAAGTAGCCGCGGCGGTAGAAGAGGCCGATCCCGACGAGCGGGACGCCGAGCTCCGACGCCGCCTTGAGGTGGTCACCTGCGAGCACGCCGAGCCCGCCGGAGTAAATGGGGAGGCTCTCGTCGAGCCCGAACTCGGCGGAGAAGTAGGCGGCGAGGAAGTCGGACGGGCCGCCTCGGCCGCGCCACCACGTCTCCTCGCCCCGGTCGCGCGCGAGCCGCCTCTGCACGCGGGAGAGTCGCTCGAGATAGTCCGGCGTGAGCGCGCGCGCCAGATCCTCGTCCGTCAGCTCGGACAGGAGCGCGGTCGGGTTGTGGTGGAGCTGCGCGAACCGGCGCGGGTCGAGCTCGGCGAAGAGCGGACGCGCCTCCGCGATCCACGTGAACGAGAAGTCGCACGCGATCGCGAGGAGCGCCTCGCGCAGCGTCGCGCCGTCGTGAACCTCGGCCACGAACGCGCACCCTAGCGTCCGTTGCAGACCGCACGCGCCGGGTGCGGCGCCGCCCGGCTGCTAGCTTTTGGGCTACCCGGAGAGCTTTGACAGGCAGCTTGGCGACCGGGTCAACAAACGCCTAAAGCGCCCGAGAGCCGCCCCAGCTCCCGGGCCTCGGTGAAGGAGACGGAGACCAGGTGCAGGACACGCGGCAACGGCTCGAATCCATCCTCAGGCAGCGAATCGCCGTTCTCGACGGCTCGTGGGGCGTGCTCCTCCAGCGCGAGGTGCGCGGGGAGGAGGACTACCGCGGCGAGCGGTTCCGCGACCATCCGCTCGACGTTGGCGGCGACCCGGACCTGCTCAACCTGACGCAGCCCGAGATCGTGCGGGCCATCCACCGGTCGTACTTCGAGGCCGGCGCCGACATCGCCACGACCAACACGTTCACCGCGACCCGGATCGGCCAGGCGGACTACGGGCTCCAGGACGTCGCTGCCGAGATGTCGCTCGAGGGAGCGAGGATCGCCCGCGCGGTCGCCGACGAGTTCGGCGGCTTCGTGGCCGGCTCCGTGGGCCCGCTCAACGTCTCGCTGTCGCTGTCGCCGCGGGTCGACGACCCCGCGTACCGGTCGGCGACGTTCGACGAGGTGGTCGAGGCGTACGCGGAGCAGATCGGCGCGCTGCGCGACGGCGGCGTTGACCTGCTCCTGATCGAGACCGTCTTCGACACGCTGAACGCCAAGGCGGCGATCGTCGCCGCGCAGGAGGCCGCGCTCGAGCTGCCCCTCTGGCTCTCCTTCACGGCGATCGACAAGAGCGGCCGCAACCTCTCCGCCCAGACCGTGGAGGCGTTCTGGATCTCCGTCGAGCACGCCGAGCCGCTCGTCGTCGGCGTCAACTGCTCCCTCGGCGCCGCCGAGATGCGGCCCTTCGTCGAGGACCTCGCCACGATCGCGCCGACCTGGGTCGCCTGCCACCCGAACGCGGGGCTGCCGAACGAGCTCGGTCTCCACGACGAGCAGCCGGAGGACACGAGCCGCTTCCTGGGCGAGTTCGCGCGGGACGGGCTCGTGAACATCGTCGGAGGTTGTTGCGGAACGACCCCGGAGCACGTCCGGCAGATCGCGGCCGCGGTCGAGGGTGTCGTGCCGCGGGTCGTCTCCGAGCGGCGGCCGGGGACACGTTTCAGCGGCCTCGAGCCTCTCGAGCTGAGACCCGACTCGAACTTCACGCTGATCGGCGAGCGAACGAACATCACCGGCTCTGCGCGCTTCCGCCGGCTCGTCGAGCGCGGCGACTTCCAGGCGGCGCTCGACGTCGCGCTCGAGCAGGTTCGGGGCGGGGCCAACCTCCTCGACGTGAACATGGACGCCGACCTGCTCGACGGCGAGCGGGCGATGACGACGTTCCTCAACCTGGTCGCGACCGAGCCCGAGGTGGCGCGCATCCCGATCGTGATCGACAGCTCGCGCTGGACGGTGCTCGAGGCGGGCCTCAAGTGCGTCCAGGGGAAGGGCGTCGTCAACTCGCTCTCGCTGAAGGAGGGGGAGGAGGCGTTCCTCGAGCAGGCTCGGCGCGTGCGCCTCTACGGCGGGGGTGTCGTGGTCATGGCGTTCGACGAGGCGGGACAGGCCGAGACGGTCGAGCGCAAGGTGGCGATCTGCGAGCGCGCCTACCGGCTTCTCGTCGAGCAGGTGGGCTTCCCGCCGGAGGACCTGATCTTCGACCCGAACGTGCTTGCCGTGGCGACGGGCATCGAGGAGCACCGCGGCTTCGCGAAGGCATTCCTCGAGGCCCTGCCGCTGATCAAGGAGCGCTGCCCGGGCGCGAAGACGAGCGGCGGGATCTCGAACCTCAGCTTCGCCTTCCGCGGCAACGACGCCGTGCGCGAGGCGATGCACTCCGCCTTCCTCTACCACGCGATCCGGGCCGGCCTCGACATGGGCATCGTCAACGCCGGCCAGCTCGTCGTCTACGAGGACATCGAGCCGGAGCTGCTCGAGCTCGTCGAGGACGTCATCTTCGACCGGCGACCCGAGGCGACCGAGCGGCTCGTCGAGTACGCAGGCCGGGTCCGCGGCGAGGGGATGCGGCGGGAGGTCGACCTCTCCTGGCGCGAGTCGCCGGTCGAGAAGCGGCTCGAGCACGCGCTGGTGCACGGCATCGTCGACTTCATCGAGGAGGACACCGAGGAGGCCCGGCAGCGGGCGGACCGGCCGCTCGACGTGATCGAGGGCTCGCTGATGGCCGGCATGCAGGTCGTCGGCGACCTCTTCGGCGCCGGGAAGATGTTCCTGCCCCAGGTCGTGAAGAGCGCTCGCGCCATGAAGCGCGCCGTCGCCTATCTCGAGCCGTTCATGGAGGCCGAGCAGGCGGCTGGCGGGGCGCCGCGCAAGCGCGGCAAGGCGGTGCTCGCCACGGTCAAGGGCGACGTCCACGACATCGGCAAGAACATCGTCGGGGTCGTGCTCGGCTGCAACGACTACGAGGTCGTCGACCTCGGCGTGATGGTGCCGGCGGAGCGGATCCTCGACACCGCGGTCGACGAGGAGGCCGACGTCGTGGGCCTCTCCGGGCTGATCACGCCGTCGCTCGACCAGATGGTCGACGTCGCGCGCGAGATGGAGCGGCGGGGGATGGAGCTTCCGCTCCTGATCGGCGGCGCCACGACGTCGCGGCAGCACACGGCGGTGCGGATCGCGCCGGCCTACTCGCAGCCCGTCGTCCACGTGCTCGACGCCTCGCGCGTCGTCGGCGTCGTCTCCGACCTGCTCGATCCGGTGCGGCGCGAGCGACTCGACGCCGACAACCGCGCCGACCAGGACCGGCTGCGCGACCTGCACGCGGAGAAGGAGCGGAAGCCGCTGCTGCCGCTCGGCCGCGCCCGCGCCAACCGGCACCGCGTCGCATTCGACGACCTTTCCGTGCCCGAGTTCACCGGCCGCCGTCTCGTGGAGGCGGACCTCGCGACGCTGCGGGAATACGTCGACTGGCAGTTCTTCTTCCACGCCTGGGAGCTGAAGGGGAAGTTCCCGGCGATCCTCGAGCAGCCGGCAGCGCGCGAGCTCTTCGACGACGCGCAGCGCCTGCTCGACCGGATCGTCGACGAGCGGCTCCTCCTCGCCCGCGGCGTCTTCGGCTTCTGGTCGGCGTCGTCCGACGGCGACGATATCGTTGTCGAAGGTGACAACGAAAGCACTCGCTTCTGCTTCCTCCGCCAGCAGGCCGACTACGGCGACTCCCGGCCGAACCGGTGCCTCGCGGATTACGTCGCGCCCGAGGGAGACCACCTGGGCGCGTTCGCGGTCACCGCCGGCATCGGGGCCGAGGAGCTCGCCGCCGGCTTCGTTGCCGAGCACGACGACTACCACGCGATCATGGTCAAGGCACTCGCCGACCGATTGGCCGAGGCGTTCGCGGAGTACCTGCACGAGGTCGCGCGCCGCAGCTGGTACGAGACGGGCCCGCAGCTCCCGAAGGAACAACTGATCGCAGAGCGCTTCCGCGGCATCCGGCCCGCGTTCGGGTATCCCGCCTGCCCGGACCATGAGGAGAAGGGGAAGCTGTTCGCTCTGCTCGCCGCCGAGGAGGCCGGGCTCGCACTCACGGAGACGCACGCCATGACGCCGGCGGCGAGCGTGAGCGGCATCTATCTCGGCCACCCGGAGGCGCGCTACTTCTCCATCGGACGGGTCGGCCGCGACCAGGTGGAGGACTACGCGGCGCGCCTCGGCGTCCCGATGGCCGAGGCCGAGCGCCGTCTGAGGCCGAACCTCGGCTACGAGCCTGTTCCGGGCGAGGAACCGGTGGCTGAGGCTACGCCGGTCGCGTCCGGCTCCTCCGGCAGCTGAGCTATCCTCGGCCGAGGCGCCGGTGGGGCGCCGATCTCGCATGCGGACGACGCTGAAGCGCGGAATCGGACAGGCCGGCGGCCTGAGCGGCGATGGCAACGGCCATTCGGCTCTGCCACCGCTCTTCGGTCCCGTGGCGCGCTACCGGCAGCCCGAGCCCCCGCGGCGGTCTCTGATCGGGCTCATCCTGCGAGGCGTCGGCTGGCTCGTGCTCGCCGTCGCGGTGCTCGGCGCAGGCACGGCCGGGGGCCTGTACCTCTACACCCACGAGTCGGTGGCTGCGCTCAAGGCGGACCCGCATTCCGCCGTCGGTCACGCAGAGCGCGCGCTCAAGGGAGTCGCGTCGCCGTCGCAGCCCGCGGTTGCCCTGATCGCGGGCTACGACCACCGAGCCGGAACCGGCACGGCGTCCCTCACCGGGTCCAACTCCGACACGCTCATGCTCGTCCGGGCCGACCCGACGAACCACACGCTCTCGCTGCTCTCGTTCCCGCGCGATCTCTATGTGCCGATCTACTGCCACGGGAACGTGCCGTATACGCACGACCGCATCAACTCCGCCTGGTCGGTCTGCGGGAGCAACGGCCCGTACGCGACCGTCGACACGATGGAGCACCTGACCGGCCTGAACATCAACTACCTGATCACGGTCGACTTCCACGCCTTCAAGCAGCTCGTCAACCGCCTGCACGGTGTGTACATGAACGTCGACCGCCGCTACTACATCGCGCCGCACACGGGCACCTCGGCGATCAACCTCCACCCGGGCTACCAGAAGCTCGTCGGCGGGCAGGCCCTCGCGTATGTGCGGTACCGGCACTCCGACAGCGACATCTACCGGACCGGACGACAGCAGCTGTTCGTCGACGCACTCAAGGCGCGGCTGCGGACACAGCTCTCGTTCTCGAAGCTTCCGCTCGAGCTCCCCAAGCTCATCGGCGTCCTCAAGGACCATCACAACCTCGAGTACGTCAAGGCCGGCGGAGGTGACGTGTCGTTCAAGGAGCTCGAGTCCTATCTCGGCATCGCCCTCCACCTGCCGTCCGGCCACCTCTTCCGCAACGCGATCCCGCTCAACGACTTCCACTACTTCGTCACGGACGGCGGCGCCGACGTGGAATCCGCCTCCCCCGGGGCTATCGGCACGGCCGTTCGTTCGTTCCTTCATCCGAACGGGAGCGACGCCGAGCGGGTCAACGCCCAGCTCGGCGGGCCGCACCAGCCCAAGAAGCCGAAGACCCACCCGCTCCCCAAGTCGCAGGTGTCGGTCCTCGTCCTGAACGCGGGCCATGTCCCCGGTGAGGCTGCCAACACGACGTACCTCCTGACGAAGCACGGGTACACGACGAAGAAGCTGCCGGCGACCGTGCCCGCCAACGCTCCGACCGTGCTGCAGCACACGATCGTGTACTACGACCCGGTCCAGCCGCACGCCCAACAGGCGGCGGAGCAGCTCAAGCCGCTGTTCGGCTCCGACAGCCGCGTCGAGCAGATGACTACGGCGATCGCCGAGTTCGAGCGGCAGGCCGGCAACCCGATGACCGTCGTCGCAGTGGGGACGAGCTTCGGCGGCAGGCTCACGGTCCTTCACAAGGTCAAGCCGCTGCCGAAGACGCCGCCTGAGGTGAGCTCCGGCGCGGCGGTGATTCCGAAGCTGCGCGGCCTCACGCCCAAGGTGCACTTCCCGGTCTTCGCCCCGCACAAGGTCGCGCGGTACTCCCAGCTCACCTCCGACGAGGGGATCCGCCCGTTCAAGCCGCTCCGCAACCGGCACGAGCTGGCGCTCACGTTCACCAACCCGGACGGGACGTACTGGCAGATCGAGGAGACGGACTGGAGCACCGCGCCGATCCTCGAGAACCCGACCGGCCAGCGCTTCTACCACCACCGAAAGCTGCTCCTCTACACGACCGGCGGCGCGGTCCAGATGGTCGCCGTCCGCACGCCCAAGGCCACCTACATGGTCGTGAACACGATCCTCAACCAGCTCTCGAACTCGACGATGCTGGCCATCGCCAAGAGCCTCGAGCCGTTAGGCCGCGGACACCCGAAGTAGGCTAGGGCCGTGGCTCGAATCGGGATCTTCGGAGCCGGCTACGTCGGCCTCGTCACCGGCGCCTGCTTCGCCGACCTCGGGCACGAGGTCGTCGTGCGCGACGTCCTGCCCGAGCGCATCGAGCGGCTGCGGGCGGGGGAGGTGCCGATCTACGAGCCGGGTCTCGACGAGGTTCTCGCGCGCTGCCGCGACCGGATCTCGTTCACGCTCGACGTGCGCGAGGCGGTACACGGCGCGGATTTCCTCTACGTCGCCGTCGGGACGCCGCCGACGCACTCGGGCGACGCCGACCTCTCCGCCGTCTGGACGGTCGTGGACGAGATCCCGGAGGCCGTGTCGGGGCGACCGCTGCTCGTGATGAAGAGCACCGTGCCGGTCGGAACGGGCGAGCACGTCCGGGCCCGGCTCGACGCGCGCGGCCTCGACAACGTCGGCTACGTCTCGAATCCCGAGTTCACGGCGGAGGGAACCGCGGTCTCCGACTTCATGCACCCGGACCGCGTCGTCGTCGGCGCCTTCGAGCCGGCCGACGGGGAGCGCGTCGTCGAGCTCCACAGCCCGATCGAGACGGAGTTCCTCCGTATGGAGGTCGCCTCGGCGGAGCTCGTCAAGCTCGCGGCCAACGCGTTCCTCTCGACGCGCATCAGCTTCATCAACGAGATCGCGAACGTCTGCGAGCTCGTCGGTGCGGACGTCGTCGACGTGGCGAGCGGCGTCGGCCTCGACCACCGCCTCGGGCCGCACTTCCTCCGCGCCGGCATTGGATTCGGTGGGAGCTGTTTTCCGAAAGATGTGACCGCGCTCAAGCAGCTCGCGGGCAACTCGGGCTATCCCTTTCTGCTCCTGCAGGCGGTGTGGGAGGTCAACGAGCTCCAGAAGCGGCGCGTTGTGCAGAAGCTCCAGCATCGGCTCGGCAGCCTGCGCGGCCGCACCGTCGCACTGCTGGGGCTGACGTTCAAGCCGAACACCGACGACATGCGCGAGGCGCCGAGCCGGGTGATCGCCTACCGGCTGCTCGCGGAGGGCGCCGAGGTGCGGGCCTGGGATCCGGTGGCGCGGCCGGACGACCTCCAGGGCGTCGAGCTCTGCGACTCCCCGCTCGCCGCGGTGCGAGACGCCGACGCGGCGGTGATCGTGACCGAATGGCCGGAGCTGCGCGACCTCGTCACCGAGGAGGTGCGCGACGCGATGGCGCGGCCGCTCATCGTCGACGGGCGCAACCTCCTCGATCCGGCGGCTGTCGCGGCCGCCGGCTTCGAGTACGAGGCGGTCGGCCGACCGACCCGCGCCACGCCGGGAGGAGTGAACGGCAGCCCGCAGCCGGCCCGCGACCGCGAGACCACCGGCTGATGGAAGCGCTGCTGCTCGGCGGCGGCAAGGCCGAGCGGCTCGGCGAGGCAGCGCAGGGCCTGCCGAAGCCGCTCGTGCCGGTAGTCGGCTGCCCGCTCGCCGGGTACGCCGTCTCGCGGCTCGTCGAGAGCGGCGTGACGCGCGTCGTCGTCGCATGCCGTGCCGGAGACGAGGACGCGTTCCTGAGCGCGCTGACCGGCCTCGGAGCCGAGATCGACGCGGTGAGGGAGGAGGAGCCGCTCGGCCGCGGCGGAGGCCTGCGGCTCGCGGCGTCGCGGCGGCAGGAGGAGGGACCCGTGCTCGCGCTCAACGGCGACGAGCTCCTCGACGTCGACTTCCGCGCGCTCCTCGCGGAGCACGACGCGAGCGGAGCGGCGGCCACGCTCGTCGTCGCGCAGGTGCGCTCGCCGTTCGGCGTCGTGCAGGTCGAGGACGATGGCACGATCACCGGCTTCCGGGAGGCCCCGCTGCTCGAGCACTGGGTCAACTCCGGCGTCTACGTCCTCGGCGAAGAGGCGCTCGCGCTCCTGCCCGAGAAGGGCGACCACGAGCAGTCGACGTTCCCGCAGCTCGCGCGCGAGCGCCGGCTGCACGCGCACCGGCACGACGGCGTCTGGCTCACCGTGAACACGCCGAAGGATCTGCGCCGCGCGGCCGCGTTCATGGAGGAGCATCCCGACTGGCGCCCGCAGCGGCAGCTCGCATGAGCGTAGGCTCGACGGAGCTCATCAAGGAGCGGAGGCGCCGGCTTTGCCGGCGCCGGAAGCGGATATGAGCCTCGACTCGCCAAACTACGGCTCGGTCGACCGCTTCGCCTTCGAGCCGCGACGGGTCGAGAAGCCCTGGGGCTGGGAGCTGATCTGGGCGCACGCCGACGCGTACGTGGGGAAGATCCTCTTCGTGCGGGCGGGCGAGTCGCTCTCGCTCCAGTTCCACCGGGAGAAGGACGAGAGCTGGTACGTCGAGGGTGGCCGCGCGCGGCTCGAGCTCGGCGAGGCCGGCCAGGAGGCGCTCGACGAGGAGATCGTCGTGGCCGGAGCGTGCTTCCGCTACCGGCCGGGGACCGTGCACCGGCTCACCGCACTCGAGGACACGACGATCCTGGAGGTCTCGACCCCGCACCTCGACGACGTCGTCCGGCTCGAGGACCGCTATGGACGCGAAGGCACCAGCGAGGCCTGACCGGATCCTCCGCTGGGACGGCTGCGTCAACGTCCGTGACCTCGGCGGACTGCCGCTCGCCGGCGGCGGCGAGACGGCGTTCCGCGTCGTCGTGCGCGCCGACTCGCTGCCCGGGCTGACGGAAGCCGGCCGACGGGCACTCGTCGAGTACGGCGTCTCGCTCGTCGTCAACCTCCGCCCCCTGCGCGAGGACGACGAGGAGGATGCCGTGGACGCGCTGCCCGTGCCGGTGGTGCGGGTGCCGATGGAGCCGCGCGGTCTCCCGGCGGCGTGGCACTGGCCGTCGATGCGGGAGGCGTATCTCGAGCTCGCCGACCGCTACCGCCGAGAGCTCGCGCGAGCGCTGACGGCGGTCGGCGAGGCCGAGCCGCCGGCTGCGATCCACTGCGCCGGCGGGCGGGACCGAACCGGCATCGCCTGCGGGATGGCCCTGTGGCTCGCGGGCGTGGAGCCGGATGCGATCGCGGCGGACCACGCGCTGAGCGACGAGAGCTGGGCACCGTACAACGACGAGTGGCTCGCGGAGGCGCCGGACGAGCAGGAGCGTGAGCGGCGGCGTCGCATCATCGAGCCGGCGGGCCGCACGCTCGCCGAGGTGCTCGAGGAGCTCGAGAAGCGAGAGGGGATCAGGGACCTCCTCTTAGCCGCGGGCGCCGAAGAGGCAGCGCTCGACCGCCTGGCCGCGCTGCTGCGAGGCGAGGCGTGAGCGAGCAGTACGTCACCGACACCAATCTGCGAGCGCGCATCGACGTCCACCAGCGCTTCTCGACGGCGAAGGAGGACTGGCACCGCTGGCTGTTCGAGCGCGTGGCACCGTCCGCAGGTGCGCGGATCCTCGAGGTGGGCTGCGGCCCCGCTGAGTTCTGGAAGCGGAACCTCGATCGGATCGACCCGAGCTGGCGGCTGACGCTGACCGACCTCTCGCCCGGCATGATCGAGGCAGCGCGGGCGGTGCTAGGCGACCGCGGGGAGTACGTCGTCGCAGACGCGCAAGAGCTCCCGTTCGCCGACGAATGCTTCGACGTGGTGCTCGCGAATCACATGCTCTACCACGTCCCCGACCGGCCGAAGGCCTTCGCGGAGATCCGGCGAGTGCTCGTCGCCGGCGGCGCGTTCCATGCGGCGACGAACGGACGAGGGCACTTCGAGGAACTGCAGGCGCTCGTCGGACCGAACTGGCCGTTCTGGCGGCACTGCGAAGCCTTCGGTCTGGAAACCGGGCCGTCGCAGATGGAGCCGTTCTTCGCCGGCATCCGCGTCCGGCGATTCGACACCGGACTTGCCGTCACGGAGGCGGCGCCGTTGCTCGCATACGTGAGGTCGGCGCCCTCGTACCACGGGGGCGACTTGTCGGACGTGCAGTCCGCTCTCGAGGCCGCGATCGCGCGGGACGGCGTCTTCCAGATCACGACCACGCCCGGAGTGATCGGCTGCTGCAAGCCTTGACACAGATGTGTTAAGGTCGCGCCGGATGGATGCGCTTCACGTCGGTCACGCGGCGGCCCGCACCGGCTGGTCGGCCCGGATGCTCCGCTATCTCGAGCAGGCCGGGCTCGTCGTCCCGTCGCGCACGCCCGCCGGCTACAGGCTCTACGGGCTGCGGGAGGTGAACCAGCTGCGCTCGCTGGCCGAGCTGCGTAGCCGCTTTGGCGTGGGGATCGGCGACATCGCCTTCGCGGCGCGGCTGCGCCGCGAGCCCGAGCTCCGCAGCGCGATCGACGCTTGGCTCGCAGATATCGAGGAACGGCTCGGCTGGGTGGAGTGGGAGCAACGCAAGCACGAGCGGCTGCTGAGGGCCGCGTAACCGAAAGGACTTCATGGCAGCGACGCAGCGCTACGACGTGAAAGACCTCGCCCTCGCGGACGAGGGGAGACGGCGGATCGAGTGGGCGGACCGGCAGATGCCGGTGCTCGCGGCGATCCGCGAGCGGTTCGCGCGCGAGCAGCCGCTGGCCGGCTTCCGTATCTCGGCCTGCCTCCACGTGACCACCGAGACGGCGAACCTCATGCGCACGCTCCAGGCGGGCGGTGCAGACGTCGTGCTCTGCGCCTCGAACCCTCTCTCGACGCAGGACGACGTCGGCGCGGCGCTCGTGTCCGACTTCGACGTGTCCGTGTTCGCGATCAAGGGCGAGGACAACGACACGTACTACGCCCATATCGAGGCGGCCGTCGACCACAAGCCGCACTTCACGATGGACGACGGGGCCGACGTGATCGGGGTCCTCCACTCCGCGCGGCGGGAGCAGCTCGGCGAGATCATCGCCGGCACCGAGGAGACGACGACCGGCGTGATCCGGCTCAAGGCGCTCGAGGCCGAGGGGAAGCTCGGCTTCCCGATCATCGCCGTGAACGAGGCGCAGACGAAGCACATGTTCGACAACCGCTACGGCACCGGACAGTCGACGATCGACGGGATCATCCGCGCGACGAACGTCCTCCTCGCCGGGCAGCGGTTCGTCGTCTGCGGCTACGGCTGGGTCGGTCGCGGAGTCGCCTCCCGGGCCCGCGGGATGGGCGCGCACGTGATCATCACCGAGGTCGATCCGCTCAAGGCGCTCGAGGCGTCGATGGACGGGTTCGAGGTGCTGTCGCTCGAGCGGGCGGCGGAGGTCGGCGACATGTTCTGCACTGCGACGGGCGACAAGCACGTGATCGCGCGCGAGCACATGGAGCGGATGAAGGACGGCGCGATCCTCGCCAACACGGGGCACTTCAACGTCGAGATCGAGATCCCGGCGTTGCGAGAGATGGCGGTCGAGACGCGGCGCGCCCGGGAGTTCGTGGAGGAGTTCACCCTCGCCGACGGCCGGCGCCTCTACCTCGTCGCCGACGGGCGGCTCGTCAACCTCTCCGCGGCCGAGGGGCATCCGGCGCTCGTGATGGACATGTCCTTCGCGAACCAGGCACTCTCGCTCGAGTACGCCGCCCGCCACGCGAGCGAGCTCGATCGCAAGGTGTATCCGGTGCCGCCGGAGATCGACCGCGAGATCGCGCGCCTCAAGCTCGCCACGATGGGCGTGGAGATCGACACGTTGACGGAGGAGCAGGCCCGCTATCTCGCCTCCTGGGACGAGGGCACCTGACCCGTCGGGACACGACCGCGCGGGACACGGCCGGTAGCTGCTACCGGCCGCGTCCCCTCGAGACCCGTCCGGATTGGAGCGACGTGGCGCAACCAAGCGCATACGGCGTCCTGGCGGCTGCCCCGAACGGCCGTGTCCGGTAGCTGCTACCGGACGTGGCCCTTTCAGACGCGATTCGAGGTCTCGAGCCGGAGCAGATCGTGCGGCTCGAGGAGGATCCGCCCGCGGTCGTCCTGCTCGACCAGCGGCGGCTGCCGGACGAGGTGGTCGAGGTGCGGTGCGCGTCGGCGGCGGAGGTCGCCGCTGCGATCCGGAGCATGGTCGTGCGGGGCGCCCCGGCGATCGGCATCGCGGCGGCCTACGGGCTGGCGCTCGCGCGCCTCCGCCGAGACGATCTCGCCGAAGCGGAGCGAGTCCTCGCGGCCTCCCGCCCGACCGCGGTCAACCTCACCTGGGCGCTCGCCCGGATGCGGGAACAACCGACCCCGGAGCGGGCGCGCACGCTCCACGAGGAGGAGGTCGAGCGCTGCCGGAGCATGGCGGCGCACGCGGCCGAGCTGTTCCAGCGCGGCACCCGCGCCCTGACCCACTGCAACGCCGGCGGCCTCGCGACGGGCGGCTACGGCTCCGCCCTGGGAGCGCTGCGCGCGGCTGCCGAGCGCGGGCTGCTCGAGCGCGTCCTCGTCGACGAGACCCGGCCGCTCCTCCAGGGCGCTCGTCTCACGGCGTGGGAGCTCGAGCAGGCCGGCATCCCGCACGCCGTGATCGCCGACTCCGCGGCCGGCTCGCTCATGGCCCGCGGCGAGGTCGACCTCGGCGAGGTCGACCTCGTCGTGACGGGCGCGGATCGGATCGCCGCGAACGGCGACACGGCGAACAAGATCGGCACATACTCGCTGGCCGTGCTCGCCGCGCACCACGAAATCCCGCTCTACGTCGTCGCGCCCAGCTCGACCCTCGACCGCGACACGCCGGACGGCTCCGGGATCCCGATCGAGGAGCGCGACCCGGCGGAGTTGACGAGCCGCTTTCCGGCACGAAATCCCGCCTTCGACGTCACCCCGGCCGCACTGATCGCCGCGATCGTCACCGAGCACGGCGTCCACCGCGCGCCGTACGAGGAGTCGCTCGCGTGAAGGCGGTACTGCTGGCCGCCGGCTACGGCACGCGCCTTCGCCCGCTCACGGACGACCGGCCCAAGCAGCTTCTGCCGCTCGGTGGGAGGCCGATGCTCGACTGGGTGCTCGACCGGATCCGGGAGGTGAACGAGGTCGACGCGCTGCACCTGGTCACGAACAGCCGCTTCGCCGGCGAGTTCGCGCGGTGGGGGGAGCCGCAGGGGATCGTCGTCCACGACGACGGCACGACGTCGAACGAGGACCGGCTCGGCGCCGTCGGCGACCTTCGGCTCGTGCTGGAGCGCGCCGGTCTCGCCGGAGACGAGCTGCTCGTGCTCGGCGACGACTTGTTCGAGTTCTCGCTTGCGGCCTACGCAGCCTGGTGGCGCCGCAAGCCGCAGCCGGCGAGCGCGGCCCCGCTCTACGACCTCGGCGACCTCGAGCTCGCAACGCACTACGGCATCGCGAGCGTCGACCCCGACGACCGGATCGTCCGGGTCGTCGAGAAGCCGGGCGATCCCGCCTCCACCCTCGCCGCGACGCTGACGTACCTCCTGCCGGCGGAGCACACGGAGCTCGTCGACCGCTACCTCGACGACGGCCAGAACCCCGACAACGCCGGCAGCTTCCTCGCCTGGCTGGCTCGCCGGGAGCGTGTCTACGGCTATCGCTTCGAGGGGCGCTGGTACGACATCGGAAACCAAGCCCAGCTGCTGGAAGCGGACAATTGGCTGCGGCGTGTCGTCGGCTTGCCGGAACGCGCGTCCTACAGCCTCGACTGACTCGGCACACTCCCGGCACGTCTGCGCGCGTAGCGTCGAGCCGTGCTCGACCTGCTCCTGCCGCAGCGCTGCGTCGTCTGCGGCTGCGGCGGCACGCAGCTCTGCGCCGGCTGCCGCGAGGACCTGCCGCGGATCGAGCCGCCCCTGTGCGCTCGCTGCGGTGCGCCGACGGCGTGGCCGGTCGAGCGCTGCCGCGAGTGCGCGGGGCGGCGGCTCGGCTTCGCATCGGCCCGCGCGGCGGTCGGCTACGACGAGGCGGCGCGGCGGATCGTCCACGCGTGGAAGGAGCGCGGGCTGAGACGGCTCGCGACCGAGGCGGGACGGCTCGTGGCGGAACGCGTGCCGCCCCCGACGGTCGACGCACTCACCTTCGTCCCTGCGGACCGCGCTCGGCGACTCGAACGGGGACACAACCCGGCGGAGCGGCTCGCGCTCGAGCTGGCCGCCGCCTGGGAGCTGCCGTGCCTGCCGCTACTCGAGCGGACCCGCGGCGGGCGGCAGCGTGGCAGCTCTGCCGCCGAGCGCCGCACGGTGCGCGGTGCCTTTCGCGGGACGGCCGCGGCGCCGCGCAGCGTCGCGGTCGTCGACGACGTCTATACGACCGGCGCGACGGCCGCGGCCGCCGCGACGGCCCTGCGGAAAGCCGGCGCCCGCCGCGTCGAGGCGATCGCCTTCGCCCGCGCGCTCCGCCGCGGCTAGATCGGCGCGGCCCGAGTAGGGTAGGACCGCACCGACAGGTAGCGACAGGGAGGCGCCGATGCAGCTTCACGTCAAGGGCAAGAACCTCGAGGTGAACGACTCCATCCGGAGCTATGCAGAGCAGAAGCTCCGGAAGCTCGAGCGCCGCGTCCACGAGACGACCCGCGTGGAGATCGAGCTGGCCGTCGAGCGGAATCCGTCGATCGCGGAGTCGCAGGTCGCCGAGGCGACGGTCCACCTCAAGGGGCACACGCTGCGCGCGCGCGAGACTGCACGCGACATGAAGGCTGCGATCGACGAGCTGGCTGACAAGCTCGTCCGCCAGGTCAAGGACCTCCACGACAAGCGTGTCCGGGGCCGGAAGCATGTCGAAGAGCCCGCGCTCGAGAACCCCATCGAGGCGGAGATCACCGAGAGCTAGTGGGCTTCTTTCGGCGGCGTCAGGGGACGCTGAACGAGCAGCTCCTCCGGGAGGCGGGGCTCGATCCGGCAGAGGCGCTCGGTGCTCCGTCGCCGCCGCAGCCGGAGCCGGCGAGGTCGGTGCTCCGGGTGCTCGGCGTCCCCGACGGCTCGAGCGTCAGTCCGAGGGAGTGGGATGCCGCGGTCGCAGTGGAGGTGCCCGGCCTGGCCGGCGACCGGATCGAGTTCACGACGCTCCCGAACGGCGACGTGATCGTGGGCGAGGAGACGGGTGACGCCGACGTCTCGCCGCTCGCCGACGCCGTCGAGCGGCGGTTCGGGCCGCCGTATCGCGCGGTCGCCACGCGGCAGGACGGCGACCTCTGGGCGATCGGAGCCAAGCGGATCGAGGTGGCCCAGATCCCGTTCTCGGACGGCGACAAGCTCGCGCTCTCGCAACACGGGCGCGACCGCGAGCTCAGCGTGGACGGCGAGGCGAGCGACGCGGCCGTCCCGCCCGGGCTCGAGCAGCTCGGCGAGGCAGCCGGCGGCAGCTTCTACGCCGAGGCCCAGCGCATCGACGGCGACCTCTGGGAGGTTCGAGTCACAGCCTTGTAGCCCGCTACCCTTGCCTCGTGGAGATCGGCAACCTCGAGAAGGTCCTCCGCGTCGGCGAGGGGCGCCGCATGAAGCGGCTCCAGGAGCAGGCGGCGTACATCACTTCGCTCGAGCCCGAGTTCGAGCAGCTGTCCCCCGCCGATCTCCAGGGCAAGACGGTGGAATTCCGGCAGCGGCTCGAGAACGGCGAGAGCCTCGACGAGCTCGTCTTCGAGGCGTTCGCCGCCGTCCGCGAGGCGCGCAGGCGCGCCTCGAACCAGCGGATGTTCGACGTGCAGCTGATGGGCGGGATCGTCCTCCACGAGGGCGACATCGCCGAGATGAAGACCGGCGAGGGGAAGACCTTCGTCGCGAGCCTCGCGCTCTACCTCAACGGCCTCGCCGGCCGGGGCGCGCACCTCGTCACCGTCAACGACTACCTCGCCCAGCGCGACGCCGAGTGGAACCGGCCCGTCTTCGAGTCGCTCGGCATGAGCGTCGCCTACATCGAGACGATGATGCCGTTCCCCGACCGGAAGGCCGCCTACGCCGCGGACGTCACGTACGGGACGAACTCCGAGTTCGGCTTCGACTACCTGCGCGACAACATGTCGGTCGCGCTCGACGGCCTCGTCCAGCGCGGTCATGCCTACGGGATCGTGGACGAGGTCGACTCGATCCTGATCGACGAGGCGCGGACGCCGCTCATCATCAGCTCCCCGGCTGAGGACGCGACCGAGACGTACAACACCTTCGCGCGCGTCGCGGCGCAGCTTCAGCCCGACACCGACTACGTCCTCGAGGAGAAGCACAACGCAGTGGTGCTTACCGAAGAGGGCATCTCACGCGCCGAGAAGCTTCTCCACGTGAAGAACATGTACGAGGG
>JBJMKG010000020.1:0-23519 GCA_045805945.1 Gaiellaceae bacterium
CGCCGGCTGCACCGGCACGAGCTCGACGAGCGGCCGCGAGGAGATGACCATCCCGCCCGGGTGCTGGGAGATGTGGCGCGGCAGGCCGCCGATCTCGGAGCAGAGGGCGCCGAAGGCGCGCCAGCGCGGCGAGCGGAGCTTCGTCGCGGCATCGGGGAGCGCCGCGATCTCGTCGGCGACGCGCTGCGCGTTCCAGCCGTCCGTCAGCCGCGCGAGCCGCTCGAGGTCGGCGTACGGGAGGCCGAGCGCTTTCCCCACATCCCGGATCGCGCCGCGTGAGCGGTACGTCGCGAAGCTCGCGACGAGCGCCGCGTGTTGCTGCCCGTAGCGCTCGACGACGCGGACGATGAGCTTCTCGCGGATGTCCCGCGGGAAGTCGAGATCGATGTCCGGCACCGACGCGAGCTCGCGGTTGAGAAAGCGGCCGAGCGAGAGGTTGTTCGCGACAGGGTCGACGTGCGAGAGGCCGGTCAGGTAGCAGACGAGCGAGCCGACCGAGGAGCCGCGGCCGCGCCCGGGCGGCAGGGTGTGCCGCATCGAGCCGGGGCCGCGCACCTCGAGCGCCACCTCCCGCGCGAGCTCGAGCACCTCCCAGTGGAGGAGGAAGAAGCCGGCGAGCCCGAGCTCGTCGATGAGCGTCAGCTCTTCCTCCAGGCGTCGGCGGACGCGACGCTTGTGGCCGTTGAGGCTGCCATAGCGCTCGACGAAGGCGCGCTCGCAGACGCCGCGGAGCTGGAGGATCGCCGGCTCCGCGCCGTCGGAGAAGTCCGGGTAGCGGTAGCCGAGCTCCTCCGTCAGGTCGAATTCGAGACGCTGGGCCAGCTCGCCGGCCCGATGGACGGCGTCGAGGTCGTCTGCGAAGCGGTCGAGCAGCTCCTCCGGTGGCAGGAGCACGGACTCGTGGTTGCCGCGCCGCTCCCGTTCGCAGCCTTCGAGCGAGGTGCGGCAGCGGACGGCCACGAGCACGTCCTGGAGCGCGGCGCGGCCGCGGTCGTGCGCGTGCACGTCCCCGGTCGCGACCGTCTGGACACCGAGCGTCTCCGCGAGCTCGCGCAGGCGCGCATTGCGACGAACGTCGCCGCGCTCGTACGGGCGCTGTAGCTCGACGTAGAAACGGTCGCGGCCGAAGGCTCGGACGAGTCGCGCCGCACTGTTCGGGTCACGCACCGCGAGCCCGTCGCGGGCACAGCCCGAGAGGCAGACGAGCCCCTCGTTCAGCTCGGCGAGCAGGGCCTGGTCGAGCCGCGGCGGCAACGGCTCCCGTCCCTCTTTCGGCCGCGTCCCCTCGTGCGCCGCCGTCAGCAGGCGGCAGAGGTTCGCGTAGCCGCGCACGTTCTCCACGAGCAGCGTGACGTGCGAGTCGCCAGCGAGCGTCACCTCTGCCCCGGTGATCGGTCGGACGCCGAAGTGCTTCGCCGCGTGCGCGAACTCGAGCGAGCCGTAGACGCCGTCGTGGTCGGTGAGCGCGAGCGCCTCGTAGCCGAGCTCGGCCGCGCGCGCCGCGAGCTCCTCGGGCTGCGACGCCCCGTCGAGGAACGAGTACGCCGAGTGCGCGTGCAGCTCCGCGTACGTCATGATCCGCGGTGATGGAGGAGCCGTACTTCACGCGGCCGGGCGAGGGCGAGCGAACGCCGCGAGGACACCGCGTCCTTGCCGAGCTGCCGCACATCGAGGCGCTCGAGCTCAGGTTCGAGCCGGACTTCGAGGGCGTCGACCCGCACACGCACTCCGACCACACCGACTCGTTCTACGTGCTCGAGGGCGAGGTCGAGTTCTTCCGAGACGGAGGCTGGCATCGCGCCGGCCCCGGCACGTTCCTCTCGGTGCCACCGGATGTCGAGCACGGCTTCCGCCCCTGCGGTACCTCGTTTCGGCTCCTCAACTTCCACACACCGCGCACTGGGTTCATCGACTCGCTGCGGGACTAGCGTCATCCCAGGAGTCTAGGCGAACGTGTGTTCGGATGCTACGGGTGGTGCACGAGTTGCCACAACGGCTTCTCGTGCACGCCGAGCGGGATGAAGTCCATCCCGTCGGGCGTGTTCAGCTCGTTCCGTCCCGTGCCGGGGTGCGCCAGGTGGCCGTATTGCCAGACGATCCGGTGCTGTTTCCGGTCGACGATCACGACACGGTCGTTGTAGTCGTCGTTGATCGCGATGCTCCCGTTCGGAAGCATGATCGCGAGCGAGGGATGGTCGAGCGCGCCCCAGCCCGACGAGGGCCCGTACCGCCAGAGCACCTTGCCGTGCCGGTCGAGGATGACGGCGGCGCCCGGGCTCGCGTAGTCCGCGAGCAGGATCCGGCCGTGTTGCAGCGGCTGCGGATCTGAGGGATAGGACACGGGCGCCTGGAACGCCGACACCAGGTCCCCTGTCCTGCTGAAGCGGTCGATCCAGGAGCCGTGGATCTCCGAGACGAGGACGCCGCCCCCGGGAAGCGGCGTGTCGCCGTTGACCGACCCTAGCGTCCGCGGCGGATCGTGCGTGCAGACGGCAGTGCGTCCGATCTGGCGCACGATCCGGTGGGCGCGGATGAAGAGGATGCGGCAGTTGTAGGCGTCCGCGACGGTGAGCGTCCCGTCCGGGAGGACGTAGGCGTCGTCGGGCCAGTTCATCTCGCCCGGCCCCGAGCCGTTCACGCCCGGCCGGCCGTAGAGCCGAGTGACGCGGTGCGTCGCGATGTCGATCGACAGGATGTCGCCGTGGTCCTCCTCGTTCGTGACGAGCGCGTTGCCGCCGGGCTCCACGAACGTGTCGTCGTCGAAGACGAGCCTGCGGCCGAGCGCTCGGTCGTGCGCGGTCGGGAAGCTCCAGAGCGTGTGCCGGTGCGGGTCGACGAGGAGGATCCGGTTGTTGCCGCGGTCGGCGATCAGGAGCGCGCCTGGGAGCGGACCGCGGGGCACGACGACCCTGTTCGGGTTCGGCTTGGGCTTGGGCCTCGTGCTGGTCGGCGTAGTGGTGTTCGCGTCCGCGCTCCCTTTCCCGGATCGCTGGACGAGTGCGCCGACGAGCGCGACCGCGGCGAGCAGCGCGAGAACGGCGGCGAGCCGCGACCTCATGCGACGACCCTAGTGATGTGGCCGGTGACGTTGCCCGGTTCCCGGGTCGCGAGCACCAAGCGATGCAAGGACGCAGGGAGCGCTCATAGCCAAAGCTATGGGCGCGACTGAGGACGCCGCAGCGCGCCGTGTGATCGCGGGCCGGGAGCCCGGCGAACGTTGCCGGTTACATCACTAGCCGGGCCGACGTGAACCGGACGTGAGCGGCGCAGTAGGTTGCGCGACATGGACGGCCCGACCCGTCGCGAGCGCCTCGCACGCGCCCGCCTATATCTCGTCCTCGAGGCGCGCCCGCACCGGGAGGATCCGTCTCCGCTGCTCGAGGCGGCGCTGCGCGGAGGCGTCGACGTGGTCCAGCTGCGTGACAAGGAGCTCGACGACGGAACGCTGATCGCGGCGGCGGCGTCCTTCCGGTCGGCCTGCGAGGCGCACGGCGCCCTCCTCGTCCTCAACGACCGGCCGGATCTCGTCGAGGCGTGCGGCGCCGACGGCGTGCACGTCGGCCAGGCGGACGCCGCCGCGCCGGAGGCCCGCTCGCGCGTCGGCGCGGAGCGTCTCGTGGGAGTCTCCGTGAGCTCGCGCAAGCAGATGCTCGCCGCGCAGGCCGCCGGTGCCGACTACGCAGGCGTAGGGACGATCTTCGCGACGCCGACCAAGCCGGAGGAGCGCGCGGAGGGGCTGGAGCTCGTGCGGGTGGCAGCGCAGACGCTGACGATCCCGTGGTTCGCGATCGGCGGCATCGAGCTCTCGAACGTGGCCGAGGTGGTCGCGGCCGGCGCGCCGGGTGTCGCGGTCGTGCGGGCCATCCGGGATGCCGACGATCCCGAGGTGGCGGCACGCGAGCTGCGAGCCGCCGTCGTTCACTAGAGAATCGGCAGCAGCAGGTCGATCTCGTCGTGGCGCCGGTAGTGCTCGAGGCTGGGCCGCCTCTCGTCGGGCCTTGCCTCGGCCATGAGCTCGTCGAAGGTCGGCTTGATCCGCTCGTAGATCCCCGGCGGCTCACCGCGCAGACGTGCGCGGAGGTAGCGACCGCCGGGCAGCGTGCCCGACTCGAGGCCCGGCACGAGCGCATCTTTCTCGCGTACCTCGACGCAGGCGCGGTAGTCGTCCGCGACCGGGTCGTAGGCGCCGTAGAAGTGACGCCCGCGCAGCGTGACGACGGCTTCCAGCTCGTTCCAGGCGCGTCCGATCTCGTCCAGCCCGTCCGGGACGCGGACGAACTGCACGGCGATCTCGCCGCGCTCGACTTCGGTGAAGCCGCTCATGCGCCTCGTTGCGTATACCACCTGCCACTCGCGCCGTCGTGGAAGACGACGGTGTTCTCGCCGCTCTCGAGCACGAGCTCGAAGTAGCGGCGGACGACGGGCTCCTCGGTCCACCACCGGTCGACGACGCGCCATTCCTCCCGCACGAGCGCGACTACGAGGTGGTTCACCTCGAGCGGAGCGCCGTCCACACGCGCCTCGACGCGAGCGGCCCGAGGCGCGTTGAAGCGGGCGGCTACTCGTCCTTGGGTACCAACAGAGCCCGCGACTCCGGTACGCGTGACCATGGCGCTACCTCCACGACGGTGCAGACGGAGCCCGAGCCTGTGCTCGCCCGCACCTGGCGCAGCCCGTCCCGCAGCCGCGTGCGGTCCTCGGCGCCGGCTGCGAGCAGCTCGAGCTGGTGACCGGTCGGCTCGGTCAACTCGACGAGCTCGAGGCTGAGCTCCACGACCGGGGCCGGCAGTTCGGCGAGCCGCGGCGAGAGCGCGATGCGGATCCGGTCCGGGTCCGCGCTCGGCTCGCGCAGGGTCAGCGTCCGCCGCCACGAGCCGCCGCTCTCCAGCCGTGCGGCGAGCGCGACCTTGCGGACGAAGCGATCGCGTCGCTCGGGCTGCGCGAGCGCGGTCTCGACCAGACCGGCGAGCGCACGCCTGAGCGTCAGCTCGTTGCCGACCGCCTCCGGAAACTCGAGTGAGGCGGCGACGAGAGCGGGCGGGCGACGGCCGCGCACGCGCGCGGCCGTCCCACCTCTCGCCAGGCCCCAGGCGCGCCGGCCGTCCGGCCCCAATCGTTCGGCGACGGCGCCACCTGGAAGGCCGGCAAGCTGACCCAGCTTGCGCACTCCAAGCGCCTCGAGCTCCTCGTAGCGGTTGCGCTCCAGCGGCAGGAGCGTGAGCGGTAGCGGCGCGAGGAACTGCGGCAGCTCCTCGTCGGCGACGACGACCACCTGCCCAGGCCGCGCGACCGACGCTGCAGCCAGCGCGGCGAAGCGCCGTCCGGCCGCCCCGATGCGCGCGTCCCACTCCGTTCCGACGGCCGCGAGCGCGCGTCGCAGCGCAGGCTCGAGACCGCCGTAGAGCCGCTCGACTCCCCGCGTCTCGAAGTACGCGACGCCGGCCGAGGCGGGGTCGACGGCGAAACCCGCATCCTCGAGCGCGTGCAGGGTCTCCTCCCAGGCGCGCTCCGCCTCGGCCGCGTCGGGCTCGATGAGCGCGAGCGACGGGCAGGTGGCGAGCGCCTCCCCCAGCCGCATTCCCGGCCGCACACCCGCCGCCTCGGCGGCGACCGTCACCGGCCCGAGCAGGGGCTCACCCTGCGGCTCGGGAGCGAGAGCCGCCGGGCGCAACGCCAGCGTCGGCGTCCGGCGCAATGCCGCCTTAAGCTCGAGCCCTGGGATGGTGAGGCAGGCAATCATGGGAACAGGTGTTCTACACGAACACACGTTCCCCTGTCAAGATATCCCGAAACCGATTGAAGGGAACCCGAATGGTCGAGGAAGCACACCTGGACGACGTCGGCTCGGGGCTCGCCCCCGTCTCACCGGGCTGGTTCATCGTCAACGTCGGTGACGCGGCGTGGCTGCGGAACGACGCGTTCGGCGGTCGCTGCGTCTTCGAAAGCAGCAGGCGCGTGCTCGCCGAGCGACCGGATGCCGAGCCGCAGATGTTCACGGACACCGGCTTCACGCTTGCCGTGCTCGAGCCCGGCAAACCCTCCGGCATGTACCACGCGGAATCCGCGCAGGAGGACTTCCTCGTTCTCGCCGGCACGTGTTTGCTGCTCGTGGAAGAGCGCGAGAGGCCGCTCCGCGCCTGGGACTTCGTCCATTGCCCCGCCGCGACGCGCCACACGTTCGTCGGCACCGGCGACGGGCCGTGCGTAATCTTCATGACCGGCGCACGCCGGGAAGGCAGGACGCTCATCTATCCGGTCGCCGAGCACGCCCGTGCGCGCGATGCCGCGGTCGAGACCGAGACGAACGACCCAATGGAGGCGTATGCGCCGTTCGGGCACTGGCGCCTCGGGCGACCGGACGGTTGGCCGGACCTTCCCTGGGCAGGATGACGCGTGGAACGGGTGCGGGTCGACAAGTGGCTATGGGCGGCCCGCTTCGCGAAGACGCGGAGCGCGGCGACGGAGCTCGTGCTCGGTGGCCACGTCAAGGTCGGGGGCGAACGCGTCAAGCCGGCGCGCGAGGTCGGTGCGGGCGAGACCATCGAGATCCGGCTCGGTGCCGTCCGCCGCACCGTCGTCGTTACGGGTGTCGCCGACCGCCGAGGGCCGGCAAAAGCCTCGGCGATGCTGTACGAGGAGACGCCCGAGTCGCGCGAGGCGCGCGAGCGGCTCGCGCAGGAGCGGCGGCTGGCCCGGCCACTCGGCGCCGACCTCGGCGCGCGGCCGACGAAGCAGGAGCGGAGGCGGCTCGACGCCCTGCGACGCGGGCAGCGGCGGCGGTGAGGTGGGTCGCGCTCCTCCGCGCGGTGAACCTCGGCACCCGCAACAAGGTGCCGATGGCGGAGTTGCGGACGCTGCTCGTAGAGGCCGGATACGGCGGCGTGCGCACGTACATCGCGAGCGGCAACGTCCTGCTCGACGGGCCCGGCGATCGGGTCGCGGTCGCCGCCGAGCTCGAGCGCGTGATCGCGGACGCGTTCCGGGTGGACACGACCGCGATCGTCCGGGCGCCGGAGGAGCTTGTAGCGGTGGTCGCGCGTCATCCGTTCGGGGCCGACACGACGCACTCGCACGTCGTCTTCCTGGCGAAGAAGCCCGCGGCGAGAGCCGCGAAACGGCTCGCCGCAGCCGACCACTCGCCGGACCGGGCGGTCCTCGCCGGGGCAGAGGTCTATCTCCATTACCCGACCGGAGTTCAGGGCTCGCGCCTCTCGGCGGCACGGCTCGAGCGACTGCTCGAGGTTCAGGCGACGCACCGCAACTGGCGGACCGTGACCAAGCTGGCCGAGCTGGCGTCAAAGTCGTAGGCTCGCACCGTAGGCGACCGAAGGGAGACTTCAATGGCACTGGCACGCGTCGTTTCGTTCGAGGGGGTCAGCTCGGATCGCATGGCACAGCTGAGAAGCGAGATGGAGAGCGGGGAACCGCCCGAGGGGATGCCGCCGGCGGAGGTCATGCTCCTCCACAACCCTGACGCCGATCAGGCGCTGGCGATCGTCCTCTTCGAGAACGAGGACGACTACCGGAAGGGCGACGAGATCCTCGGCTCGATGCCCGTGTCCGACACCCCGGGCCGGCGCACCGGCGTCACGAAGTACCAGGTCGCGATGCGCATGACACCTTAGAGCGAGCGGGTGCTGCGCACCCGCTCGTGTCCGCTCGCTACTCCGCGGCGGCGTAACGCACCGCTACGCCGCCGCCTGGGCCGAAGTGAGGGCTCAATCTGCTCGAACCAAAACCAGGACCCAGGCCGGAGGCTAAGACAGCCGCGCAGCGGCGACTTAGCCGCAGGCCGGACTGCGCTCGCGCCGGCCTCCGCCGCGCGCGAGCGCGCAGCACAAGCCTCTCGCCCACGGCATCAAAGACAAGACAGCACGGAGCGTTCGCGAGACCGCTCTCGCGAACGCGCAGTTCCGTTTCCCAGCGAGCGAAGCGTCAGCTTCGCGAGCTAGCGGACTTCGGCCGCGGGGCCGATGCGGCGGATGTAGCGCGGGACGACGGCGAGGTCGTTCTCCCGCGCGCACCGCTCGACGTCGGCCTCGAGGCCATGATTCCGCAGGTTGGCAGCGCTGCGGCTCGCAGCCAGCCCTTCGACCGAGCTCGGGAAGCTGCGGGCGAGCAGGATCGCCGCCTGGGCCGAGTCCTCCGGCTCGCCGCCGAGCGCCTCGGCGATGCGACCCGCGCAGTAGGCGTCGTCGAGCGCGAGCTCGCCCAGCACCCCGGCGCAGAGGACGGCGACGTCCTCCCCGGTCTCGCTCGCCGCCGCAGCAACCGCGTCGAGATTGAGAAGCGACCCGACGTAGACGCGCTCGAAGCGCGCCGCGGCGGCGACGAGGAGCCGTGTCCCGTTCGTCGTCGTGAGGATGAGCGTCTCGGCACCCGGCTCGCCCTCGAGCTCCCGCGGCGAGTTGCCGAAGTCGAAGCCCTCGATGTGCTCGAGCCGCCGCTCGCCCGCGAGCCTCGCCGGACCCTCGGTCTCCGCGAGCGCTCGCGCCTCGTCCACCTCCGCGCAACAGAGGACGCGCCGGTAGCCGGACGCGAGCGCCTGGCAGATCGTCGAGGTCGCGCGGAGGACGTCGACGACGATGCCCACCGGAGCAGGTGTCTGCTCGCCCGGGGTGAAGGCCACGTGGACACGCATCCTCGGCACTAGGCTAGTTCCGATGTCGACCGGCGAGATCCGTTACTGCTACCGCCACCCGGACCGCGAGACCGGGCTCTCCTGCTCCGAGTGTGGACGGCCGATCTGCGCCGATTGCGCCACGTTCGCTCCGGTGGGGATCCGGTGCCCCGACCACGCTGGAGCCCGTCGCGCCACCGCGACCCGGTTGAGGCCGCGGCCGGTGCGCCGCGCGCCCGGCGTCGCCCTCGCCTCGGGAGTGGCGCCCGTCACGCGGATCCTGATCGCGATCAACGTCGCGATGTACCTGCTCGGCGCGGCCCAGGGGGCCGGATTCAACAATCCGGGCGGAGCTCTCTACGCGAAGCTCTGGCTCGACGCACCCGATCTCCACAACGGCGGCTGGTGGAGGCTTGTGACGACGATGTTCCTGCACGCGAACCTCCTCCACGTCGCGTTCAACATGGTCGCGCTCTACCTCATCGGCTCGCCGGTCGAGCAGTACCTGGGCCGCGCGCGCTACGTCGGGCTCTACTTCGTGTCCGGGATCGCCGGCTCCGCGGGGGCGTTACTGCAGACGCCGGGCGTCACGGTCGGCGCCTCGGGGGCGATCTTCGGGATCCTCGGCGCGATGATGATCATCGAGTGGCAGGTCACGGGCCGTCTAGCGGGCAATGCGATGACGTGGATCGCGATCAATCTCGTGATCAGCTTCTCCTTCAACGGGATCTCCTGGGGCGGCCACGTCGGCGGGCTGATCGGCGGGATCCTCGTCACGCTCGCGTACGCGCACTGGCGCGGCGGCCGCGCGCAGTACGGCCAGCTCGGCCTCGGCGGGATCCTCGGGCTCATCGTCGTGGCGGTCGGGAGCGTCGCGCTCGCGTACTGGAAGGTGCGCGGCTACGCCTGAGCGCGCCTACCGTCCCGTCCCGCTCCGACACGAACGGCCGAGCGAAGAGGAGGCGTTGCTGCATTCCCGCGAGTTCCTGGAGCTGATGCGCGCACGTCGCTCGGTGCGCATGTTCTCGAGCGAGCCGGTGCGGATGGAGCTCGTCGAGAATGCGCTTCGTGCCGCGGGGACGGCGCCGTCCGGCGCGCACCAGCAGCCGTGGACGTTCGTCGTCGTCACCGACCCGGATCTCAAAGCGCGCCTGCGGGAGGCCGCCGAGAAGGAGGAGCGCGAGTTCTACGAGCACCGCGCCTCGCCGGAGTGGCTCGAGGCGGTCGCGCCCATCGGGACCGACTTCGTCAAGGCGCACATCACCGACGCGCCCGTGGTGATCGTCGTCTTCGAGCAGACCTGGCTGCCGGGGCCGGACGGGACGAAGCTGAAGCACTACTACGTCCGCGAGTCGGTCGGGATCGCGGTCGGCTTCCTCCTGGCGGCGCTCCAGTCCGCGGGCCTCTGCGCGCTCACGCACACGCCGTCGCCGATGGGTTTCCTGCGTGAGTTGCTCGACCGGCCGGCGAACGAGCGGCCGTTCGCGCTCATCCCGGTCGGTTATCCGTCCGAGCAAGCCGTCGTGCCGGATCTCGAGCGCAAGCCGCTCGAGCAGATCGCGATCTTCCGCTAGCCGCCGGCCTGGACGTACTCGCCGCGGTGCGCTTCCTTCAGCGCGGCTTGGGCGGCCGCCAGGCGCGCGAGCGGGACGCGGTACGGCGAGCAGCTCACGTAGTCGAGGCCGATGCGGTGGCAGAACGCCACCGACGACGGCTCGCCGCCGTGCTCGCCGCAGATGCCGAGGTGGAGCTCCGGCTTGGTCTTCCTCCCTCGCTCGACGGCGATCCGCATCAGGTCGCCGACGCCGTCCTGGTCGAGCGTCTCGAACGGGTTGCGGTCGAGCACGCCGTTCTCGAGGTAGAAGGTGAGGAACTTTCCCTCGGCGTCGTCACGGGACATCCCCAGCGTCGTCTGGGTGAGGTCGTTCGTGCCGAAGGAGAAGAAGTCGGCAACCTCGGCGATCACGTCGGCGCGGAGCGCCGCGCGCGGCAGCTCGATCATCGTCCCACAGAGGTACTCGAGCTCCGGAGCCTCCTCCTCCATCACGCGCTCGGTCAGCTTGCGCAGCCGGCGCAGCTCCTCCTTGAAGCCGACGAGCGGATGCATGATCTCGACGAGGGGCGCCTCTCCCCCGCGTTCCTGCACCGCCTTCGCAGCGCGGGCGATCGCCCGGACCTGCATCTCGTAGATCTCCGGCCACTGGATGCCGAGCCGGCAGCCGCGCGTGCCGAGCATCGGGTTCGTCTCGGAGAGGGCGCGGATCCGCTTCCACATCCGCTCGTCGCGCGCCTCCTCGAGCGGCGGCAGGAACTCGTGCAGCGGCGGATCGAGGAGCCGGATCGTGACCGGCAGCCCGGCCATCGCCTCGAAGATCGCCTCGAAGTCGGACTGCTGGAACGGGAGGAGCCGGTCGAGGGCGTCACGGCGGCCGTCCTCGTCGCGCGCGAGGATCATCTCCTGCACGACCGGCAGCCGCTCGTCGCCAAAGAACATGTGCTCGGTGCGGCAGAGCCCGATGCCCTGCGCGCCGAACTCGCGGGCCTTGGCCGCGTCCTCTGCGTTGTCGGCGTTCGCGCGTACCCTGAGGCGGCGCAGCTCGTCCGCCCATTCGAGCACCGTCTCGAAGTCCTCGTTGATGGCAGGCGGCACGAGCGGGACCTCGCCGACGATGACCCGCCCCGTTCCGCCGTCGATCGTGATCACGTCCCCCTCGTGCAGCTCGTCCCCGCCGATGCGGATGGTCTTCGTGCCCGCGTCGATGTCGAGGCCCTCGCAGCCGGCGACGCACGGCTTGCCCATCCCGCGCGCGACGACGGCGGCGTGGGAGGTCATCCCACCGTGGGCCGTGAGGACGCCCTTCGCCTGGATGAGGCCGTGGATGTCGTCGGGCGTCGTCTCCCACCGGACGAGAATCACCGCCTCCCCCGCCTTACCGCGTTCCTCGGCGCTGTCGGCGTCGAGCACGATCCTGCCGCATGCCGCGCCGGGCGATGCGTTGAGGCCCTGCGCGGCGACGTCGAACTCGGCATCCGGATCGAGGCGCGGGTGAAGCAGCTGGTCGAGTTGGGCCGGATCGATGCGCGCCACGGCCTCCTCCCGCTCGATCAGCCCTTCCGCGGTCATGTCTACCGCGCACTTGATCGCGGCTGCCGCCGTCCGCTTTGCTGTGCGGGTCTGGAGGAGGTAGAGATGTCCCTCCTCTACGGTGAACTCGACGTCCTGCATGTCGCGGTAGTGGCGCTCGAGCACGCCGATCGTCTCGACGAGCTGCTCGTACGCCGCAGGCATCCGCTCCTCGAGCTCGGCGAGCGGCTGCGGCGTGCGGACCCCGGCGACGACGTCCTCACCCTGCGCGTTGACGAGGTACTCGCCGTAGACGCCCTGCTCGCCGGTCGACGGATCACGGGTGAAGCAGACGCCGGTCGCAGAGTCCTCCCCCTTGTTTCCGAAAACCATCTGGACGACGTTGACGGCGGTGCCGAGCTCGTCCGGGATCTCGTACGTGCGCCGGTAGACCTGGGCGCGCGGCGAGTTCCAGGAGTCGAAGACGGCCGTGATCGACCGGCGCAGCTGTTCCCGCACGTCCTGCGGAAAGCCGCGCCCGGTCTCCCGCTCGTAGATCTCCCGAGCCTGCTCGACGGAGTCGTCGACGCTGAACCTCTCGTGCGGGATGCCGTCGACGGTCTCTCCGAACATCTGGATCAGCCGGCGGTAGCAGTCCCGTGCGAACTCCTCGTTCCCTGTCGAGCGCGCGAGACCCTCGACGGACTCGTCATTGAGCCCGACGTTGAGGATCGTGTCCATCATCCCGGGCATCGAGATCGCCGCGCCGGACCGCACAGAGACGAGCAGCGGATCCGCGGCGTCTCCGAACCGCTTCCCGGTCCGCTCCTCGATGCGGGCGATGTGCTCCGCGACCTCCTCTTCGAGCCCCTCGACCTCGCCGCCGGAGGCCATGAAGGCACGACACGCGTCGGTTGTGATCGTGAAGCCGCTCGGGACGGGGATGCCGAGCTGCGTCATCTCGGCGAGCCCGAGCCCTTTTCCACCCAGGAGGTCGCGGCCGCCGTCCGCCGGCTCGTCGAAGTCGTAGACGTAGCGGGTCATGGGGTCGCAGATGTTGTCACATGGCGGCTTCCCGAGACCCGGGGTCGTCGACTCGCTGAGTCGCCTCGCTAGCGCCGGCGGGCGCGGAACTCGGCGACCCACGCGAGCACGCGCAGCCCGATCCAGATGGGCGTGAGCAAGACGTAGAAGATGACGTCCGCGACGACGAGCACAAGCCACCAAAGCGCCCAGTAGCGCAGCGGGATGGGCGGCTTCGACCTCCGCGTCGGGTATCCAGGCGTCGCGGTCACCGCACGGCCTGCGCCTTCGTGTCGGCGGCGCGCTCCTCGACGATGCGGAGGATCCTGTGCGCCGTCTCCTCGATCGACAGCTCGGAGATGTCGATGACCGGGCAGCCGAGGCGGCGGTGGAGCTTCCCCGCCTCGTCGAGCTCCTCGTAGATCTCGGCGAGCTCGGCGTACTGGCGATTGCGCCCCGGCGCTCCCATCGCACGGACGCGCGCTCTGCGGATCTCGAGGAGCCTGTTCGGGTCGATCGTCAGGCCGACGACCTTGGCCTGGTCGATCTCGAACAGCTCGGACGGCGGCTCGATCCCCTTCACCACCGGCACGTTCGCGGCCTTGTAGCCGAGGTAGCCGAGGTAGATGGAGAGCGGGGTCTTCGAGGTGCGCGAGACGCCGACGAGGACGACATCGGCTTCGTGGAGCCCGTGCGCGACGCCGTCGTCGTAGCGGACGGCGAACTCGATCGCCTCCATCCGCTTGAAGTACGCGGTGTTGAGCGGCGGCCGTGAACCAGGGGTCATCTTCGCCGCCTGGCCGGAGACGCGCGCGACCGCGTCGATCGGCTGACCAAGCAGGTCGCAGTAGTGGAGGCGCGCCCGGCGGCAGAGGGTGCGCATCGCGTCGCGGAGCTCCGGCTCGACAAGCGTGTAGACCACGACTGCGGGCCGGCCGCGCATCCGGTTGACAGCGAGCTGGAGGTCGTCCTCGGACTCGACGCGAGGGTGGCGGATCTCGACGAAGTCCTGCTCCGGAAACTGGGCTTCGAGCGCCTGCACCAGCCGCGCCGCGGTCTCGCCGGTGGCGTCGGAGACGACGTGGAGCTCGACCGGCGGACTGGACATCGGCGGTCAGCGTAACGGGGACGCTCCCCTGGGCCATCCCAAACCCCCACCCACCCACGGGGATGCACAGCCTACGGCGGCACGTGTCCCGCGGTGTCGCAACTTCGTGCCGAGAGGCTGGAGGCATCGGCACCCTCGTCCGGCGCCGAGTCGCAATCCCTGCGGAACCGCCCGGGTAACCTCCGCGCATGGCCGAGACGGCAAAGCCACTGACGATGGACACGATCGTCTCCCTCTGCCGACGCCGCGGCTTCGTCTTCCCGTCCTCGGAGATCTACGGCGGGCTCGGCTCCACCTACGACTACGGCCACTACGGTGTCCTCACGAAGAACAACATCCGCTCGCTCTGGTTCCGCGCGATGGTCCAGGAGCGCGACGACATCGTCGCCCTCGACTCGGCGATCATCCTCAATCCTCGTGTCTGGGAGGCGTCGGGTCACGTCGCCGGCTTCACGGATCCGCTGGTCGACTGCCGCACCTGCAAGCTCCGCTTTCGCGCCGACCAGCTCGAGCTCGCGAGCTGCGGCCGCAAACCGAGCAAGCGACCCGGCGAGACGCCCGACTGCGACCTGACCGAGCCCCGCCAGTTCAACCTCATGTTCGAGACGCAGGTCGGTGCGCTCCAGGATGGAAGCTCGGCCGCCTACCTTCGGCCCGAAACGGCACAGGGCATCTTCGTCAACTTCAAGAACGTCGCCCAGCTCGCGCGCCGCAGACCGCCGTTCGGCATCGCCCAGGTCGGCAAGTCGTTCCGGAACGAGATCACACCTGGGAACTTCCTCTTCCGGCTGCGCGAGTTCGAGCAGATGGAGATGGAGTTCTTCGTGCCTCCGGCCGAAGCGGACGAGTGGCATCGCTACTGGGTCGAGGCGCGCCGCCGCTGGTACCTCGACCTCGGGCTGCGCGACGAGAATCTCCGCGTCCGTGAGCACTCGGCCGAGGAGAGATCCCATTACTCGCTCGCCACGAGCGACCTCGAGTACCTCTATCCCATCGGCTGGCAGGAGCTCGAGGGCGTCGCGAACCGCGGCGAGTACGACCTGACCCAGCACACGCGGGAGTCGGGGACGAAGCTCGAGTGGATCGACCCCGACGGGACGCGCTACACGCCGTACGTCATCGAGCCTGCCGTTTCGATCGACCGGATCATGCTCGCCTTCCTCTGCGACGCCTACGACGAGGAGGTCGTCGGCGACCGCGAGCGCGTCGTCCTCCGGCTCCACCCGCGCATCGCGCCGGTCAAAGCGGCGATCCTGCCGCTCGTCCCGCGCGACGAGGGGATGTCGGCCAGAGCGCGCGCTCTCTACGAGGAGCTTCGCCGGCACCACGTCGTCGAGCATGACGACAGCGGGCAGATCGGAAGGCGTTACCGTCGCCAGGACGAAATAGGAACGCCGTGGGCCTTCACCATCGACGAACAGACGCTCGAGGACGACACCGTCACCGTGCGCGAGCGGGACTCGCTCGCGCAGGAGCGGCTCCCGATCAGCGGAGTGCGCGAATGGCTGGACGACGCACTGCAGCAGGACTGGTCTTCGCCGCACTCGCGCTGACGGCCGCCGGCTGCGGCCTCGGCAGCACGAAGACGGTCACCGCCACCCGCACGCGGACCGTGACCACGACCCGGACCGTGACCACGAACCCCTCCGGACGCTCGGCCGAACCGTGTACGGGCGCGCAACTCACCGGAAGGTTCGACCTCGTCCCGGGCAGCGCCGGCGCCGGCCAGATCGCGTACGCGCTCACCGTGAAGAACACGTCGGGCAAGCCGTGCTCACTTCACGGAATCCCGCAGGCGACACTGCTCGGCGCGAGCGGGGCGGCGCTGCCGACGCATGTCAGGTCCGCTGGGGACGGGCCGTCGAGCCGCGTCCTGCTCCAGCCCGGGGCGTCTGCGGTCGCGCAAGCCCGCTTCTCGCCCGACGTCGCAGGCGCGGGAGACTCGCAGTCGGGGGCGTGTCAGCCCCTCGCGCACACGCTTCAGGTGAGTCCGACGGGAGGCGGCGTGACCGACGCCGCCGTCAAGCCGCCGACGAGCGTGTGCCAGCAAGGCACGCTCACATTCGAAGGCTTCGACTACGCCGGCTAGGCGCTTCGGCTCGTCAAGGTCCGGAGCCGGAAGCCTCCGTGGTACTCGTACGAGGCGGTGACGACGAGTAGGGCGTCGCGTCGGGTACGTTCCGAGAGACCGAGTGCGGGGGCTTCGGCGAGCGGCCGGGCGAGGAGCGCCTCGATCCCGGCGACCCCGTTTGCGCCCAGGGCGAGCGCTTCGGTCGCCGGCGCGCAGCGCGCGCAGACGGCGCCGCCCGCACGCGTGGAGTAGCCGACGAGCGGCTCGCCCTCGGCGCCGCACTCCGCGCAAGCCGATACGTGCGGCAGGTAGCCCGCGAGCCAGAGCAGCTTGAGCTGGAACGCGAGCCCGAGTGGGTCCAGCGTCGGCCGCTCAGCCATGTGCGGGGCTCCGTCCAGAAGATCGAGGAAGCGCGTCACGGCGGTGAACGCCCGCTCGTTCGCCTCTTCCTCGCTGAACAGCCGCAGCATCGCCTCCGCGCCGATCATCCCGACAGAGAAGCGGTAGTAGTCCTCCCGTGCCTCGCGGTGCGACCTCACGAGGTTGGCAGCCGTCACGGTCTGCAGCTCGCCGCGGCCGCGGTGGAGGATGAGCTCGACGTGCGAGAGCGGCTCGAGCCGTGCCCCGAATCGCGACATTGTCTTTCGCACACCCTTCGCCACCGCGCCGATCCTGCCGTGCGCCTCGGTATAGAGATGGAGTACGCGATCGGCCTCTCCGAACCGGATCGACCGGAGGACGACGGCCTCGGTGCTATACGCCCTTCCGGCCATGCCCGTTGCAGTCTAGGGACGCCCCCGGGCAGGAACGGTCCTCGCGCTTTCTTCGTTCTACGTCGGAATGCCGAGGATCACGATCTACACGACGCGCTGGTGCGGATTCTGCGTTCGCGCCAAGGCGCTCCTCGAATCCCGCGGGCTCCCCTACGAGGAGGTCGCGCTCGACGACGATCCCACTTTCCGGCAGACCGTGTACGAGGCGACGGGCGGCTGGACCGTGCCCCAGATCGTCGTCGGCAACCGGCCGATCGGCGGCTACACGGAGCTCTGGCGCCTCGACCGGGAGGGTCGCCTCGACGAGCTGCTCGCGGCTTGAGCCTGCCCGTCTGGCTGGCACGTGGGACAGAACCACGTCGTGCGGCCGGCGACCTGCGTGCGGGCGATCGGCGTCCCGCAACGGTCGCACGGCTCGTCGCGACGCCCGTAGACGCGGAACTCGTCCTGCATCGACCCGCCGCTTCCGTCCGGCAGCCTGTAGTCGCGCAGTGTCGAGCCCTGCCGGGCGAGGCCGTGCTCGAGCGCTGCCCGGATGCCGCGATGGAGCCGTCGCAGCTCCGCGCGGTCGAGGCCCGCCGCGGGGCGCAGCGGGTTGAGCCGCGCCCGCCACAGTGCCTCGTCGACGTAGATGTTCCCCATGCCCGCGAGCGTCCGCTGGTCGAGCAGCGCCGCCTTGAGCGACGTGCGGCGAACTGCCAGACGCTCGCCGAGCCGGGCCGCGGTGAAGAGCACGTCAAGCGGCTCGTCGCCGACGCGGGCGCTGAGGTAGGGCTCGGCCTCGCCGGGCTCGAGCAGGAGCCAGGTGCCGAAGCGACGGACGTCTCGGTACCCGACGTCCGATTCGTCGTCTAGGTTGACAACAGCACGGCGATGCGGATCGTCCTGGAACGAGCCGCTCGGGCCGTGCAGAAGGTTTCCCGTCATCCGGAGGTGGATCAGGAGAACTCGACCGCTCTCGAATCGAACAACGAGATACTTGCCGCGCCGCTCGACGGCCGCCACGCGCTCCCCTTCGAGCTCGGCCGCCACCTCGGCCGGGTCGTAAGGACGGACGAGGCGGGCGTCGTCGATGGCGACGCGCTCGAAGCGTCGACCTACGAGAGCCGGCTCGAGCTGCCTGCGGACGCTCTCGACCTCCGGCAACTCCGGCATGCCGCCAGCGTAGTCGTGCCGCGCACGCTGGGCCGAATGCAGCCCTAGCTAGGGCGTCACGAGGGGCTGGCCCGGGATGCCGCGGGACGGCGCCTTGCCGCCGAGCCAGGCGTTCACGGTCGCGCCGACGTCCGCGAACTCCCCTTCGTGGACCCGGCCGGCTGCGTTCCGCCCCTCGACATACGCGAGGAGGAGCGCGTGCTCGCGGGAATGGTCTGTCGACGGCGTAGTCGGGTCACACCCGTGGTCCGACGTGACGACAAGGAGGTCGCCCGGTCGGAGCGCGTCGAGCAGATCGGGAAGGCGGTAGTCGAAGTCCTGCAGGCAGCGGTGGAAGTTGACGGGATCGTTGCGGTGGCCCCAGAGCATGTCCGTCTCGACGAGGTTGACGAACACGAATCCGTCGTCGAGCTCCCGGAGCAGCCTTTCTGTCTGCTGGATCCCGTCGATGTTCGACTTTGTCGGCAGCGACTCGTCGATGTCGCAGCCCGCGAAGATGTCGCCGATCTTGCCCACTCCGTACACCTTCTGGCCCGCCTCTCGTACGAGGGTCAGGTAGTTCGGGCGGCGCGGCTCGAGCGAGAAGTCATGCCGGTTCGGCGTCCGGGCGTAATTGCCCGGATCGCCGGTGAAAGGCCGCGCGATGACACGTCCCACGGCGTGCTTCCCCGTGAGGATCTCCCGGGCCGCCCGGCACGCGTCGTAGAGCTCTTCGAGCGGGACCGTTTCCTCGTGGGCAGCGATCTGGAAGACCGAGTCGGCCGACGTGTAGACGATCCACTTCCCGGTCCGCTGGTGCTCCTCGCCCAGCTCCTGGATGATCTCCGTGCCTGAGGCCGGCTTGTTGCCGAGCACGCCCCGGCCCGTGCGATGCATGAACGGATCGATCACGTCGTGGGGGAATCCATGGGGATACGTCGGGAAAGCCTGCGCCGTGACCACCCCCATCAGCTCCCAGTGTCCGGTCGTGGTGTCCTTGCCCTTCGACCGCTCGACGAGCCGTCCCGCCACGGCCGGCGCCCCGGGCTGCGGCGGACATCCCTCGAGCGGCTCCACATTGCCGAGCCCGAGCGCCTCGAGGCTCGGCAGGTCGAGTCCGCCCACGGCTCGCGCGACATTCCCCAGCGTGTCCGAGCCCTCGTCTCCGTACTGTCCGGCGTCCGGCAACTCGCCGGCGCCGACGGCGTCGAGCACGATGACGCAGGCCCTGGGCACCGGGCTATTCTAGGGAGCACGTGTCGAACGTCCTCGGTCTCCTCGCCTTCGTCGTCTACGTCCTCGCGGTCGTAGGGGTCGCTGCGGGTGTGACCTGGGTGGTCGTCAGGCTCACACCGAGCCGCAAGCCGGACGCCTCGGCGCGGAGCTAGACCGGCGCGAGCGGCAGGACGTCGGCGAGCGGCGTGTAGTCGAGGCCGTGCGCTTCGGCGACGGCCTCGTGCGTGATCTTGCCGTGAAGCACGTTGACGCCGCGGCCGAGCGAGGGGTCGCGTGCCACTGCCTCCGCGAGCCCGTGGTCTGCGATCGCCTCGACGTACGGCAGCGTCGCGTTCGTCAGCGCCCTTGTCGAGGTCACGGGGACGCCGCCGGGCATGTTCGCGACGCAGTAGTGGATGATCCCGTCCACCTCGTAGACCGGGTCCGAGTGCGTGGTCGGGCGCGCCGTCTCGATGCAGCCGCCCTGATCGATGGCGACGTCGACGATGACCGCGCCGGGCTGCATGTCGGAGAGCATCCCGCGGCTGATGAGCTTGGGCGCCCGGGCCCCCGGGATCAGGACGGCACCGATCACGACGTCGGCGTGCGCGATCGTCAGCTCGATCTCGAGACTCGACGACATGAGGAGACTCACACGGCCGGAGAGGATCTCGTCGAGGTGCCGCATGCGGTCGATCGAGCGTTCGAGAAGCGTGACGCGGGCGCCGAGCCCGAGGGCGATGATCGCCGCGTTGTAGCCGACGATCCCGCCGCCGAGGACGACGACGTGTCCGGGCTGGACACCCGGCGTTCCCGCGAGGAGGACTCCGCGGCCGCCGAGGGGCTTCTCGAGGAAGTGCGCGGCGGCCTGCGGTGCAAGCCGCCCCGCGATCTCGCTCATCGGCGCGAGCAAGGGCAATCGGTGGTCGTCCGTTTCCACGGTCTCGTAGGCGACGCCTGCGATGCCGCTCTCGGCCAGGGCTCGCGTGAGCGGCTCGTCGGCGGCGATGTGGAGGTACGTGAAGAGCACGAGGTCCTCGCGCAGGCGCCGATACTCGGGCTCGATCGGTTCCTTGACCTTGAGCAGGAGATCGGCCTGCTCCCATGCCTCGTCGACCGAGACGATGCGGGCGCCCGCCCGCTCGTACTGATCGTCGGTGAAGGCGCTCCCCTCACCCGCCGCCGCCTCGACGACGACCTCGTGTCCGCGCAGGATCAACTCGCGTGCGCCCGCGGGCGTCAGCGCCACGCGGTACTCGTCGGTTTTGATCTCCTTCGGTACGCCGATTCGCAAAGCGGGAAGACACTATCTCGCCGACGGCGCAACACGGAGCCGCGAAGGAGTTGCCGGACATACGCGACGCGGGGACAAACTCCCGGCACGGTTCCGCCGGTAGCGTCGAACGCGAGGGCGGAGGGAGACGCTCCCCACCCTTGGGTGGGGGTGTGGTGGAGGGGCGCGGGCCTAGCGCGGGCCGGTCCGCAGCGGCACCGTCGTGAGGTAGAGCAACAGGCCCGCGAGGGTCTTGGCGTCCTCGATCTCGCCCAGTCGCTGCCCCAGCTCGGCCACGGGCCACCGCACCAGCTCGAGCTCCTCGTCCGCCGCCGGAGCGGCTTCGCCGCGTACCACGCCCTCCGCCGCGAAGAGGTGCATCCGCTCGCGACAGAAGCCCGGTGTCGTCCAGAACGCCGCGAGCTCCCGCCACTCGCCGCCGCTCAACCCGCACTCCTCCCGAAGCTCCCGCTGCGCGGTCGCCAACGGATCCTCGCCCGGCTCGGCCGTTCCGGCCGGCAGCTCCAGCAGCGGCTTCCGCGCGGGCTCGCGCAGCTGCCGAACGAGCGTGACGTATCCCTCGCCGTCCAGAGCCACCACGGCCACTGCGCCGGGGTGCTCGACGATCTCGCGCTCGTACTCTCCCCACCGCTCGACCGTGACGGCGATCAGCTCACCGTCCCAGACCCGCCGCGAGGAGTCCGGCTCGACGGTCACGCGACCGCGCCGTCCACGAGCGCCACCGTCACGTCGACCATCTCGTCGAGATCCGCGACCGAGATCCGCTCGTCGGGGCTGTGGAAGTCGTGGACGCCGCTCGTGAGATTGAGGCAGCGGAGCCCGCGGTCGTTGAAGACGTTCGCGTCCGCGGCTCCGCCCGAAAAGCCGTAGCGCACCTCATGGCCGCAGCGGCCGAGCGCGTCCGCGGCGAGCCGGACGACGTCGTCGCTCTTCGCGAAGCGATAGCCGCGATACGTCTTCCGCAGCTCGGTTTGCACCTCGCACTCGGTCTCGCTGGCCGCAAACGCACATGCTTCGAGCATCTCCTGCACGAGATCGGCGAGCTTGCGCTCGTCGTGGGAGCGTGCCTCCGCCACGAACGAGCACTCCTCAGGGACGATGTTGCCGGCCGTCCCACCGCGGATGAGACCGACGTTCGCCGTCGTCTCCTCGTCGACGCGACCGAGACGCAGGTCGGCGATCGCCTTCGCCGCCGCCCGGATCGCCGACCGTCCCTCCTCCGGCGCCATTCCCGCGTGGGCCGCACGCCCGCGAAAGGTGATCTCGAGACCTTGGGCTGACGGCGCGCCGAGGATGATCTCGCCGATCGATCCCTCCTGGTCGTACACGAAGCCGAGCCGTGCGCGCAGCCGCGTGTGGTCGAACGCCGCCGCCCCCAGCAGGCCGACCTCCTCCTGTCGCGTGAACAGCAGCTCGATTCCCGCCTGCGGAACGTTCTCGACGAGCACGCGGCGAACTCCTTCGAGCATCTGCACCACTGCGGCCTTGTTGTCGCCGCCCAGGATCGTGCCCCCCGCGTTCCGGATCAGCTCGTCCTCGACGACCGGCCTCAGCTCTCCGGAGGGCGGAACGGTGTCGAGGTGGGCGCAGAAGAAGAGGGGCGTCCCATCGGCCGTCGGCTCAACCCTTGCGTAGACGTTGCCGAACGCATCCTCGTCGGGTTCGAGCCCGAGCTCGCGGAGGTAGCGGAGGACGACGTCGGCGGCGGCGCGCTCCTCGCCGGACGGCGTGGGCAGCGACACCAGCTCCAGGAAGAGGTCGACCGCCTGGGACACGAGGCGATCCTATGGACGGACCGCTAGACCGCGACGCGCTGGCCGGCCCGCGCCCGGGCGCGGTCGAGCGCGGCGCCGACGAAGCCGCGGAAGAGCGGAGCCGGCCGCGTCGGCCTCGACTTGAACTCCGGATGGAACTGGCTCGCCACGAACCACGGATGGTCCGGAAGCTCCACGATCTCGACGAGCCGGCCCTCCTGGAACGTCCCGCTGACGACGAGGCCGGCTTCGACGAGCCGCTCGCGATACGAGTTGTTGACCTCGTAGCGGTGGCGGTGCCGCTCGTGGACCGTCACGTCGCGGTACAGCTCCCGGGTGCGCGTGCCGTCCGCGACCTCGACCGCCTGCGCGCCGAGCCGCATCGTGCCGCCGAGATCCTCGATCCCCTTCTGCTCCGGGAGCAGATCGATCACCGGATAGGGCGTCTCGGGATCCATCTCGGTCGAGTTCGCCCCCTCGAGGCCGACGACGTGGCGCGCGAACTCCGAGACCGCGACGTGCATGCCGAGACAGATGCCGAGGTACGGGATGCGCTGCTCCCGCGCGACGCGGCAGGCGAGGATCTTGCCCTCCCAGCCGCGTGAGCCGAAGCCGCCGGGCACGAGCACGCCGTCGAGGCTCTCGAGCAGCTCCGCCGTTTCGTCGTACGACATGTCCTCGGCGTCGACCCAGCGCACCCGGACCGCACAGCCGTGCTCCAGCCCGGCGTGCTTGAGCGCTTCGTGCACCGACAGGTAGGCGTCCTGGAGCTTGACGTACTTGCCGACGAGCGCGATCTCGACGACCTCGCGCCGGCCGTGCACCCGCTCGAGCAGCTCGTCCCAGTCGGACAGGTCCGGCTCGCCGAGCTCGAGCCCGAGCCGCCCGCCGACGAGCCGGTCGAGTCCCTCCCGCTCGAGCACCCGCGGCACCTCGTACACATCCGGCACGTCCGGGCTCGCGACGACCGCCCCCGGGTCAACGTCGGCGAAGAGCGCGATCTTGTCACGGATGTCGCGCGAGAGCTCCTCGTGCGAGCGACAGACGACGACGTCGGGATGGATGCCGATCCGGCGCAGCTCGTTCACCGAGTGCTGCGTCGGCTTCGTCTTCAACTCGCCGGCGGCCTCGATGAACGGAACGAGCGTCACGTGGACATAGACGACGTTCTCGGGGCCGACCTCCCGCCGGAACTGGCGGATCGCCTCGAGGAACGGCAGCGACTCGATGTCGCCGACCGTCCCGCCGATCTCGGAAATCACGACGTCGGCGGGCGTCGCCTCGGCCGCGCGGCGGATGCGCGCCTTGATCTCGTTGGTGATGTGCGGGATCACCTGGACGGTCCCGCCGAGGTAGTCGCCGCGGCGCTCGCGCCGGATCACGGTGTTGTAGACCGCGCCGGTCGTGACGTTCGACTGGCGCGTGGCGTTCGCGTCGGTGAAGCGCTCGTAGTGGCCGAGGTC
>JBJMKG010000021.1:0-10803 GCA_045805945.1 Gaiellaceae bacterium
CCGACGGTGAGCGACGTCAGCGGCACCGCGTGCACCTGGTACTCGTCGAGCGAGCCGTCCTCGAGCGGGCTCTGCGCGTAGCCCGCCTTCTGGAGGTTCCGCTCGGTGAAGGCGTCGGCGTCGACGATCAGCGTCCCACCCCTCGGCAGGTCCGCGAGGTTCGTCTTCAGGGCTGCCGGGTTCATCGCGACGAGGACGTTCGGCGCGTCGCCCGGCGTGAGGATGTCGTGGTCGGCGAAGTGGAGCTGGAAGCCCGAGACGCCGGGCAGCGAGCCGGCGGGCGCGCGGATCTCGGCCGGGAAGTCGGGGAGCGTCGAGATGTCGTTGCCGAGCAGCGCCGCCTCGGAGGTGAACTGCGAGCCGGTGAGCTGCATGCCGTCGCCGGAATCGCCCGCGAAGCGCACGATGACCTGCGAGAGCTGCTCGACCGGCTTGCTGCTCATGTCCTACGGCAGGTATAGCGCACGTCTCGGCTTCTGGGGCACCGTGCGTACACTCGGCCGCGTGGAGCCGGTCGTCTCCGTCCACGGGTTGCGCAAGCGCTACGGCCACGTCGAGGCGGTCGCCGGGATCGACCTCGAAGTCCGGCGCGGCGAGATCTTCGCCTTCCTCGGGCCGAACGGCGCCGGCAAGACGACCACGGTCGAGATCCTCGAAGGGTTCCGCACGCGTTCGGCCGGCGAGGTCAGCGTGCTCGCGGTGGATCCGGCGCACGGCGACGCCTCGTGGCGCAACCGCGTCGGCGCCGTGCTCCAGGAGTCGAACGCCGAGCCGGGGCTCACCGTGCGCGAGAGCCTCCGGCTCTACTCCGGCTACTACCTCGAGCCGCGCGACATCGCCGAGACGATCGCGCTCGTCGGGCTCGAGGAGAAGGCGGACACCCTCGCGGCACAGCTTTCGGGCGGGCAGCGGCGCCGCCTCGACGTCGCGCTCGCGCTGATCGGCGACCCGGAGCTCATCTTCCTCGACGAGCCGACGACCGGCTTCGACCCGTCGGCGCGCCGCGCCGCCTGGCGCGTGATCGACGGGCTGCGCGAGCTCGGCAAGACCGTCTTCCTCACGACGCACTACATGGAGGAGGCCGAACAGCTCGCCGACCGCATCGCGGTGATCGCCGAGGGGCGCATCGTGGCCGAGGGGACGCCGGGGACGCTCGGCGGCCGAAACCGCATGGCGGCGACGATCCGCTTCACCCTGCCCGAGGGAACCGGCGCCGACGACCTGCCGCCGAAGCTGCGTGCGCTGCTCGCAGGCGAGGACGGTCGAGTGACGCTGACGAGCGACACGCCGCTCGCCCACGTCGGCGTGCTCGCCGACTGGGCGCTCGAGCGCGGGATCGACCTGCCGGACCTCGACGTGCGGCGGCCGACGCTCGAGGAGGTCTACCTCGAGCTGACGGAGGCGGAGGCGTGAGGACTCCGGCCGCACGCGGGACGGTCGCATTGATAGTCCATCAGGCCCGCTACGACCTGCTCGGAATCCTCCGCAACCGGCAGGCGCGCTTCTTCACGCTGGTCCTGCCGCTCCTGTTCCTCATCATCTTCGTCAGCGTCTTCGGCGATCACGTCGTGCGCGCGGACGGAACCTTCGTGAAGCTGTCGAGGATCTACGTGCCGGGCCTCTCGGCCCTCGGCGTGATCGCAGCCTCGTTCGTCAACCTCGTGATCTCGATCACGGCGCAGCGCGAGGGTGGCATCCTCAAGCGCCGACGCGCGACGCCCGTGCCCGCATGGGTACTGATCGCGGGGCGGACCTTGACGGCCGTGACGGTCTCGCTCTTCGTGCTGACGGTCCTGCTCGCGTTCGGCCGCATCGCCTACGGAGTCACGCTGCCGACTTCGACCCTGCCGGGCGTCGCCCTCACGGCCGTGGTCGGCTCGATCACGTTCTGCGTCCTCGGCTATGCGCTTTCGACGGCGATCAAGAACGAGGATGCGGCGCAGCCGATGGTGCAGGCGATCATGCTCCCGCTCTACTTCATCTCCGGCGTCTTCGTCCCGAACATCAACCTGCCGCCGTGGCTGCGGCACGTGGCGCAGGTCTTCCCGGTGGAGCACCTCGCAGACGGCCTGCGCCACGCGTACGACCCGAACGTGCACGGCGTCGGCATCGTCTGGAACGACATCGGCGTGCTCGCGCTCTGGGCCGCGATCGGGCTCGCCGTCGCGCTCGTGCGCTTCAGCTGGCTGCCCCAGGCGGCGAGCGCCTAACTGGCACGGAGCGGGATCCGGCGCACGTCGTTCGAGCCCTGCTCGACCACCCACAGGCTGCCTGCCGCGAGGACGAGATCGCGCGGCTCGGACCCCACGCGCAGCCGCTTCAGCACTCGGCCGCTCGCCGGGTCGAGGCCAAGCACCCGTCCGCCGCCGTAATCACTGACGTAGACCTTCCGCCTGAAGTATCCGATCCCGCCGGCGGAGCTGTCGAAGCGGACCCGCCGGACAATTGCGGCGCGCCGCGGATCGATCCGTGCGATCACGCCGCCGTCGTACGTCGCGACCCATAGCCCGCGCGGGGTCGCGACGATCGCGTCTACGTCGTGTGCAACGCGGATCCGATGGCCGGCCTTGCCGGAGCCGTCGACCGGCGTGACGTAGCCGGCGTTGTTCGTCACCCAGGTCTTGCCGGCGGCGAACGCGATCGCCTCGGCGTTCCCACCGACCCGCGTGCGCCCGGCGACCGTGTTCGTGGCGGGATCGATCCGGTCGACGGCGCCGGCGGCGTATTCGGAGACCCAGACGCTGCCGTCAGGGGCACGGGCGAGACCGCCGACGTTCGACTTGAGAGTGATCGTTGCCGTGATCGCGCCGGAAGCGGGATCGAGGCGGTACACGGCACCGGCCCCGAAGTCGCCGACCCAGACCGAGCCCGCGGCGAACGTGATCGCGGCCGGCTGCACCCCGACCTGGATCGTCTTGACGACGCGGTGATTCACCGGATCGACGCGAGACACGGTTCCGCCGCCGTAGTTCGCCGTCCAGAGAGAGCCGGCGCCGTAGGTCATCCCCGTCGGCTGCGCGCCGACATGGATCGCGAGAACCGCCGCGATGAGCGCTGTCATCATCTTTACAGCGTAAAGTTATGCCGTGGCCACGTCAACCCCGAAGCGGCGGAACCTGACCCGTGACCGCGTGATCGAGCGGGCGCTCGCGCTTGCCGACGACGAAGGCATCGAGGCGATCACAATGCGCCGCCTCGGCTCCCTCCTCGGCGTGGAGGCGATGGCGCTCTACACCCACGTGCAGGACAAGGACGACCTCCTGTCGGGGGTCGGGGCGCGCCTGCTCCACGAGCTCGAGCTCGAGCCTCGCGCCTCCGACGATTGGCGGGGCCGGATCGAGTCGGTCGCGCGCGCCTGGTCCGGCGCGCGCGCGCGTCACCCCCGTTCGTTTCCGCTCGTCTTCCGCGCCGGGGCGCACGTCCTGCCGCTGACGGAGGAGATGATGGACGCCCTACAGACCGGCGGCTTCCGCGGGGAGGAAGCCTGGCTCGCCTATCAGACGCTGATCTTCTTTCTCGACGCTCCGCTGCTCCGCTGGCCGCCAACTGCTCCGGGCCCGATCTGGAGGGAGGCAGTGAAACGCCTCGACCCGGCCGAGGCTCGTCATTTCGTGGCGCTCGCCCCGCACGCGTCGTCGTACGAGTGGGACGACGTGTACGAACATGGTCTGCAGCTGCTCCTCGACGGGCTCGAGGCTCGGCTCAGGAGCTGAGCACGAGGGCGTTGCCGGACGGATCGCGGACTTCGGCGCCGCCGATCCGCTCCGCCACCCGCGCCGCTTCCGCCCCGTCCGGGAGCACGATCGTGAAGCGGAGAAGGCGCGCGGTTCCCTCCGGCGCGGGCGCGGCGCCGCGCGTCTCCCACGTATTGCCGCCGACGTGGTGGTGGTAGCCGCCGGCGCTGAGGAACGCGGCCTGCTCGCCGAGCTGCGCCGTGAGGCCCATCCCGAGCTTGTCCCGGTAGAAGCCGATCGTCTCGTCGACGTCGCGGACGCGGAGGTGGACGTGTCCGACGGTCGTACCGTCCGGCAGCCCGTCGAAGCCGTCGTCACCCGCCTCGGCGAGCAGGGAGCCGGCGTCGAGCGGACGAGTCGTCATGCGCTCCCACACCTTTCCTTCCCACTGCTCGCGCGGACGGTCTGCGTAGATCTCGATCCCGTGCCGGTCGGGGTCACGAAGGTAGATCGCCTCGCTCACGTCGTGGTCGGAGAGGCCCTCGAGCCGGATCTGCTCGCGCGCGGCGTGGGCGAGAAAGCGCCCCAGGCTCGGACGGTCGGGGACGAGCAGCGCCACGTGGAAGAGGCCGGTGAAGCCGTCGGCCGGCCGCGCACCCGGTTCCTCGACGAAGCGCAGCAGCGGCGTGTCGGCGCCCAGCTCCGCCGTCCCTTCGTCGCGAGCGAGGACGCGCAGCCCGATCGCGTCCTGCCAGTAGGCGAGCGAACGGTCGAGATGCGAGACGCTCAGCTCCACGAGACCCATGCGGGCGTCGGGCGCGATCTCCACGACCAGGACTCTAGCCCTGTGGAGACGACCGACGAGACGCCGAACGGGCGAAGGCTGCGGCTCCCTCACCCGTCGGCTGATTGTCACGGCCGAAGCGACCTCCCCATTGCCCCAGCTCGCCTGCGAACGATAGGAGCGTCGACCCTCGCCGGGCAATCCCCCGCAGCGGGCGAAACGCTTGAGGAGCCAGTTCACCCGCAATTTCACCTCTGGTCGCCGCCGCGATTGCCGATGTAGCAGTCGAGGGGTTGCTCTAGCCGGTCAGGAGGAGGTCGCACGTGCAAGCAACAGCGAGAGGTTCCGGCGTCTCGACCAGGGACGGGTTGCTCGAGGGATTCGTGGTCGAGGCGGCCGGCAACCGCGTCGGGCAGGTCAGCGGCCTTCGCCCGGGAGTGCCTGGCTTCCTCGAGGTGCGAGCGGGGATGCTCGGGCGTCGCCGCATGATGATCAGCGCTGCCGACATCGCGGAGATCCTGCCCGCCCAGAAGCGGATCCGGCTGCAACCGACCTGGATGACGATCGAGGCCTGAGCCGCTAGCCGTCGCGGTGCTTCAGGTCGTCCTCGCGCTGCTGCGCCTGCGCGAGCGTGAGCCTCCCCGAGCAGACCTCCGCGTTCAGCTGGTTCTCGATCTGGTCCACCTCCGCCGCACGAGAGTAAGGCTCGGGCCAGAGGTTGCGCGGGTCGGTGGGATTGCCGCCGAGCTCGAGGCTGATGAGGTGGTCCTCCTGGTAGTCCGACAGGGAGCCGGTCTCGCCGTACTGCCGCATCTGCTTCGCCTTGAGCGCGTTCGTGTACGAGGTCGGCGGGCGGATCGTCGCCGTCCAGCCGTGGCGGCAGATCGTCGAGCGGATGTTCGCTTGCGTCACGTCCGGATTCAGGACGCCCGGCGTGCGTACCGGGTCGGCGAGGATCGCGTTCGCCCCGTTTCCGTGGCCGCGCGGTGCGAACAGCAGCACGACTGCCGCCACGAGCAGCACCGCCAGCAGGAGATCGAGCGGAGTGACGGATCGCGCCACCGTGCCGACGCTACGCGGAGGCCCTCGCCCGACGCAAGACGCTCTTCGAGCCGTGTCCAGGCGAGGCAGTAGGCTCGGGACGTGGCCGAGATCGCCGTCCGACCGTCGGGTCCGTACTCGCTCGCGCTCTCCGCGCGGCTCGCCGGCGACGCGACACGGCGCGTGCGCGAGGGCGTCGTCACCGCGCGCTGCGGCAGCGGTGTCGCGCACGCGCGGCAGTCGCGGAACGGCGTGGTGACCATCCGATCCGAGTCCGTCGCTGCGGCTGAGAAGCTCCGCTGGATGCTCGCGCTCGACGACGACCACTCGGAGTTCCTCCGTCGCGTCGCGGACGACCCCCTCCTCGGCCGCGCCTCTCGCTTCCTGCGGGGACTGCGGCCGGTGCGGACGGCGACGGTCGCGCAGGCGCTCCTCCGCGCCGTCTGCGGACAGCTCATCGACTCGAAGACGGCACGGAGTCTCGAACGCCGCGTGACCCGGGCGCTCGGGCCGCCTGGCGAGGACGGCCTCGCCGATCCGCCGACTACCGCCGGCCTCGCGGCCGTCGCGCCGTTCGAGCTGCGGCGGCTCGGGCTGCACGAGCGGCGCGGCGCGGCGGTCGTCCGCCTCTGCCGCGGTCTCGAGCTCGAGAGGCTGCACGGGCTGCCGACCGAGGCCGTCGTCCGCCGGCTCGAGCGCGAGCGCGGCCTCGGGCCCTGGTCGGCAGGGGTCGTCTGTCTCGAAGGCCTGGGGCGATGCGAGCACGGGCTCGTCGGCGACCTCGGACTGGTCAAGCTCCTACGGGCGCTGCGCGGGCGGCCGGTGGAGGGATGGGAGACGGCGGAGCTGCTCGAGCCGTACGGCGAGTGGGCGGGCCTCGCCAGCGTGTATCTCCTCGCCGGCTTGGGTCGCGGCCTGATCCCGCTGCGTACCGTGCGCGCCGCCTAGTCTTCTGCCATGAACGCGCGGAAGGTCGCGATCCTCGGCGGCGGGCGGATCGGTGAGGCCCTCCTCTCCGGCCTGCTCAGCTCCGGTTGGCGCGAACCGTCCGAGGTGGTCATCACGAGCCGACGGGAGGAACGGCTCGCCGAGCTGCGCGAGCGCTACGGCGCCGAGACGACCGCGGACAACGCAGCCGCCATCGTCGGCGCCGGCATTGCCGTCGTCGCCGTCAAACCGCAGGACATCGACGTCCTGCTCGGGGAAATCGGCGTCCATCTGACGACCGAACACACACTTGTCTCGGTCGCGGCCGCCATCCCCACGGCATACATCGAGAAGCGGATCGCGGAAGGCGTCCCGGTCGTCCGCGCGATGCCGAACTCGCCGGCCACGGTGCACGAGGGCATGGCCGGAATCTGCGCAGGCGCCCACGCGGGCGACGACCAGCTCGCGCTCGCGGAGGAGCTGCTCACACACCTCGGCCGCGTCGTGCGCGTCCCCGAGGCGTGGATGGACGCGATCACCGCCGTCTCCGGCTCCGGCCCCGCGTACTTCGCGCTCCTAGCCGAGGCGATGATCGAGGCGGGGATCCTGCTCGGCCTCTCGCGCGAGGTCTCGACGACGCTCGTGGTGCAGACCATGTTCGGGACGGCGAAGCAGCTCCGGGACCAGCGCATGCACCCCGTAGAGCTGCGGGAGTCGGTGACCTCGCCGGGCGGAACGACGATCGCCGCGATCCGCGAGCTGGAGCAGGCCGGCGTGCGCGCCGCGTTCCTCAACGCGATCCAGGCTGCGATGGACCGCGCGCGCGAGCTCGCCGAAGGCGGATGACCGGACGCGATGTCGACATCACCGTCGTCGACGACGCCGAGGAGGCGGCCCGCATCGTCGCTGAGCGGCTCGCGGAGCAGGCGCGTGCCGGAGGCAGCGTCGTCCTCACCGGCGGCTCGACGCCGCGCCGGGCGTACGAGGTCGCCGCGGAGCTCGAGCCCGACTGGAGCCGCGTCGACCTCTGGTGGGGAGACGAACGCTGCGTCTCGCCGGACGACGAGCGGTCGAACTTCGGGATGGCGAAGGAGGCGCTGCTCGACCGGCTCGAGCGGCAGCCGGCGGCGGTCCACCGGATGCGCGGCGAGCTTGGCCGCGACGAGGGCTCGGCTGCGTACGACGCGGAGATCGGCGCTCGCGGGGCGTGGGATCTCCTCCTGCTCGGGCTCGGCCCGGACGGCCATGTCGCCTCCCTGTTTCCGAGTTTCCCGACACTCGACGTCGACGACCGCAACGCGATCGGGAGCGAGGCAGGACACGAGCCGTTTGTCGACCGGATCACGCTGACGATCCCGCGTCTTCGCGAGTCGCGCGAGCTCCTCTTCCTCGTCGCCGGCGAGGACAAGGCGGACGCGGTCGCACGCTCGCTGGCCGGCGAGCCGTCACCGGAGATGCCGGGCAGCCTCGTGCGCGCGGCCGAGGGAACCACGCGCGCCGTGCTCGACCGCGCCGCAGCCGCGAAGCTCTAACCGATCCCGCGGCGGGCCGCGAGCACGTCGAGCGCGAGCGCCGTGTCGGGGACCGGGAGGTCCTCGAGGAATGCGTCCCGCTCCTGGAACGACCGCCGCACCCGGTTCACCGCCTCGGCATAGGCGCCGGCGTCGCCGCTTGCGAGCGCCGCGAGCGCGTCGGCCACCTCCTGCGGGAAGCTCTCCTCGCGCTGCAGGTGCGCCGCCTGGCGGACGGCGCTGTCGTCGTCGTCGAGGATGAGCAGGGCCAGCGCAGCGGCGTAACGGCCTATCGGAGACTCCGCGACCGCCGCGCCCGCGTCGAGCGTCCAGCGGGCCGCTCCGCTCGCATCCTCGCCGGCGATGAGCAGCGCCTTCATCGCACCGAGCGGTCGTCCCCACGCGTCCGCAGGTGCGCCCGCGTCCCAGCTCTCGCGATATCGCTCGGCCGCCCGCCGCAGCCAGTCCCGGGCTCCCGCGCCGTCGCCCGCCATCAGGAGAGACAGCCCGGCCGCCCAGGCCGAGTTGGCGAGCTGGACGAGCTGCCGCTCGTCCGGCTCGCGCATCTTCCCCGCCGCATATCGCGCCGCCGCACCCTCGTACCGCTCGCGCCACTCCACGTCCGCAGACTAGGCTCGAACGGACATGGCCGACGACGACTGGCGGATCCGGATCGAGGTCGAGGAGGAGGAGCACGCCGCCGGTCTGCTGGAGCGGCTCGGAGGCGACCTCGACGCGGAGGCGCGCGAGCTCGCTCGCGACCTCGAGTCGCGCCGGCTCGCGGTCTCGCGCGACGGCGACACCGTCTACGTCTACGCCGCGACCCGAGTCGAAGCCGAGCATGCGCATGCGGTCGTCGAGGCCGAGCTCCGGACGCAGGGCTTCGCGGCGCGCGCCAGCAAGATCGAGCACTGGCTCGACGAGGAGGACCGCTGGGACGACGAGCCGCCCGGCGAGACGTGGGAGGAGGAAGAGCTCGATCGCGGCTTCGCCCCGTGGGAGGTGCGCGTCGAGTGCCCATCCCGGCAGGCGGCGCACGAGCTCGCCGAGCGCCTCGAGCAGGAGGGCTACAAGCCCGAGCGCCGCTTCAACTATCTCGTCGTCGGAACCGCGAGCCGCGAGGACGCCGACGCGCTCGCGGCGCGCCTGCACGGCGAGGTGGAGCCGGGCGGCGAGCTCGTCTGGGAGGCGAGCGCGGCCAATCCTTTTGCAGTTTTCGGAGGCCTCGGCCTGTAGTCGACGTTGACGACGCCGCCGGAGAGGGTATTCTTCCTCCTGCGCCGCTCGCCCAGGGGAATCAGCCGAGCGCAGCGCATCTCTTCGTTGGACGGGCAGCACCCAAGGTGCTGCGCATATGCAGGAAGCGATTCAGCCGACCAGCTCAACACTGGAGGCGGCAGACCCGGTGGTCGCCGCCGCTCTCCGCGCGGAGACGTGGGCGGGCGAGCCGTTCGTGCGCGAGGGCGAGGATCCGGCTGAGGCACTCGCGGAGGGCACGGCGCGCCGGCGCGCGCTCGACGAGGCCCTCGCCGAGCTGGACGCGGGCCGCGCCGCTCCGTCGCCGCAGTGGAAGGTCCGCTACGGCCTCCTGCTCGGCCTCGAGCGCGTGCTCGCGGAGCCGGAGCCGAAGACTGCGGCCGGCACGGCGCTCCGCCGCCACCAGGTCGACGCGCTCGCCGGGATGCTCACAGAGCTGATCGCCGCGAGCCAGCGCTACGAGGAGAACGGCAACGGAAACGGCAATGGCCAGACGGCGTCGGCGGAGGAGATCGAGCAGCTGGAGGTCGAGGACGAGGACGAGGACTCGACGCTCGTCGTGGCGGTCGAGGAAGCCGAGCTCCCCGAGGAGCCCGAGCAGGACGATCCCGGCGCCGTCCGCCGCTACCGCTTCCGCCACCCGACTGCGTCGGGCAAGACGATCGCCGCCGCCGGCTTTGTCGAGGCGGCCCGCACCCTCGGCGTCCTCATCCTCACCCACCGGCGCCTGCTCGTCTCCCAGTTCACGCGCGATCTGACGACCGAGGGGTACGGTGGCCGGCTGACGGACGTGATCACGACGGACAGCCGCAGCGTCCGGAAGGCCCCGCTCACGATCCAGACATACGCCTGGTTCGCGCGGCACGTCGACTCGATCGAGCGCGACGCGTATCAGCTCGTGATCTGCGACGAGGCGCACACGGCGCTCGGAGAGAAGACCTCGGCGGCGATCCGCTCCTTCCCCGAGCCCATCTTCATCGGGATGACAGCCACCGAGCAGCTCATCGCCAAGCAGGTCTCCGACGTCTTCCCTGCCTCGGTCGACGACCTGCCGCTGCAGGACGCGGCGCGGCGCGGCCTGATCGCACCGCTGCGGGACCTGCGGGTGCCGCCGGTCGCCGCGATCAACTCGGTGCCGATCGTCGGCGGGGACTTCGATCAGGAGATCCTCGCCAAGACCCTCGACCACCAGGCGCTGAACCAGGCCGCCGCAAGCCTCTACCGCGACCGCTTCGACAACACGCCCGGCATCGTCTACGCCGCCGGCGTCGAGCACGCCTACAACCTCGCGCAGGAGTTCCGGGCGGCGGGGCTGAAGGCGGAGGCGGTCTCGGGCCGCACGCCGCCCGTGCGTCTCGCCGAGACGCTCGCCGCGTACGAGCGCGGAGAGATCAACGTGCTCATCAACGCGCAGCTGCTCGCGGAGGGCTGGAACTCGCCGCGCGCGACCATCTGCATGCACCTCGCCCCGACCGCGTCGCGACGCGTCTACCAGCAGCGGATCGGCCGCATCATGCGGCTCCACCCGCGCAAGGAGGCGGGCATCGTCGTCGACTTCGTCCCCAAGGGAGCGACGCACAACGACCGCGTCGTCTCCCTCCATTCGCTC
>JBJMKG010000022.1:0-3275 GCA_045805945.1 Gaiellaceae bacterium
CACGACCTTCCAACAGGACCTGCAGAACGCGGACTGCATCGTGATCATGGGCTCGAACATGGCCGAGAACCACCCGGTGGGGTTCCAGTGGGTGCTGGAGGCCAGGGAGCGGGGCGCGAAGGTCATCCACGTCGACCCGCGCTTCACGCGCACGAGCGCGATGGCGACGAAGCACGTCGGCATCCGCGCCGGTAGCGACATCGCCTTCCTCGGCGGCATCGCCAACTACATCCTCCAGAACGAGCTCTACTTCCGGGAGTACGTCGAGCACTACACGAACGCCCCGGTGTTCATCGACGAGGGGTTCGCCGACACCGAGGACCTGGACGGCCTCTTCTCTGGCTGGGACCCGGAGCAGGGCGAATACGACGTCCAGACGTGGATGTACGAGGGGATGGAGCTCCACGGCGCGGCCGGGCAGCGCGAGGAGGGATTCGACCCCACGAAGGGCGAGGCCTCCGGCCACGGCGGCCACGGCGGCGGCCTCCACCACGGCGAGCCGCCGTCGGAGGACGAGACGATGCAGCACCCGCGCTGCGTGCTCCAGCTCCTCAAGAAGCACTACCACCGCTACACGCCGGAGTTCGTCGCCGAGACGTGCGGCTGCTCGGTGGGCGACTTCGTCGAGGTCTGCGAGACGCTGATCGCGTACTCCGGCCGCGAGCGCACGAGTGCGTTCTGCTACGCCGTCGGCTGGACGCAGCACACGGTCGGCGTCCAGATGATCCGGGCAGCTGCCGTCGTCCAGCAGCTGCTCGGCAACGTCGGCCGGCCCGGTGGCGGGATCCTCGCCCTGCGCGGCCATGCCTCGATCCAGGGCTCGACGGACATCCCGACGCTCTACAACATCCTCCCGGGCTACCTGCCGATGCCGCACACGGAGCGCTACGGCGACCTCGAGACGTACATCGACGCGAACACGTCGCCGACCGGCTGGTGGGGCCACTTCCGCGCCTACTTCGTCAGCCTGATGAAGGCCTACTTCGGCGAGCACGCCGGCGAGGACAACGACTTCCTGTTCAAGTCCCTGCCGCGGATCGACGACGACAACTCCGCCTACTTCACGGTGCGGCAGATGCTCGAGGGGAAGGTGAAGGGGTACATCATCGCCGGCGAGAACCCGGCCGTCGGCCACGCCAACGGCAAGGCACACCGGCTCGGGCTCTCACGGCTCGAGTGGCTCGTGGTGCGCGACGTCGTGGAGATCGAGTCGGCGGCCTTCTGGCACGACGGCCCGGAGGTCGAGTCGGGCGAGCTGAAGCCGGAGGAGATCGCGACCGAGGTCTTCTTCCTCCCCGCCGCGACGCACACCGAGAAGGACGGCTCCTTCACGAACACGCAGCGGCTGCTGCAGTGGCACTGGCAGGCGGTCGAGCCGAAGGAGGACTGCCGCTCCGAGCTCTGGTTCTACTTCCACCTCGGGCGCCTGATCAAGCAGAAGCTCGCGGACTCCGAGGACGAGCGCGACAGGCTGATCAAGGCGCTCCGCTGGGAGTATCCGACGCATTCCGCCGTCCAGGAGCCCGACGCCGAGGCGGTCCTGCAGGAGATCAGCGGCTGGGAGATCGAGAGCGGCAAGTTCCTCTCGGGCTATCCGGAGCTGAAGGACGACGGCTCGACGCTGTGCGGCTGCTGGATCTACTCCGGCTGCTACAAGGACGGGATCAACCAGACCGCACGCAAGAAGCCGCACTGGGAGCAGGAGAGCTACGTCGCGCCGGAGTGGGCATGGGCCTGGCCGGCGAACCGTCGCCTCATCTACAACCGCGCCTCGGCCGACCCGGACGGCAACCCATGGTCCGAGCGGAAGCGCTACGTCTGGTGGGACGGCGACGAGGGCAAGTGGACGGGGCTCGACGTCCCCGACTTCGAAGAGGAGAAGGAGCCGTCGTACGTGCCGCCGGACGACGCGAAGGCCGAGGAGGCCATCGCGGGCGACCATCCGTTCATCATGCAGGCCGACGGCCGCTCCTGGCTCTACGTCCCGCAGGGCCTCGAGGACGGGCCGCTCCCGACCCACTACGAGCCCCACGAATCGCCCTTCGAAAACCCGCTCTACTCCCAGCGGGCGAACCCGCGCCGCCAGCAGAACAAGGACCTCGCCGAGGATCCGTACAACCCGGTCGGCCACGAGCCCGGCGCCGAGGTCTATCCGTACGTCGTCACGACCTACCGGCTGACCGAGCATCACACCGCCGGCGGAATGACGCGCTCCGTTCCCTACCTCGCGGAGCTGCAGCCGGAGATGTTCTGCGAGGTGCATCCCGAGCTCGCGCAGGAGGTCGGGCTCGAGCACGGCGGCTGGGCCACGATCTACACCTCTCGCTCGGCGATCGAGGCCCGCGTGCTGGTCACCGACCGGATGCGCCCGGTGCAAAGAGCGGACGGCCGGAGCGTCCACCAGATCGGGCTCCCGTACCACTGGGGCAAGCGCGGCCTGATCACCGGCGACTCGGCCAACGACCTCTCGCACATGGCGCTCGACCCGAACGTCCACATCCAGGAGGTGAAGGCGTTCACGTGCGGGATCCGGCCCGGCCGGCGCCCTCGCGGCGCCGAGCTGCCGCGCTTCGTCGCGGAGCTGCGCGAACAGGCCCGCTCGCGCCGCGAGCAGGACCCCCGCGTCGAGCCGGAAGAAGTGAGGAAGACTTCGTGAGCGTCGTCAAGAGCGCGATGAAGCCCAGCGGGGGTCCCGACGGCTGGGAGTCGTACGGGGACGAGCAGGACGAGCGGCTCGGCTTCTTCACCGACACGTCCGTCTGCATCGGCTGCAAGGCGTGCGAGGTCGCCTGCAAGGAGTGGAACCTCATTCCGGAAGACCGCGGCGTCTGGACCGGCGAGTCGTACGACCACACGTCGCAGCTCGATGCCAACACATGGCGCCACGTCGCCTTCGTCGAGCAGAGAAAGCCGTTGTACGCGGACGGCGACGGGAGCACCAGCCTTCGGTGGCTGATGGAGTCGGACGTCTGCAAGCACTGCACGCACGCCGCGTGCCTCGACGTCTGCCCGACCGGCTCGCTCTTCCGGACCGAGTTCGGGACGGTCGTCGTCCAGGAGGACATCTGCAACGGCTGCGGCTACTGCGTCCCCGCCTGCCCGTTCGGCGTCCTCGACCAGCGCCAGATCTCCTCCACGCTGAACGTCGGCCACAAGCCCGACCTGCCGGCACTGGGACCATTCGAGCGGGGCGAGAAGAAGGACGGCCGCGTCTTCAAGTGCACGCTCTGCTACGACCGGCTGAAGGGCGGGCACGAGCCGGCGTGCGCGAAGGC
>JBJMKG010000023.1:0-17893 GCA_045805945.1 Gaiellaceae bacterium
AAGTTCATCGAGATGCACGGCAACTCCGAGCTGATGGGCGTCCTGCCCGAGCGGGAGTGGATCCTCCGCGCGCCGACCCTCCAGCGCAAGCTTGCGCTCACCGCCAAGGTCCAGGACGAGGTCGGGCACGCACAGCTGATCTACCGCGTCGTCGAGGACCTCGGCAAGCCGCGGGAGCAGTGTCTCGCCGACCTCATCTCGGGCAAGTCGAAGTTTCACAACGTCTTCCATTACCCGACCCGTACTTGGGGCGATGTGGGAGTCATTGCCTGGCTCGTCGACGCGGCCGCGATCATCAGCCAGAAGGCGCTCCTCAAGTGCTCGTACGCGCCGTACGCGCGGATCATGAAGAAGATCTGCTGGGAGGAGTCGTTCCACATCCTCCACGGCCGCGACGTGATCCTCGCGCTGGTCACGGGAACCCCGGCGCAGTTCGAGCTCGTGCAGGAGGCGCTGAACCGCTGGTGGGGACCCCTCATGCAGTTCCATGGCAACCCGATCCCGCGCGACGAGGATCCGATGTACCTGTGGCGGATCAAGTCGCAGGGGAACGAGGAGGCGCGCCAGCAGTTCCTCGACGGCTACGTGCCGCAGATCCGCGAGCTCGGCCTCGAGGTCCCCGACCCGAAGCTGCGCAAGCTCGACGACGGGGTCTGGGAGTACACCGAGCCCGACTGGGACGAGCTCAAGCACGTCGTCACCGGGCACGGCCCGAAGACCGAGGAGCGGCTCGCCCTCCGCCGCCGCTTCCTCGAGCAGGAGCGGTGGGTGCGAGAAGCGGTCCTGGCGGCGTGATCTACGAGGTGTTCAGGCAGGAGCGGCGGGGCCAGCCCTTTGAGCACGCAGGCTCGGTCGACGCGCCCGACGCCGAATTTGCCGAGACCTGGGCGCGCGAGCAGTGGGGCCGCCGCGGCGAGTCGGTCGCGCTCTGGCTCGTCCCGCGCGACGCGATCCGCGACGTCGAGGACTGGGCCGACGAGTTCGACCTCAAGTACCGGCGGGTCGACGGCTATTCGATCAAGGCCCGCCTGAAGGAGGCGCGTGAACGAGCAGGCACTGCTGGCGCTGGCTGACGACGAGCTCGTCATCGGCTGGCGAGACTCCGAATGGACGGGGATCGCACCGCTGCTCGAGGAGGACGTGGCCTTCTCCTCGATCGCCCAGAACGAGATCGGGCACGCGCGCGCCCTGTACGAGCTGGCGGCGGGGCCCGACGGCGACGCCGACGCGCTCGCCTTCGACCGCAAGCCGGAGGAGTACCGCTGCGCGCCGCTCGTCGAGCTGCACCTGCTCGACTGGGCGCACACGATCGCGCGCCGCTGGCTCTACGAGGTGGCCGACGAGATCCGGATCGGCGCGCTCAGGGGCGATCGCGACGAGGCGGTCGCGGGCCTGGCGGCGAAGATCGACCGCGAGGAGGCGTACCACCGGATGCACGCCGAGATGTGGCACGACCGGCTCCGCGACGAGCCGCGCTTCCAGAGCGCCGTGGAGGAGCTGTGGCCCCACGCGCTCGGCGTCCTGTCGGCGGAGTTGCGCAGCGACCTCGTCTCGCGGGTCGGGCTCGAGGAGGTCGAGGCGATCGAGCGCGGCACGCATACGGAGGAGCTCACGCCGCTCTGGGAGGAGATGACGATGGTGCGGCGCTCCGCGCCGGCGGGAGCGCAGTGGTAGCCGAGGCTCAGGTGTGGGACGCCCTCGGGGAGATCCCCGACCCGGAGATCCCCGTCGTCTCGCTCGTCGAGCTCGGCGTCATCCGTTCGGTCGATGTCTCGAACGGACACGTCCGGATCGAGTTCACGCCGACCTTCCTCGGCTGTCCCGCGCTCGAGGTGATGAAGCGGGCGATGGAGGAGAAGGTCGCCGGGCTCGGAGCAGAGCCCCGGGTCGAGGTCGTCACGGACGACTCCTGGTCGACGGACCGGATCACGCCCGCCGGCCGCGAGAAGCTGCGCGCCGCGGGCTTCGCCCCGCCCGCTCCGCGTGAGGCGAGCGCGCCGAAGCTCGTTCAACTCCAGTCCAACGTCTTCCGCTGCCCCTATTGCGGCTCGACCGAAACGCGGCTCGAGAACATCTTCGGCCCGACGCCGTGCCGCTCGCTCCGTTACTGCGAGAGCTGCCGGCAGCCGTTCGAGCAGTTCAAGACGATCTAGTCGACCCCAGGCGACCGCAGAGGTCGCCGCCGCCCGCACCCCGCTCAATCGTTGAGCGGGTGAACGAGCGACGCCGGCCTCACGAGCGATTGCTAGTAGCCGCCTCCGCCGCCTCCGCCACCGCCGCTGCCGCCTCCTGCATAGAGGACGAGGAGAACGATCACGGCGATCGCGACAACGACCGCCGTCAGAGTCAGCCAGCGGGTGCGACTCCAGCCTCCGCCTGTGTGTCTGCGTGTCTGCCGTTCCTGATAAGCCACGAGACCACCTCCCTTCCACGCCTTGCCAGGCGCGCGTGGCTCACTGAGCTGTACCCGCCTCCCACGTCGATACACGAGAAGATCGTGCGCCGATCTACCGTGTTCAGGAAGATCGAGCCAAGCGTTCGGCGAATGCTTCATCCGCGGCGCAAAGGCGCTCGATCTCTGTCCGCTCGACGGTGATCACCACTCCGTCGGTCAGCGCGCGGACGCGGGCCGTGCGCAGCCCGTCGCCGGAGAGAAGCGCCCGCTCGCCGAACACCGCCCCCGGGCCGAGCTCACGCCTACCCTCGGGCGCCTCGACGACGAGGCTCCCTTCGACGAGGGCGAACAGGCCGGTCCCGGGCTTCCCGCGATCGACCAGTACGTGGCCGGCGGCAAACGCGAGCTCTGAGCCGACCGCCGCGAGCCTGCGCAGATCGTCCTCGTCCACGCTCCGAGTATCGCAGCGACGGAGCCTGTGGACGTGCGCCTATCCTCTCGCCATGAGCGTCGAGATCCTCTACTGCCCCGTCTGAAGCGGCTACGACCGACGGGCCGCGAGTCTCGCGGCCGAGCTGAGGGACAAGGGGATCGACGCCTCGATCCGCGAGGGTGCGAAGTCGCAGTTCGACGTCCTCGCGGACGGCGAGCTCGTCTTCTCGAAGCAGGGAGAGGGACGCTGGCCGGAGGACGGCGAGGTCCTGAGCCTCGTCAACGCCCGCTGAAGCGGGCCTCCCGCTTCTCGCCGAAGGCCGCGACACCCTCGCGGAAGTCCTCCGTCTGCGCCGCCTTCGCCTGCGCCACCGCCTCCCGCTCGAGCTGCTCCTCGAGCGCCGCGGTCGCCGCCACGTCGTAGAGCCGCTTCGTCGACGCGATCGCCCGCGTCGGGCCGGCGGCGAGCTCGGCCGCGTACTCCGCCACCCGCGCGGCGAACGACTCCGCCTCCACGATCTCCGAGACGAGCCCCCACGCGTGGGCCTCGGCCGCGGTCAGCCGGCGGTTCGAGCTCATCCACTCGAAGGCCCGCGCCGTCCCGAGCAGGCGCTGGAGGAAATACGTGCCGCCGGAGTCGGGGATCAAGCCGATCCCGACGAAGCCTGGGACGAAGAAGGCGGCGTCGGAGGCGAGCCGGATGTCGCACGCGCAGGCGAGGGAGAGCCCCGCGCCCGCGCAGACCCCGTTCACCGCCGCGACCACAGGCTTCTCGAGCGAGCGGATCGCGAGGACGGTGACGTGGTAGGTCGCGCGCAGCATGGCCGCCACGTCGCCCGCCTCGCCGAACGCGGTCAGATCCTGCCCGGCGGAGAAGCCGCGACCCGCGCCGGTGATCACCACCGCGCGCACCGCGGGATCGCGCGCCTCCCCGAGGGCGGCGTACAGTTCCTCGTGCACGGCGCGCGTGAAGGCGTTCAGCTTGTCGGGCCGGTTGAGCGTGATCGTCTGGACGGCCCCCTCCCGCGCGACCTCGACCTCCGGCATCGCTACGACAGCTCGAGGAACTCGACGGTGGGCTGCGGGAAGCCGCGCTTGTACGCGTCCTTCCCGGTGGCCATGAACTCCTCGCTTCGGATTGCGGCCTGGAAGGCCTGCTCGTCGGCGAACTCCCACTCGGCGTAGTACGCGTGCGCCGGCTCGCCCATCGGGGCGCCCGTGACCTTGCCGTGGCGGAACACGCCGTTCGGCACGCGCGCGCACACCTCCGCGTGCTCCGCGTACGACTCCACGTCCGGTTCGTGCTCGTAGAGGACGACGACCCTGTGCATAGACTCCCTTTCGCAGCTAGCCGAGGGACGATAACGGGGTCGAGAGGAGGCGCGTATGGCAGGCAAGTTGGTACACGTCGAGATCAAGGCCGCGGACGTCGACCGTGCTCAGGGCTTCTGGAACGGCGTCTTCGGCTGGGAGATCTCTTCCTCGGGCATGCCCGAGATGGACTACCGGGTCTTCCGCACCGGCGAGGACCAGGGCGGCGGCCTTTTCGAGGGGGAGCCGGGAACTCTCGACGTGTACTTCGACAGCGACGACATCGACGCGACGATCGCCAAGGTGCGGTCGGGCGGCGGCGAGTCGAACGACAAGCAGCCGATTCCGGGGATCGGCTGGTTCGCGAACTGCAAGGACACCGAGGGGAACGCGTTCAACCTGTACCAGGCTGACGAGTCGGCCAGCTAGCCGGCGGCTCCGGCTCAGACCAGACGAGAACGGGCGCCTCGAGCTCCCGCACGACCTCGGGCGACGGCAGCGGCCAGCCGTCGACCTCGGGCGAGGAGTGGTCCGCCTGCTCGTTCATCCGCTCGGGTGAACGCACGAGCGGCGCCGGCGGTTACGTGCCGCGGCGATCGAGAACTCGGAGCGCCTTGCCCTCGCTTCGCGCCACGCTGCCGGGGGGACCGAGCCGAACGCGGGCCGTCAGGCCGAGCACGCGCCCGAGCCGCTCCTCGACGAACACCTCGAGCCGTTCGCCACCAGCGTCTCCCTCGCGCAGTTCCGCCTCCACGGTCAGCTCGTCGAGGTGGCAGGGGCGCTCGACGACGAGCTGGTAGTGCGGGGCGAGCTCCGGGATCGCGAGGAGCGCGCGCTCGATCTCGCTCGGGAAGACGTTGACGCCGCGGATCACGAGCATGTCGTCGGTTCGTCCGAGGACGCGTGACATCCGGGCGAACGCTCGCCCACAGGCACAGGGCTCCCGCGTGAGCGAAGCGAGGTCCCCGGTCCGGTACCGCAACAGCGGCAGCGCCTCCTTCGTCAGCGTCGAGAAGACGAGCTCGCCCACTTCTCCCTCCGGCAGGGGCTGCCCCGATGCCGGGTCGACGACCTCGACGAGGAAGTGGTCCTCGTTCACGTGCGCGCCGGCTTTCCCCTCCAGGCATTCGGCCGAGACGCCCGGGCCCATCACCTCGGAGAGACCGTAGATGTCGAGTGCGGCCAGCCCGAGCGCGCCCTCGATCGCCTCGCGCAACCCCTCCGTCCAGGGCTCCGCCCCGTGCAGGCCGGCGCGGAGGTTGAGACGCGCAGGCTCCGAGACGTGGTCCGCGATCGCGAGCGCGTAGCTCGGCGTGCAGCAGAGGATCTCGGCGCCCAGATCCTCGAGCAGCTGCGCCTGGCGCGGCGTGTTGCCGCCCGACGCCGGCACGACCGTGCAGCCGAGCCTCTCGGCGCCGTAGTGGAGACCGAGGCCCCCCGTGAAGAGTCCGTAGCCGTAGGCGACGTGGACGACGGTGCCGGGGCCGGCTCCCGCAGCCGCGAGCGCCCGGGCGCAGCAGTCCGCCCAGACGGCGAGGTCGCCGCGCGTGTAGGCGACGATCGTCGCCTTCCCCCGCGTCCCGGACGAAGCGTGGATCCGCACGCATTCCTCGAGCGGCACCTGGAGGAGGCCGAAGGGGTACGCGTCACGTAACTCCGACTTGACGCGGAACGGAAGCTCCGGCAGCCCCTCGAGCTCGACCCCGAACCGCTCCCGCAGCCGCTCGCGCTGGAGCCGCTCGAGGTCCGGCCGCGACAACGTCTCCAGCTCGGGCTGGAAGATCGGCACGCCGCGGATTATCGAGCCTCCTCGTCCGCGCGCGATCATGGGAGCGATGCCGCAGATGCACGAGGACGAGCTTGAGGTCGACGAGGCGCTCGTCCGGCGACTCCTGGCGGAGCAGTTTCCGGCGTGGAGCGAGCTGCCGCTGCGGAGGATCGAGCCGAGCGGCACGGTCAACGCGATCTTTCGCCTCGGCGACGCTCTCTCGGTGCGACTTCCCCGCCGCGAGGGACCGACCGAGCCTGGAAGCCGAGAGCTCGAATGGCTGCCGACACTCGCGCCGCAGCTTCCCCTCGAGATTCCCGTGCCGGTCGCGCAGGGCCGGCCGGGCGCCGGCTATCCCTGGTTCTGGGAGATCCATAGCTGGATCGACGGCGAGACGGTGCCGGTCGAAGCGATCGACACGATCCAGGCGGCGCGCGATCTCGCCGAGCTCGTGCGCGCTCTGCAGGAGATCGACCCAGCGGGCGCGCCTCCCGGCCGCGGTATCCCACTCGCCGAGCGCGCCGACCAGATGACCTGGTGGTTCGAGCGCTTCCGCGGCGATCCACGCGCGAGGGAGGAGTGGGAGCGCATCGTTGCCACCGTGCCGCCGTGGGACGGGCCACCCGTCTGGCACCACGGCGACCTCGACTGCCGCAACTGGCTCGTCCGCGACGGCGGGATCAGCGGCGTGATCGACTGGGGCTCGCTGGGCGTCGGCGACCCGGCCTGCGACGTGATGGTCGCCTGGAAGCTCCACTCGCCCGCGGCACGTGACGCCTTCCGCGAGGCGTTGCCGACGGACGACGCGACATGGGCACGAGCGAGAGGCTGGGCTGTCTCACAGGCGGTCGCGGCTCTCGCCTACTACACCCCGGAGAACAACCCGAGCCTCTACCACGAAGCCGAGACCTGGCTCGGGCTCGCGCTCGCGGAGGACTAGGCCGCCTCCGCGAGTGCCTCTGTCTCGGCGGTCTCGGCAGCCCGGGCAGGCTGCCGGATCAGCCCGGCCGCGACTGCGCCGAGCGCGACCACCGCCCCGCCGATCCAGACCGCGGTCGACGTCCCGTGCGCGAACGTGTCGGCCGTGCGGTAGCCGCCCGCGTGGGCGAAGACCGAGGCGAGAACCGCGACGCCGAAGACACCGCCGAGCTCGCGGATCGCGTTCGTCGCTCCCGAAGCCTTGCCCTCGTGCTGCGGCGCAACGGAGCTGAGCACGACGTTCGCAACCGGGGCGAAGAAGAGTGCCATCCCGGTCCCGGAGACGACGAAGGGCGCCACGAGGTCGGCGTACGGCACGGTCGGCGACTGCAATGCCGCGAGCCACATCAGGCCACCCGCCTGGAGCGCGAGCCCCACCGCCATGAGCCGCTGGCCGCCGATCCGATCGGAGAGCGCGCCGGCGATCGGCGCGACGAAGATCGGCATCGCCGTCCACGGCAGGATCCGCAGGCCGGCGGCGAGCGGAGTCATGTGCTGCACGGTCTGGAAGAACTGCGCGAGCAGGAAGATCGAGCCGAACATCCCGAAGAACATGAGCAGCGACGCGATGTTCGTGAGCGTGAAGGTCCGGTCGCGGAAGAATTGGAGCGGCAGCATCGGCGCGTCAGCGCGCCGCTCCCAGGCGACGAACCCGGCCACGAGCACGACGCCGGCGACGATCGGAAGCACGACGCCGAGGCTCGTCCAACCGTGCGCATTGCCGCGGACGAGGCCCCAGACGATGCCGAGCAGGCCGGAGCTCGCCAGTCCGAGACCCGGAACGTCGAGCGACGCGTCGGGAGCGCGCGTCTCGTCGAGGCGTGCCAGAGCGAGCGGAGCGAGAACGAGCCCGATCGGCACGTTGATCCAGAAGATCCAGTGCCACGAGACGCCGGAGACGATCGCGCCCCCGACGAGCGGGCCGATCGCGATGGCCAGCCCGCCGATGCCTCCCCAGATCCCCAGCGCCAGCCCTCGCCGTTCGCGCGGGACCGCCGCCGACAGGATGGTGAGCGTGAGCGGCGTGACGATCGCGCCGCCGATCCCCTGGACGGCGCGCGCGATGTCGAGCGCATCGGCGCTCGTGGAGAGGGCGGCGGCCGCCGACGCACCGGTGAAGAGCAGAAGGCCGAGAGCGAAGAGCCTCCGCCGGCCGAAGCGGTCGCCGAGCGCCGCGCCCGTGAGGAGCAGCACTGCGAAGGTGAGCGTGTAGGCGTTCACGGTCCACTCGAGCTGCGAGATGGACGCGTGGAGGTCCTGCCGGATCACCGGCAGCGCCGTCGTGACGACGAGGTTGTCAAGGCTGACCATGAAGAGCGCGACCGAGGTGATCGCCATCGTCCAGATCAGTGAGCGCTTTTGCGTGTGAGTCATCACTTCCTCCAGGTCGAAAAAAAGAGAACGGTCACAAGTCCTTGCCGCAGCCGGCGAGGAGCTCCTGCATCCACTGCTCCGGCTCCTCATCGACGTGCATCGAGGCGAGGACGTTGAGGAGCATGCCGGTGGCGAAGAAGCTCCAGACGGTCGGCCAGTCTGCGCCCGAGACGCGCCGGACGTAGGCGACGAGGTCGCCGTAGCCGGCCCGGACGAGAGCCCGGATCTCCGGATCCTCGCAGGCGACGTACGCATGCATCTGCGCCCGCAGATGCGTTCTGTTGCTCTCGAGTTGCGCCTGGTACGCCCGCCCGATCGCCAGCAGCGCCTCTTCGCCGCGCTTGCCCTCGGCGGCACGCTGGAACAGCTCGAGCGTCTCACGGAAGCAGCGGGCCACCGACGCCTTGAAGAGACCCTTCTTCGTCCCGAACAGCCGGAACAGATACGGCTGGGAGATGCCGGCCCTGCGAGCGATGTCCTCCGTCGAGGCACCCTCGAGGCCGCGCTCCGAGAACTCGACGAGCGCGGCGTCGAGAACGTCCTCGCGCCTGGCCGCCGCTGTCGATCTGCTCGTCGACGTTTCCATCGCGGCGATGATAGTGATGACTCACATCTTTGTCAAGTCCGGCCGCGCTGGAAACTAAGGTTGGCTCGTGTCCGGCGGCGTCATGGCGACGGGACTGGCGGTTGCCGCCGGCCTCGCCGGCTCGGTGCAGATCGCCTTGATGTCGCGGCTCGGCGAGCGCATCGGCGTGCTGGAGGCGCTCGCGTTCTCGGCGACTCTCACCGCCGCGCTCGCCGTCGTCATCCTCATCCTGGCGCACCGGAGCGTCGTCGGCTTCGAGCGCGCCGTTCACCAACCGTGGTGGATGCTCCTCGGCGGCGTGATGGGGCTGCTGATCGTCTTCACCGTCACCTACGCCGGTCCGCGGATCGGCGTCGCCGCCACGGTGGGCATTCTGATCGCGGGTCAGCTCGTGATGGGCGCCGCGATCGACCGCTGGGGCCTGTTCGGCTCGCAGCGGATCGCGCTCCACTGGCCGCGCCTCTTCGGGATCGCGCTCCTCGCGGTGGGCGCCGCGCTCTCCCTCCGGAAGAGCTAGAACTCGTTTCGGAATGACCACGCGCTGGCTGGGCGCGATGGCCGAGTGCGAGGCTAGGACGCAGGGAGCGCCAATAGCAGCGCTATTGGCGCGACCGAGGACGACGCACCGCGCCGGCCAGCGCGGCCAGACGGCCCGTGCTTCATTTCGAAGCGAGTTCTTAGAGGCCGAACGGGTTGAAGGGCTTCGGGCTCGTGGAGAAGAGCACGCCCTTTGTCTCGAGGTACAGGTCGAGCGTCTCGATCGAGAGCTCCCGGCCGAACCCCGACTGCTTGTAGCCGCCGAACGGGATACCCGGGAAGGCCGTGAACGGCATGTTGATCCCGACCATGCCCGACTTGATCGCGCGGGCGACACGGTGGCCACGCGCCGGGTCGCCAGTCCAGACAGTGGCGAAGAGGCCGTACCGGACGTCGTTCGCGATCCGGATCGCGTCCTTCTCGTCCTCGAACGGAATGGCCGTCACGACCGGTCCGAAAATCTCCTCCTGGGCGACGCTCATCGAGCTCTCGACCCCGGCGAGGACAGTCGGGAGGTAGAAGACGCCGGCACCGTCGCCGGCCTCGCCGCCGAGCACGACCTCCGCTCCCTCCTCGCATCCCTTCTCGACGTAGCCGTGCACCCGGTCGCGATGCGCCGCGGAGATGAGCGAGCCGACCTGCGTCTCGGGGTCGAGCGGATCGCCGACCTTGAGCTTCTTCGCCGCGTCGGCGAAGCGGGCCACGAAGTCGTCGTAGATCGAGGCTTCGACGAGCACGCGCGATCGCGCCTCGCAGCTCTGGCCCGCCGAGTAGTAGATCGACCAGACCGAGCTCGGGATCGCGTCCTCGAGGTTCGCGTCGGCGAAGACGAGGTTCGGGCTCTTGCCGCCGAGCTCGAGCGTCAGCCGCTTGATCGGCTCGGAGCAGAGCCGCATGATCTCGCTCCCCGTCCGCGTGGAGCCGGTGAAGGCGACCTTGTCGACTCCGGGGTGCTTGACGAGATAGGAGCCGGTCGTGGGGCCGTCGCCCGGGACGATGTTGATCGCACCCGCCGGGAAGCCGACCTCGGCGGCGAGCTCCGCGACCCGGAGCACGCTGAGCGGCGTCTGCGGATCGGGCTTGAGGACGACGGCGCAGCCTGCGGCGAGCGCGGGCGAGAGCTTCCACACCGACATGAGGAGCGGGTAGTTCCACGGGACGATCTGCGCGCAGACGCCGACCGGCTCCTTGAGCGTGTAGCTGAGCAGCGAACCGCCGATCGGGTTCGAACGTCCTGCGATCGAGCCGACGACGGACGCGAAGAAGCGGAAGTTCTCGATCGACCCCGCGAGCTCGGCCTTGACCGAGGAGATCGCCTTGCCGACGTTGCGCGCCTCGAGCTCCGCGAGCTCCTTGCGGTTCGCCTGGATCGCGTCGGCGAGCGCATGCAGGAGCCGGGCGCGCTCGTTCGGCGGCGTCCGGCCCCAGGGACCGTCGAGCGCCGCGCGGGTGGCCTCGACGGCGCGGTCGACGTCGGCCTCGCCGGCCATGGCCGCGCGGGCCAGCGGCTCGCCGGTCGCCGGCTCGTGCAGGTCGCGGAACTCGCCCGAGGCGGGCTCGACGACCTCCCCGCCGATGAAGAGTCCGTACTCCTGTCCGGCCGTCACCGCCACGTGGCGGAACTTAGCGGTTGGGCACGGCGTTTGCCGCGCCGACAGACGCGGTAGATTTCGGATCCGAAACGCAATCGAGAGGAGACGAGATGTCGAGCACGATCCGCGTCGAGGCCGCACGCATCCCCGACCGCAACCGGCTGCTCGAGGCGCTACGCGAGGAGGGCCTCGACGCCGAGCCGGAGGACGAGATCGGCATCGTCGTCCCCGTCGGCGAACGCGACGGCGAGCTCTTCCACCAGGTCGAGGGCGTCGTCTTCAGCGTCGGCGCACCCTTCGTGCCGACTCAGCACGACGGCGTGATCTACATCAGACCGCCCGTCGGCTGAGGCCGGACCCGCCGCCCTGTCCTCCGCAGACACGTCTAGGTGCCAGGCACCGAGGCATGTCTGATCCAGCCACAGATCTTCGCGGATTCGCGCAGCGGAGCGGGGTCGGATCCGCGAACCCCTCCCAACAGGACCTGTCCGCGTGCCTGGCACGGGGACATGGCACCGCAGGACAGGTCCGTGCGGGCCCTCAGCTGGCGCGCTCGAACAGCGCTGCCTGACCCTGTCCAACTCCCACACACAAAGTTGCAAGGCCGTAACGGCCGCCGCGGCGCCGCAGTTCGTGCAGCAGCGAGACGACGAGGCGGGCACCGCTCATCCCGAGCGGATGGCCGAGCGCGATCGCCCCGCCGTTGACGTTCACCTTGTCCGGGTCGAGGCCGAGCTGCCGGATCACGACGAGGCTCTGCGAGGCGAACGCCTCGTTCAGCTCGACGAGGTCGACTTCCTCCAGCGAGATGCCCGTCCGCTCGAGCAGCCTGCGGACGGCCGGGATCGGGCCGATGCCCATGACCCGCGGGTCGACGCCCGCGACCGCGCTGCCGGCGAATGCCCCGAGCGGCTCCGCGCCGAGCTCGCGCGCCTTCTCCTTGGACGCGATCACGAGCGCCGCGGCGCCGTCGTTGATCCCGGAGGCGTTGCCGGCCGTCACCGTCCCGCCCTCGCGAAACGCCGGCTTGAGCGCGGCGAGCTTCTCGGCCGTCGTGTCCGGCCGCGGGTGCTCGTCCCGCGCGACGTCTCCGACGGGGACGAGTTCGTCGGCGAAGCGGCCTGCCTCGTCGGCCGCGGCCCAGCGCTGCTGCGACTCGAGCGCGAACGCGTCCTGCTCCTCCCGCGTCACGCTCCACCGCTCGGCGACGTTCTCGCCCGTCTCGCCCATCGACTCCGGAGGAAACAGCTCGAGGAGCCTCGGATTGGTGAAGCGCCAGCCAAGCGTGGTGTCGTACAGCGGCCGCTCGCCGCGCTCGAACGGCTTCTCCGCCTTCGGCGTCACCAACGGCGCGCGGCTCATCGACTCCTCGCCGCCTGCGACGAAGAGGTCGCCGTCGCCGGCGATCACGGCATGACAGGCGCCGACGACGGCCGTTAGCCCCGACGCGCAAAGCCGATTGACGGTCACGCCCGCGACGGACTCCGGCAGCCCGGCGAGCAGCGCAGCCATCCGCGCGACGTTGCGGTTGTCCTCGCCCGCCTGGTTGGCGGCGCCGAACCAGACGTCCTCGATCTTCTCCGGCGGGACGCCCGCGCGGTCGACCGCCTCCCGGATTACGAGGGCCGCGAGGTCGTCCGGCCGCACGCCCGAGAGCCCTCCGCCGTAGCGGCCGATCGGGGTGCGGACGGCAGAGAGGACGACGGCCCGGCTCACGGGCGAATGCTATGCGGCGGCAGTCGCCCGACCGAGGAGCCGCTCGACCGCGGCTAGCCCCTCGTCGCCGATGTCGACGCTGTGCTCGTTCACGTAGAGCGCGATGTGAGCCGCGCAGACCTCGTCGGAGAGCTCGTGCGCGAGCGAGCGCACGTAGTCGCGGCTCGCCTCCGGGTAGGCGAAGGCGTATTCGACCGAGGCGCGGATCGCGGCCTCGGCCCCATCGGCGAGGCCCGGGTCGAGATCGTCCCGTGCGAAGATCCCCGCGAGCGGAACCGGCAGACCGGTCTCGCCCTCCCACCACTCGCCGAGGTCGGCGACCGCGACGAGCCCGTGGTCGCGGTAGGTGAAGCGGCTCTCGTGGATGATCAGGCCGGCGTCGACCTGGCCCGCGACTACCGCGGCGAGGATCCGGTCGTACCGGAGCTCCACCACCTCGCCGAGCGCGGGCGCTGCGAGCCGGAGGAGCAGGAACGCCGTCGTCTCGCGCCCGGGGACGGCGATACGCCCGCCGGCCGCGCCCCCGAGCGAGCCGGGGTCGCGCGCGACCACGAGCGGCCCGGCGCCTCGACCGAGGGCGGCCCCGCTGCGGAGCAGTCGGTACCGATCCCCGGCCGCGGCGGCCGCACCGAAGCTGAGCTTCGTGAGCTCGAGCTCCGCAGCGGCCGCTCGCCGGTTCAGCTCCTCGATGTCGCACAGGACCGGCTCGACCTCGAACGGGGCCGGGACGAGCCCGTGGACGAGCGCGTGAAACGCGAACGCGTCGTTCGGGCAGGGCGTGAAGCCGAAGGCGAGGTTCACGTGTGGCCGAAGAACCAGCGCTCGAGCGGCTTAAGCAGCTCCTCGCGCGTGAACGGCCGGACGAGCTCGGCATGGCCGTCGCGTTCCGAGACGGTGAAGTCGTCCTCGAGCGTCTCATTGGCCTCTTCGAGCGCGTCGCCGAGCTCGTAGCCCTCGAAGACGTAGTCCTCGGGCCGCGGCTCCCTCGACGGACGCCGGTCGGGGTTGACCGCCCGCCCGACGGCCCAGACGCCGCCCTCCTTGCGCTCTATCCAGATGACGACCGTCTCCGGATCGCCGTTCGAGTCGACACCGTGGAGCACCCGCTCCGCGAACCGACCGCGGTCGCTGGACGCCTTCACGGCTGGACTATGACACCTCTCGGCCGACGCCAGCCGCACGCGCGCGCTCGACTACCGCCGCGGCGACGGCCACGTCCCAGGCCGCGAGACCGTTGGACTTGAAGACCACGACGTCGTCGTCCGCCTGGCGGCCTGCCAGCTCGCCGGCGACGACCTCCTGCAGCTCGTGCACCTCGAGCCAGTCGAGCACGCCCGACTCCACCGGCTCGATCAGGTCGGCGGACTCGAGCTTTGCGTCGTCGACCGAGTCGCAGCAGACGAAGGCGGCGCGCTCGAGAACGACGTTGTCGAGCTCGCGCCGCCGACCGTCGTTCGCGCCGACGGCGCAGACGAGCGCGCCGGGCTGGAGCCATTCGCCGCGCAGCACCGGGTCCGGCGAGCTGGTCGCCGTGACGACGACGTCGCACTCGCCCGCATCCCGGTGGCTCTCCCCCGGCTCGGCACCGTGCTGATCGCAGAATTCGCGCAGCCGCTCCTCGGTCCGGCAGTAGACGACGACACGGTCGATTTCCGGAAGCCCGGCGCGGATGCAGGCGAGTTGCGACTCGGCCTGCCAGCCGCAGCCGATCAGGCCGAGGCTCCGGGCGCCGTCCCGTGCGAGGTGCCTGGCGGCGACGCCGCTCGCCGCGCCAGTACGCAACTGCCCGAGCTTGTCGGCCTCGAGGACCGCGACGAGCTCCGGCGAGTCGGCGCGGAAGAGAAGAACGGCGAAGCGCGCGCCCTGCCGGAAACCGGCATAGACCTTCGCGCCCGCGTAGCCGAGCTCGAGGTCGGCGGCGGCCATGACCGCGAGCGCCCCGCCCTCGAGACCGAGCCGGTACCGCGGCCGGTTCTCGACGCTGCCGGCGGCCATGCGCCGAAAGCACGCCTCGACGGCTTCGACAGCGTCCGCCGGGGAAAGGAGCTCCGCCACGTCTTGCTCCGTGAGGTAGAGCGGCACCCGCGGATTCTCCCCAAGAGCACGACGAAATGCGCCCGGCATGATTCGAACATGCGACCTCTGCCTCCGCAGGGCAGCGCTCTATCCCCTGAGCTACGGGCGCTCGCTGGGACGGTCAGTGTAGCGACCTGCTAGCCGCGGCCCAGCACGCGCGACAGGAGCCCGGGCCGCGCGGGGCGAGCAGGTAGATCTGCGGCGGCGACGCACTCGAGATGCGCGTGACGGCGGCGGCTCGTGTCCCCCTGCGGCGCGACGAGCACGTGGTCGCTCATGGCGTGGAGGCGGTAGCCGCAAAGCGGGCACGTGTACGTCGCCGGCTTGAGGCTGCGCACCGGCCGGATCGAGTACCACTCAGCCGGTTCGAGCCGCGAGCGCGAGCGGCGCGTCATCCGGTACCTCCGTCCGCACGTAGGCGAGCGCGACGACGCTGCCGTCCGCGCGGCGCGCGGCGCTCGTGACCCGGCCGACCTCCCGCCCGTCGTGGAGCAGAGGCGCGTCGTACTCCGGCAGCTCGTCGAGCTCGACGACGCGGAGACGGCGGTTGGGATGGCCGCGGAAGTGGAGGCGCGCAACTGGCTCCTGCCCCGGATAGCAGCCCTTCGAGAAGGAGATGTGCGTCCTGTCGAGGTCCGCCTCCGCGGGGAGAACCCGCTCGTCGATCTCATGCTCCCAGCGCGGCACGCCGCTCTCGATCCGGCGCAGCTCGAGCTCCTCCTCCGAGAGCGTGGGCTCGAGCCCGGCGTCGAGCGCTTCGCGCGCGCCCGGCCAGTCGGTCGCGAAGCCGGCCTCACCGCCGAAGACGAGCACCGACTCGTGTTCCTCGAGCTCGATCTCGCATCGCGCGCGCAACCGCATCCGCGTGAGCTGCGCCCGCACTCCCTCGCCGAGCCCCGGATCCGTGAGCAGGAGGAAGTCCTCGTCGGCACGGCGGAAGACGACGAGGGGCGCGGTCACGCGCGCCTTCGCGGTGAGAAGGAGCGCAGGGCAAGCCTCCCCCGCCGCCAGCGCCTCGACGTCGTTCGAGACCATCCGCTGCAGGTAATCGGCCGCATCGGGCCCGGCGACGCGGACGAATTCGCGCTCTCTCCTCGCAACGTCCATCCGTCTAGTGTGCATCGCGATGCCCCTCTTCCGCTCGAAGGCCGAGGAGAAGGTGCGCGCCGCGGGCTTCGACCCGGCGCGCCTGCCGCCGGGGCAGTACCTGACGGAGAAGTGGCCCGTCCTCCACGCAGGTGACGTCGCGCGGGTCGATCTCGAGACCTGGCGCCTGCGGATCTTCGGCGAGGTCGAGGAGGAGATCGCCCTCGACTACGAGCAGCTCCGCGCCCTGCCTGCGACCGAGATCACGACCGACATCCATTGCGTCACACGCTGGAGCCGCTTCGACGCCGGCTTCCGCGGGGTGCACTGGAGCGAGCTCGCCCGGCTCTGCCGGCCGAAGCCGTCGGCCCGTTTCGCGGTCGCGCACGCCGAGGCCGGCTACACCGCCAACGTGCCACTCGCCGCGCTCGAGGAGGCGAACGCGCTCGTCGCCTACGAGGCGGACGACGAGCCGCTGGCGGCCGAGCACGGCGGCCCGGTGCGCCTCGTCGTCCCGTCGCGGTATTTCTGGAAGAGCGCGAAGTGGCTGAACGGGCTCGAGCTCACGGCCGCCGACCGGCCCGGGTTCTGGGAGCGCTACGGCTACCACAACGACGCCGATCCCTGGCAAGAGGAGCGGTATGGGTTCTGAGGAGGGGGCTCACCGGGGAACCTGGCCTGCGACGCGGAGACTGTCGAGCACGCGGAGCAGCGGAGCGGGCGACCTGCCGGCCGGATAGAGGTACGCGTAGAAGCCGCGGCCGTGGTCGCGGAAATGCAGAGACCAGCCGGCACGCCCTTCGAGCGCGCAGCACTCCATGGGCGTAGGCGGGCCGGCCACATGGAACAGGCCCCTGCGTTGCGGCCCCGGCTCGCGGCCCAGCCGCTCCTCGACGGTCAGGACGGCCTCGCCGTCGAGCACCGAGAAGCGCTCCACCGGATCCGCGCAGGGCGTGAAGTGTCGATGCGTGAGGTGTGCGCCCGCCGGCAGGACGACGGAAAGACCGTGCCCTGCATCGACTCGGCCTGGCCCGGCGGAAGCGGGCCGCACGAGCGCGAGTGCCGCCAGCGCAAGCCCGACGGCGACGAGACCGCGCGACCTCCACACGATTCCCACGACTCGTCTACGCCGAAATCCGCCCCTGAGGTCCCTAAAGTCGCCACGCCGCCGTGCCGATAGAGGCGGGGAACCACCTCCCCCTACGAGAAACGGCGCCCGCGAGGGCGCCGTTTCTCGTTCAGAACGAAGCCCGCAGGCTCCTTACATCATCCCGCCCATGTCGGGCATGCCGGCGCCGGCGCCCACGGGATTCTTCTCCGGGGCCTCGGCGACGACCGCCTCGGTGGTGAGGATGTTCTTCGCGATCGACGCGGCGTTCTGCAGCGCCGAGCGGGTGACCATCGTCGGGTCGCCGATCCCGCTCTTGAGCAGGTCCTCGACCTCGCCGCTCTCGACGTTGAGGCCGTGGCCCTTCTCGGCGCCACGCACCTGCTGGACGACGACGGAGCCCTCGAGGCCCGCGTTATACGCGAGCTGCCGAAGCGGCTCCTCGAGCGCGCGGATGATGATCTGGGCACCCGTCCGCTCGTCGCCCTCGAGCTTGCCGAGCACGCCGTCGCGGACAGCGTCGGCCGCGTTGATGAGCGCGACGCCGCCGCCCGGCACCTGGCCCTCCTCGAGGGCGGCGCGGGCCGCCTGCAGCGCGTCCTCGACGCGGTGCTTCTTCTCCTTCATCTCGGTCTCGGTCGAGGCGCCGACCTTGACCACGGCGACGCCGCCGGACAGCTTCGCGAGCCGCTCCTGGAGCTTCTCGCGGTCGAAGTCGGAGTCGGTGTTCTCGATCTCGGACTTCAGCTGCTTGATCCGGCCCTTGATGGCGTCGGTCTCGCCGGCCCCGTCGATGATCGTCGTCGTGTCCTTGTCGACGACGATGCGGCGAGCGTGGCCGAGCTGCGAGAGCTTCGTGTTCTCGAGCTTGAGGCCCATCTCCTCGGTGATCACCTCGCCGCCGGCGAGGATCGCGATGTCCTCGAGCATCCGC
>JBJMKG010000024.1:0-2107 GCA_045805945.1 Gaiellaceae bacterium
CGCACTGGCAACGGTCGTCCGGCAGGCCCTTGAACACCGGCGCCATGTCGGCGTCGGTGCCGTAGGACTCGAAGCCGACCGTGTAGCCGCCGTCGAAGTGCTCGTAGTGGCCCTCGAACCCTTCCATGGCCTCGGTCTCGGAGGCCGTTTGCTTTGAAGCCTTCGGCATCGCTCTCCTCCTTTTCAGACGTCGCGTGCCTGGACGTCAAACTGACGGATGATCCGCCCCTCGCGCAAGTCCATGATCGAGTTGGCGACGACGCGGCGGCCGTCGTCGAAGTTGCAGCTGAGCGTGCACGCCAGCCGGTCGTCGCCGAGCACGGGGTTCTCGACGCCGATCCGGACCCCCGCCTGGCAGCCGCGCTCCAGCACCTGCATGAGCTCTGCTTTGGTGCGGATCCGCGGCTCTGCGGGCTGCGAGACGTCGTCCATCTCGATATGCTCGAGATCCTCGTGGTAGAGCGCCGAGAGCGTTTCGAGGTCCCAGCTCTCGAAGCTCCGCTTCAAGAGGCTGTAATCGAACCGCGTCTGTGTCTGAGCCGACATGGCTCACCTCCTTGTGTGGATGACAGGACGCGAACTACGATTGCCCTTGAAGGGGACTTGAAGTCAAGTGCAGGACGCACTTCTCATCGGAGAGCTCGCTGAGCGAGCAGGGCTGGCGCCCTCCGCGATTCGCTACTACGAGTCGATCGGGCTCATGCCCGAGCCGTACCGCGTCAGCGGCCAGCGCCGCTACGGCGAGGAGACGCTGAAGCGGTTGGAGTTCATCGCGGCGGCGCAGCAGGCGGGCTTCACGCTACGCGAGATCACGGAGCTGTCCGACGGCTTCGATGTGCGCGCCCTGGCGAAGCGCAAGCTGCCCGAGGTGCAGGCCGAGTTGAAGCGGGCGCGCGAGCGCAAGCGCTGGCTCGACGCCGCCACTTCCTGCGATTGCGCGTCGCCGGACGAGTGCACGCTGTTCGACGGCGAGGGCGCGCTACAGGTCGTGCACGTCGACGGCTGCCGCCGCGCCTAGTTGTTCGAGCGGCGACGGGCGACCTCTTCCTTGACGGCCGGCATGACGTCGTGCGCCAGGCGCTCGACCTCGTGCTTGTCGCCCGGCGAGAAGATGAAGCTGTCGAAGCCGAGATCGATCGCGAAATCGGCGATCTGCTCCGGCGGCGGCTGCTCGTCCGAGATCAGGTTGTAGACGCGCCGGATCTCCTCCGGGTCGCGGCCCTCGGCCGCGGCCGCATCGTCCACGCGCTTCATCGCCTCCGGCACCTGGTCCGGTGGCAGATACGACTGCGACGGGATCCAGCCGTCGGCGAGCGCTCCCGTGAGGCGCAGCATGCGCGGCCTGTAGGCGCCGAGCGAGATGCCGATGCCGTGCGCCGGCGGCGGGCCGTCGTACTTGCCCTCGCCCTTCCAGAAGTCGCGGATCTCGAAGATCGCCTGCTCGAGCGCGTCGACCGACTGCTTCGGCGAGAGCTTGCGCCCGCCCATCGCCTCGATGCCCTCCCAGAAGGCGCCGGCGCCCAGGCCGAGCTCGAAGCGGCCCCCCGACAGGTGGTCGAGCGAGGCGGCGTGCTTGGCCAGCATCCGCGGCGGCCGCAGCGGCAGGTTGGCGACGTCGGGGAAGACGGTGACGCGGTCGGTCTTTGCGAGCACGAACGCGATCAGCGCCCACGTATCGAGGAAGCGCCGCTGGTACGGGTGGTCCTGGATCCCTACCAGGTCGAACCCCGCTTCGTCGGCGACTCTTGCCAACTGCAGCGCCTCTTGTGAAAAATCCGCCCGCGGCGACGGGAAAATGCCGAAGCGAATTGGGTGGCCGTAGTCCATGCTGGAGGCTAACCTCTCGTTGAGTACGCAACGAATCCTATGAATCCCAGCAACTGCACAGGCGAGACCGAGCTCCGGACATGGATCCGTTTCCTCGCCACCCACTCGGCGATCACGCGCGAGCTCGAGGCGCGGCTGATGGGAGCGCACGGGCTCACGCTGTCGGACTATGACGTCCTGGTTCAGCTCGCGCAGGCGCCGGATCGCAAGCTGCGCAACATCGACCTGGCCAAGGCAGTGGTGCTGACTCGCTCCGGCGTGACGCGGCTGGTCGACGGGC
>JBJMKG010000025.1:0-25366 GCA_045805945.1 Gaiellaceae bacterium
ACGCGTCTTGCCGCCGGACTTGATCGTGCCGGCGGACGCGTCGGCACCGCGCATGAAGGAGACGGGCCCGGAGGCATATCCGCCCTTCGAGAGCTGCTCCTTGGACGAGCGCAGGCGCGCGAGGTTGACGCCCGAGCCGGAGCCGCCGCGGAAGATGACGCCCTCGCGCCGGATCCAGTCGAGGATCGACTCCATCGAGTCGTCGATCGAGAGGATGAAGCAGGCCGAGCACTGCGGCGCCGCCTCGAAGCCGACGTTGAACCAAACGGGGCTGTTGAAAGAGGCGTACTGGTTGACGAGGATCGTCTTCAGCTCCGCCGCGAAGGTCTCGGCCTCGTCGGTGTCGGCGAAGTAGCCGCCCTCCTTGCCCCAGGCGACGACGGTATCGACGACGCGGCCGATCATCTGCTTGACGCTCGACTCGCGCTCGGGCGACGAGAGGCGGCCGCGGAAGTACTTCTGGGCGACGATGTTCGTCGCCGTCTGCGACCAGAACTTCGGGAACTCCACGCCGCGCTGCTCGAAGGCAGGGCCGTCACGGCCGGGGATGATCGCGTCCCGAGTCTCCCACTCGATCTCGTCGAACGGGTCGCGGCCGGGGATCGTGAAGAAGCGCTTGACGCCGAGCCGAGCCCCCTCCTCGACGACTGTGTTGACGACCTCCACGGCCGTCTCTTCGGTGCCCGGAACCTGCTCGACGCTAGCCATCTTCGCCTCCCCAACTCTAGTCTTCAGCCGCTTCTCGACCGCGCCGCCGGCACGCGACTCCGCCGACGGGGAACGGGACCGTAGACCCCGCATCGGACGGAACCGGAAGGCGCTTTCGCGAGCTAGTTCGTGCCGAGGATCACGACGAGCTGATACGTGGCGTCGGCACTCGGCAAGCGGACGTCGAGGGGTGTCACCGCGCGGATTTCCGCGTCGCGCGCCAGCCGCCGCGCTTCCCGCTCCCAGCCGGGCCGGAAGAGGACCACGGAGCTCGCATAAGTACGCGGAGCGTCGGTCGGAAGCGCGTGGCGGTAACCGTGGGCGAGCAGCTGCGAAGCCTCGTTTCCGGCTGCGTGGGCGATCCCGTTGCCGTTGAGGACGAGGACGGAGGTGCGCGAGCGCGGCCTTAGGGCGTGGACATGTCCCGTCGAGCCATGTCCGGTAGCAGCTACCGGACGTGTCCGCTCGGCAGGTGTCCGAGTCGGGTGATGGACGTGGAAGAGCCTGAGGCCGGCGAGCGCGAGCAGCGCCGTCAGCTCGGCGAGCGCGACGGCTGCGGCGGCAAGCGCCGCGGCGCGCCAGGGGAATGGACGTTCGAGGCGCTGGATGTGCTCCACGGACCGTCACGGTTCGCCCTTCGAACGGCCGCTCCTCCTACTGCGTTCGCAGCGCCCTCCGGGTGCGCGCGAGGCCATCTGCGAGCGTGGTCTCGGCGCGCCAGCCCAGCTCTCGCCGGGCGCGGGACGCGTCGAGGACGCTGTGCCGGAGGTCGCCCGGCCGTGCGGGGCCGAACCGCGGCTCCGCCTCCGCGCCCGCCGTCTCCGCGCAGAGCCGGTGCAGCTCGAGGATGCTCGTCGCCACCCCGCTGCCGACGTTGTAGACGCCGCCCTTTTGAGCGGACGCCGCCGCGAGCAGCGCCCCGATGACATCCTCGACGAAGACGAAGTCGCGCGTCTGGCTCCCGTCCCCGAAGATCTCGGTCTCGCGACCGTCGCGCAGCCGGTCGAGGAAGATCGCGACCACGCCGCCCTCGAGCGTCGCCTGCTGGCGCGGCCCGTATACGTTCGCGAGTCGACACACGACGTGGTCTGTCTCATAGAGACGGTTCCACGTGGCGAGGTACTCCTCCCCGCACCGCTTCGACACCGCGTACGGCGAGCCAGGACGCAGCTCGGCGTCTTCCCGAGCCGGCCGCTCGCACTCGCCGTAGATCGCACCGCCCGTCGAGGTGAACACGACCCGTGCCTTCGCGTCCCGCGCTGCCTCGAGCACGTGGACGGTGCCCAGGACATTGACGCTCGCGTCATAGTCGGGCTTCGCGACCGAGGTGTGTACGTCGGTCTGCGCCGCGAGGTGAAAAATGACATCTGCGGGCTCGTAGAACCCTTCACGAATGTCGTGCTCCCAGAAGCGCGCCTTCGGATTGACGGATTCGCGCTTGCCGCTCGAGCGGTTGTCGACGACCGTGACGTCGTCGCCGCGCTCGACGAGCCGGTCGACGAGATGCGAGCCGATGAATCCCGCGCCCCCGGTCACGATTGCCCGCATCGGCCGCGTATCGTAGGCGCCTCGTGTTCGTGACCTTCGAGGGAGCCGACGGCTCGGGCAAGTCGACCCAGGCGGAGCTCCTGCGCGCCGCACTCGCCGCCGAGGGTCGCGATGTCGTCCTCACCCGCGAGCCCGGCGGCACGGAGCTCGGCGAGGCGGTGCGCGCACTCGTCCTCGACGGACCGGAGATGGGCGCCTGGGCGGAAGCGGCGCTCTTCGCCGCGTCGCGCGCGGAGCACGTGGAGGAGGTGATCCGACCGGCGCTCGAGCGCGGAGCGGACGTGCTCTGCGACCGCTACGTCGACTCGTCGCTCGCCTACCAGGGGATCGCGCGCGGGCTCGGGATCGACGACGTCCTGCGTCTCAACCTGGCCGTGACCGGCGGCCTGCTTCCCAGTCTGACGTTTCTGCTGCTGCTCGATCCCGGCGTCGCCGTCGGCCGCCACGTCGAGCCCGACCGGCTCGAGCGGGAGGGGACGGAGCTCCAGGCCAAGGTCGACGCCGCCTACCGCGAGCTTGCGGCGCGCTTCCCGGAGAGAATCGTCACCATCGACGCGACCCGAGCACCGGAAGCGATCGCGAGGGAGGTGCGTGAGCAGCTTCGAGACCGTTCCTGAGCAGCACGAGGCCAAACGGCTGCTCGCGTCGGCGCTGCACGAAGGGCCTGCCCACGCCTACCTCTTCCACGGCCCTGCCGGCGTGGGCAAGCGGGAGCTCTCGCGGCGCTTCGCGGCCGAGCTGCTGGGCGACCACGCCCGGGTCCAGCGAGGCAGCCATCCCGACCTCTACCTCCTCGAGCCGCTCGGCGAACAGATCCGGATCGACGACGTCCGGGAGTTGCGTCGCGACCTGCACATGCGGCCGTTCGAAGCGGAACGACGCGTCTATCTCGTGTTCGGAGCCGACTCGCTGAACGAGGACGCCGCAGACGCCCTCCTCAAGGATCTCGAGGAGCCGCCGCCGTACGCCGTCGTCGTCCTCGTCGCCGAGCGCCTCGGCCCGCTGCCCGAGACGATCCGCTCGCGGTGCCAGCTCGTACCGTTTCGGAGGCTGTCGGAACCCGCCGTTCGCCAGGCGATCCACGAGCACGCACCCGAGCTCGGGGAGGAGCAGGTGACGACTCTCGCTCGCGTCGCCGGCGGGCGCCTCGGCCGTGCGCTGCAGCTTCTCGATCCGGGGGCGGCCCGGCGGCGCGAGTCGCTGATCGGCGTCGCCCGGGCGATCTACATCGATCCGGCTTTCGAGGCGGCGGACGGCGCCGAGACGCTGCTGACGGGCATCGGCGAGCGCGGGGCGGAGGCGAGGGAGGCGGCCGAGCTGCAGGTTCAGGCGCTCGAGTTGACCGGACGGGAAGCGGAGCAGCGTGTGCGGCGAGCGCAGCGTGGCGCGGAACGCGAGGAGTTCCTCGCGCTTCTCGAGGAGCTCGAATCCTGGTACCGCGACCTGGTCGTCGTCGCCGCAGGCGCCGACGAGGCGGCCGTCCACGTCGATCGGCTGGCGGAGCTGAGGAGCGATGCGACGCTCGAGCGGATGCACGCCGCCGAGGACGCCTGCGAGCTCGTGCGCGCCGCATGGCGCGAGGCGGAGGAGCTGCAGGTCTCGACGCCGCTGGCCCTCGAGGCGCTGCTCATCCGGCTGCGCACCGAGCTCGGAGCCACCGCCGCCGTGGCGTAAGCCGCCTGGCGCCGCCCGTAAAGCGCCCGGCTGCGCGTGTCGATACACGCGTAGCGCCCATGGAAGCTGCAGTTCACGCCCGCCCGCCCGCGGTCCTCCGGCTCTGGCAGGCGATCCTCGTCGCAGGCCTGGCCTTGTTCGGGCTTCACTACGTCGCCCATTTCTCGGCTGGCGGCGCCCGGTTGTACGAAACGTGGCTCTACGAAGGCCTGGAGCTGGTCGCGGGCCTCGGTTGCCTGATGCGGGTCGTGCTCGTTCGCGCCGAACGCTCCGCCTGGCTCTTCATCGGAGCTGCGCTACTCGCAACGACCTGCGGCGACGCTCTCTACGACTTCTGGTACGGCGCCCATCCCCCCTTCCCGTCGGCTGCCGACGTCGCGTACCTGGCCTTCTACCCCTTCCTTTGGGTCGGCATCGTGCTCTTGCTCCGCCGGCGCGTCTCGACATTCAGCGCAAGCCTCTGGCTGGACGGGCTTCTCGCGGCGACGGCCGCAGGCGCCCTCGGCGCCTCGGTCCTCGTCGAAGTCGTCGTCAACTCCACGCACGGGAGCCGGCTGGTCGTGATGACGAACATGGCGTATCCGATCGGCGATGTGCTCCTCCTCGCCCTGATCGTCTTCGTCTTCTCTGTGACGCGCTGGCGGCCGGGACGCGCTTGGGCACTGATCGCGGCGGGCCTGCTCCTCAACACGGTGGGCGACGGGATCTACCTCTACCAGGTGGCGGCCGGCATGTACGTCGAAGGCACCTACGTCGACGTCGTCTGGCCGCTTTCGCTCGTTCTCGTCGCGCTCGCGGCCTGGCAGCACCCTGGGCGTGTCCGTCGCGGCGAGCTCCGGGATCGCGCGATGCTCGGGACGCCGATCGTCTGTGGGCTCGTGGCCACCGGGGTGCTCGTCGCGGCGACGACCCGGCCCGTGCACGTAACGGCCCTCGTCCTTGCGAACGCCACGATCGTGCTCGTCCTGATGCGAACGGCGCTCACCTTCAGAGAGAACGCTCGACTGCTGGAGGACAGCCGACGAGAGGCCATGACGGACGCGCTCACTGGCCTCGCCAACCGGCGCAAGCTCCTGCTCGACGTCGAAGCCGTGCTCGAGCGTGCCCGCGGCGGCGAGCGGCGGATGCTGGCTCTGTTCGATCTCAACGGCTTCAAGGCGTACAACGACACCTTCGGCCATCCCGCCGGCGATGCCCTGCTCACGCGTCTGGCGGCGAAGCTCGCGGCGGCGGTGAAGCCGGCCGGGGAGGCGTACCGGATGGGAGGCGACGAGTTCTGCGTGCTGCTACCGGCGTCGGAGCTCACGTTGCAGCGAACCTTGAATTCGCTGCGCGAAAGCGGCGAAGGCTTCTCGATCACGAGCGCGTATGGAACCGCGGTGATCCCGGACGAGGCGACGACGGTCTCCACCGCCCTCAGCGTCGCCGACGAGCGGCTGTACGCGCACAAGGGGCTGCTCGCCGAGATCCGCCGCGGCATGGCCTATGAGCCGCTGCTGCGGACGCTCGCCGAGCGGGAGCCGAAGCTCCGCGCCCACGTCGCCGACGTCTCGGCGCTCGCGCTCCGGGTCGGCGGGCGACTCGGGCTCGGGCGCGAAGCGCTGGAGGAGCTGCGGCTCGCCGCCGAGCTCCACGATGTCGGCAAGCTCGCAATTCCGGACATCGTGTTGCAGAAGCCCGGACCGCTGAACGAGAACGAGTGGCGCTTCATCCACTCGCACACACTGATCGGCCAGCGGATCCTCAATGCCGCCCCCGCGCTGCGGCCGATCGGCGTGATCGTGCGCTCGACGCACGAGAACTGGGACGGGACCGGATATCCGGACCGGCTCGCCGGCGACGCGATCCCGCTCGCGGGCCGGATCATCGCCGTTTGCGACGCGTACTCGGCGATCACGAGCGAGCGGCCGTACCGCGCCGCGCGCACGTCGGAGGAGGCCGTCGCCGAGCTTCGCCGTTGCGCCGGCCGCCAGTTCGACGCACAGGTCGTAGACATCCTCTGCGCGGCCCTCGCGGAGGAGGTCGAGCCCGCCGCGTCGGTCGCGGCCGGCGCCTAGGCAGGGCCAGAACGGCGAAGGGCCGGGAGGTTCCCGGGCCTTCGCCGTGTCTCTCTACTCGCCTCTGCCTTACGCGGCGAAGACGAGCTCGTCGCCGAGCGCGAGCTGGAGCCGCGCCAGGGCGTCGCTCTCGAGCTGGCGGACGCGCTCCCGCGTCAGGCCAAGCTCCTTGCCGATCGTCTCGAGCGAGGCGGGCTCCGAGTCGAAGCCGAAGCGAAGTTCGATGATGCGCCGCTGCCGCTCGGGCAGGTCCGCGACCGCGCGCTGCACGCGCTGCCGGCGCACCGACTCCACCGCCTCCTCGGCCGGATCGACGCTCGACTCGTCGGCGAACAGATCGCCGAGCTCCGAGTCGCCGTCCGAGCCGAGTCCCTGGTTCAGCGACACGGAATCGACGGCGTCGAGCGCCTCCTCGACGTGCTCGAGCTTGAGGCGCGTCGCCTGGGCGAGCTCCTCCGCGGTGGCCTCCCGGCCCAGCTTCGCCTGCAGCTCGGCCGAGGCGCGATTGAGCTTGATGCGGCGCTCTTGGACGTGCACCGGGATGCGGATCGTCTTCGACTGGTTCGCGACGGCGCGCTGGCAAGCCTGGCGGATCCACCAGGTCGCGTACGTCGAGAACTTGTAGCCCTTGCGCCAGTCGAACTTCTCGGCGGCGCGGTTGAGGCCGATCACACCCTCCTGGATCAGGTCGAGGAGGGGGACGTCGTGGCCCTGGTACCGCTTCGCGATCGAGACGACGAGGCGGAGGTTGGAATTGATCATCTTCTCCTTCGCCGCCAGATCGCCGCGCTCGATGCGCTTCGCGAGCGCCACCTCGTCCGCGGCGGTGAGCAGCTTGTGGCGGCCGGCCGCGTCCATGAACAGCTGCAGCGGGTCGAGCGTGCCGGTGACAGGCGCGGTCGCGACCGGGCGCGTCTCCTCGGGCGTTTCGTCGCGCACGACGACGTCGCGCTCTTCGAGCGCGACGCGCAGGCCGGCGAGGTCGTCCTCGGTCAGCTCATGCTCGTCCGCGAGCGCCTGGATGTCCTTCTCCTCGACGAAACCGCGCTCTGCGGCCTCCTCGAGGAGGCGCTCGACAGGCGAGAGGTCATGCAGGTGAATCGTGTCGCTCAGTGTGTTGTTCCTTTCGCTCGTGGTGGGCTGCCGGATTCGGCGCCCCGGGCGGCGTGACGCGGCCCCCCCGCGCAGCGCCGCCACCCAACCGAGTTATAAAACGGCGTTGCACCGAAGTCCATTCCCAAACCAGGTGTTTTTCTATTTCCGAACAAACTCTCATTCCCTGCTTACGCAGGAGAAATTCATCGCTCGACCGCTCTTCCCGAGACCTCGTCGAGGCCGACGCGGAGGACGACGACGTTCGCTCCGAGCGGCCGCTGCTCGGCGGGGCGGCCGGCCGTGCGCGCGAAGCGCTCCCTCAGGAGTGCGAGCGCAGGCTCGATCGCACCGCCTGCTAGCTCTTCGCACCGGCCCTGCGCGATCACGCTCCTCCAGCTCCCTCTGCCGTCGGTGTCGTACTCGTCGACCTCGACGCAGACGTGCGGATTCTCGCGCAGCATTGCGGTCTTGCGCCCCTCGGTCGTCACCGCGACGACGGCGCCGTCCTCGTACGCGTAGATGAGCGGAACGACGTACGTGACGCCCTCTGCATGGCAGCCGAGACGGACGACCCGCTGCCCGCGGAGGAACTCGTCGATCTCCGCACGTGAGAGGTCGCGCGGGATCCCTCTACCCCCATCGGGACCGGCCATTGCCGTCTGAGCGTAGGCCATACTGAAATGGCTGTGTTGCGCGTGTGGGTCTTGACGATGTTCGCCGTCGCGCTCGTCGGCGCGGGTTCCGCCGTGGCAGCGCTCCTGGCCTGGCCCACGGTCGGCATCGCCGCGTCCACGACCGGTCTCGCTGCCGTCTCCTTGCCGGGGTTCTCCGGCGACGTGGAGAGCGTGTCGGTGAGCGATTCAGACGGTAAGGCGCTGCCGGTCGGCGTCGGCCACGGCATCGTCTGGCCGCACGTCAAGCTCGCTGCCGGCGAGCGCGTGACCGTGACGGTGGACGTCCGCCGACCGAGCTGGATCGGCTGGCTCGTCGGCCGCCGGGTCGAGCGGACGGTAACGCTCGTGACACCGGTGGCTCACATCCGGTCGACCCTGCTCCGGCCGGCGCGCGGAAGCGTCGTGAGCGTCCGGTTCGCAGAGCCGGTGAGCCGCGTCACGGTCGGCCGCGCGAGGCAACGCGGGCTGGGGTCCGGCCGGACCGTCGTTCCGCTCGGCGTCGTCGCCTCGGGCAAGGCGGGCGCGGGAACGACGATGGTGGCGGCGGCCGTGCGCCGGTGGGAGACGCTGTCGACGCCCGTGCGCGTGTCGTGGTTCGTCGCGGGCGCCCGGACGGAGATCGTGTCGGATCCCGCCATAGGCGGGCGGCTCCGGCCCCGCGGCGCCTTGACGCTGACGTTTACTCGACCTGTCGCCGCGGTGCTCGACTCGCGGCTGCCCAAGCTCGAGCCGGCGACGTCGGGCCGCTGGGAGCAGATCGACCCGCATACGCTTTCCTTCCAGCCCGCGGGCTTCGGCTTCGGTCTCGGCGGCAGCGTGCACGTACGGCTGCCGGGCCGGACGCTTGCCTGGCACGTCGCCGGAGGATCGACCCTGCGGCTGCAGCAGCTCTTGGCGCGCCTCGGCTATCTGCCGGTCCGCTGGCGCCCGTCCGGCGACCCACCGTCGACCCCCGCCGCGGAGCTCGCCGCCGCGGTCTCGGCGCCCGACGGCGCGTTCTCCTGGCGGTATCCGCAGACGCCTGCCTCCCTCCGCACCCTCTGGAAGCCGGGCGGCTGGAATGTCGTCACCCAGGGCGCCGTGATGCGGTTCGAGGACGAGCACGAGATGGCCACCGACGGTGTCGCCGGCCCGCAGGTCTGGCGGGCGCTGCTGCGAGACGACCTCGCGGGCCGGCGGTCGAACGCCGGCTACAGCTACGTCTTCGTCCACGAGACCGTGCCGCAGTCGCTGAGCCTCTGGCACGACGGCCGGGTGATGCTCACTTCGCCCGGCAACACCGGGATCGCACAGGCCCCGACGGCGCCCGGGACGTGGCCCGTGTTCGAGCACGTCCCTGTCGGGAGGATGAGCGGCACGAACCCGGACGGCTCTCACTACGACGACCCCGGCGTGCGCTGGATCAGCTACTTCTACGGCGGCGACGCGCTCCACGCCTTCCCGCGCGCCTCGTACGGGACGCCGCAGAGCCTCGGCTGCGTCGAGCTGCCGGAGTCGGCCGCCGCGCAGGTCTGGCCCTATACGCCGGTCGGGACGCTCGTCACGATCGGGTCTTGACCCTCAGGCGGGCGTAAAGCCCTGGTCGGGGCCGTGCAGCTGTGGAAGCGGTACGGCAGAATCAAAGCCGCGTCGTGAGTTTGCGGGGTCTCACCGGGCTGTTGCTCGTCTTCGGCGCCCTGCTCGTCCTGGCCGGCGGCGGGGCTGCTGCGGCGGCACCTCGGCCCGTGCCCGGAGAGAGGGCGGCGTTGCTAGCTGTTCGCGAGGCGGTCGCCGCGGGTCGGCTCACCCGGGGGGCCGCCGCCGCCGGCCGTCAGGAGATCGCCCGCGCCGCCCACCTGGCCCGCGTGCTGCCCTCCGGGCGGCGGGAGCACGTCGAGGTCGCGCTCGAGCAGGTGGGCGCACTCGGGAAGCGGCTCACGACGCCGCGTGCCCTCGCGGTGTTCGGGCAGCTGCGTGCCAACGACGACTACTTCGCCCGACAGGGCGCTCCGCCCGGCGGGACTGACATCACCGACGCGGACGGGATCGTCTACCGCTACTTCGTCGGCCGGTGCTTCGAGTTCCACCCTCTCGCCAACTTCTCTGCGCTCAATGGACGCGTGGTCGCGAAGGACGTCGCCGGCACGGAGCGACTGGCGGGGGCGCTCGCGGCGCGCGGTGTCTTTCGCCATGGCGGTGGGACGGCCTGGGAGTACTACTTCCCGTTCGGAGGCCGGGTGCCGTGGGTGTCGGGCATGGCGCAGGCCGTTGCCGCGCAGGCGTTCGCGCGGGCTGCCGCGCTCGTCACCGACGAGTCCGCGGCCTTGCTGCACGATGCAACGAATGCCTTCCGGACCGTGCCGCGCCTGACGACGAGGCTCTCCGCAGGCCCGTGGATCCGTCTCTACTCCTTCAGCTCGAACCCCGTCCTGAATGCGCAGCTGCAGTCGGTGCTCTCGCTCGAGACGTACGCTGAGGCCACGGGCGACGCGGCGGCCGCGACACTCGCCTCACGGATGGAGGAGGCGGCTGCGGCGACTGTGCCGCGGTTCGACACCGGCTACTGGACGTACTACTCGCTCGCCGGCAACCCCTCTCCGCTCTCGTACCAGAAGTACGTCGTGCAGCTCTTGCACAAGCTTGCGTCGTCCGATCTACGCTTCGCGCAGGCGGCCGACCGTTTCGCCGCATACCTGCGGCAGCCGCCTGCCTTCAAGCTCGCGACTGCGCCCGTGGACGCGCTTCGCTTCTGGCTCTCCAAGCCGGCTTCGGTGATCGTCTCGACACCCGCCGGCCGCTCCATTCGGGCGACCCTCGACGGCGGCTGGCACACCGTCTCCTGGGCTGAGCCAAAGCGTGCCGACTTCTACCGGGTCACGGTGACGGCCGTCGACTGGGCCGGGAACCGCGCCTCGTTCCAAGCTTTGCCGATCGTCCGCGTTCCCGCTTCTCCGCGGCAGCCGGCAGCGGCGCGCCCGAGTCGGCGGCTTTCGGACACGAGCTCCGCCGCACCGCTGTTCGCCGCCGGCGTCGGAATCGAGGACGCGGGGCAGGCAGCTCTGGCCGGCTCGCTCGGACTGCGACTCGTGCGCCTGGCGGTCGGCTGGCAGCCCGGCCAGACGTCGCCGGATCCGTCGGTCGTGTCCTCCTTGCAAGCTCTCCCGTCCGGCGCCGGGCTCGTGCTCGAGCTGAACGCCGCCGAGCTCCCCCGCGACGACGCCGGTAGAGCCGAGCTGGCGCAATTCGCCGTCTCCCTCGCCCAGCAGACGCCGGCGCTCCAAGATCTCCTGCTGGCGCCCGCACCGGAACTCGACACCGCCCCCGGCTATGCCGACGCGCTGGCCGCCGTCCGGGCCGCCCTGGTCGCGGTGAGGGTGGACGTCGCCGTCGGGCCGGTCTTCGACGGCTCGGCCGCCCAGCCGCAGGGCACGGCGCTCGCGCTCGCGCGCGAGCTCGCCCACGAGGGCGCTCGTGCCGACCTCGTCTCGTTCCGGCCTGCGCCCGCCTCCGTAGCCGGCGCGTGGGCCGTCGGCGATCTCCGTCGGCTCCAGTCCGCGCTCGCGAAGGGGCTGGGAACCGCGCCGCCTGTCCTCCTCGGTGTCGTCCCCACCCCGACGACCGTGCCGAGGTCGGAGCTGAGCGCCTACACGGGCGGGCCGCCGCCCACGGCGGGTGCGGTCCCACCATCCGCCCAGGCTTCGACCTATGCGGCTGCGGTCGGTGCCGCGTCCTGCGCGCCGGGCGTGAGCGGCGTGCTCCTCGACCGGCTCGTGGACGACGGCGCCGTTGCGGCGCCCGCCACCGGGCTCTACTACGCGAGCGGGCACGCGAGGCCCGCGGCGGCCGCGGTGAAGGTGGCGATCCGCGCCGTCGCGCGTGGGGCCGTCGTGTGTCCCGGGCTCGCCGCTGCCGTCACCCCGACTTCCCTCACGTTTCCCGACCAGCTCTCGAGAACCACGCCGCCGTCCGTCGTCCTCGGTTGCAACCGCGACTGCCTCTACCTCGTCACGCTCGATCGCGCCGACGGCCGGCCAGTGGTCGCGCGCCGCGGCGCCCTCGACGGCGGAGACCCGGCTAGGACGATCACGCTGCCAAAACCGACCCTGCCGCCCGGCGTCTACCGGCTCGACGTCCGCCTCGTCAGCCGCGTCGACCCGGGGGTACCGATCCGCCAGAGGAGCGCCGTTCTCACCCTCGGCTGACGACGCAGGAGGCGCCCTGCCGCCCGGCTAGACTGGAGCCTCCCCCGCCGACGTAGCTCAGCTGGTAGAGCACATCACTCGTAATGATGGGGTCCGGGGTTCGAGTCCCCGCGTCGGCTTTCGAGCCCTAGGCGTCGGCCACGCGCGTGTCGGGCTGCGGTACGAGCGGGATGCCGTCGTCGACCAAGGCGATCATCTGGGCCTCGGCCGTCAGGGCCGCATCGAGGTCGACATGCGACCGCTCGCCGACCGGGGACGCGCAGTAGGGGCAGATCTGCCAGAGCGGTTCGAGCGGGGCGTCGCACCGCGCGCACTGCTCGCGGAGGGTGGTGGTGCAGACCGGGCAGACCAGGTAGTCGGGCTCCACGGCCGAGCTGCAGACCGGACATGCCTGCCGCGCCCGCGCGAGTTGCTCCTCGAGCACCTGCAACTCGACGCGTCGCGAGCGGACGTCCTCGATCGCCTCGGACGGCCGGAAAAGGAGGTAGACGAGCGGTCCGACGTAGGGCGGCACGAGGCCCAGCACCGTCGCCACGAAGACGAGGAAGGGATCCTGAATCCTCCGCCGCGCGTCCTTGTGCACCCAGAAGGCAAGGGCGAGCCAGAACACGACGGCGAACAGGATGGCGAGGTTGCGGGCGATGACGAAGCCGGTCGAGTGAAAGAAGCCGTGGATCCCGTGCAGCGTGGTCAGCGACGAGAAGAGAGCAGGCGCCGTCACGGGCGGAAAACTTCCCGCGCCGACGGCGCCCAAACGCTCCGCTCCTATCATCGCGGCGTGGCCGAGCTCTGCACCGAGCGGCTCCTGCTGAGGCAGTGGGGCGACGAGGATCTCGTGCCCTTCGCCGAGCTCAATTCCGATCCCGAGACGATGCGCTACTTCCCGGCGCTGCCCTCACGCGAGGAGAGCGACGCGCTCGCGGCGCGGGCGCGCCGGCAGATCGAGGAGGAGGGCTGGGGGCTGTGGGCGGTCGAGATCGTCGGCGGCCCGAGCTTCATCGGCTTCGTGGGGCTTGCAAGGCCGAGCTTCGAGGCGCACTTCACGCCTGCGGTCGAGGTCGGCTGGCGGCTCGCGCGCGAGCACTGGGGCCGCGGCTACGCGACCGAGGCGGGCCGGGCAGCGCTCGCCCACGGCTTCGGCGTGCTCGGCCTCGAGGAGATCGTCTCGTTCACGTCCCACCTCAACGAGCCGTCGTGGCGGGTCATGGAGCGGCTCGGGATGAGCCGCGACCCGGCCGACGACTTCGAGCATCCGCGCGTTGCCGCCGGCCATCCCCTGCGGCCGCACGTGCTTTACCGGCTGTCGCGGGCCGCCTGGGCACGCCACCGGGGCGCCTGAGACGCTCCCTCCGTTTCGCGCGCCGCCGGATCAAGCACAATGGCGGAGGAGTGGCAGGCGATCAGGGTCGTAACGGAAGAGGGGCGCACCGACGGCAGCCGTCGCGCGCCGACCTCGAGCTCGACCGGCTGCTCGCCGCCCGGCACGGTCGGCTCCGCCGACGCCACCGCAAGCGCCGCGGCGTCCTGCTCCTGCTGGCGCTCCTCCTGGCCGCGGTCACCGCGCTACTGCTGGCCACCGTCGCCTTCACCGGCCGGCAGATCCTGCTCTCGACCTGCAGCCTCTCCGACCTCCGCCCGCTCGCCCTGGGCCAGAACTCCTTCCTCTACACGGACAACATGCGCCTGCTCGGCGTGGTTCCCTCCGCGACGAACCGCCAGCCGCTCCCGCTCTCGAAGATCTCGCACTGGCTGCCCGAGGCCACGGTCGCGATCGAGGACGCCCGCTTCTGGCAGCACGGCGCCCTCGACTACCAGGGCATCGCCCGCGCGCTCTACCAGGACCTCGCGAAGGGGCACATCGTGCAGGGCGGATCGACGATCACCCAGGAGCTCGTCCGAAACCTCTACATCGGCAACCCGCAGCGGACGCTCTCGCGCAAGGTCAAGGAGGCGTGTCTTGCCGAGAAGATCTTCCAGCACCATTCGCGCAAGCAGATCCTCGCCGACTACCTCAACGAGGTTTTCTACGGCAGGCATGCATTCGGTGCCCAGGCCGCCGCGACCACGTACTTCTCGAAGAGCGCTTCGGACCTGACGCTCGCGCAGGCGGCGCTGCTGGCAGGCCTGCCGCAGGCGCCGACGACGGACGACCCGATCCGCAACCCGCGTGCCGCGCGCGCCCGCCGGAACGAGGTGCTGCGGGCGATGTGGAAGAACGGCTACATCACCGCCGCACAGCTCGTGCAGGCGAGGGGAAAGCCGCTCCTGCTGAGGCCGGGTCACCTTTATTCCCAGTTGCACCAGCCGAACTTCTTCGGCTGGGCGACACAGCAGCTCGCCGAGAAGTTCGGTCAGCGCACGGTCGAGCGCGGCGGCCTCAAGGTCAAGACGACGCTCGATCCGCGCCTGCAGGCGCTCGCCCTGCACGCCGTCAGCTCGGTGCTGCACACGCCGACCGACCCAGCTTCGGCGCTCGTCGCGATCGACCCGCGCACCGGTGCCGTAAAGGCGATGGTCGACTACCTCCCGAGCGGGCAGCAGATGCAGTTCAATTTCGCGACGCAGGCCCACCGCTCGACGGGGAGTGCGTTCAAGCCCATCACGCTCGCGACGGCGCTGACCGAGGGCGACTCGCTCTACTCGACCTTCTACGGGCCGCCGGAGCTCTTCATCACGGATCCGCAGTGCGCGGATCGGAATGGGCCCTGGGACGTCCACAACTACGGCGACGAGGAGGCGGGAACGATGAACCTCCTCGACGCGACGGCGAACTCCGTCAACACGATCTTCGCGCAGCTCGTCGCGAAGGTCGGCGTCCGGAATGTCAAGGCGATGGCGCACAACCTCGGGATCACGAGCAGCGGCGACGACTTCAAGACGGTGTGCGCGATGACGCTGGGCTCGGTCGGGTTCACGCCGCTCGAGATGGCCGATGTCTACTCGACCTTCGCCTCGGGCGGCGTCCAGCACAACCCCCAGGCCTTCCTCAGCGTCCGCTGGCCGAACGGCAGGATCGAGAAGCTGGGCACGGGGGGCCAGCGGGCGCTCAGCCCGAATGTCGCCGCCGAGCTCACGTACGCCCTCCAGGGCGTGATCTCACACGGCACCGGGACCGCGGCCAACATCGGACGGCCCGCAGCGGGCAAGACCGGGACGGCCGAGAACTACGTGGACGCCTGGTTCTGCGGCTACGTGCCGCAGCTTGCGACCTGTGTCTGGGTCGGCTATCCGAGAGGGGAGATCCCGCTCGTCAACGTCGAAGGCCTCTACCAGGTGTTCGGCGGTTCTCTGCCGGCGGAGATCTGGCACGACTTCATGGGTCCGGCTGTCGCGAATCTGCCGGTCGTGGGGTTCCCGACGCCGTCGCTCACGGGCACGGTGATCAGCGGCACCGGCACGTACGGCTCGCCGTACTCCACGTCTGGTTGAGAGCCGGGCGCCGCGGGGCATGAGCCCGCTGGTGGCGCCGTACCCGCTCAACCGGCTGGACGACCTCGTCGGCGACACGATCGAGCGCACCATCCGCCTGCGCCACGTGTGGCGGCTGCGCAGGCGCGGCGGCGCCGTGGCGATCGACCCGTCGCCGGACGGGTGGGCGAGCACGGCCTCGTGCGTTCCGCGCCCGGGCTGCCGGATCGAGCCGTTCGTCGACGGGAGCGAGGCGCTGCCGCGTATCGCGGACGCGGTTCGGTCGGCGCGCTCACACGTCCACCTCGCGGGCTGGCACTTCGACTCCTCGTTCCGGCTGGAGGAGGGCGGGCCGACGCTGCGGGAGCTGCTCGCGGATACGGCCGAACGGGTAGACGTGCGCGTGCTCGCCTGGGCCGGGGCGCCGCTGCCGCTCTTCCACCCGGACCGGCGGGAGGTGCGGACCGCGCGCGAGGAGCTCGTCCGGGGGACGCGGATCTCAATGGCGCTCGACGCGCGCGAGCGGCCCTTCCACTGCCATCACGAGAAGCTCGTCGTCGTCGACGACGAGCTGGCGTTCGTCGGCGGGATCGACCTGACGAGTCTGGCCGGCGACCGTCTCGACTCGAGCGAGCACCCTCGCCGCGACGGGCTCGGCTGGCATGACACCGCCGTGCGGCTCGAGGGTCCGGTCGTCGGCGACGTCGCCCGGCACTTCCTCATGCGTTGGCGTGCCGTTGCCGACGGGAACATTCCCGAACCCAGCGAGACCGGGGCCGCCGGTGACGGCATCGAGGCGCACTTCGTGCGCACCGTGCCCGAGCGGCTGTACGAGCCGTGCCGGGACGGCGAGTGGTCGATCCTCGAGAGCTACCTGCGTGCCCTGCGAGCGGCCGAGCGGTTCGTCTACCTCGAGAGCCAGTTCCTCTGGTCGCCGGAGGTCAGCTTCGTCCTCGCCCAGAAGCTGCGGCGGCCGCCGCGCGACGACTTCCGGGTAATCGCTCTGCTCCCGGCCCATCCGAACAACGGCGCCGACGACAGCCGCGGGCAGGTCGGGCTCCTGATCGACGCCGACAAGGAGTCCGGCGACGACACGACCCGCTTCCTCGCGTGCACGCTGTATCAGCCCGGCCCCGGCGGCAACCCCGTGTACGTTCACTCGAAGGCGGCGATCGTCGACGATGCGTGGCTGACCGTCGGCTCCGCGAACCTGAACGCGCACTCGCTCTTCAACGACACCGAGGCGAACGTCGTCGCCCGCGATCCGGCACTTGCGCGCGAGCTGCGACTGAGGCTCTGGGAGGAGCACCTCGGGCGACCGCGGGACGAGATCGACGGCGAGCCCGCGCGCGTGTTCGACGAGCTCTGGAAGCCGCTGGCCCATGAGCGGTTCGACCGCCGAAGGCGCGACGGCTGGGCCGACGGGAAGCTGACGCTGCTGCCCCACGTCTCGCGCCGCAGCGAGGCGCTCTGGGGGCCCCTCAACGGGCTCGTCGTGGACGCCTAGCGGGCGTCGAGCGCCGCCACGACGAGGTCGAGGTTCGCGCGCCAGATCTCGTCGGGGGTCGGCGGAAGGACGTCGTCCCAGATCGCGGCGAAGCTGCTGCGCAGCTGCTCCAACCGGGCAGGGCGCGCCATGAACCAGATGTGGAGATGCTCGCTTCCCTCGCCGTAGCGAAGCACGTGCACGAGGCCGACGCCGTCGACGCCGCGGACGGCGCGCTCGATGCGGCTGGTCAGCACGCCCAGCTCGGCGGCGAGCTCGTCCGGCAGGTCGCCCGGGGCCGAGAAGTGCTCGCGCGGCTCCAGGAGGACGACCAACGGCAGCCCGCTCGGCTTGTCGAGCGGACGCAGCCGCCAGCGGTCGGTCGTCCAGACGTACTCCTCGTCGGATGCGTCGCAGGCGTGGCAGTCGACCCCTCCGGCACCAAAGCGCGGCTTCTCGCGTTCGACGGGTCGCTCGAGCGCTCTGGGCAGGACGGGCCCCTCGAACGGCCACGTGTCCCAGTCCTCGACGGGCGGTGCGCGCAACTCGTCACGCGCCCGCTCCCACAGCTGCTCCGGCGTCTCGGGCACGCCGCCGAGGATAATCGTGGGATGGAGTGGCCGCCCGAGTTCTATGCGCTTCGTCGCGGCGAAGGCTGTCCGATGTGCGCCGAGGGCCGACCGGAGGAGACCCCGCACGGGCTCAGGATCCTCGCCGGCGAGGTCTCCGACGCGTACCTGCAGCGTGCCGGCGTGCAACGCGGCTACACGATCGCGGTCTGGCGCGGTCGCCACGTCGCCGAGCCGACGGAGCTAACGGGGGAAGAGTCGGGGGCGTACTGGCGCGAGGTCCTCGCGGTCGGCCGCGCCCTCGAAGCGCATCTGCAGCCGGTCAAGCTCAACTACGAGCTGCTCGGCAATTCGCTCCCGCACCTGCATACGCACGTTCTGCCGCGCTACGCGGACGACCCGCGCCCGGGCTGGCCGTTCCCGTTCCCCGAGGACGAGCCCCCGCCGCACCCCGAGGCGGACCTCCGCGCCGACGCGGACGCCCTCCGCGCGCTGCTCGCTACCTAGCGGCGCAGGGCGAGTGGCCGAGGCGCGTCTGGGCCACCGGCTCCTCCGCCTCGATTGCGTTGAAGCAGTCATGGCAAAGCGCACTCGCCGCCTTGCCCTGGTCCATCAACTGGCCCTTGATGTCGGACGGCAGCGGACCCACGTCGAGCAGGAAGCGATTGACCGCGTTCTCGAGGGCCGGCGGGCCAGTCTCGTGCACCGTCTCGAGTGGCCGCTCCAGCCGGCGCATGCGGACGATCTCGCGCCTCGCCGCGGCGACCTCGCGGCGCTGCTTGGCCGAGAGCGAGCACTTCCCGGGCGGGCCGGCCGCCCGCGTCGGCGTGCCGGGATGCGAACCGCCGCCGCAGCCGGCGGCGGCGAGCGCGAGCGTCACGGTGAGCGTGGCGCACGCGACGGACTTGCGCCTCAGATCTGCCAGGCTCCCTCCCGGATCAGCGGAATCCGCCGGCCGCGCACGTTGACGCCCGTCGCCTCGAGCTCCGGACTGCCGATCATGACGTCGAGGTGGATCGTCGATCGATTCACCCCGCGTGCAGGCGTTTCCGAACGCGTGCCTCCGAAACCGGTGCCGAACGCGATGTGCGCTGCCGCGTTCTCGTCGAGCAGCGTGTTGTAGTAGACCCGTCCGGTCTGGCCGATGCGTGACGAGGAGTCCACGAGGGCGACCTCGCCGAGCCGTCGTCCCATCCGGTCCGTATCGATGTACGCGGCGACGAAATCCCGGTCGTCGTCGGAGTCGGCCTCGAGCCGGACGAGCCGACCCTTCGAGAACTCGCCGCGGAGCCCATGAATCAGCCGGCCGCGGAAGGAGAGCGGGAACGTACAGCGGAACGTCCCGCTCGTCGCGCGCGGGTCCGGGCTCGTGAAGTTCTCCTCGGTCGGCATGTTCGGCGCGAGGGTCCGGCCGTCGACGAGTGTCTCCGGACCGCCGAGCCACCGCGTGGAGGGGACGAAGGCGACGTCGAGCTCCGTACCCGGGCCGCGCAGCTCGAGCCGGGTGAGGCCGAGCTTCGTCAGCTTGGCCGAGCGCCGGCCGACCGTGCGCAGGTGCTTGAGCCAGCCGCTCGTCCCCTTGCCGTCCTCGTCGGTCAGACGGCAGAAGCGGAGGAGATCCTCTGCGAGACGCCGCTTCGCCTTGAGCGGCTCGAGCTTCGGATAGACCTGACCCGCCCAATGGTTCGTCGGCCAGCCGGCGATCGTCCAGCGAGCGCGCATGTTCAGCTGCGCGTTGCGCAGGAACGTCGTCGACTTCGCCATCCGCGCGTAATCCGTCGCGATCCGTTCCGGCGGAACGCCGTCGAGGTATCCGGCCTCCCCTTCGCCGGCGATCGCAGCGAGCGCACCGCGCGGTCCTGCCACCTCTCGCAGCCGACGGCGCGACCACGGCGAGAGCGCGCCGATCGCGTCGTCGGTCCCGTGCAGCAGCCGGGCACGCATCACGAGCGGATCGGAGGTGACGACGTCGACGAACTGCGCACCCGCGCGGTAGGCGGACTCGGCCACCGCCACGAGCAGCTCTCGGTGCTCGGGCTGGCCCTGGACGACGAGCGTGTCGCCCTTCTCGATGCCGAGGGAGGCGCGCACGATCGCGTCCGCGTAACGCGCAAGGATCTCGAGTGGCAGCAGCGCTTCGCGGGTCATGCGGTGTTCGTGGGCGTAGGTCAGGCGGTCGACGGGCTCAGCGAACGGCTTCGAGCGCCTCCGCGACGGTGTCGTGGACGAGGAAGTGGTGGTCGAGACCCGAGACCTCCAGGGCGCGCCGGGTCTCGAGCCCTGGTGCGGCGAGGCGGAAGCCGCTGCGGTCGGCCATCCTCGAGCGCGCCTCGATCAGCACCCCGAGCGCCGTCGAGTCGATGAACCGGACCCGTTCGAGATCGACGACGAGCGTGGCCGGCTCCTCGGCGCACGCGCCGAGCAGCGCGGTTCGCACCTCCTCGGCGTTGTAGAGGTCGAGCTCTCCCGCCAGCGAGACGACCATTGCGCCGTCCCGGCGGTCGATTCCGGTCACCGCCGTATCGCGTCCTCCCGACGCGTCCGGGCTCGGTGCTCCGGCTTTGGCCAAGGTCGTCTCCCTCCCTCTCGACTCGCGTGCGGCGCCGCCGCCCACTCGGCCATTCAAGCAAGAATGGCCCACATGGAGGGACATGGGGAGCTCGTCGAGATCGCAGCGCGGGCCGCCGGCGAGAACTTCCCGGTCGGCTCGGTCCTCTTCCCGCGGTCGCTGCGTCCGCACATCCGTGCGCTCTACTGCTACGCGCGCCTGGTCGACGAGCTCGGCGACGCCTACGCGGGCGACCGGCTCGCAGCGCTCGACGAGCTCGAGCGGGAGGTCGACGCGGCGTTCGCCGGCGAGGCGACGTGGCCGGTGCTGCGCAACGTCGAGCCGACAATCCGGCGCTTCGACCTGCCGAGGGAGCCGTTCCTGCGGCTGATCGAGGCGAACCGCAGGGACCAACGGATCGGCGAGTACGAGACCTGGGCGGACCTGCAGGACTACTGCGTCCACTCGGCCGATCCATGCGGCCGGCTCGTGCTCGGCGTCCTCGGTCGGCTTGGCGAGCCGGAGCTCGTCGCCGCGAGCGATTCCGTCTGTACCGGGCTCCAGCTCGTGAACTTCCTTCAGGACGTGCCGCGCGACCTCGAGCTCGGACGTGTCTACCTGCCGGTGGAAGACCGCCTGCGCTTCGGCGACCCGCCGCTCGACCGGCCGTCGGAGGAGCTGCGTGCCCTGCTGCAGTTCGAGGCCGGACGCGCCGCAGAGCTCCTCGCCGCCGGAGACGTGCTCCGCGAGCGGATCGGCGGACGGCTCGGCCGGGCGGTCGCGCTCTTCGCCCGCGGCGGCCTCGCCGCACTCGACGCGCTCGAGGCGGCGGGCTGGGACCTGTTCGGCCGCCGCCCCCGCCCGTCGCGCGCCCGGCTCGCGCGCGAGGCGGCGCTCGTGCTCGTGCGATGAGCAGCGCCTCGGTCGACGCGGCGTACGCCGAGGTGGAGCGCATCACGCGGCGCGAGGCGAAGAACTTCGCCTACGGGATCATGCTGCTGCCGCGGGAGAAGCGGCAGGCGATCGCGGCCGTCTACGCGTTCGCGCGGCGCGTGGACGACGTCGCGGACGGCGAGCTCCCGCCGGATGGGAAGCGGGCCGAGCTCGAAGGCCTCCGGGCGGGTCTCGACCGCGATTCTGCGGATCCGGTGTTCGTCGCGCTCCGCGATGCGCGAGAGCGCTTCGGCATCCCGCGCGAGCCGCTCGCAGCGCTCGTCGATGGCGGCCTGCAGGACCTCGAGCAGTCCACCTACGCCGACTTCGCCGAGCTGCGCGCCTACTGCGAGAAGGTCGCGGGGGCCGTGGGGCTCGCTTGCGTGCCCGTGTACGGCTCCGACGACACCCAGCATGCGATGACGTTGGGCGTCGCGCTCCAGCTGATCAACATCATCCGCGACGTCGACGAGGACCGGCGACTCGGCCGGGTCTACCTCCCGCAGGACGAGCTCGCTGCGTTCGGGGTCGAGCAGCTGGCCCCGTCGCCGGAGTTTCGGGAGCTCATGGCCTTCGAGGCCGCGCGGGCCCGGGCGCACCTCGCCGAGGGGCTGCGCCTGCTCGACTCGCTCGACCGCCGCAGCGCCCTGTGTGTCGGCACTTTCGCTCGGCTGTACCGCGAGACGCTCGACCGGATCGAGGCGGGCGGCTTCGACGTCTTCGGCGAGAAGACGCGGCTCTCCACCCCTCGCAAGCTCGCCGTCGTGGCGAGGGGGCTGCTCCGATGAAGGTCGCCGTCGTCGGCGGTGGCCTCGCGGGCCTCGCGGCGGCACTCGACCTGGCCGACGCCGGCCACGCGGTGACGGTGCTCGAGGCGCGACCGGCGCTCGGCGGCGCCGTCCAGACCCTGCCCGAGCGCGAGGGCGATCCCGAGCCGCCTCCCGACAACGGGCAGCACATCGCCCTCGGCTGCTTCTCGGAGTACCTGCGCTTCCTCGACCGGATCGGCGAAGGCGGCTCGTTCCTCCGCACGCGGCTCGCCCTGCCGGTGCTCGACGCGGAGGGCGCGATCGCGTCGATCGAGCCGAGCCTTCGCTCGCTGCTTGCGTACAGGCACCTGTTCCTGCGGGATCGGGTCCGGCTCCCGTTGACGCTCCTGCGACTGCGCTCCGCGCAGGCGCAACCCGACGAATCGTTTGGAGAGCTGCTCAGGCGACTGGGCGAAACGGCCTCGTCCATCGATCGCTTCTGGGACGTGTTTGTGCGGCCGGCCCTCAACCTCCGCAGCGACGAGGCCGACGCCGGGGCTGGGCTCTTCACCGTCCGTACCGCATTGCTCGGTCCGCGGTCGAACGGCGACCTGGTCCTCCCGACGAGGCCGCTCGGCGCGATGCACGGCCGCGCGGCGGGCAGCGCGCTCCAGGGCGCGGGCGCGACGGTGCTCACCGATTCGCGTGTGTCCTCCCTCGCTGAACTCGACACGGACGCGGTCGTCGTGGCCGTTCCGCCGCGCGAGAGCGCGCGCCTGCTGGGCGAGTCCGAGCCGGCGCTCGAGGACTCGCCGATCGTGAGCGTCCACCTCTGGTTCGACCGGCCGCTGCTCGGCGTGCCGCTGGCCGCGCTGCTCGGCTCGGACGCGCACTGGGTGTTCGACCGCGGCACGCTCACCGGGAGCCGGCCGAAGCGCGGTCAGTACCTCACGGTCGTCTCGAGCGGCGTGCCCGAGCTGCTCGCGGTGCGAGGGCGCGAGCTCGTGGATCTGATCGCGACGCAGCTGACCGAGCGGCTCGGCGAGGCCGGGCTGCTCTGGTCGCGGGTCAGCCGGGAGCCGTACGCGACGGTCGCTCTCCGGCCGGGCGTGCGGCGGCCGGGAGTAGAGACCTCCCGGCCGAACGTCGCCCGCGCCGGCGCCTGGACCGACACCGGCTGGCCGGCGACGATGGAGAGCGCAGTTCGGAGCGGGCGGCGGGCGGCTCAGCACATCTTGAGCAGCGCTTCCGCCAGAGTTACAGCGTGAGCGTCAAGCCGGTGGCAGCCACCGTTACGAAACCGTCACGCCTCAACACGCGCGCCGCTGAGTCAAGCCGCCACCCGCTGTCACAAAGGCGTGCAGTGGCTGCCACCGGTCGGAGGAGTGCGTGAGCGCCACCACCGAGCTGACGCAACTCGACGCCGCGATCGAGCGCGGCACGCGCCGCCTGCTCGAGCTGCAGCGGCCCGACGGCGCCTGGGTCGGCGAGCTCGAGTCGAACGTGACGATGACGGCGCAGCATCTCTTCTGGCACCACTACCTCGGCCTGCGCACCCCGGAGCTCGACCGGAGGATCGCGAACGAGCTCCTCGCGCGGATGCGCAACGACGGCACGTGGTCGATCTGGTTCGAGGGGCCGCCCGACCTCTCGACCTCGATCGAGGGGTACGTCGCTTGCCGCCTCGCCGGCGTCGACCCGGGGCCGCGGGCGCTGGAGTACATCCGGCGCGAGGGCGGGATCCCGAAGAGCCGGCTGTTCACGAAGTGCTTCATGGCCCTGCTCGGGCAGTGGCCGTGGCAGCGGATGGTGCCGATCCCGCCCGAGCTCGTCCTCCTGCCGCCCTCCTCGCCCTTCTCGATCTACGACTTCTCCTGCTGGGCGCGGCAGACCTTCGTCGCCCTCGCGGTCGCCCAGTCGCTTCGCCCCGTGCGGCCGGCGGACCTCGACCTGAGCGCGATCGGGGCGATGCCGGGGCGGACACGGCCGGCGCGGCGGCCGAACGCCCTCCGCCGGCGGGCCGTCGCCGTCGCCGAGCGCTGGATCCGTGAGCGGCAGGAGGCGGACGGCTCGTGGGGCGGGATCCAGCCGCCGTGGGTGTGGGGGATCATCGCGCTCGCCGCGCTCGGCCACGGGCTCGACGATCCGACGCTCGGCAAGGCCGTCGACGGGTGGCGAGGCTTCATGGTCGAGGACGGCGAGCGGCTGCGGCCCGAGGCGTGCCAGTCGCCCGTGTGGGACACGGCGCTCGCGGTACTCGCGCTGCGCGCCTGCGGGATTCCGGCCGGGCACGAGGCGCTGCGGAAGGGCGGGGACTACCTCCTCCGCGAGGAGGTGACCGTCAAGGGCGACTGGTCGATCCGGAAGCCGGAGCTCGCTCCTGGGGGCTGGGCCTTCGAGTTCGAGAACGATCTCTATCCCGACGTGGACGACACCGCCGTCGTCGCGCTCGCACTGCGTGAGCTCGACCGCGGCGAGGACGCGATCGCGCGCGGCGTCGACTGGCTCGTGGGCATGCAGTCGCGCGGCGGCGGCTGGGGAGCCTTCGACGTCGACAACCAGGCGATGTGGCTCTACAAGGTCCCCTTCTGCGACTTCGGCAAGGTCACGGACGAGCCGAGCGCCGACGTCACGGCGCACTCGCTCGAGACGCTCGGAACGCTCGGCGTGCAGCCCGAGGCGGCCGAGCGCGGGCTCGACTGGCTCCTCTCCGAGCAGGAGGAGGACGGGTCGTGGTTCGGCCGCTGGGGCGTCAACCACCTCTACGGCACCGGTGCGGCGCTGCCCGGCCTCGAGGCGTGCGGCATCCCGCCCGACCATCCGGCGATGCGCCGCGCCGCCGCCTGGCTCGACTCCGTCCAGCAGGAGAGCGGTGGCTTCGGGGAGGACATCCACTCCTACAGCGATCCCGCCTGGCGCGGCCGCGCGAATTTCACGACGGCGTCGCAGACGGCGTGGGCGCTCCTGGCGTACGTGGCCGCAGGAAACGCTGAGGATTCTAGTGCCCGGCGGGCGGCAGACTATCTGTGTGCCGCGCAGCGCGCGGACGGCGACTGGCATGAGGAGCATTTCACCGGCACGGGATTTCCACTCGATTTCATGATCCGGTATCACCTCTACCGCATCACGTTTCCTCTTCTGGCACTGGGACGACTGAGAGAAAGGTTGGCTGGATGAAGTTCCCGATCGCATCGACGGTCTCGATCGGCAGGTACGTGGTCGCGCAGCAGCGGAAGGGCGAGCGCTATCCGCTCGTGCTGATGCTCGAGCCGACCCTCGCGTGCAACATCGCCTGCATCGGCTGCGGGAAGATCCGCGAGTACGAGTCGAATCGCGCGCGCCTGTCGGTCGAGGAGTGCGTCGACGCGGCGGTCCAGTGTCCCGCTCCCGTCGTCTCGATCTGCGGCGGCGAGCCGCTCGTCTACAAGGGGATCGACGAGGTGGCCGCGCAGATCCTCGAGCTCGGCAAGACGATCGAGCTCTGCACGAACGCGCTGCGGCTCGAGCAGTGCCTCGACTGGTTCGAGCCCTCGAATCGCCTCAGCTTCGTCATCCACCTCGACGGGATGCGCGAGATCCACGACTACGTCTGCGACTACCCCGGCCTCTGGGACATCGCGATCGACGCGATCAAGACGGCGCGCGCCCGCGGCTTCCGCGTCACCACGAACACGACGATCTTCAAGGAGACCGAGGTCGGCGACGTGATCGAGATGATGCGCTACCTCACCGACGA
>JBJMKG010000026.1:0-26827 GCA_045805945.1 Gaiellaceae bacterium
ACACCTACTACATCGCGATGGAGTTCCTCGATGGCCGCACCCTCAAGGAGCTGATCGTCAGCCGGGGCGCAGCCCCGGTGAACGTCGCGATCGAGTACGCCCGCCAAATCCTCTCGGCGCTCCGCTTCGCGCACCGGCACGGGATCGTGCACCGCGACATCAAGCCGCACAACGTCCTCGTCGACGGCGAGGGACGGGTGAAGGTCACCGACTTCGGCATCGCGCGCGCCGGCACGAGCCAGATGACCGAGACGGGCTCGATCGTCGGGACGGCCCAGTACCTCTCTCCCGAGCAGGCGCGCGGCGGCGAGGTCGACCCGCGCTCGGACCTCTACTCGCTGGGCATCGTCCTCTACGAGCTGCTGACCGGCAAGACGCCCTTCGAGGGCGACACGCCGGTCGAGATCGCGATGAAGCACCTCTCGGCCGTGCCGAAGCCGCCCTCGCAGCTCCGTCCCGACGTCCCGCCCGAGCTGGACAAGGTGGTGCTGCGGGCGCTCGCCAAGGATCCAGACGACCGTTACCAGAGCGCCGACGAGATGGAGGCCGACCTCGAGCGAGTCGGCCGGGGCGCCCCGCTGTCGGCGACGACCGCGGCGACGCAGGTGCTGCGCGCCCCGGCGGCCGCCGCCGCCGAGTCGACGGCCGCCACGATGATCGCTCCTCCGCGTACCCGGGCACGGGACATCCCGCCGCCGGTGATCGAGGAGGAGGAGTACGCGGAGCCCGGCGGGCCCGAGCGGCCGGTCTGGCCGTGGCTCGTCGCAGTCGCCTTCGTGATCGCCGCCGCCGTTGCCGGCTTCTTCGTCTGGCATGAGCTGTCGGGCTCGCCGGTGAAGGAGCCCGTCGGCCGCTACGTCGGGGAACGACAGGCTCAGGCCGTACGGCAGATCGGCATCGTGCACCTCGTCCCGTCGATCCGACACCAAGCGAACGCGAAGGTCAAGCCAGGAATCGTCTTCAAGCAGGACCCGGATGCCGGCTCGAAGGTCGACAAGGGCGGCACGGTCACGATCTGGGTCTCCACCGGCCCGCCGAAGGTGGACGTGCCGAATGTCAAGGGCAAGTCGTGGCCGGAGGCGCAGCAGGCGCTGTCCGACCTGAAGCTCAAGCCGGTGGAGCGGATAGTTCCCGGTCCGACGAAGGGCCAGGTGACGGCGACCGATCCGCCCGCCGGCGAGTCGATCCCGGAGGGGTCGACCGTGAAGGTCAACGTCATGAGCGGCCCCGTGACGAAGCCTGTCCCGAACGTCGTCGGCGAGAGCATCGACGTTGCGACGGCAAATCTGCACGCCGCCGGCTTCAACCCCAATCCGACCTACGTGGACAGCGACGCGCCTCAGGGCCAGGTCATCCATCAGACCCCGGCGCCGGGCACTTCGGCGAGGGAGGGCTCGAACGTCGCCCTCCAGGTCTCGAACGGCCCGCCGAAGGTCGACGTTCCGTCGGTGGTGGGCGAGACGGCGCAACAGGCGGTGAGCTCGCTCGAGAGCCAGGGCTTCCAGGTCAATCAGCAGTTCGTGGCGGTCAGCGACCCAACGCAGGACGGCATCGTCCAGTCGCAGAATCCCGAGGGCGGCCAGCAGGCGACGAAGGGATCGACGGTGACCATCGAGATCGGACAGTCCTCGCCGCCACCCCCGACGACGAGTACGACGACGACCACGGATTGAGCCCGGCTCGCCGTCTCCGCGTGGCCGTCCTCGCGGGCGGCCGGTCGAGCGAGCACGAGATCTCCCTCGCCTCCGCGCGCTCCGTGGTCGGGGCTCTCGACCCGGAGCGGTACGAGATCGCTGAGATTGCCATCGGCCGCGACGGCCGGTGGGCGCTCGAGGCGGGGCCCGACCGTTCCGGACACCTCCTGGTAACTGATACCGGGACAGGCCCGGAGGAGACGCGTCCGGCAGAGACGCTGCCCGTGCCGGCCGAGCATGGGACGCTCGAGGAGATCGGCACCGTCGACGTCGTGCTCCCGATCCTGCACGGCCCGTTCGGCGAGGACGGCACCGTGCAGGGACTGCTCGAGCTCGCCGACGTGCCCTACGTCGGGGCCGGCGTCGCCGCCTCCGCGCTGGCGATGGACAAGGACCTGTTCAAGAAGGTGATGCGCGACAGCGGCATCCCGGTGGCGGCCCACCACGCGATCCGGCTCGGCGACGCGATCGAGAACCCCTTCGGCTATCCGGTGTTCGTCAAGCCGGCACGGCTCGGCTCCTCGGTGGGCATCACGAAGGTGCACGACGAGAGGGAGCTGGAGCCGGCGGTCGAGCTCGCCTTCCGGCACGACGAGAAGGTGCTCGTCGAGGAACTCGTCGCCGGAACGGAGGTCGAGGTGGGCGTGCTCGGCAACCGGGTGCCGCCGCCGATCGCCTCGCTGCCGGGCCAGATCGACACCCTCGAGCACGAGTGGTACGACTACTCGTCGAAGTACGACGAGGGCGGGATGGAGCTGCTCGTACCGCCGCCGGGGCTGTCGCAGGACACGATCGAGCTCCTGCAGCGCCGCGCGGTCGAGTCGTTCGTCGCCTCCGAGTGCGAGGGCCTCGCCCGCGTCGACTTCTTCGTGCGGGAGAGCGATGGCGAGGTCGTCCTCAATGAGCTCAACACGATGCCCGGCTTCACCGCGACTAGCGTCTGGGCGCGCCTGTTCGAGGCGTCGGGCCTCGGGTATGCGGAGGCGCTCGACCGGTTGATCGAGCTCGCCCTCGAGCGGCACGAGCGCCGCTCGAAGCTCGTCTACTAGGAGCGGGCCGTGACCTCGGAGATCTCCGCGCGGTTGCCCGGCGGCAGCTGCGTGATCCAGATGACGTAGTACTGCGCGGTCTTGCCGTCCAGCGTAAACGTCGCCTTGTCAGAGGAGACGGTCTGCGAGGAGGAGTCGCCGGTAAAGCCGCCCCCGGACGAGTCGCCGGCCTGAATCTGCGCGGTGAATCCCGGCGTCGGCGTCTGAACGGTGAGCTCCGTGAGCTTGACGGCGCTGCCGGCGTCGAGCACGAGTCCGAGGCCGTCCTTGAGTCCGCCGAAGTCCTGGTTCCCGTACGTCTCCGTCGTCCACGAGGTGGTGGCGCTGCTGTCGGTCGCCAGAGATGCAGTGTCCGAGTGCTCGCCGCCGTTTCCTTGCGGGTCGTAGTCGGTGAGGCCACGAAGCTCTACGGGCGAGCCTCCCGAGCCACCGCCGCCGCCCGACCCGCCGGAGTGGTGGTTCGAGCCGCCACCGAGGAGGAGCGCGGCGGCGAGCGCCGCTCCGGCGGCCGCGAGCGCCACCAGCGCGTATGCCAGCGGACGCCGGCGGGAGCGCCGGAGGCGCACGGGCGCCGAGGGCGGGACGGGAGCCCTGATGAGCGTCAGCGCCGCGTCCTCCTCCGGTAGTGGCGGCGGCGGCGCCTCCCCGTCGAGCTCGGCGAGGCAGGCACGGAGCTCCGCGGCCAGCGCGGCCATCGAGGGGAAGCGGCGCTCTGGATGCTTGGCGAGCGCGCGCTCGACGACGACGGCGAGCCTCGGGGAAACCTCCGGCCGCCGCTCCCGCAAGCTCGGGAGCGGCTCGTTGATGTGGCGCATCGCCACCGCGACGAAGTTTTCGCCGGAGAACGGGACTTCTCCGGCGAGCAGCTCCCAGAGCACGACGCCGAGCGAATAGACGTCGGTGGCGGGCGAGACCGGCTTGCCGCTCGCCTGCTCGGGCGCGAGGTACTCGCCGGTCCCGAGCACGGTTCCCGTCTGCGTCACGCCGTGCTCGACGTGCAGCGACCGCGCGATGCCGAAGTCGGTCACCTTCACCTCGCCCTCCCTGCTCAGCAGGATGTTCTGCGGCTTCACGTCGCGATGGACGAGCCCGCGCTCGTGCGCGAACGCGAGCCCGTCGGCGACCGCGAGCGCGAGCTCGAGCGCCCGCCGGACCGGCAGCCGGCCCGTGCGCTGGACGAGCTCCTTGAGATTCTCGCCGTCGACGTGCTCGAAGACGATGTACTGCCGGCCGTCGTCTTGACCGCGATCGATGACGGTGACGATGTTCGGGTGCGACAGCTGCGCGACCGCCCGCGCCTCCCGGCGGAAGCGCTCGACGTACTCGGCGTCGTCGACGTACCGCTGGTGGAGGATCTTGAGCGCGACGCGCCGGTCGAGCTGGACGTCGCGTGCGCGGAAGACCGTCGACATCCCGCCGCTCCCCACGAGCTCCTCGAGCTCGTAGCGCTCGGCGATCAGGTCGCCAGGTTGTGCTGGGCGTGCCACGGCACGGGTTGTCGACCTCGGTCCCGGCACATCGCTAGAACGCACGAGCGCCGCGCGCGGCTACGCAAGGACCGCTTCGAGCGCCTCCTCCCACGCCGCGAGCGCCTCCTCGAGCTCGGCGTCGGTGATCACGAGCGGACAGAGGACGCGATTGCAGTTGGAGTGAACGCCTGCCTTGAGCAGCAGCAGCCCGCGAGCTGCGGCCTCCTCCGCGACCCGCGACGCGATGCCCGGCGCGGGCTCCTTCGTCCCGCGGTCCTGAACGTACTCGACCGCGACCATCGCGCCGAGGCCGCGCACGTCGCCGATCGCCTCGAAGCGCTCCTGCCAGGCGAGCATGCGCGTCCGAACGGTCTCGCCGATCCGCTGCGCCCGCTCGACGAGCCCCTCCTCCTCGAACACGTCGAGGACGGCGACGGCCGCCGCGAGCGCGACGGGGTTGCCGACGTACGTGCCGCCCACCGCGTTGTCCCCGAGCGAGTCCATGATCTCGGCCTTGCCGACCACCGCGGAGAGCGGGAGGCCTCCGGCGATCGACTTCGCGAGCGTCATCAGGTCCGGCTCGACGCCGTAGTGCTCAACGGCGAACATCCGCCCGGTGCGGCCGAAGCCGGTCTGCACCTCGTCGACGACGAGCAGGATTCCCTCGCGGTCGCAGATCGCGCGGAGCCCCTCGAGGAACCCGGGCGGCGACGGGATGAAGCCGCCCTCGCCCTGCACCGGCTCGACGACGACGGCGGCCACGGTCTCGGCGGCGACCTGCGTCGAGAGCGCACGCTCGAGCGCATCCAGGGCGTCGCGCGCCGTGACCCCGCGGTACTCGTCCGGGAACGGGACGCGGTACACCTCCGGCGCGAACGGCCCCAGCCCCGCCTTGTAGGGGTGCGTCTTGGAGGTGAGCGTGAGCGAGAGGAGCGTGCGGCCGTGGAACGCCCCCTCGAAGCCGATCACCGCCGGGCGGCCCGTGTATCCGCGCGCGAACTTGACCGCGTTCTCGACGGCCTCGGTGCCGGCGTTGAAGAACGCGGCCTTCGCCGGGCCCGAGAACGGCGCGAGCGCCGTCAGCCGCTCGGCGTACTCGACGTAGATCTCGTACGGGACGATGGTGAAGTCGGTGTGGAGGAAGCGGGCGGCCTGCTCCTGCACCGCGGCCACGACGCGCGGGTGGGCGTGGCCGACGTTGAGACAGCCCACGCCGCCGGTGAAGTCGACGAACGTGTTCCCGTCGACGTCGGTGACGGTCGCGCCGCGCCCGTCGGCGATCACGACCGGCAGGTAGAGCCCAAGCGGATCGGCGACGACGCGCTCCTTCCGCTCCGTGATCTCGCCGGAGCGGGGGCCCGGGATCTGCGTGCGAAGCTCGATTGCGCGCGTCACGGCCACGGGACCACGATAACGGCAGCGCGGGACGCGGAATCGGGGAGAATCGTCGTCATGGTCCTCTCCGACGCGACGATCGCCCGTCTCCTCGCCGAGGGGAGGATCGAGATCGACCCGTACGACGAGGCGCTCCTGCAGCCCTCGAGCGTCGACGTCCGCGTCGACCGGCTCTTCCGCGTCTTCCACAACAACCGCTACCCGTTCATCGACGTCAAGGTCGAGCAGGCGGAGCTGACCGAGCTCGTCGAGGTCGAAGACCGGGCGTTCATCCTGCACCCTGGAGAGTTCGTCCTCGGCTCGACGCTCGAACGAATCAAGCTGCCGGACGACGTCGTCGCCAGGCTCGACGGGAAGTCGTCGCTCGGCCGCCTCGGCCTCCTGATCCACTCCACCGCCGGGTTCATCGACCCGGGCTGGGACGGCCACGTCACGCTCGAGCTCTCCAACGTCGCCAACCTGCCGATCACGATCTATCCCGGCATGAAGATCGGGCAGATCTCCTTCATGCAGATGACGGAGCCCGCCGCGACGCCGTACGGCGCCGACTCGATCGGCTCGAAGTACAAGGGCCAGCGCGGCCCGACCGCCAGCCGCTACTGGCAGAACTTCGAGGACGCGTGACGATCCTCGTCACGGGCGGGACGGGCTTCGTGGGGCCGCACGTCGTGCACGCGCTGCGGGCGCGCGAGCTGCCGGTGCGGGCGCTCGTGCGCGATCCTGCGCGTGCCACCCGCCTCACCGCCTGGGGAGTCGAGCTGGCCGTCGGCGACGTGACCGACGCGGCGTCCCTGCGCTCCGCGTGCGAAGGCGCCGATGCGGTCGTCCACCTCGTCGCGATCATCCGCGGCCGGCCGGCCGACTTTGAGCGCGTCATGGCCGAGGGCACGCGGAACGTCGTCGCCGCGGCGCAGGCGGCGGGGGTCCGCCGCTTCGTGCTTGCGAGCGCGCTCGGCCTCGACGAGCGGACGAAGGACGCCGTGCCGTACTTCGCGGCGAAGTGGGAGATGGAGCGTGCGGTCCGGGAGTCCGGGCTCGAGCACGTGATCTTCCGGCCGAGCTTCGTCTTCGGCCGCGAGGGCGGCGTCCTGCCGACCTTCGTCCGGCTCGCCCGCTTCGCGCCGCTGACGCCGATCATCGGGCCGGGGACCCAGCGGCTGCAGCCGATCTGGATCGAGGACCTCGCCGAGTACTACGCACTCGCGATCGGCGAGGACGCGGCGGCGAACCGGACGTTCGAGCTGGGCGGCCCCGAGGCGGTGAGCTGGAACGAGTTCTGGGAGCGGCTGAAGCGGGTGCTCGGCGTCCGGCGCCCGTCCGTGCACGTTCCCTTCCGCGCGATGCGAGTGCAGGCGACGCTGACCGAGCGGCTGCCCGGCGCGCCGGTGACGCGCGACCAGCTCACGATGCTCGAGCTCGGCGACAACGTCGTCACCGACCCGAGCGCGGTCGAGACGTTCAGGCTGCCGCTCGTGCCGCTCGACGAGCAGCTGCGCCGCGCGACGTGACATCCTCGTCACGGTGGCAGCCACCGTGCGAAAGCGTGACGCGCGGCGTCGTCTACGCCGAGCCGGACGCGACACCGGCGGTCGAGGAGCTGACCGTAGACCCGCCAGGGCCGCGCGAGGTGCTCGTGCGCGTGCTCGCCTGCGGCCTCTGCCACTCCGACGTCCATGTCGTCGAGACGAGGGGCTGGGGGATGCGGTTCCCGATCCTGCTCGGCCACGAGGGTGCCGGCATCGTCGAGGAGATCGGGAGCGAGGTGACGAGCGTCGCGCCCGGCGACCGCGTCGTCGTCGCCTGGCGCGCGCCGTGCGGCGACTGCCCGCAGTGCCGACGAGGCGACCCGCGCCGCTGCTCATCGCAGCTGCGCGCGAAGCGGCGTCTGCACCGGGCCGCCGACGGTGCACTGCTGACGCCAGTCCTCCGTTGCGGGACGTTCGCCGAGCAAGCGGTCGTGCACGAGGCGTGCGCGGTGAAGGTGCCGGAGGAGCTGCCGATGGAGCAGGCGGCGTTGCTCGCGTGCGGGTTCTCGACGGGAGCGGGCGCGGCGCTCTGGGCCACGCCGGTCCGGGAGGGCTCCTCCGTCGCCGTGATCGGCTGCGGCGGCGTCGGGCTCGCGGTCGTGCAGGGGGCGCGGTTCGCGGGCGCGGAACGGATCGTCGCCGTCGACGTCGCGCCCGAGAAGCTCGAGCATGCGTGCCCGCTCGGGGCGACCGACGTCGTCGACGCCTCGGCGGGCGACCCGGTCGCTGCCGTGCGCGAGCTGACCGGCGGCCGCGGCGTCGAGTTCGCCTTCTCCGCCGTCGGCGCCGCCTCGGCCCTTATGCAGGCGATCCGGATGTGCGCCTACGCGGGGACGGCGACGCTCGTCGGCCTGCCGGTGCCGGGCGCGCAGCTCGACGCCGATCTCGAGGCGGACGTCTTCGGGCCGAAGATCACGCTCTCGGTGACCCACGGCGGCGACACGATCCCGCAGGAGGACTTCCCCTTCCTCGCGCAGGCGGCGCTCGACGGCCGGCTCGACCTCGGTCGCTTCGTGACGAGCACGATCTCGCTCGACGAGGTGCCGGAGCGCCTGGGGCGGATCGGCCGCGACGGCGGGATCCGAAGCGTTGCCCTGATCTAGGACTTGCCAAAGGCGACGCGGCGCGGAAGATCGTCTTCGTCGACGAGATGGCCGTCGCGCTCGACGTAGCCGTCCTTGCCGCCGACCGCGAGCACGATCGCCTCCTCGTCGAACGGATTCGACACCTTGCGCGGCGTCGTCGACTCGACGTGGAAGAGGCCGCCCTCGCCGAGGATCCGCTTCTCGCCCTCGACCTCCACCTCGACGCGGCCGCGGTGGACGAAGTAGAGCTCGTCCTGGTTGTCGTGCCAGTGGAGGAAGCCGTCGTGCCCGGGCGGCATGACGATGGCGTTGATCCCAAAGGCCGTCACGCCGAGCGCCTGGCGGATCTTGCGGAAGCCCGGGCCGCTGCCGAGCTCGTCGAGCGAGGAGAACGCGTGGCTCACCGGCTGCACGCTTCGGACGTGCGCGCAAGCGGCAAACGGCCGAGGAGCTCGGCGAGCTGCTCGCGCTCCTCCGGCGAGAACCGCGAGCCGAAGAGCTCCTCGATGTCGGCGACGTGCGACTCACGGGCCTGCTCGACCTTTTTCACGCCGGCCTCGGTCAGTACCGCATACGTGACGCGGGCGTCGCTGTCACAACGGGCCTTTTCGACGAGACCGCACGACTCGAGCCCGTCGAGCAGGCGCGTGATCCCGGAGGCCGTGAGGAGGACCGAGCGGGCGATGTCGATCCGGCGCATGCGCCGTCCCTCCGCGAAGTAGAGCTGCACGAGGACGTCGTAGTCGCTCAGCGTGAGCTCGTGGAGCGCCTCGAGGCGTGAGGAGAGCTCACGCGTGATCGCGGCGTGGGCGCGCAGGAACCGGAGCCACGAGGTGATCGTGAGCCCGGAGACTTCTTGTGCGGACAATACTTGACTAGACAATCTTTCCTCGCTATGATCTTTGCGATCTCAAGTATACCCCCGATTCCTTCGAGGAGGCAAGTCTTTCATCATGTCCGTCATCGAATCCACACAGCACTTTGCCCCGGCCGGGAGCTGGAGCTCCGACCCCGTCCACTCGAGTGTCTCGTTCGAGATCGAGTACGCGGGCGGCAGCACTTTCCGGGGCAGCTTCCGCGACTTCTCCGCCGAGCTGAGCGGGAGCTCGCTCGCCGGCACGGCACAGGTCGCGAGCGTCGACGTCAAGGACGAGCAGCTCAACGGCCACCTCCAGTCGCCCGACTTCTTCGACGCGGAGCGCTACCCCGAGATCTCATTCCGGGCGACCGAGCTCGTCGAGGAGGAGGACGGCACCGTCCACGGCACCGGCGAGCTGGGGCTCAGGGGGGTCACGAAGCCGCTCGAACTCACGGGCCGTATCGGCGAGCCGGCGATCGATCCCTTCGGCCGCGAGAAGCTCGGCCTGACCCTCGAGGGCAGCGTCGACCGCCGCACGTTCGGCATCAGCTGGAACATGCCCAACCAGTCCGGGGGAGGGAATTACCTCGGCGACGAGGTAAAGCTCATCGCGAACCTGGTCTTCGTGAAGCAGGCGTAGCGGTGCGGATCCTCGCCGTCTCCGGCAGCCTGCGCGCGGGCTCGTTCAACTCGAGCCTCCTGCGCGCCGCGCTCGAGGCCGCTCCCGAGGGCATCGAGCTCGAGCCCTGGGAGGGGATCCGCGAGCTGCCGTTGTACGACGAGGATCTCGACGGGGACGCGCCGGAATCGGTTCGCCGCCTGCGGGAGGACTGGGCAGCGGCGGACGCGATCCTGTTCGTGACGCCTGAGTACAACGGCTCAGTCCCGGGCGGCCTCAAGAACGCGATCGACTGGGCCTCCCGGCCGAAGCGCGAGGCAGTGCTGCGGAACAAGCCGGTCGCCGTGGCCGGCGCGAGCACCGGCCAGTTCGGTGCGCTGTGGGCGCAGCAGGACCTGAAACGGATCCTCGGCATCGCCGGCGCCCGCGTGGTCGGCACCGAGATCCCCGTCTCCCGCGCCCACGAGCGCTTCGACGTCGAGGGCCGGCTGCTCGACAGCGAGCTCTTCGAACAGCTCCGGCTGCACCTGACCACCCTCGCGTCGGAGGCCGTCGCGGCTCCCGACCGGGTAGCTGCCTGAGCAAATGCGAGGGGCCGCTTTCGCGGCCCCTCGACACAGTAACCAGCGCGTAGTGGCAGAGGCGCCTTCCTGCTCCGGCCCGGGTAGTCGGGCCGGGCGGCGCGGAACGCGACGTCCCCCACGCTGGCTAGGCGGTTCCCCGTAGGTCCGGGGACGGCACCCCTACCCGCTGGTACCTCCACTGCCCGTACTGTCTGAAATCACTGCCGGACCACCTCCTTTCCGCGGTAGTCGCACGATAGCGAAGAGCGCGGCTACTGCAACACCACGCTCAGCTCGAGCCCGCGGTCGAGCGGGACGGTGACGCTGAGGAGCGTGGGGTCGGCCTGCCGGGCGGCCGAGTAGTTCGCGAGCGGGTCGGGGTGCGAGAGGACGTTGTCCGCGACGACGAGCGCGCCGGGCTCGACCTTCCCCCGCGCGAGCCGGAACAGCTCCTCGTAGTCCTCCTTCTCGGCGTCGAGGAACACGAGGTCGAACACGTCGTCGAGCCGAGGCAGGAACTCCAAGGCGTCGCCCTCGTGCAACTCCGCCCACTCGTCGAGCCCCGCCTCTGCCACGTTGCGACGCCACGCCTCGGCCTTCGCGGGATCGTGCTCGAGCGAGAGGACCCGTCCGCCGAGGTGGCGCACACCGGCCGCGAGCCAGATCGAGGAGTAGCCGCGCGAGCCGCCGAGCTCGAGCACCTCGCAGTCGGTCTGCGGCGCGACGAGCGAGAAGAGGAACCGGCCCGTCGTGGGCTCCACCTGGCGCGCCCGCTGCTCCGGAGGAAGGCCACGCTCCCGCTCCTCGGCGTCCTCCCGCTCGAGGCGCTCGAGCACAGCGCGTACACGGTCGTCAAGCACCGCGTGCGAGCCTAGCCCGCTGGGGCCGGAACGGGCTTCGGAACCCTTCACCGAAAACCACGCCAAAGGCCGGAGGCTAAGACTGCCGCGAAGCGGCGACTTAGCCGGAGGCCGGACCGCGCTCGCGCCGGCCTCTGCCGCGCGCGAGCGCACGACAGAACCCTCCCGTCCACAGGATCCATAACAGAACAGCACGGAGCGCGGGCGAGACCGCGCTCTCGCCCGCGCGGAGTTCCATTTCTACACCGTGGAAACGCGCAGCGTTTCCACGGTGTCCCTTATCCAGCAGTCGGGACGGTGGCCGTTGACGATCCCGCACGCCTCCATCGACGAATAGACCGTCGTGGGGCCGACGAAGCGGAAGCCCGCGGACTTGAGCCGGCGGGACAACTCCTTCCCGTCTGCGTGGTCCCGGTACTCCCACATGAGCTCCTCGAGCGGCGTCCCCGTCGCGCGCAGCGCGAGCGTGGCCCGCGCGTTCTCGATCGTGGCCTCGATCTTGCCGCGGTGCCGGACGATCCCCGCGTCGCCGAGCAGCCGCTCGACGTCGCGCTCGCCGAACCGCGCGACCCGGTCCGGATCGAAGCCTGCGAACGCGCGGCGGAAGGCCTCGCGCTTGCGGAGGATCGTCAGCCACGAGAGCCCGGACTGGAAGCCCTCCAGGCAGAGGCGCTCGTAGAGACCACGCTCGTCGCGGATAGGGCGGCCCCACTCCTCGTCGTGATACGCGAGGTAGGCCGGATCGCTCGTCGGCCAGCAGCGGATCGGATCCGGCATGGCGACATTCTGGCGGGGCGACGGTCACGACGAGCGCGATCCCGACCGCCAGCCCGAGAGCAACGGCGAGCGATGCTTGAGGCGGAGGCGAAGCTCGCGGCGGATGTAGGTGAAGTACACCTCGGCTACTCTCGGTATTGGCCGCCCGCGGCCGCGGCGGCGCGCGGCCCGGGTGTACCTCCGACTAGAACAGCGGGGCGTAAGACCGGCGTGAGCGCCCAATGAGAACTCCGTGAGACCTTCCGGGGCCGGCAGACATTTCTCCCGGAAAGTGCGAATGTCGGTGCGGCGCCCGGGTTGATGTCCGAGCAGACGTCTTGTATGTCAGGATCGAGGCAGGGAAGGACAACCCGGAAGAGGGGGGAGTCGGGCAGGTGCCGGCTGACGAGCGCGGCAAGGGGCGCGCAGTGGGAAAAATCGCTCTAGGAGCGGCGGCGGTCGTGATCCCGCTCCTCGTTGGCATGGGCGCGATGGCTCTGCTGCTCGGCTCCGGCACAGTGCATCTCCCGTCGATCTACTCCGGCGCTGGCCCGGCGCCGGTCGCGGCGCCCCCGGAGAAGGTCGTCGTGTCACCGTCCGTCACGAGCCGGCAACGGCCGCACCAATCGGTCGCGCCGCCCACACGCGGCACAGGTGGCGCCGGTGCTACTAGCGGCTCGACTCCCGTCGGCGGCAGCGCGCCGACGAGCCCGGTCAGCCGGCCCACGCACCAGTCCCCCTCCGGCGGCAACTCGAGCGGCGGTAATCAGCCTCCGGGCCAGGGCGGCGGGACGGGCGGCTCGGGCACGCCGCCGCCGACCACGACCACGACCACGACGCCGACCACGACCACGCCCACTACCACGACGCCCACGACCACTACGCCGACGACGACCACGCCGGTGACCACGACCCCCACTGCCACGACGCCGGCCACGACGACCCCGACGGAGGGAGAGGCAGAAGGATCGTCGCAGGGCTGCCGCATCCCGCCAGGGCAGGCGCGCGCGCACCACGGCCACGTTCCGCCGGGCCAGGCACGCAAGAATCATGGGCAGCTCCCGCCCGGGCTCGCATGCAGGCGGCGGGGGCACGGGCACGCGCCGCCGAAGCATCCGCATCACGTGCACTCCGGGCCGCCGGCACACCGGGACCATGGGCCGCCGTCCTCGACTCCGCCCGCGCACCACCACGGGCCGCCCAGCACGCCACCCGGGCACCAACACCAGAGCCCGCCGAGCACGCCGCCGGGACACGCCCATCACGGCCCGTCCAGCACGCCACCCGCACACGGCACGCCTCCTGGGCACAGTCGGCACGGGCCGTCGAGCACGCCACCCGGACACGCACGCCACGGGTCCCCGCCGGGACATGGGCACGGCACCCCGCCCGGGCTCGCCCGCAAGGAGGACCCACCGCAGCCGCCCCCGTCCTCCTCCCCAGACGACGAGGGACAGGAAACGCAAAGTAACGGTCACGGCCAGGGCAACGGCCAGGGCAACGGCCACGGCCAGGGCGGAAGCCATGGCCACGGCCACGGCTGAACCCGTGCTGCGCGGTACCTCGCCGCTCGGGCTCGGGCTCCGTCTGCGTTTGATGCTCACCCTGACGGCGGTCGCGATCTTCCCGCTCGCCTCCGTCTCCTACGTGATCGTCCGCGACGAGGTGCGGAACGTGACCCGCTCGATCGACTTCGAGGTGCGCGACGCCGCGCTGGCCGCGCAGGCCCGGTTCTCACGCCTCCTCGACCGCCGCCAGCTGAGCGCCGTCGCCGCAGCCTCGTCGCCGAGCCTCCGCGACGCGATCCGCCAGGACGAAGCCACGCGCCTCGACCGGTTCGCGCGCCGCCACGACGTGCTCCTCGAGGTCAATGGAAACACGTACGGCCGGCGCCTCGCCCACGCAGTCAAGGCTCGCGTGCAGCTCGTGGGCGGAGGCAAGGCGGTCGGCTCGCTCGTCGCGCAGGTGCCTCTCGACGCGGCGACGCTCCGGCAGGTGTCGGCGGGGGCCGCGCAGGGAGTCCGGCTCGCATTCGTCGCCCTGGGCAGCCAGCCGGGGGGCTCCGCGCGTGGGGCGACGCTGCCGCTGTCGAAGCGGATCGGGATCCGCGCCTATCTCCCTCGCTCGCTCGAGTCGCACCGGACGAACGCGGCCTACGTGCGGGTCGCGGAGGCCGGCCTCCTCACGCTGGCCGCGCTCATGCTCCTCACACTCGTGCTTGCGCGCCCGCTCCTGCGCGCGTTCCGCTGGACGGAGGAGCAGGCGAGCGAGGCGCGCATCGACTCGCTCACCGGGCTCGCTAACCGGCGGGCGCTCGAGGAGATCCTCGCAGCCGAGATCTCGCGCGCGCAGCGGTTCGCCCACGAGCTCGCCGTCGTCGTCCTCGACCTCGACCGCTTCAAGGAGATCAACGACTCCTTCGGCCACGGCGCGGGCGACGTGATGCTGCGAGCGGTCAGCGGGCTCCTCACCTCCCTGGCGCGGCAGGGAGACTCGGTCGCGCGCTGGGGTGGCGAGGAGTTCGTCGTCGTCCTGCCCGAGACCGACCTCGCGGGCGCGCGCCGCTTCGCCGAGCGGCTGCGGCGGGCGATCGAAGCGCACTCGGTAGGGGAGATGCAGACGAGCGCCAGCTGCGGCGTCGCGCCGATGCTTCCCGAGGACACGGTCGAGGCGCTGCTCGGGGCGGCGGACCAGGCGCTGTACCGGGCGAAGACGAACGGCCGGAACCGGACCGAGAGCGCGATCCGGTCCCGGCCGGCCGCGGTCTGACCCGACGCTACGGGAGCTCGACGACGATCGCGCCGTCGATCACCCGGACCGGATACGTCTCGACGGGCTCCGTCGCCGGAAGCGTCACGGGCGTCCCCGTCGAAAGCTGGAACATCGAGCCGTGGCGGGGACACACGACCCGGCACGTGTCCTCGTCCCAGTCGCCCTCGCAGAGCGGGCCGTCGTCGTGCGAGCAGCGGTCCTCGATCGCGTACAGCTCGCCGGCGCAGTTGTAGACCCCGACGAAGAGGCTCCCGTGCCGGATGATCTTCGAGGAGCCGGGCGGGAACGAGTCCGCCGCCGCGACCTCGACCTCGGGCACTAGTGCCTCTTCAGTGATTGTTGCCGCGTTCCTGGCGCGCGAAAAGCAAGCGAGGCAAGGACGCAGGGAGCCTCGATAGCCGAAGCTATCGGGGCGACCGAGGACGCAGCCTCGCGCCGCTTTGCAGCCGCCAGGAACGTGGAGGACATTTGCTGAAGGGGCACTAGCTCAGTTCCAGGTCGTCGAAACCGGCGAGGCCCTCGGGGAGCGGGGTGCCCTTCGCCTTGTGGAGCGCGACCTTGAGCGTCGTGAGGCCGAGCATCGCGCACTTGAGGCGCACCGGCGTGAGCGGGACGCCGATCTCGGCGAGCAGCTCGTCCTTGTCGAGCGTGGCGACCTGCTGCGCGGTCCGGCCCTTCGTCATCTCCATCAGCATCGACGTCGCCGCCTGCGAGATGGCGCACCCGCGGCCGGAGAACTTCACGTCGTCGATCGTCTCGCCGTCCTCGCCGAACGCGACGTAGACCGAGACCTCGTCGCCGCAGAGCGGGTTCTGACCCTCCGCCTCCGCGTCGGGGTCCTCGATCACGCCGTGTCCGCGCGGGTTCTTGTAGTGGTCGAGGATGACCTCGCGGTACAGGCTCTCGAGCGCCGGGTCGGACATCAGGCAAACACCTTACGGACGGCGAAGAGCCCCTCGACGAGCTGGTCGATCTCCTCGGGGATCGTGTAGAGGTAGAAGCTCGCGCGGTTCGTCGCGGCGACCCCCAGCTTCTGCATCAGGGGCTGGCAGCAGTGGTGTCCCGCCCGGATCGCGACGCCCTGCAGGTCGAGGATCTGGGCGACGTCGTGGGGGTGAATCGCCTCGAGGTTGAAGGAGACGACCCCGGCCCGCCGCTCGGCCGGAGGCCCGTACAGCTTGATGCCGGGCACCTCTGCGAGGCGTCCGAGCGCGTACGCGGCGAGCTCGTGCTCGTGCGCCTCGATCGCGTCGAGCCCGACAGCCTCGAGGTAGTCGACCGCCGCGCCGAGCCCCACCGCCTCCGCGATCGGCGAGGTGCCGGCCTCGAACTTGTGGGGCAGCTCGCCCCAGGTCGTCCGGTCGACCCGAACCGAGTTGATCATGTGGCCGCCGAGGAGGAACGGCTCCATCGAGCGCAGCAGCTCGCCGCGTCCCCAGAGCGCGCCGATCCCGCTAGGCCCGCACATCTTGTGGCCGGAGATCGCCACGAAGTCGGCGCCGATCGCCTGCACGTCGACCTTCATGTGGGGCGCCGCCTGGGCGGCGTCGCAGACGAAGATCGCTCCCTGCTCGTGTGCCCAGGAGACGAGCGGCGCGAGGTCGTGGATCGTCCCGAGCGAGTTCGAGACGAGGTTCGTCGCGACGACCTTGACCGCGTGGTCGCGGGCGACAGCCTCGAGCTCCGAGAGGTCGGGATCGCCGTTCTCGTCGATCCGCAGCATCAGGAACTCGGCTCCCTGCCGTTGGGCGATGTACTGCCAGGGCACGAAGTTCGAGTGATGCTCGAGCTCGGTGACGACGACGGCGTCTCCCGGGCCGAGGTTGTTCAGCCCCCAGGAGTAGGCCACGAGGTTGATGCCCTCGGTCGCGTTGCGCACGAAGATCACCTCTCGGGCGTCGGGCGCGTTGAGCAGGGCACGCACCCGCTCGCGCCCATGCTCGAGCGCGCTCGTCGCGCGCTCGCCGAGCAGGTGAACCGCACGGTGGACGTTCGCGTAGGAGGTCTCGTAGAAGTGGTCGACGGCCTCGAGCACGTGACGCGGCTTCTGCGAGCTGTTCGCGGAATCGAGGTAGGCGAGCGGCTTCCCGTGCATCTCCTGCTCGAAGATGGGGAAGTCGCGGCGCAGCGCGTGCGCGTCGAGCTTGGCGGCGGTCTGGACGGCCATGGATTCATCGTAACCACGCGCTCGTATCCCACTCCCAGCACCCTGACATCGGCCTCTCATGGCTCCTGGGCACATTGAGCCGCGCACGGGCCCTCGTCGGCCCGCTCCGCCACTCGCCGCCGTTGTGGAACGCTGCACAGGTGGACGAGGGACTCACCGGCGGCATGATCCGCAACGGGACGCAGCTGCAGCAGATCGTCTGCTTCGTCGGACAGGCGCGGCAGCCACAGCGGCTGCTCGTACGCGCCGGCCTGCTCGTCACGCCGGAGAAGCTCGAGTCGGCGTCACTCCAACTCGAGTATCTGCCGAGTGGCGACATCTGTCGCGGCCGGGTGACCGACGTCGGCGGCACGGGCTTCACCGGGACGTGCCGACTCCCGAACGGCGAGCAGCGGAGGATCGAGGCGAGCTGGGTGCCGAACGGAGCGGGAACCGGCGTCGTCGGCCGGATCCAGCTGCGTGGCTAAGCCGACCCTCGCGGCACTCGCCGGGGCCGTGCTCGTCGCAGCCGGCTGCGGGACGATGCAGCAGGAAACGACGGCCGCAGGCAACGCAAGTAGCAGTCTGTTACTTGGAAGGACGCGGCTGGAAGCGAAGCGGATCGGCTCGCTGCCGCGGGCGTTCTCCAAGGCAGCCGCAGTGGCGCTCCCGCACGGAAGGCTGATGGTGCTGGGGGGATACGCCGCCGGAAGCTCGCTCGACACGATCCTCGCCGGCCCGCCACGCCGCCTCCGGGTCGTCGGTCGCCTGCCCCGGCCCACGCACGACGCGGCGGCGGCGATCGCCGGCGGCTCGGTCTACCTGTTCGGCGGCGGCGAGAGCACTTCCGTGCCCGACGTCGTCCGCATCGAGCCGCGGAGCGGCAGGGCGACGGCGGCACCCGCGCTCGACGAGCCGCTCTCCGACCTCGGAGCGGTCGCGATCGGCGGTCGCGCGTACCTCGTGGGCGGCTACACCGGAACCGAGTTCGCGTCGGCCGTCCTCCGCTACCTCGTGGCCAGCGGGACGACGACGGTCGCGCGACTTCCTCAGGGCACGCGCTACGCCGGCGTGGCCGCGCTCGGGCGGACGATCTACGTGGCCGGCGGCCTCACGACGGAGGGGCCGTCCCGCGCCGTCTACGCCGTCTCGCTCGGCGGCCACGTCCGTCGCGTCGCAACGCTGCCGAGCCCCGAGGATCACGCCGCGCTCGCCGCCCTCGGCGACCGGCTCTACCTCGTCGGCGGCAGGCGCGTGCTCACGATCGATCCCGGATCGGGGAAGGTCTCGGTGGCGACCCGACTGCCCGCGGCGCTGGCCGATCCGACGGCGACGACGGTCGGGAAGCGCATCGTCGTCACAGGCGGCGGCACGAACGGCGTCTGGGCGCTCGGCCCCGGTTAGCTCGCCGGGCGTGTGACCGTGCGCCGGTGGTAGTCCGTGAGCGCGCTCGCGTCGAGCGTGTAGACGATCGGCTCCGCAAGCAGCGTGTCGCCGATCTCCGAGCGCAGCCGGGCGGGAAGCAAGTTCTCGGCGAGCCACTCCATGGTCGGCGGCACGTCGCACTGCACACGGACGAGACCGACCCCCTCGCCGGCCTCGAGATCGTCGACGACGTGGGGTGCACGGAGGAACCGAGCCTCGCCCGCGAGCCGCGTCCGTCCGAGCTCGTCGACCGCGCCGCGCACGGCGTCGCAGTCGGTCGTGAGCAGCTCCAGCGAGTAGCGGCGGAACCCGGCCGGCGCGCGCTGGACGGCCGTAATCTGGCCGTTCGGCACGTACATGAGGTCGCCGTTGAGCGAGCGGATCACGGTGGTGCGCAGGCCGAACTCCTCGACGAAACCGCTCAGGCCCGCCGGCTGGAGCGTGACGAAGTCGCCCACGCCGTACCAGCCCTCGAAGAGGACGAGGAAGCCGGCGACGACGTCGAAGAGGAGCCGCTGGAAGCCGAATGCGACCACGACCATCACGAAGGTCGCGCCGCCGACGGCCGCAAGCGTGTTGCGCACGAAGATGCCCAGCACGGTGAAGGTCGCGATGACGATCACGAGATAGCGGACGGCGGTGATCAGGATGTCCGCAGCCGTCTCGCGACGCCGACGGCGGACGCGCAGACGCGGATCGGCGTCGTCGACGTCCGCGATCCGGCCGACCCACCACTCCGCCGCGCGCGTGATGAGGACGGCGACCGCGACGGCGATCCCCGCCCAGAACAGGCGGTTGTACCAGCCCGGAAGCAGGCGGATGACGCCCTCGACCATTCCGACTCGCTTCCCAGGTGCCCGCGGCGACCAAACGTCGTCTCCGCGCTATCGTCGAATGCCGATGCCGAGCGACTACGTGTACACGATGTACCGCGCCGACAAGTTCTACGGCCCGGACCGGCAGGTGCTCGCGAACATCTCGCTCTCCTTCCTGCCGGGAGCGAAGATCGGTGTGCTGGGCCCGAACGGCGCCGGCAAGTCGACGCTCCTGCGGATCATGGCCGGCCGGGACGAGCCGTCGTCCGGCGTCGCGGAGCTCGCACCGGGCGCAACCGTGGGGTTGCTCGAGCAGGAGCCGGAGCTCGATCCGGCCAAGGACGTGCGGGGGAACGTCGAGGACGGCGTCCGCCCGCTGCGCGATCTCCTCGACCGGTTCAACGAGATCAGCGCGAAGTTCGCCGAGCCGGACGCGGACTACGACGCGCTCCTCGCCGAGCAGGCGAAGGTGCAGGACGCGATCGACAGGGCGGGCGCGTGGGAGCTCGACGACCGGCTCGACCACGCGATGGACGCCCTCCGCCTCCCCGAGGGCGACCGCGACGTCGAGACGCTCTCCGGCGGCGAGCGCCGCCGGGTCGCGCTCTGCCGACTGCTCCTCTCCGCGCCCGACCTGCTCCTCCTCGACGAGCCGACGAACCACCTCGACGCGGAGTCGGTGCTCTGGCTCGAGCGCTTCCTCGCCGCCTACCGCGGCACGGTCGTCGCCGTGACGCATGACCGCTACTTCCTCGACAACGTCGCCGGCTGGATCCTCGAGCTCGACCGCGGCCGCGGTATCCCATTTCAGGGCAACTACTCCTCCTGGCTCGAGCAGAAGCGGGACCGGCTCGCGCAGGAGGAGAAGCAGGAGTCGGCGCGTCGCCGCACGCTCGCGCGGGAGCTCGAATGGGTGCGGTCGAGCCCGCGTGCCCGCCACGCGAAGGCGAAGGCGCGGCTCGGCGCGTACGAGCGGCTGCTCGCCGAGGAGCAGGACGTCAGGCTCGACGGCGTAGAGATCCACATTCCGCCCGGCCCGCGCCTCGGCGACGTCGTGATCGAGGCCGACGGCGTGCGCAAGGGCTTCGGCGAGCGGCTGCTCGTCGACGACCTCACGTTCTCGCTCCCGCCCGCCGGCATCGTCGGCGTGGTCGGCCCCAACGGCGCCGGCAAGACGACGCTGTTCCGGATGATCGCCGAGGAGGAACAGCCCGACGAGGGCACGCTCCGGGTCGGCGACACCGTCGAGCTCGCCTACGTCGACCAGGCGCGCGCCGACCTCGACGCCGCGAGCACCGTCTGGAAGGAGATCTCGGGCGGCCACGACACGATCGAGCTCGGCCGGCGCGAAGTCAACTCGCGCCAGTACGTCTCATGGTTCAACTTCAAGGGCCCTGACCAGCAGAAGCGCGTCTCCGACCTCTCGGGCGGAGAGCGGAATCGCGTCCACCTCGCGAAGCTCCTGCGCTCGGGCGGCAACGTCCTCCTGCTCGACGAGCCGACGAACGACCTCGACGTCGACACCCTGCGCGCGCTGGAGGAGGCGCTGCTCGAGTTCGCGGGCTGCACCGTCGTGATCACCCACGACCGCTGGTTCCTCGACCGGGTTGCCACGCACATCCTCGCCTTCGAGGGGAACAGCGAGACGATCTGGTTCGAGGGCTCGTGGGGCGACTACGTCGAATGGATGAAGGAGACGCGAGGGCCGGACGCTCTCGAGCCGCACAGGATCAAGTACAAGCCACTGACGCGATCGGCCTGACGGGCATGGCCTTGCTAGCGTCCCGGACATGAGCCAGACGGTCTGGCCTTACCTTTTCTACGCCGACGTCGACGCGGCGTCCGAGTTCCTCCAGCGCGCGTTCGGCTTCCGGGAGATCGACCGCCAGATCGGCGCCGCAGGGCGAACCCATCTCGAGCTCGAGGCCGAGTCGGGCGGGCGGGTCTACGCGGGCCAAAGCGACTCCGAAGGACGCTCGGGAATGGTCGTCGTCCTCGTTCCCGACGTCGACGCGCACCACGACCGGGCGAAGGCCGAAGGAGCCGAGATCTTCGAGGAGCTGTTCGACACCCCGTTCGGCCACCGCCGCTAGCTGCGCCGACCCGCAGGGGCAGTGGTGGTCGTTCGCGACCCCGCAGGAGGAAGCCGATCGGGTGGACGGTTAGCGCAGGCCGCGACGCGGCACGTAGGCTCGGGGAATGGGCCACGTGCTCGCCTTCGCCGCGGTTGCCGTCGTGATGATCGTGACGCCCGGCCCGGACACGGCCCTGATCGTCCGCAACACGCTTTTCGGCGGGCGCGGCAATGGGGTACGCACGTCGCTCGGCGTCGTCACCGGGATCGCCATTTGGAATGCCGCCGCGGCGGCCGGGATCGCGGCGATCGTGGCGGCGTCCTATCCGCTCTTCCTCGCGATCCGGGTGGGCGGCGCGGTCTACCTCGTATGGCTCGGCATCCGTGCGCTGCGCGCGGCCGTCCGCGGCTACGAGGCACCGCCCGCGACGGAGGGCGGGAGGCGGAACGGCTACCGCCAGGGGCTGCTGAGCAACCTCGGCAACCCGAAGGTGGCCGTCGTCTTCACGAGCCTCCTGCCGCAGTTCGCATCCAGCCTGGGAGGCCTGCTGGCGCTCGGCCTGCTCTTCTGGACGATGGCGACGATCTGGCTGACCGGATATGCCCTCGTGGTCGCGCGTGCGCAGATCCTCCTGATGCGGGGACCCGTGCGGCGCATCCTCGACGCCGTGATGGGGCTGGCCCTCGTCGCCTTCGGCGCGCGGCTCGCCACCGAGAAGCGCTGACGCTCCCGCCTCAGCCGCGCGCGGCGAAGTACACGGCCGCCATGTCCTCGTCGCCGTGGCCGAGCTCGACGCCGCGCTCGAACGCCTCGCGCACCGCCTGAGCCACTCGCGCCTCGACGCCGGCGTGCGCGGCCGCCTCGAGGACGAGCGACGCGTCCTTCTCCGCGAGCTTCAGCTTGAAGCTCGGCTCGAGCCGCCGTTCGAGCATCGCCTCGCCCTTGAGGTGGAGGTACGGCGTGTCGATCTGGGAGCCCTCCATGGTGGACAGGAACTCGCGCGGGTCGAGGTCCAGGCCTTCGGCGAGCGCGATCGCCTCCGCGGCTCCCTCGGTCACAGCGAGAAGCCAGAGGTTCGTGACCAGCTTCAGCTTGCTCCCGTTCGGAACGGGACCGAGCCGCCGCGTCGTCTGGCCGATCGCGTCGAACAGCGGAGCGCAGCGGTCGAGCGCGTCGTCCGGCCCCGAGGCGAGGACGACGAGCTTCCCCTCCTCGGCCGGCTGACGGGTGCCGAGCACCGGCGCGTCGACGAAGTCGACGCCCTTCTCCTGCGCGAGCTCGGCGAGCCGTTCGGCGCCGTCGACGCCCACCGTTGCCGACTGCACCCACACCGCACCGTCGCCGAAGGCGACCTCCTCCACGGTCTCTGCGGTCGCGTCGGCGTCGGCGAGCACGGTGAGGACGAGCTCAGCGCCGGCCGCCGCCTCTGCCGCCGTGTCGCAAACCGTCGCGCCGTCGCGCGCGAGGGGCTCCGCCTTCTCGCGCGTCCGGTTCCAGACGCGGGCCTCGAAGCCGGCGCGCAGGAGGTTGCGCGCCATCGGCTGCCCGATGGTTCCGGTGCCGAGTACCGCCACGGTCGTCATGGCTCGCTGCTTTCCCCGCCGTCTAGTGATGTAACCGGCAACGTTCGCCGGGCAACGTCACCGGCCACATCACTAGGCTCCAATCGTGAACGAGATCGCGCCGGGCCTGTGGCACTGGACCGCGCTGCGGGAGACGATCGGCAGCGAGGTGAGCTCCTACTACCTCGCGGACGAGCGCGTCTGGCTCGACCCGATGCTCCCGGCCGAGCCGCCGGACTGGTTCCGTCCGGAGCACGCGATCCTCACGTGCCGGCACCACAGCCGCCACGCCTGGAGCCTCGACTGCACCGTCTGGGTCGTCGAGCAGGGCGCACATGAGCTCGAGGGCCGCGGCGAGTTCCGGACGTACGCCTGGGGCGACGAGCTACCCGGCGGAATCTTCGCCTGCGAGGTCGACGCGCTCAGCCCCGACGAGACGGCGCTCCACATTCCGGCCCACCGCGCGCTCGCGGTCGGCGACAGCGTCGTCCGCTGGCAGGGTGTCGGAGGCCTGACGTTCGTCCCGGACTTCCTGATGGACGACCCGGAGCGGACGCGGGAGGGGTTGCGGTCCGCATTCCGGCGCCTGCGCGCGGAGCTCGAGTTCGACCACCTTCTCCTCGCCCACGGCGCACCCGTGGTGGGCGACGCGAAAGCCGAGCTGACCGCCGTCGTCGAGGTTTAGCTCCGCGGGGCGGCGTCGAGCATCGTCACGTGCTGACGCTCTACCAGGCCGAGTGGTGTCCGTACTCGTCCGCCGTCCGCGAGCGGCTGACGGAGCTCGGCATCGACTTCGTCGCGAAGCAGGTCGCGCCGCGGCAGGAGGAGCGGGAGGGCGAGCACGAGATCCCGCTCCTCGTGACCGAGCAGGGCGAACGGCACGAAGGGACGCGCGCCGTGTTCGCGTACCTCCGCGGCCTCTCGGGCGGGAGGCGGAGCATCGCGACCAGTACGCCGAGCACGCGGAGGACCGCCGGGAGGGAACGACCGCGAAGGTGCTGGAGAAGCTCGCGCCGCTCGATTGACGCCGCCTCATCCGAAGCGGCAGAATCGCGGCCAACGTCGGCTCACAAGGGAGATACCCATGGCTTGGAAGATCGCTGGCTCGTATTTCGAGACCTGCTCGTGCGATGTCGTCTGTCCGTGCACGGCGTCGCTGTCGTTCGGCGCGACGAACGACTACTGCCGCGTCGTGCTCGTCTTCCACGTCAAGGACGGCGAGGTCGAAGGCGTCGACGTGAGCGGCCTCACGGTGGCCGCCGTCGCCGACACGCCCAGGGTGATGACCGACGGCAACTGGCGCATCGGCGTCTTCATCGACGCCACAGCCTCCGACGAGCAGGCGGAGAAGCTCGGCGGCGTCTTCTCCGGCACGCTCGGCGGGCCGATGGAGGCGCTCGGACCGCTGATCGGTGAGAACCTCGGCGTCGAGCGGGCGCCGATCGAGGTGCAGGAGGACGGACTGAAGCATTCGGTGCGGATCGGCGACGCCGTCGACTTCGAGATCGAAGACATCGTTCCGTTCGGCGTCGAGAGCGGCCAGCCGGCGAGGCTCGTCGGGATCTTCCATCCGGCCGGGCCGGACCTGGCGGTGGCTCACGCGACCCGTTCGCGGATCGACGCCTTCGGCATCTCGTACGAAGGAAAGTCGGCCTTCTCGCGCTCCGAGTTCGCCTGGGCGGCGTGAGCGCGGTCGAAGCGGGAGTCCTCGCCGCAGCGCGGGCGCGGCTCGGCCTGGTGGCGTCCGTCGTGGCGCTGGCAGCCGTCGCGTGGTGGTCGACGATCCGCTCGATGGGCGGCATGGGCGCGAGCCCGGGCGCCGAGCTCGGCGCACTCGGCTGGTTCGTCGGCGTCTGGATCGTGATGATGGCGGCGATGATGCTGCCGGCGGTCTCTCCGACCGTCGCCCTCTACGCGCAGATGACGCGACGGCACGGGCTCGCCCGGCCTTCCGCTTTCACGAGCGGCTACCTCCTCGTTTGGGGGGCGGCCGGAGTCGCCGCCTACGGAGTCTTCGCGCTCGGCCGGCAGATCCTCGGCCCCGATCTCGCCTGGGGCGAGGGCGGCCGCTGGCTCACCGGCGGACTGATCGCGGCCGCGGCCGTGTACGAGCTGACGCCGCTCAAGAACGTCTGCCTCGGCAAGTGCCGCAGCCCGTTCGGCTTCCTGATGGGGACCTGGCGCGACGGCGTGCGCGGCGCAGCCGGGATGGGGGCACGGCACGGCGCGTGGTGCCTCGGCTGCTGCTGGGCGCTGATGGTGGCGCTCTTCGCCCTCGGCGTAATGAGCCTCGTCTGGATGGCCGTCGTCGCGGCCCTGATCACGGTCGAGAAGCTGCTTCCGTGGCGACGGGTCGCCGTCTGGTCGACGACGGCGCTGCTGCTCGCGCTCGCGGTGGGGGTGTTCGTCACGCCGGGCGCGATCCCGGGCTTCGTCGTCCCGGGCGGCGGGATGTAGTAAGTGGCTACGCCTGCGGGCTACGCCTGCGGGATGCGCGCTTCGAGCGCCGCCGTGACCGCCTCGCGCACCGGCTCGAGCTCGATCCGGTCGAGCACGTCCTGGAAGAAGCCGCGCACGATCAGCCTCTCCGCCTCAGGCCGCTTCAGGCCGCGGCTCATCAAATAGAACAGATCCTCGCGGTTCACCCGCCCGACGGTCGCGCCGTGCGTGCAGCGGACGTCGTTCGCCAGGATCTCGAGCCCCGGGATCGGCACGGCATGCGTCGTCGGGCTGAGCATGAGGTTGCGGCACTCCTGGTACGCGTTCGTCTTCTGGGCGTTCTCCTCGACCCGGATCATCCCGCGCCAGACCGCCGTCGCCTCGTCGCGCAGCGCGCCCTTGAAGGCGAAGTCGCTCTCGCAGTCGGGCGCGATGTGCTCCTGGAACGTGTCGTAGTCGAGGTGCTGCGTGCCGTCCGCGAAGTACGCGCCGGTGACGCGCGAGGTGGCGCCGCGGCCGTTGAGGTCGTTCTGGATCCGCGTCTTCCCCTTCTTCGAGCCGAAGCCGCCTGCGACCCAGTCGAGCTCGGCGTCACGCTCGACGCGCGCGTGGTGGCTCGCGAAGTGCCACGTCTCGTGGGAGAGGTTCTGCAGGGAGACGTACTCGAGCTTGGCCGCCGGCTCGACGAAGAGCTCCGTGACGGCGTTCGAGTAGGCCTCGGTGTCGGGCGCCGGCGACGCGTACTCCTCGATCAGCGACGCGCGGGCCCCCTCCTCCAGGACGACGACGAGCCGCCAGAACGTCTGCCCGGTCGCCGAGATGCGGACGTAAAGCGGCTTCTCGAGCACGACGCCCTTCGGGACGACGACTAGAAGCCCGTGCTTCCAGAGCGCGGCGTTGTGCGCGGCGAACTTCTCGTCCCAGCCGACGAGGGAGTAAAGCCGCTCGTGCTCCTCGGGCAGGGGCGCGAAGATGATGCCCTCCGGCGCCTTCTCGATCTCGATCCCGTCGGCCGTGACCGTCGCGTAGCCGGCGACGTCGAGGTCGAGCAGCGTCTCGATCTCGGCCGACGCGGCGCCTTCGAAGGAGTCCGGGTCGAAGCCGCGCAGATCCGTGAAGCGCCAGTGCTCCTCGGTCGTGTCGGGGAGCGGGAGCGCCTCGTAGGCGGCGAGCGCGTCGTTACGACTCATGCGGTGCGTATCTGCGGTGGAGCATCAGGTGGTTGCCGTCGGGATCGCGGAACAGGGCCATGTGGCAGACGCCGGTGTCGAACGGCGACTCGTCGAAGTCGAAGACGACGCCCTTCGCCTCGAGCTCCTTCTGCGCGGCGGCGACGTCCGGCACGCGCAGAGCGACCGACGCCGTGTGCGGGCCCTTGAACGAGCTCCCGATGCTCTCCATCTGCAGGAGATAGAGGCTGACGTTCTCGCCGAGCTGGTACTCCGGAAAGCCCTGCTCCGGATGCTCGATCTCTGACAGGCCGAGCGTCTCGCCGTAGAACTGCTTCGCCCGCTCGACGTCGGTGACCGGGACGGAGATGAAGTCCGTCCGCTCGACGATCAACTAGCCGACCGACCCTTCCATCTGGAGCTGGATCAACCGGTTCATTTCGACCGCGTACTCGAGAGGAAGCTCCTTGGTGATCGGCTCGACGAACCCGGAGACGATCATCGCCGCTGCCTCGGGCTCGGAGAGCCCGCGGCACATCAGGTAGAAGA
>JBJMKG010000027.1:0-21208 GCA_045805945.1 Gaiellaceae bacterium
CCCCCCCCCGCCCGCGTCAGGGAGCTACAGAACCGCGAGGTACTTCTTCATCTCCCAGTCGGTGAGCTGGACGCGGTACTCGTCCCACTCCTTGCGCTTGAGCTCGACGTAGCGGTCGAAGATGTGCGGGCCGAGCGCCCTGCGCATGAGCTCCGACTGCGACAACTCGTCGATCGCCTCGCCGAGCGTCTCCGGGAGGGAGACGATGCCGCGCTCGCGCCGCTGCTCGGGCGTGAGGTGGTACAGGTTCGTCTCCATCGGGTCGGGCAGCTCGTAGCCCTTCTCGATCCCCTCGAGTCCCGCGTGCAGCAGCGCCGCGAACGTGAGGTACGGGTTGCAGGCGGGATCCGGGCAGCGGATCTCGGCGCGGGTCGCCTGTTCGGAGCCCGGCTTGTAGAGCGGGATCCGGATCAGGGCGGAGCGGTTTCGCTGCGACCAGGCGACGTAGACCGGCGCCTCGAAGCCCGGCACGAGCCGCTTGTACGAGTTGACCCACTGCGCGAAGACCGCCGACAGCTCGCGCGCGTGGCGGAGCTGGCCGGCGATGAAGGCCTTCCCCACATCGGAGAGGTGCCACTTGTCGTCCTCGTCGAAGAAGGTGTTGCGGCCGTCGGTGAAGAGCGACATGTGCGTGTGCATGCCCGAGCCGTTCTCACCGAAGAGCGGCTTCGGCATGAAGGTCGCGTGGTAGCCGTGCTGCTTGGCGACCTCCTTGACGACGAGCCGGTAGGTGAGCATGTAGTCGGCCATGTCGAGTGCGCCGGCGTAGCGGATGTCGATCTCGTGCTGCGACGGGCCGACCTCGTGGTGGTGGTACTCGACGGGGATGCCCACCGACTCGAGGGCGCGAATCGTGTCGCGGCGCACGTTCGTCGCCGCGTCGAGCGTCGTCTGCGCGAAGTAGCCGCCCTCGTCGAGCGTCTCCGTGCCCGACTCGTCCTTGAACAGGAAGTACTCGGCCTCGGGGCCGACGTTGAACGTGTCGAAGCCCAGCGCCTCCATCCGCTCGAGCGCGCGGCGGAGCACGTAGCGCGGGTCGCCGTCGTACGGCTCGCCGTCCGGCGTGACGACGTCGCAGATCATCCGCGCCGTCTGGCCATCCGGGAGTACCCGGAACGTCTCGGGGTCGGGGATCGCGACCATGTCCGACTCCTCGATCGCGTTGAAGCCGGTGATCGACGAGCCGTCGAAGCCCATCCCGTCGTCGAGCGCACCCTCGACCTCGCTCAGCGTGATCGAGAAGCTCTTCAGATGCCCCTCGAGATCGGTGAACCAGAGGAGCACGTCCTCGATGCCGCGGGACTCGATCTCCGCGAGCACCTCCCTGCGCGTCGCCGGGTTCGATGTCGCCCGGTCCTTGCTCTCCACGTAGGCCATTCTCCCTCCTAGCTATGCCTTCTTAAATGCAAAAAGCCCCGGCCGCCACCAGTGGCAACCGAGGCTCCGTCGCCTCGCGAACGTCACGGCAAGTTTACAGGCCGGCCGGACGGACGGGAGGCTACCCTCACGACGCCTCCGCATGCTTCGCAGCCTCGTCGCCCTCTCCGCCCTCGTCGCCGCCGTCACGCTCGCCTCGGCGCCGCACGCGGCGCGGTCGTCCGGTCGCCAGCTCGTCGCGCCCGCCGGCTCGGGTGCGCTGTTCCTCTTCAGGGGCCACGGCTGGGGACACGGCGTCGGCATGGGCCAGTGGGGAGCGCAGGGCTACGCGCTGCAGGGCTACACGTCCGACCAGATCCTCGCCGCGTACTACCCGGGTACGACGGCCGGCCGGACGACGGCGAGCTCGATCCGCGTGCTGCTCGCGAGCGGTCAGAAGAAGCTCACGATCTCCTCTGCGCAGCCGCTGACCGTCGAGGACGGAAACGGCGTCGAGCACACGCTCCCCGCCGGGAAGACGACGCTCACGCCGGCGCTCGAGCTCGCGGTCGACGGCGGCCCGAAGCAGCCTCTGACCTCTCCGCTGACGTTCGCGCCGGCCGGCGGGTCGACGCTCATCCTCGGCCGGGCCTACCGCGGACAGATCCTCGTCGACGTGCCGAACGGCAAGCTGCGCGCGATCAACGTCCTCCCGCTCGAGCAGTACCTCTACGGCGTGGTGCCGGCCGAGATGCCCTCGACCTGGCTGCCGGCAGCGCTCGAGGCGCAGGCCGTGGCGGCGCGCTCCTACGCGCTCGCTGCCCGCCGTGCCGCGGCCCCGTTCGACGTCTACGCCGACGGGCGCAGCCAGGCCTATCGCGGCGTCGCCGTCGAGACGCCGGGCGCGAGGGAGGCGGTCGACGCGACTGCCGGCGAGGTGCTCCTCTACGGCGGCCAGGTGGCCACGACTCTCTTCTCGTCGAGCACCGGTGGCCGGACGCAGGCCGCCGCCGACGCCTTCGGCCCTCCCGGCAAGCCGTATCTCGTCTCGGTCGAGGACCCGTACGACAAGATCTCGCCGTATCACAACTGGGGGCCGGTGGCCGTCACCGCGAAGTCGCTCGGCAAGGCACTCGGCGTCCGGGGCCGCATCGTCGACGCGACTGTGACGCGCAACCCGTCGCGCCGCGTGCGGACGCTCAAGCTCACGTCGCTGGCGCAGGGGGCGCAGACCGCGACGTCGGTCAGGGGCGCCGCCGCGCAGTCGGCTCTCGGGCTCCGGTCGACGTGGTTCAGCGCCGGCGTCCTGTCGTTGCAGCCTCCGTTGCCCAACCGCCCCGTCGCCGCGGGCACGACGGTGCGGCTGAGCGGCATCGTGCGAGGCGTCCGCGGTGTCGTCCTGCAGGAGCGGAGCAGCGGGTCGTCGTGGACCCAGCTCAGGTCGGTCGTTCCCGCCGCGGGGACGGGCGCGTTCCAGCTGGCCGTGAAGCCGAGGACGACCACCGACTACCGCCTCGCCGCGGCGCACGACGCGCCGGCCTTCGTGCGGATCCGCGTCCGGTAGCCCGGCGCTTCCTTCGCTACCGTGCGGTCGTGAACAGGCTGAGGCTGGCGCTGCCCGCTGCGGTCGCCGCCGCGCTCGTTGCGGCGTCCTCGGCTGCTGCCTTCACGCCGAGCAACCCGTACTACCCGAAGCAGTGGTACCTCGACCAGGACCACGCGTTCGACGCGTGGGCGGTGCCGCCGACGCCGCTGCAGGGAGTGAAGGTGGCGATCGTGGACTCGGGAGTCGACTGCTCGCTGCCGGACTTTCACGGACAGATCGCGGACTGGAAGAGCTTCGTGGGCGGCAGCGCGTGCCTGGACACAGAAGGCCACGGCACGATCGTCGCGGGCGAGATCGCCGGTGCCCTGAACTCGGGCGGCATCGTCGGTCTCGCCTATTCCGCGGAGCTCCTCGTGGCCAAGGTCGTGGCTCCCGACGGCACGATCCCGCTGCAGGCCGAAGCGGCCGGCATCACGTGGGCCGTCAACCACGGCGCCCGGGTGGTCAACCTCAGCTTCGGCGCGGTGCGGGACCCGCTCAATCCGGCGCTCGACACGTTCTCCAAGGTCGAGGCGCAGGCCATCCGGTACGCGGTCTCCAAGGGTGTAGTCGTCGTCGCCGCCGCGGGAAACGCCGACGAGGCGTACACCACGCCTTGGCCGTACGCGAGCTGGCCCGCCGCGCTGCCACACGTGATCGGTGTCGCCGCTCTCACCCACTCCGGTGACGTCCCGGACTTCTCGGACCGCGACCCGACATACGTCGACATCGCAGCCCCGGGGGTCGACATCTTCTCCACCTTCCCGAAGGTGCTGACCAGCGCGCAACAGGGCTGCACGCCCCAGGGCTACACCGGCTGCGCCACCGGCGACTACCGCCGGCCGGAGGGAACCTCCTTCGCGGCCCCGCAGGTGTCGGCGGCGGCAGCAGTCCTGCTGGGCCTGGTGCCGACGCTCACCGGCAACCAGGTCGCGACGATCCTCGAGCGGCACGCGGACGATGTCGATGCCGCGAGCGGCTGCGCCGCCTGTCCCGTCGGGCGCGACAAGTTCAGCGGCTGGGGGAGCCTGGACGTCAAGGGCGCGGTCGCCGCGGTGAGCTCGGACGCCGCGCTTCCGGCAGCGGACCGGTCCGAGCCGAACGACGACGTCTCTCAGGCGAAGACGCTGTGGGGCAGGAAGCCAGCCGTCGCCGCCGCACTCGACTACTGGGACGACCCGCGGGACGTCTACCGGGTGAAGCTCGCGCGTGGGCAGCGGCTGCAGGCGCGGGCACAGGCCCGCTGGCCTCGGGCCGCGGTCGACCTCACGGTGTGGCGTCCGGGGACGCACACCGTCCACAGGGGGCGGCGTCTGAGCGTCGCGCACTCCGCCCGCCCGGGCAAGGCGCGGCACCTCTCCTATCGGGCGCGCACGGGGGGCTGGTACTACGTCGAGGTCCGGGTCACGCGTCCGGGCGGCGGCCAGTACGCGCTCCGGCTGACCAAAACCTCTTAGAGGCGCGTTTACTGGTTCTCGAGCAGCTGGTCCTCGGCGACGGGCCGCAGCACGCGCGCCGGGTTGCCGGCGACGAGCATCCGCGGCTCGACGTCCTTCGTCACGACCGCGCCCGCGCCCACGAACGCCTCCTCGCCGATCTCGACCCCCGGGAGGAGGACCGCGCCGCCGCCGATCCGCGCTCCGCGCCGGATCGTCGGCCCCTTGATCAGCTCGTGCCGCCGCTTGGTGCGTCCCATGAAGTTGTCGTTCGTCGTCACAACGCACGGCGCGACGAAGACGTGCTCCTCGAGCGTCGAGTAGGCCGTGATGTAGGCCTCCGCCTGGATCTTCGTCATCGCCCCGACCGTCGTGTCGTTCTCGACGAGGGATCCCCGTCCGATCACGACGTCGTCGCCGACCACCACCCGTTCGCGTACGCACGACTGGTCGCCGAGGATCACGCGCGCGCCCACTTTCGCGCCGGCGAAGACGACCGCGCCGGTGGAGACGATCGTCCCGTCGCCGAGCTCCGCAGGGGGCAACTCGTCGCGTTTCGCGGTCGACCGCGGCGAGAGCGTGGGCTGCTTGCCGACCACGGCGTGCTCGAGCACCTTCACGCCGTCGCCAAGCACCGTCCCCGGATAGACGATCGCCGTCGGATGAACCTCAGCCACGGAGGCTCTCCGTGAGGAGCTCGAGCGCGCGCACGACGGCGAGCCCGTCCCGCATCTCGCGCCCGTCCCAGCCTTCCCGCACGAGCCGCACGAAGTGCTGGCACTCGAGCTTGAGCGGCTCGGCGTTCGAGACCTTGGGGCTGAAGATGTCGCCCGTGCGGGTCCGCCACTCCCCGTACGTGTCGGCGGGCTGCTCCGGGGCCTTGTCGTAGACCGTGATCTTCCGGTCGAGCTCCATATCGTCGAAGACGGCCATCTTGTCGCGCCCGACGACCGTGAGCCGCCGCATCTTGTGCGGGTCGAGCCACGAGAGGTGCATGTGGGCGATCTTGCCCGAGGCGAAGCGGAGGTAGCAGAAGACGACGTCCTCGACGCCCTCGTTGAGGAAGGCGTGGCCATGTGCCGCCGCCTCGACAATCTCCTCGCCGATCAGGTACAGGATCACCGAGAGGTCGTGGACGCCGAGCGACCAGAGCGCGTTCTCGTCCTTGCGGATCTTGCCGAGGTTCTGCCGGTTCCCGTAGACGACGAGCACATCTCCGAGCTCGCCGGAGTCGACGAGCTCCTTCAGCTTCTGTACGCCCGGGTGGTAGAGGAGGAGATGACCCGGCATCAGGACGAGCCCCGCCGCCTCGGCGAGCCCGATCAGCTCCTCCATCTCGGTAGCCTGCATCGCCGGCGGCTTCTCGACGAACACGTGCAGGCCCGCAGCCAGCGCGCTGCGGGCCAACGGGTAGTGCGTCGGGACCGGGGTCGCGATGACGACCGCGTCCACATCCCCGGAGGAGACCATCTCGTTGAAGTTGTCGGTCATCCGCGCATTCGGGTAACGGCCCGCGAACTCCTCGCGGAGCGACTCGCTCGCGTCGCAGAGCCAGCGGAGATCCGTAAGGTCGTCGAAGTTCCGCGCCAGGTTGCGGCCCCAGTAGCCGAGCCCCACCTGTCCGACTCGCAGCCTCGTCACAGCTTGTAGACGTGCTCCGCGGCGGTGCCCTTCGCGCCGGTCGCGTTGCGCAGGTCGACGACGAGCGACGCCTCGTCGACGAGCCGCTCGTAGTCGAGCGAGGAGTGGGCGGTGACGACGACGACGCAGTCGTAGGCGGCGGGCTCGTAGGCGACCGACGACAGTTCGAGACCCTCCGCGTCGATGTGCGCCACGTGCGGGTCGTGGTACGAGACGTCGGCTCCGGCGTTCCGCAGCAGCGAGATCAGCTTCAGCGCCGGCGATTCCCGAAGATCGTCGATGTCGGACTTGTAGGCGACGCCGAGGACGAGGATCCGCGAGCCCTTCATCGCGCGCTGCACGTGGTGGTTGAGCGCCTGCGAGACGAGCGAGCGGCAGAAGTACGGCATCTCCTCGTTCACCTTGCCGGCGAGCTCGATGAACTCCGTGTAGAAGCCGAACTCCCGCGCCTTCCACGAGAGGTAGAAGGGATCGACGGGGATGCAGTGGCCGCCGAGACCCGGTCCCGGGCTGAAGCGCATGTAGCCGAACGGCTTCGTCGCGGCGGCGTCGACGACCTCCCAGATGTCGATCCCCATGCGGTCGCACAGGATCGCGAGCTCGTTGACGAGGGCGATGTTGACCGAGCGGAAGATGTTCTCCAGCAGCTTCGTCAGCTCCGCCGCCTCGGGGCTCGAGAGCTCGTGCACCGTGTCGATGGCCCGCCGGTAGACGTCGGCGGCCCGGCGCGTGCACTCGGGCGTGATGCCGCCGAGCACCTTCGGCGTCGTCTTCGTCGTCCAGTCCTCGCGCCCCGGGTCGACCCGCTCCGGCGACATGGCGAGGAAGAAGCCTTCGCCCGCCTGCAGGCCGCTCCCCCGCTCGAGGATCGGCTGCAGCACCTCCCGCGTCGTGCCCGGCCACGTCGTGGACTCGAGCACGACGACCTGGCCTTCGCGCAGCACCTCCCCTAGACGGCTCGCGGCGTCCCGGACGATCGAGAGGTCCGGCTCGCGCTGGCGCGAGAGCGGCGTCGGCAGCGCGACGAGGACGGCCTCCGCCTCCTGCAGCTCCTGGTAGCTAGTCGTGGCGCGGATAAGCCCGCGCTCGACGAGCGGCGCCAGCCGTTCGCTCGGGACGTCGCCGATGTGGGACTCGCCGCGGTTCAGAGCGGCCACGACGTCCTCGAGCACGTCGACGAGGAGGGCGCGGCAGCCGGCCTCGGCGAACGTGGCTGCAAGCGGCACACCGACGTAGCCCGCGCCGACGACGGCCACGTCGTACCCGGTCCGGTCAGCCATGCGCGGCAAGGCTAGCTGCGACCCGTTCGGCGGCGTGCCCGTCCCCGTACAGCGGCGGCCGCTCGTCGGGCATCCGTGCCGCCGCGACCGCCGCCGCGAGCTTCTCGGGGTCGTCGTCCACGAGGACGTTCGCCCCGAGCTCGACCGTGTCCAGCCATTCGGTCGAGGGTCGTGCAGTCACGCAGGGAACGCCGTACCAATAGGCCTCCTTTTGGAGACCGCCCGAGTCGGTGACGAGGACGCGCGCCTGCGAGATGAGTGCGGCCATGTCGAGGTAACCCAGCGGCGCGAGCACCTCGACGCTCGGAGGCGTCTCGTCCAGCACTCCGCGCGTGCGCGGATGGGCGGGAAAGACGACCCGCTCGCCGGTCCGTCCGAGTCCGTCGACGATCCGTGCGAGCCGCTCGGGACGCACGTTGGCGGCGCGGTGGATCGTCGCCGCGACGTAGTGGCCCGGCTCGAGGCCGTGCTCGGCGAGGATCTGCGATCGCTCGCGCGCGATCGGGGCGAGCCGGAAGCACGCGTCGGCCATCACGTCGCCGACGACCTCGATCCGGCCGGAGACTCCCTCGTCGAGCAGCTTCTGCCGCGAACGCTCGTCCGGGCAGAGCAGGAGCGAGGCCGTCGCATCCACGGCGATCCGGTTGTGCTCCTCCGGCATCGAGAGGTCGCCGCTCCGCAGGCCGGCTTCCACGTGCGCGACCGAAACGCCGGCATCGCGGCCGGCCTCGGCGCCGGCGAGCGTCGAGTTCGTGTCGCCGAACACGAGCGTCCAGTCCGGCCGCTCCTGCGCGAGCGCCGCGGCGATCGGCGGTCGCATCGTCTCGGCGTCCGCGGTGTGGAGATCGAGCCGGTACCGGGGCGCGGGCAGGCCGAGCTCCTCGTAGAAGACGCCGGAGAGCTCGCGGTCCCAGTGCTGGCCCGTGTGGAGCCCGACCTCCTCGATGCCCGCCTCGCGGAGGGCCGCACTCACCGGACCGGACTTGATGAACTGCGGACGGTTCCCGACGACGGTGAGGACTTTCACCGGGGCGAGGCTACGTGACGCGGCGTGCTCGAGGATTGCAATCGAAGGCCCGCTGGTGATCGCCGTTGAGAGGCGTCAGAGCGGTTCGCACGCGTTCCGCTATTGCGCGTGGAGCTCGTGCACGACCGCGTGCCCGCGGCCGCGCGCGATGAGCCAGCGGTTGACGGGAACGGTGAGGAGGAAGGCGATGACGAGGCTGAGCCCGAGGCTCCACCAGAACAACGCATCGCCGAGGCCGGCGGCGATCGCACCGGGCACGAGCAGGATGAACGCGTTGTCGACGATCTCCATCGTCGCGATCGACACCGTGTCGGAGGCGAACGCCACCGGGATGGCGCGGCGGAGTCCGACACCAGCGGCGAGCACGGGACGGATCGTGAGGGAGTAGCCGAAGAAGAAGGCGAGCACGATCGAGACCGCGATCGAGGCGGCGTTGCCCCAACCGAGCGCGGTCGCGACGACCATCCCGAGGACCTCGCCGATCGCGCACCCGGTCAGGCAGTGCAGCGTCGCCTGAACCGCGCTGCGAGTCAGCGAACCACGGTCGTGTAGATGCTGTTGGTGCTGCACTGCTCGCTCCTGTCAGTCCTTGTACGGATCGTGCACGTCGCGGCCGGCCATCGCAACGCCGAGCCGTCGGAGTGTGTGCTTCACGCGGAGGTGGTTGTGCACCTCGTAGACGGAGGCCCGTGTGCGCTCGACCCAGTGCTCGAAGCGGGAAATGGCGTGTGAAAAACAGCCGGACGTTGCGCGGACTAGTCGAGGCGCTCGCGTTCGGCGCGCGCGAACGGGTCATCCGGCCCGCCCGGGCCGAGCAGCTCCCGGTGCCGGACGCGTATGACGGCCTCGATCCGCCTGCCTGAGGTCGCGTCGAGGGCGATCCACCAGGCGGCGACCAGCACCGCGAACGGTGCGATCAGCAAGGCTGCGGCGGCAAGGCCCGGCGTTGCGACGACGCCGACGCCGGTGACCCCGAGGAGCAACAGGAAGAGCGTTCTCACCATTTCGCACGGCTCCTGACGCTTCCGGGACCGATACGAGTAGGAGCGGCTGCCCGGAAACCGTCGACGGCGATTGCGTCGTCGCGGTCGCGAGCGGCCACGAGGCGGAGGAGTGCGTCGACTTGCGCGAGCCGCTTGACGTCTTCAGCCGGCAGGTCGAGGTCGGGTACGTCGCCCAGCGGCGCCTCGCCGGCTCTGCTCTGGCACATCAGGAACCTCCGATCGTGAGGCGTAGTCGTCTGTGCGTTCAGACGCCGGCGTAGAGCGAGTCCTTCCCGTGTCGGCGTGGGATCGCCCCGAGCCGGATGATTTGTCGGCGTCGCCGGGAAGGTTCGGCGCCTTTGAGCGTCCTCGATGGTTGAAAGCCACGATCGAGGAGGTAGGTGAATGCAAGGCACGAGCAAGACCACGAGGGCGCGTGCGATGTCCCGCGGAGCAAGCACGGCGTCGGCCAAGGGGAAGAGGCCCAGCGCCGTCGAGCGGGTGCCCGATCGGTCGAAGGGCTACGGCTCGTCGCTAACGCTGGCGGCGCGGTTCCTCGGCGCGCTCGCGCTGCTCGCGGTGGGTGCAGTGCACTTGCAGCAGTACGAGTTCCTCTACTCGGCGATCCCGACGATCGGGACGTTGTTCCTGCTGAACTTCTCAGGCGCGACGCTGATCGGGCTCGGGTTGCTCACGCCGCTCGAGCGCCTGCTCGGCCGCCTCGGTGGCGTGGCGGTGGCGCTGCTGGCGTTCAGTGGGGCTGTGCAGGCCGCGACCGCGTTCGTGTTCCTGGTGGTCAGCGAGCGCACGCCGTTGTTCGGGTTCATGGAGCCGGGCTACGACCCGCCCGCGATCATGGCGTCTCGCGTGGCCGAGCTCGTCACGGTCGGTTTGTTGGGCAGCTTCCTCGTGGCGCGGCTCGCGCTCCGGAGCTCCGCTGGCCGCTGGTAGCCGCGCCTCGTGTGGTCTCATGTAGGGAGCCGTGAGTGACATGGCAGGGCAGTTGAGCAGCGAGGAGATGGCTGACCTTTGTTCGCTCGCCGACGGGACGCTTCCCGCCGAGCGGCGCGCCGAGGTCGAGGCGCGCGTCGCCGCTTCACCGGAGTTGCAAGAGCTCCTCGAGCGGCAGCGACAGGCCGTGTTAGCAACCCAGATGCTGGCGGCGGAAGAGAAGGTGCCGGAGCCGTTGCAGGCCACCGTCGAGGCTCGCGCGCGCGATCTCGGTGCGGGGCGCGGAAGATCGCGACGGCTCGTGCCGAGGGTCGCGGTCGCGATCGCTACAGCGGTTGCTGCCGCCATCGTGGCCGCCGTCGTCTTGACCGGGGGGCCGGGTGCGCCGAGTGTCGCCGATGCTGCGCGCCTGGGCACCCAGGCGCCGACTGGCCCTGCGCCGCCTCCTACAGGAAAGGCTCGGACGAAGCTCGCGCTCGCGGTCGAGGGCGTCCACTTTCCGAATCTCACGGTGTTCGCCGGTTGGCGCGCCGTCGGCGTGCGGGCTGGGCGCATTCGCGGGCGCGATGCGACCGTGGTGGTCTACCGCCGGGACGACCGGCGGCTCGGTTACGTGATCGTCGGCGGTGCTGGTCTCGCTCGCCCCTCCGGAGCGCAGGCGACGGTGATCCATCGGGTCGAGTATCAGACTCTGCTCTTGAGCGGTCGGCTCGCGGTCACGTGGCGGCGCGGCGGCCACACGTGTGTCCTGCTTGGGCAGGCGACGCGTCGCGAACTGCTGAGGCTCGCGAGCTGGCCGCTCACCCCTCCTCGCCGCTGAGCCGGCGCGCGACGCGGTCGCGGGCGCGGAAGAGCCGGCTGGTGAGCGTGCCCTCGGGGATGCCGAGGGCTCTCGCGGCCTCTGGATAGGAGAGGCCGGCGACGTCGACCGCCACGAGTGCGTCGCGGAATTCCTCGGGCAGCTCCGCGATCGCGGCGAAGACCTGGCGTGTCTCGCTCGCCTGCGCGGGGTCGTCGCTCGCGCGCGCCCCGAGCGGAGTCTCGTCGACGAGCTCCGTGGTGAGCGGGCGGCGCTGCTCGGTGCGGCGCTGGCTGATCAGCGTGTTGCGCAGCGCGTGGAGCAGATAGCCGACCTCGTCCTCGCCGCGAAGCAGCCGCGGCCTGGCCAGCACGCGTGCGTAGGTCTCCTGGACGAGGTCCTCGGCCTCCTCGCGCGAGCGCGTCCAGGCACGCGCGGCGCGATAGAGCCGCGGAAGGTGCTCCACCGCGCGCTCGGGGTCGAGCCGCCGCGGGGCGCTCATCAGGCGATGAAGGGGTCGTGCACTTTCGGAACGATCACTCATCGGTGACGCCTCCCGCGCGGCCCGGTGACGCCACACGAAGCTCCGGGAAGGAATCGACCCGAGCCGGCGTCGGTCACGGATGAGAAGGCATGGCAGTCGGGACAAAGGAGGTTCACACAAGTGAGACGATTGCCTGTGATCGGCGCCATCGTCGTCGTCGCCGCAGTGGTGGGCGTCGCAATCGCGATCGCTGCCACGGGCGGCGGCGGGAGCGGTTCGGCGCCCAAGACCGGAAGCGGAACGGTCTCGGTTCAGAAGCTCGCCGGCGCGGGCACCGTGCTGGTCGACTCGCAGGGCCGGGCGCTGTACCGCAGCGAGCAGGAGCGAAAGGGCATGGTGCTTTGCACGGGCGCCTGCCTGTCCTTCTGGCGGCCCCTGACCGTCAAGGGCACGCCGAGGGCGCATTCGCTGCGGGGCAAGCTCGGGGTCGTGAAGCGCCCCGACGGGGGTCGCCAGGTGACCTACAACGGCAAGCTGGTGTACAGCTTCAAGCTGGACCAGCCGGGCCAGGTGAAAGGCGACGGCTTCAAGGACGCCTTCGGCGGCCAGAAGTTCCGCTGGCACGTCGTCCGTCCCGTCGGCGCGCGCTCGTTGGGCTCGACGAACCCGACGCCCACCTACAGCGTCCCCGGATACTGAGATGGCAGGCACTCCCGGCACGGGACCGAAATCGTGGCCCGTGCCGGGGAGCTTGCTCCTGATCGAGAACGCGCCGGTTCAGGCGAGTGCGTAGACGTGGCGGATCGTGCCGTCGCGGAAGGCATGGTGTTCCTCGAGCCGCAGCCGTCGCCGGGGCGTGCCGGGGAGCGAGAATGGCCAGCCGTACGACTCGTGCGGCTCGAAGTCCGGCATGACGGCGAAGACCGGGATCCCATCCGTGGTCGCGATGAATCCGTCGACGCTGATACCCAAACGTGTGCGCAGTAGCACGGGCACCTCCGGTGCGATGCGTTCGTGCCTCGGACCGCCGAAGGGCGGGAAACTCATCGTCCCGTGCAAGGCATCGGACACGCAAGCGGTACGTGATCCGACGAGCGTTCGAGCGCGCTTCGCAAACTCCCCCTTGACATTGGACACCGCTGTCTGATTTATTACCTCAGACAACGACGTCCAACTTAGGAGGGGTCGACAATGCATCACAAGGCCAGGCACATCAAGAACGAAGTCGCGATCGGCGTGGTACCCGCCGGCGCCAAGCCACATCGTTGGCTTCTTCCGGTGCTGCTCGTTGCGCAGCTGATGGTCATCCTCGACATCACGGCCGTGAACATCGCCCTGCCCCACATCGCCGGCGACCTGCACCTGAGCGGCTCGAAGATCAGCTGGACGATCACGAGCTACTCCCTGATCTTCGGGAGCCTCTTGCTGTTTGGAGGCCGGGCCGCCGATCTCCTCGGCCGACGCCGCATGTTTCTCACCGGCCTCACGATCTTTACCGCCTCTTCCTTCGCCTCGGCCATGGCTGCGAGCGCCGCGACCCTGTTCGCTGCCCGCGCAGGACAGGGGCTCGGGGCCGCGATGCTCTCCCCGGCGGCTCTCTCGATCATCACTGCGTCGTTCCAGGGACATCAGCGCGCCAAGGCGCTCGCCGCCTGGGGCGCAATCGGCGGGGCAGGAGCCGCGATCGGCGTCATGGTGGGCGGCGTGCTTACCCAGTTCACCGACTGGCGGACGATCTTCTACGTCAATCTCCCCGTCGCAGCCGTGCTGCTTGTCGCCTCCTTGAAGACCGTCCCGACCGACACCCAGAAGCCGCGTTGGAAGGGCCTCGACCTTCCCGGGGCCGCCCTCGCGACCACCAGCCTCGCCGCAATCGTCTACGGAATCACGCAGGCAGACTCGGCTGGCTGGACGTCCATCCAGACGCACATCTGCGGCATCGGCGGACTGGCGGGCCTCGTCGCGTTCGCGATCTACGAGCTTCACATCGACACGCCGCTCCTTCACGTCGACCGCATCGCTGATCGCGCCGTCGGCGGCGGCCTCGTGCTCATGCTGGCAGCCGCGGGCTCGATCTTCGGACTCTTCCTGCTCTGCTCGCTCTACCTCCAGAACGTGCTCGGCTGGGGGCCGCTCACCACCGGCCTCGCCTTCATCCCGCTCGCCCTCTCAGCCGGTGTCGGCGCTCACGCATCCGGTCACCTTGTCGCCAGGCACGGCGTACGCATCCCGCTCGCCGCAGCGTTCGCAGTCGGCGCAACCGGGATGATCCTCCTCTCCCGCGTTACCGAAAACGGCAGCTACGCCCGCGATGTCCTTCCCGGCATGTTGGTCGCAGGTATCGGTTTCGGCGTCGCGGTCGTAACGGTTTCCATGGCGATGCTCACCGGGGCGCGTGCGGAAGAAGCCGGGATGATGTCCGGGCTCAACTCGACCGGCCACGAGATCGGCGGCACGCTTGGCATCGCGATCTTTTCGACGATCGCAGCGGGAAGCGGAGCGATCCTCGGCCCGCATGCTGCATCCGGAATCGGGCACGCGTTCTTGGTCGCCGCCTTCGTCGCTACGCTCGCCAGCCTGGTGTCCATCGCGGTTCTCCCTCGCGCCCAGCACTTCCTGCTCAAGCTGCGGCTGAACCCGCAGGCGATGCCCGTCCACTAACCGATGAGCAAGACGAACACACAAGTCAACGCGTCCGCCCGGAAGCACCGCCGGGCGGACGCCGAGCGCAACATCTCCTCGATCATCGACGCCGCCCTCGAAGCGTTGGCGAGCGACCCGGATGTCAGCATGGCCGAGATCGCCCGCCGCGCCGGGGTGGTGCGGGCCACGGTCTACATGCACTTCCCAACACGCGAGTCATTGCTCGACGCGGTCATGGAAGACGCAGTCGCGCAGGTCGCCGAGGCGACAAGCAGCGCCGAGCCAACGCGAGGCGAGGCGGAAGATGCGCTGGAACGAGTGCTCCGCGCCACCTGGCACAAACTCAGCGACTTCCACACCCTGCTCGCGATCAACACCAGCCGCCTTCCGGCCAAGGAACTGCACCGCCGCCACCAGCCCGTCATGACCCTGTTCGTACCGCTGATCGAACGCGGCCAGACGACGGGCGTCTTCCGAAGCGATCTCCCGGTCCCATGGCACCTCGCGATGATCCGCGCGATTGCGCATGCCGCAAGCGCCGAAGTTCGAAGCGGCCGAATCGACGAGTCGAAGGTCGAAGACGCGCTGATCTCAACGGCGCTGAACGCGCTGCGCCCGCAGTAACGAAATTTGTGCGGGCATTTTCCGATGGGCCGTGCAGGGATCGAACCTGCGACCTTGGGATTAAGAGTCCCCTGCTCTACCAGCTGAGCTAACGGCCCGAGCGGGCGCCCATTGTAGCCGTGTCCGTTTTCTAGCCTTTCGTCCCGCGATAGTGCAGACTGCGACGAGCGAGGAACCGCGGACTGGGGGGCAGTGCCACGAGCAGCGGGACGGAGCCGCTCGCGCCAACGCCGGAGACGGAGACCGTCGACGACGCCGTGCGTCGGCTCGTCGTCGAGCGCTCGCACGACCTCGTTACGCTCTGCGACCCCAGGGGCTCGATCGTCTACGCCTCACCGTCGTGGTCGAGCATCGGCTGGGCGCCGAGTGACCTCGCCGGGATCGGCGTGCTGGAGCTGATCCATCCCGACGACGCCGACGCGGCCATGGCGGCTTGGAACGAGGTCGCCTCCGGCACCGACGTCGACGCGGTGACGATCAGGCTTCGCCGCGCCGGCGGGGATTACGGTTGGTTCGAGGTGAACGGGTCCTCCGTCCGCGACGAGGAGGGCGAGCTCCGCTTCATGCTCGGCACGGCGCGCGACGTGAGCGAGCGCGAGGAGCTGCGATGGCGCCTCCGCGACCTCGATGCCGTCTACCGCTTCGCCGAGGCCGTCTCGGGTGCCAGCGAGCTGGACGAGGTGCTCGAGGCGGCTCTCGACGCGACCGGCGCCGAACGCGCCTCCGTCCTGCTTACGGACGGCGACGGCGTGATGCGCTTCCGCGCCTGGCGCAATCTCTCCGACCGCTATCGCGCCGCTACCGAGGGGCACTCACCGTGGGCACCCGACGCGAACGACCCACAGCCGGTCCTCGTGGAGGACGTCGCCGATGCGGGCTTCGAGCCCGCGCTCGAGCGTGCCGTCCGCAAGGAGGGCATCGGTGCGCTCGCGTTCGTCCCGCTCCTGCGGGGCGGGCGCCTGCTCGGCAAGTTCATGCTCTACCGCGACGCGCCGCACCGCTGGAGCGACCGGGAGGTCCTGCTCTCGCGCACGATCGCGAACCACCTCGCCTCGGTCGTCGAGCGGGCGCAGGCGCAGGTGGCGTTGCGCGAGTCGAGCCACCACCTCGCGAGCATCCTGCGGACGGTCGAGGAAGGGATCACCGCCACCAACCGGGCGGGCCGTTTCCTGTTCGCGAACGACGCCGCCGCGCGCGTGGTGGGGCTCGACACCGGCGACGAGCTCCTCGCGCTCTCGCCCCGAGAGCTCGCTGCTCTCTACGAGGTGCTCGACGACGAGGGGACTCCGCTCGCGCCCGACGCGCTGCCGCCCGCGCAGGCGCTCGACGGCACGGAGAGCTCGGCGGTCGTCCGCATCCGCTCTCGCGCCGACGGCTGGGAGCGCTGGCTCGCCCTCCGCTCCATGCCGGTCCTGGTGCCAGGCGGCGGCGTCGAGCTCGTCGTCAACGTGATCCGCGACATCACGCAGGAGAAAGCCGCGGCCGAGCGGGAGGCGCAGGCCCGGCGGGAGGCCGAGGCCTCGCGCGCGCGGCTCGCGCTCCTGCTCGAGGCGACCGAGCAGTTGAGCCAGACGCTCGACTACGAGGAGCTGCTCCGCCGGGTGCCGAACCTCGTGGTGCCGCGCATCGCCGACGGTTGCCACGTCTACATCGCACGCAACGAGGAGGCCGAGCTCGTCCGCGTGGCGCACGCCCACGTGGAGCCGCGCATCTCGGCGCTGCTCGACACGATCGACGCCGTGTACGACGTCTCGCGCCACCGGCGGATCCCGGTCGTCGAGGTCTTCCGCTCGGGGAAGTCGATCCACCGGCCGGCCCTGTCGGGGCCGCTGCGGAAGGTGGCGCGCCCGGGCGAGGAGGAACTCGTCCAGATGGAGTCGCGCTCGTTGATCGTCGTCCCGCTCGAGGCCGGCGGCAGGCGACTCGGCGTGCTCGTTGTCACCTCGTCCGAGGCCGGCCGGCACGGGGACGAGGACTTCGAGCTCGTCTCGGAGCTCGCGCGGCGTGTCTCCCTCGCTCTCGACCTCGTCGGCCTCCACCGGCGGGCGCAGGACTCGCTCGCGCAGCTACAGGCGGTGATCGCGCAGCTGCCGCTCGGCGTCACCATCATCGACTCCGACCATCGCGTCGTCCTGCGGAACGACGAGCTTGAGCGCGTGTGGGGTGAGCCGGTGTCGCTCGGCTCCGACCATCGCAAGGGCGCGATCGAGACTGCTGAGTGGCCGCTCGAGCGGGCGATCGAGACGGGCGAGGTGACGATCGCCGAGCGGCGCGAGCTCGTGCGGGAAGGCGAGACGCGCACCCTGGAGATCAGTGCGGCGCCGGTACGCGACGCCGACGACGCGATCGTCTCCGCCGTTGCGATCGTCGCCGACGTCACGCGTCGTAGCCGTTCGGAAGAGCAGCTCCGCTTCCTCGCCCGCGCGAACGAGTTGCTCGTCGCGAGCCTCGAGTGGGAGCGGACCCTGGCCGCCATCGCCGAGCTCGCGGTCCCTGCGCTCGCCGGCTACCTCGTGATCGATCTGATCGACGACGAGGGCGAGCTCCGCTGGGTCGTCGCCGTCCATGCAGATCCGGAGAAGACCAAGCTCGTGCGGGAGTTGCGCGGCCGCTACCCACCGACGCTCTCAACGCATCCCATCCAGGTCGCACTCCGGACCGGGCAGGCGCAGCTGCTGCCGGACCTCCAGGCCGAGGCGAGCGCGATGGCCCACGACGCGAGGCACGCCCGCGCGATCCGGCAGATCGCGAACACATCCGGCATTGTCGCGCCGCTCGTCGCACGCGGGCGGACGCTCGGAGCGATCAGCCTCGGGACGGTCGAGGGACAACCGCGCTTCGACGAGTCCGACCTGGCGATGGCGATGGAGCTCGCGCGGCGGATCTCGGTCGCGCTCGACAACGCACGCCTCTTCGCCGAGGCGCAGGAACGCGCGCACGCGGCCGAGGCGCTCGAGTACGTGGCCGACGGCGTCTTCCTCGTCGACGAGACGGGGATCGTCCGCCTCTGGAACCCGACCGCCGCCATCAGCCTGCGACGGCCCGCCGTCGAGGCGGTCGGCCGGCCGATCGCGGAGCTGCTCGCCGACTGGCCGTCGCTCGAGTCGCGGATCCCCGTCGCCTCCGAGCCGCAGGCCGGCGGAGCGTCGCGGGCGCAGACATTGCCCGTGGAGGTGCGGGGGGGCGAGCGGTGGCTCTCGATCTCTGCCGTCCGCTTCCCGGGCGGCACCGTGTACGCCTTCCGCGACGTCACGGACGAACGCGCCGTGGAGCAGATGAAGACGGACTTCGTGTCGACCGTGTCGCACGAGCTCCGGACACCGCTCGCGGCGATCTACGGCGCCGCAATGACCCTCCGGCGGCGGGACGTCTCCGTCGACGAGGCCCAGCGCGAGAGGCTGCTCGAGGTCGTGTCGAGCGAGTCGGACCGCCTCGCGCGCATCGTGAACGACATCCTCTGGGCGAGCCGGCTCGAGTCGGGCCGCATGAGCATCGCGATCGAGCGCTGCGACGCCGCGGCGCTCGCGACGGAGGTGGTGGACGTCCTGAGGGCGCGGGCACCGGCAGGGGTCGAGATCGCCGTCAGGAAGTCAAGGGGCCTGCCGCCGGTAGCAGCGGATCCGGACAAGCTGCGGCAGATCCTCACCAACCTGATCGACAACGCGATCAAGTACTCGCCCGACGGCGGGCGAGTCCAGGTGGAGGTCGGACGCAGCGGCGGCCGGGTGCGGTTCTGCGTCGGCGACGAGGGGCTGGGAGTGCCGCCCTCGGAGCAGGACCGGATCTTCGAGAAGTTCTTCCGGCTCGACCCGAACCTGACGCGCGGCGTCGGCGGCACCGGCCTCGGCCTTTACATCTCCCGAGAGCTGGTGACACGGATGAACGGCCGGATCTGGCTCGTCTCCGACGGCCGCGCCGGCTCCTCGTTCTTCGTGGAGCTCCCGATCGCCTAGCTGCTCGTTTACGAGCGGACACGTCTCGTGCGGACACGTCCGGTAGCAGCTACCGGACGTGTCCGACCTGGACCTGTCCCTGGTCTAGTACGGGGGCGGCCCGCCTGCAGGGCCTTCGTCGTAGTACGTGCGACGCCGGCTGAAGTAGCCCGGGCCGGCCCACGAGGACCAGAAGATCAGCGACAGCAGGATTCCGACGATGCCGACGATCAGCAGGATCCAGCCGATCGTGTGGATGTCGACACCGGAAACCGTCGTGTTCACGGCAAACGCGAGTACCGCACCCACGGCCGCGAGAATTAGCCCTACTCCGAGACCCATGAACTCCTCCTTTGGCGGGGTCCGGGAGAGATAACGCGCGAAGTCCGCTTCGAGATTCGGTGTCGAGAACTTTCGTCTAGGCTCCGAAACGGATGCGCAGGGGCTCCATCGTCGCGCTCTTGGGGATCGGACTGATCGCCGGCGGAGTGGCCACCGCCGTCGCGATCCTTCCGACGTGGCTGCCGGTCGACGCTTCGCGCGAGGCAGGCCGGATCGACTTCGTCATGTGGTTCGTGATCGCGATCTGCATCGCGATCTTCGCGCTCGTCGCCGCGGTGATGATCTACGCGGTCCTCCGTTTCCGCGTTCGGGAGGACGACTTCGAGGACGGTCCGCCGATCCACGGCCACACGGGGCTCGAGATCACCTGGACGGCGATCCCGTTCGTCCTCGTCACCGCGATCGCGATCGTGAGCGCGATCGTCCTGTCGCGGAACGACGCCCAGGCGCAGAACACGCTCCGCATCGACGTGACCGCCCAGCAGTTCGCCTGGACGTTCAGATACCCCGAGGCGGGCAACGCCACGAGCCCCGTACTGCGGCTCCCCGAGGGGCGGACGATCGAGCTCGAGATGCGCTCGCTCGACGTGATCCACGCCTTCTTCGTGCCGGAGTTCCGGACGAACGAGGACATCGTGCCGGGGCTGGTCACGAATGTTCACATCACACCCGACCGGCTCGGCACCTTCCCGCTCATCTGCAACGAGCTGTGCGGACTCGGCCACGCGCTCATGCGGACGGAGGCGGTCGTGATGAAGCCGCGGGCCTTCGACGCCTGGGTGAAGCAGCAGAAGTCTTCGGCGGCGCCCCCGTCCTCGTCGTCGTCCGCGCCCTCGTCTTCCTCGGCGAGCGGCCTCTCCGTCTTCAACGCGAACGGCTGCTCCAGCTGTCACACGCTGAGCGCGGCGCACGCCTCCGGCAAGATCGGCCCCGACCTCGACAAGCTCGTCTCCTACGCGCAGCAGGCACACAAGCCACTCGCGGCGTTCGTGCACGAGTCGATCGTCAGCCCGGACGCGTACGTCCAGCCCGGCTACCCGAAAGGCGTCATGCCGTCGAACTTCGGGGCGAGCCTCTCGAAGACACAACTCGCCGCGCTCGTGGCGTTCCTAGTTCAATCGACCCAGCAGCGGAGCAAGTGAGGAGTTGAGCCAAGAGTGACGACGACTGCCGCGACGGAACACGACGTCCACCACGCGCCCGGCGCGACCGGGGGCGGCGGATGGCGCATGCTCTACCGCGGCGGGCTCCTGCGGGCAGCCTGGATGGTCCCGCTGTTCGGCGGCATCGGTTTCGGTCTCGTCGTCCTCGCTCGGTGGGCCGGAGGCTGGCATCCGATCATCGCCACCGAGCCGCTCGTTCTCGTGGCGGGCCTCGTCACGGCGCCGATCGGCTTCCTCGCCGGCATCGGCGCCTTCGACTACTGGACGTACTACGCCCTCGGCTTCCCGACGCGCGCCGAGGACCACTCGGGCCACGGCGCCCGCAGCTGGCGGGACTACCTCCGCGTCAACACCGACCACAAGGTGATCGGCGTCCAGTACCTGGTCACGACGGTCTTCTTCTTCCTCGCCGGCGGCCTGCTCGCGCTCCTCGTACGCGCCGAGCTGGCCAAGCCGGGCGTCCAGTACTTCGACCCCCAGACCTACAACGGGCTCTTCTCGGTCCACGCCTCGCTGATGATCTTCCTCTTCGTGATCCCGGCCTTCGCCGGGCTTGCGAACTTCGTCGTGCCGCTCATGCTGGGCGCGGCGGACATGGCCTTCCCGCGCCTGAACGCGCTCTCGTTCTGGCTGCTGCCCATCGCCGGGGTCATGATGCTGAGCTCGTTCATCGTCGGCGCCTTCGCCGGCGGCTGGACCGGCTACGCGCCCCTCAACTCGAGCCACCAGCCGATCGGCGCGATCTTCTTCAACCAGGGAGTCCAGTGGGCGGGAGCGTCGTCGATCATGACCGCACTCAACTTCCTCGTCACCATCATCACGATGCGGGCGCCGGGGATGACCTTCTGGCGGTTGCCGCTCCTCGTCTGGGCGAACTTCACGACCTCGCTGCTCGTGGTGATCGCGACGCCGTTCATCGCCGGCTCGCAGTTCTTCTCGATGTTCGACCACGTGATGCACAC
>JBJMKG010000028.1:0-52842 GCA_045805945.1 Gaiellaceae bacterium
GCGAGCACGCGAAAGCCTGCTCGCCCGCGACGGAACCGAACGACCGAGCCCCACAACCACCAGCAAAGCCCTACAGCACGGAGGGCCGGGGAGACCGCGCTCTCCCCGGCCCGGAGTTCCTTAGCCCCCGGGCGAAGAGCGCAGCTCTTCGCCCGGGACAGCGAGCGGGTGCGAAGCACCCGCGAGCTAGGAAGCGACCATCTGCATCTCGCGGAGGTTCGCGAGTCGGCGCAGCGAGTCCAGCTCGATCTGGCGTACGCGCTCGCGGGTGAGTCCGAGTCGCTTGCCGATCTCCTCGAGCGTCTTCGGCTCCTCGTCCACGAGCCCGTAGCGGAGGACGAGCACCTGCCGCTCGCGGTCCGACAGCGCCTGGAGCGCGATCGCGAGAGCCTGGCTGCGGAGCGCGCCCTCGACCCGTTCTTCGGGCAGCGGCTCGTCGCCCGCGACGAAGTCCCCGAAGACGGCGTCCTCCTGGTCGCCGACCGGCTGGTCGAGGCTCGCGGAGGCCCGAGCAGCCGAGCGCACCTCACGCGCCTGCTCGATCGGCAGAGATGCCTCGATTGCGATCTCGTCGAGGGTCGGCTCCCGGCCGAGCTCCATCCAGAGCGTCCGCTCGGCCCGGTTCATCTTCTGCATCCGCTCGACGATGTGGACGGGCATCCGGATCGTCCGAGCCTTGTCGGCGAGCGCCCGCGCGACCGCCTGCCGGATCCACCAGGTGGCGTAGGTCGAGAACTTGTAGCCGCGGCGCCAGTCGAACTTCTCCACGGCACGGATGAGGCCGAGCGTCCCCTCCTGGATCAGGTCGAGGAAGGGCAGCCCCTGGTTGCGGTAGTTCTTCGCGATCGAGACGACAAGACGGAGGTTCGACTGGATCATCCGCTGCTTCGCGCCGCCGTCTCCGCGCTCGATGCGCTTCGCGAGCTCGACCTCCTGCGCCGCCGTGAGCAACTGATGTCGGCCGGCCTCGCGGAGGAAGAGCTGCAGCGCGTCGGTCGTCGTCTCGAGCGGCTGCGTCACCGGGGGCGCCTTCTCGGGCTCGGGCTCGGCCTCCGGCTCGGGACGCTCCGGCTCGACGAGCAGCTCGATCCCTCGCCGGTCGAGCTCCTGGTAGACGGCGTCCGTCTCGAGCGGATCGAGCTCGAGCGGCTCCAGCACCTCGACGAGCTCCACCTGACGTAGCTGGCCGCTCGACTCGGCCGCCTCGAGGAGCGTCGTGAGCTCCTCGCTCGACAGGATCGACTCGATCTCGACTGTGGTCACTGCTTCCCCCTCAATCGGCGCTCCTGGACGACGGTTCCCGCCTGCGGAACCTACCCAAACACGCCGGCGTCCGGGAAATCAAGTCCGATGCACGATAAGCGGTGTTATGTCAAGTAGCAGGAGACGAGCCGCCCGTCGCACTTGCCCGGCTCCCGGTCCCCCACCGAGCCCGCAAGGGCGCTCCCGGTTTTCCACAGGCTGCAGAGACAGCTGTGGAAATGTTGATTATTCAACGTTCGCAAATTGCGGGTTTTTCGTCTCGTAGGCCCCTTGCGAGGGGTCCGGAGAGGCCCTAGATTCCCTCCTGCGCCGAGCACGGCGCGGGAGTAGGACGAAGCAGCACCGGGAGGTCGTACGAAGCGGCCCGCAAGGGCCGAGGCGGAAAGTCGACCGGCGCTGTGGACGAAACCGCGACCGGCTCGGCGAATTTTTTTTGGTCCGCCGTGCCCGGCCTCTCGTCTCGACTACGATCGCCGCGATGCAGTTTCCGCCGCGGCCGCCGAGCATCGACCAGGGCGTGATCGCCGTCGTCTGGGCGGTTGCCCTCGCCACGTACGTCTACTTCGGTCTCGTCGCCGTCGGTGCGAGCGGAGCGACGGCGATCGTGCTCGCCTTGCTCTCGTTCGCCGGGATCTGGCTCTTCGTCCGTCTCCGCGGCGAGGAGACGCCCCTGCGCCGGCGCCCGGGTCGACGTCCCTAGTCCGGCTCGCCTAGGCGGCGCACCGACTGGGCCCGGGCCGGGCGAGGGCGAAGACGAGCTTCCGCGCGAGCTCGCTGCCGAGTTCCGCGTCGAGCCGCTCCCGTGCCGGAGCCACCTCGGGATCGAGGCTGTCGAGATGCGCTGCAAGTAGCCGCGCCCCCCGTTGCGTCATCGGCTCGGCCGGAAGTTTCATCCCGGTCCTGTATATCGGGGACCTACCCCTTTAGCGTGATCCCTCCCGGCAGGGATCCGCGGCCGCCGTCCCTCGGTTGGGGACGCGGGCGGCCGCGGATCGGTGCTTCGTCAGCGAGTCGGAATCCGGCCTCGACCCCGCGTGGGCTGGTCGGTCGGCGTCGCGAGGGGCGGAGCCGTCCGACGCCTCGCGGCGTAGTCGCGCTCTGCCGTGACGGGTTCGTCTGCTGCCGAACGAGCAGGCATGCCCCTCGGCCCCGCATACGTCGGCGCCGCGTCCGCCACCGGCTCGGCGGCGGGCACGCCGTCGAGCGAGAGGCCGAGCGCGAGACCGAACCCGAAGGCGAGCACACCCCGCCACAGGCCGATCGAGTGCACGACGCCGAGGATCCCGATCGAGTTGCTCCACGAGTGGATCCTCCCCTCCTCCCAGCCGTTGCCGGGCTGGCTCGCGATCAGGATCCACCCGACGCAGACGAGGACGGGCAGGAACACCAGGATGAAGGTTCCGGGCGACAGTCGCATCCGGAGCCCCTTCGTCCACGTCCCCACGTGGTTCGCCAGTGCGAGCACGAGCCCGGCGCCCGCGACGATCGCCATCGCGATCCAGAACCGTCCCGTGGTCTGGGTTCCGACCTGCGTCGCGCCCCAGAGAGCGAGTCCCGCCAGCGCGGCGGCGAAAGCGAGCGTCAGCCCGCGGGACGCGTCGTACATGCCATACCTGCGCATTCTTCTCACCTCGTTCCGTTGCCCGATGGAGTTGGAACGGTCGAGCCGCGCCTCGGGATGCGTTCCCCGGATTACCCGAGCGCAAGCCTGCGGGTGTCGAACGAGGCCGACCACAGCTCCGCCCGGAATTCGTGGAGCGTCGCGAGCGTGTCCCCGGCGAACATGTGTTCCACCACCCCGACCTCGCGATCATTGTGGAACGGGACGTCGACGTGTGGTTGGGAGACGAGGTTGACCGACAGCCGGCGGCAGCTCGGGCAGCGGACGGCGAGCCCCACCGTCCCGTCGGTCGCCGTGAGGAGGGCGAACGATGACGGGAACACGGGGCGCGGCTGCTCCTCGGGGTAGCAGAAGAAGCTCCACGGCCACTCTCCGCCTTTGATGCGCACCGCTGCCAGGTCGACCAGCTCGGCGCCTATCGGCTCGAGGCGGGCCGTCATGAGGTTGAGGAATTCTCCCCCGCCGAGCCCGAGCGGCGCCCAGTCGAGCTCCTCGTGCGTGAGGAGTCCGTCGTGCTCCTCGCCGCAGTCGCAGTCGAACCGCACGCGGAAGACGGCCGGGTGTGCTGCGCCGGGGAGCCGTTCGATGCTGTGGAATGCCGAGAGCAGGACATGCGTCTTGCCCCGCACGGGGCAGGCGAAGGCGTAGCGGCTCGTCAGCGGGTCGTACACGGGGACCTTGTAGAGACAACGTCGGACGCCGCCGCCGGGTTCTTGAGTCTCTAGTACGTGATGAGCGAGAACAGGTCGTACTGCGACAGGCGCTCGCGGCCGCCGAGGAACGACAGCTCGATCACGAAGTTGATGCCCACGACGGTGCCGCCGAGCTGTTCGACGAGACCTGCGATCGCCTCGACGGTGCCGCCCGTCGCGAGGACGTCGTCGTGGATGACGACGCGGGCGCCGCCTCCGATCGCGTCGGCCGCGACCTCGAGGGTGTTCTGGCCGTATTCGAGCGCGTAGGTCGCGGAGACGGTCTCGGGCGGGAGCTTTCCGGGCCGCCGCGCCGCCACGAAGCCGCAGTCGGCCTCGAGCGCGATCGCCGCGCCGAGCCAGAAGCCGCGCGCCTCGGCCCCGAGCAGGAGGTCGGCCCCGCGCTCCCGCGTCCAGCCGGCCAGCTCGTCGACCGCCTGCCGCAGCGCCACCGGATCGAGCAGCAGCGGCGAGATGTCCTTGAAGCCGACGCCGGGCTCCGGAAAGTCCGGGACCTCGCGGACGCGCGTCGTGAGGTCGATTCCTGCCACGCGCACGAGGCTAGTCGACGAGGCGGCGGACGTTGCGCCGGAGGAGAAGGTCGGCGAGCTCCTGCGCGCTCTGCGCGAGCCGCTGGAGGTCGGCCAGGGCTGCCTGCCGCCGCTCCGCGTTTCGGGACCGGAGTGCCGGTGCGATCACGGCCTCGACCAGGCCGCTCTCGCGGTCGGCCGCCGTGCGGAAGGCCCGCAGGTTCCGCGGGTCGATCCCGAAGCGCGCGAGTGCCTCGCACGCGGCGGCGATCTCCGCCTCGCTCTCGGCATAGACGCGGTGCCCGTCCTCCTGGCGCGCCTCGAGCAATCCAAACTCCTCGAGCTCGCGCGCGCGATCGGCCGTGATCCCGGCGCGGTCGCAGAGCTCTTCGAGGTCGAGCGCGTCCTCCCCCGAGTCGACGACGCTGCGCCGACGTCGCCGCTGCTTGCTCGCGCCTGCCTCGAGCTCCTGCCTGATCACCCGCAGCGGCAGGAACTCGTCGCGCTGCAGGCGCAGGATCGTCTCCAGGCGCTCGACGTCGTCCTCCGAGAAGAGCCGGTACCCGCCCTGCGTCCTGCGCGGGTTCAGGAGGCCCTGGTCCTCGAGGTAGCGGATCTTCGAGATCGAGACCTCGGGGAACTCGTCTTTGAGCCGGCTGCAGACGGTGCCGATGGTCAGTAGCCGCCGCGCAGACGGTGCCTCCGTCATCGCCATCAGTGACCGCTCCGATGACGCTGGTCGATGCCCGGGTCGCGCTGACCAAGCGAGAGGTCGTGCGCGCGCGAAGGCAAGGCTGGATGCCTTGGCAAGCGCGCGTATGGACTCTCGCGCCGTGTCAGCGCGGGCCGGGGGCGGGCAAGTGTCGTCGGAGCGGTCACTAACGTTGGAGGAACGTGAGGCGGTACTTGCCGATCTGGAGCTCGTCGCCGTCGCTGAGCTCCGCCGTCTCGACCCGCTCGCGGTTGACGAATGTCCCGTTCAGGCTGCCCTGGTCCTCGAGCCGCCAGCGCTCGGCGTCCTGCGTGAAGACGGCGTGCTTGCGCGAGACGGTGACGTCGTCGAGGAAGATCGCGCACTCGGGAGAGCGGCCGATCGTGGTCGGGCTCGCGTCGAGCGGAAACGTCTCGCCTGCCCTACCCCCGCCCGAGCGGACGATGAGGGCGGCGCCGCGGACGCCGAGATCGTCGAGCGGGTCGAGACTCTCGACCTGCTCCGGCGCGGTGAACGCCTCGGTCGACTCCCCCTCCTGCGGGAGGACGAGCGCAGCCCCGCACCTTGCGCAGAAGTGCGCGGCTTCCGGGTTGTTGTAACCGCACTCCGGGCAGTAGACGTGAGCCATCAAGCAGGCGGAGTCGCCTTGCCGGCGAGGATCGCGGTCAGCGACTCGACGTCGACGCTCTCGAGCACGCTCCTCCCCCGGGTCTCCTGCAGGCGCGCGACGAGCTCGGCGCGCAGGATGTCGATCTTGCCGTGCAGGAGCCGGCGGCGGTAGGAAACCTCCTGCTCCTCCTGGGTCAGGTCGTCGATGAGCTTCTTGAGGTCCTCGTCGGAGAGCGTCGCGAGATCCGGCAGCGGTTCCATCGGGCCCTTTCTACGGGTTCCAGGCACCCTCACCGAGGGTGAAGCTGAACTTTAGCCTTTGCGTTGGGCGGTCGTAAAGGACTAGGTTCGCGCCGCGGCGGCCTCGCCCTGCTCGATCTCGTCGACGAGCGCGCGCAGCTCCCGTGCCAGCTCGTCGGACTGCTCTCGCGTCTCCCCCTCCGCATACAGGTGGATGATCGGCTCGTCGGGGTCCGGCAGGACCTGCGCCCAGCCGCGTTCGTCGAACAGCTTGATCCCGTCCGTCAGGTCGAGCTCGCGTCCGGCGAGACGTTCGTTCAGGACTCGCATCACGAGACCCTTGAGCGCCCACGGGCACGGCACCTGGTGATGGACGAGCGTCGGCTCGGGCAGCTCGGCCACGAGCTCCGAGAGGGGCCGGTTGACGGGCGCGAGCAGCTCGAGCAGCTTCGCCAGGCTCGCGACGGCGTCGTAGCCGGGCAGGAACTCGGGGAAGACGTACCCGCCGCCCACGGCACCCGCGAAGACGACGCCCCCCTCTGCTGCCGCGCGGGTCAGATCCGGGAGCGAGGTCGGCGTTCGCACGACCTCGAGCTGTGAGCCCGCGACGAGCCGCTCGACCTGGCTCGTCACCGTCACCGGGAAGGCGAGCTTCCCGCGGCGTCCGTCCGAGCCGAGCAGGCGGAGGAAGAGGAGCAGTGCCTGCTCGACCGGCACCTCGCGCGCCTGCTCGTCGACGAGGTGGAGTCGCTCCGCCGAGCGGTCGAAGACGGCTCCGAGGTCGGCACCGACCACCGGCACGAGCCGTTTCGTCTGGCCGATCGAGGCGGCCAGCCCCGGGGCGGCGTCGGCGAAGTCCGGACCCTCGCCCGTGAAGGCATGGGCCGCGACGACCTCGACGCCGAGCGGCCCGAGCACGAGCGGCAGCACGTACGAGGCACCGGAGAAGCCGTAGTCCACGACGATGCGGAAGCGGCGGGCCCGCACCGCCTCGGCATCGATCGTCGAGAGCAGCTCGGAGGCGTACGTCTCGCGCACGCGCGCCGGATACGAGATGCCGCCGACCTCGCCGGCGGCGACGCGCCGGAACTCGCCGCGCGTGAAGTGCTTCTCGACCTCCTTCTGCATCGCCGCGCTCATCTCGACGCCCGGCGGCTCGAAGAACTGGATCCGGATCACCTCGGGATCGCTCGGGCTGATCCCGACGTGGAAGCCCGCGTCGTACGCCTCGGACTTCACGAGGTGGCGGGCCACCGCGGCGGGGCTGACTCGGAGATCGGCGATGTGGACACCGGTGGACGAGATGCCGGAGATCATCGCCCGCTTGATCATCCGGCAGGCGGCGGCGCTCTCGCGGCTGGCGACTACGCGCGCCCCTCGTTTGAGCGCGGTGCCGAGCGCGGCGGCGAGGCGTACCGCCACGTCGGGCGTCAGGTCGACGTTCACCATCCCGGCCACACCCTGCTTGCCGAAGACGCGGGTCGTGCCGCGCGATTCCCAGATCAGGCTCTCGTGCAGCTGCGAGCCGGTCTCGACCTCCTTGAACGGATAGATCCGGACGCCCGGAAGGATCACGCTCTCGGCGCCGACGGTGACTTCGTCGCCGATGGCCACCCCCTCGTGCACCCGCACGTGCGCGCGCAGGTCGCAGCTGCGGCCGACGATCGCACCCACCACGTCGGCGCTCCGGCCGATGTACGTCGAGGTATCGACGATCGAGCGGACGACACGCCCGCGCTCGCGCACCGTGACGCTCGTCGAGAGCACCGTATGCGGGCCGACGTGGGCGCCGCGCCCGATCCGGCAGTAGTTGCCGAGGTAGGCCGGGCCCTCGATCGCGTCGAGGTCGTCGAGGTCCACCCCGTCCCCTAGCCAGACGTTGCCGCGGATCCGGATGCCCGGGATCTCGAGCCGCACCCGCTCCTCGAGCGCGTCGAAGTTCGCCTGCCGGTACTGGTCGAGGTCGCCGATGTCTTGCCAGTAGCCGTCGAAGACGTGGCCGTAGATGGGTCGGCCCATCTCGAGCAGCAGCGGGAAGAGCTCTTTCGAGAAGTCGTAAGGCCGGTCTTCGGGGATGTGCTTCAGCACCTCCGGCTCGAGCACGTAGATGCCGGTGTTGATCGTGTCGGAGAAGACCTGTCCCCACGAGGGCTTCTCGAGGAAGCGCTCGACGCGCCCGTCCTCGTCGGTGACGACGATGCCAAACTCGAGCGGGTTGTCGACGGACTTCAGCCCGATCGTCACCGAGGCCTGCTTCTCGCGGTGCGCCTCGACGAGCTGCCCGAGGTCGACGTCGCAGAGGGCGTCGCCGGAGATGACGAGGAAGGTGTCGTCCAGCCTTCCGGCCGCCCGCTTGACAGAGCCGGCGGTGCCGAGCGGCGACTCCTCGACCGAGTAGCCGATGTCGACGCCAAGCGTCTCGCCGCTGCCGAAGTAGCTGCGGATCGCCTGCGGCAGGAAGGCGACCGTGACGATTACGTCCTCGAAGCCGTGCCGCACGAGGAGCTCGACGATGTGCTCCATGCACGGCTTGCCGACGATCGGCACCATCGGCTTCGGCTGGTTCGAGGTCAGCGGCCGCAGACGCGTTCCCTCTCCGCCCGCCATGACGACGGCCTTCATGGGCGCAGTTCTCTCCGGGCGGCTGCGATGTAGAACACGCCGGCGACGAGCGCGAGCCCGAGGCCCGCCCAGAAGAGGTCGAGCGGCCAGCCGGTCGACCGGTGGGTGACGATGCGGAAGAAGATCGCCGCGTACAGCACCCAGGTCGCCGCCTTGCCGACGACGTTGACGTCGATCTCGACCCCGCGCGGGGCGAGCAGGGCGGAGCCGGCGAGCAGGAGCACGTCGCGCCCGACGATGACCGCGAGGCCTGCCCAGGGCAGTCGGTCGTAGGCGAAAAGGAGGATCACGGCCGCGTCGATCATCAGGCGATCGGCCAGCGGGTCGGCGAGCTTCCCGAAACGCGACTCGACACGCCAGCGCCGCGCCAGGAATCCGTCCACCTGGTCGGTGATTCCGGCGACCCCGAACGCGACGCCGGCCGGCCAGCTCGGCCGGTGACCCGCGCGCACCATGAGCACGACGAAGACGGGGATCAGGGCGAGCCGCGCCACCGTCAGAGCGTTCGGAAGTTGCGCGAGCGACGGCGACACGGCAGGAGCCTCCATGTAGAAAGGATACGGGCGTGCCGGAGCTGCCTCGGATCCCAGGTTTCGTCAACGCGCATTGCCATGCGTTCCAGCGGGCCCTGCGCGGACGGAGCGAAGGCGGCGACTTCTGGGCGTGGCGGGAGACGATGCTCGAGCTCGCCCGGGGCCTGACTCCGGCTGAGGTGCGGACGGGCTACGCCGATGTTTATCGCGAGCTGCGCGCTGCCGGCTACACCGCGGTCGGCGAGTTCCACTACCTCGGCCTCGGCGAGGCGCGGGCGGCGGCCGAGGCTGCCGCGGAGGCCGGGATCGAGCTCGTCCTTCTCCACGTCGCGTACGCGCGTGGAGGGATCGAGCGCTTCCGTCAGGAGTCGGTGGCCGTCTACCTCCGTGAGCTCGAAGAGCTGCGGGCGGGCGGGATCCGCGTCGGTGTCGCCCCCCACTCCGTCCGCGCCTGCCCGCGTGACTGGCTCGAGGAGCTCGGCCGCGATGCGGCCGACCACGAGCTGCCGCTGCACGTCCACGCTGACGAGCAGCCGCGCGAGATCGAGGAGTGCCTCGTCGAGCACGGACTGCGGCCGCTCGAGCTGCTCGACTCCTGCGGTTGCCTCGGCCCGCGCACGACCATCGTCCACGCCACGCACGCCGACGGTCGCGAGCTCGACCTTCTCGCGGCGGCCGGTGCCAGCGTGTGTGCCTGCCCGACGACGGAGGCGAACCTCGGCGACGGCTTCCTGCCCGTCGAGCGCTTGCTACACCGCGGCATCGAGCTCTGCATCGGCTCGGACTCGAACGTGCGGATCGATCCGCTCGAGGAGCTGCGCGAGCTGGACGGGATCGCCCGGCGCCAGTCCGGACGCCGCCAGGTGTTCACGGTCGACGATCTGCTGGCGATCGGGTCGACGAACGGGGCCCGGTCGATCGGCCTCGACCAGTGGCCCGACGTCGCGGTCGACGTCGGGCATAGACAGCTCTCGGGAGTCGAGGACTGGCGGAATGCGCTCGTGGCCGGCTGCTCGGCGGACGTGCTCTGCGAGCTCCGATAGCGTCCCGTCCGGCATGGGAAGGCGCAGTCTTCGGGGTTTGCTCTTGGTCCTGGTGGTCGCGCTCGTCGTCGCCGCGTGCGGGGGGACGGCGCGCAGGGGTCGGACCGTCGTCTTCCGCGCCGGCGGTGCCTTCCCGCCGTCGACGATCGCAGGCACCTACAGCGCGCGTGGTTGCGCGTCCGACGCACGCACGGTCGCCGACGATGCGCGTCGCTATTACGCGCACACCAACGGGGCTCCGGGTCCGGCCGACCTCTACTACTACGACCTGCGCTTCGCCTACGCGCACTTCGAGGCAGACGGCTGCACGAGCCTAGAGCTCGGCCGGGCGCTGGAGCAAAACCTGACGGCGAAGCAGCGCAGGTTCCTGCTTCACAACGTTGCGAGCAACCTGTCTCGCGCGTTCCACGCAGCGCTACGCGCCACGTAATCGGGGCGGCCGGATTCGAACCGGCGACCTTTGGTCCCCAGGCCGAAAACGCTAGGCGACAGGAGACGACACGAGCCGCCGAACCCGCATCGTTACGCGGTTCGCGTCTCGCCGTTCTGACTCGGGATGCCAGCAGGCGAGGCCGAAACCTGACTCGAAACCTGACTAAGCACTCTCGCCGCGGAGCAGCGTCAAGCGCGGGCGCGGCTCTGCGGAGGCGGCACGAGGTAGTCGACTCGGCGCGGGTCGCTCGCGTAGCGTTCGTACGCAGTGCCCGTCACGTGGCATTCCGTCTTTCACACCGTCGAGGGGCTCGTCGCGGTGGGCACTATCCTGCTCGCGCTCGGGACGCTTGCCGTCGCGGCCCTGACGCGCTCAACGTCCAAGGCGACCGGGAAACTTGCAAAGGAGACGCAGAAGCTCGTCGAGGCGACGATCGATCTCGCGCGTGTGAGCGCGGAAGAGGTGGCTATGTCGCGTCGCGCCGTGGAGGCGGAGGTCAAGCCGCTGATCGTCGACTGGCCGGCGGGTAACCGCGGCGTCAGATTCGATCGCGCGCGCGGCGACCCAATCGTCTCAATCCCAGCCTGCAACGCGGCCGCGCCGGCGTTGATTCAGGGCGTAACGATGCACTGGTACGACCGAGGCGTGGCGGATCCCACGACCTACATCGGCTGGCCGACGGTCCTGGCCCCGATGCCCGGCGGGGAAACGGAGGCGCGCTTCTCGTTCGGGGCGAGCGACGCGCCGCGGCTGGACGCGATCGAGGAGCAAGGCAAGTTCTGGGTCGAGTTCGCCTACACGGATGCCTCCGGCGGTCAGGCCGAGGTCACCCGCTTCGACATCTACTACGACGAGGAGTCCGAAAGCTGGCTCGTCTGGAAGGTCTCGTTCAGACGAGCGGGCGAGACCGAGCCCTATGCGGTGTCGCAGCCGGTGAACCGCTGAGAGAGGCTCTCGAACCTGACTAGAACCTGACTACCGGCCGGGCCATGAGCCGGAATCGCAATCGGGGCGGCGGGACTCGAACCCGCGACCTTTGGTCCCCCAGACCAACGCGCTAACCAGGCTGCGCCACGCCCCGCAGCGAGGACAACCGTAGCTCACCCGAACCGGGGACGGCGCTAGCGGATCGCGAGATCCTCGACCGACGCCCTAGGTGTCACTCCGAGGAGGGTGCTGACCGTCTTCTCACGCCAGCCGGCGAGAATCTTGTCGGGCGTCCGGGTCACGACGAGGCCGCGCGCGAAGGCGACAACCCTCCCCGGCACGAAGAAACCTTGCGCCGGGCGACTCCCGCCTCCGAGTGTCCGGACGAGCGTCACCTTTCGGCGTGTCTCCAGCGCCACCGACGGGCGACTGTGGAACCAACCGACCGCGACAACCTGGCCCCTGGCGAGCGTCTTGCCGCGGAGAGTTGCCGAGTCGGGCGTCGCGAGCAAGAGGCTCTGGCCCTGAAGTGCGAAGGCGAGGCGCGTGACCGGGCCCGGGGCTCCGACGACGCTGCGCGACTCGTGGCCCAGGTCATAGACGATCGCCTTCCCGCCGGCGCCGACGTAGGCGAATGCAAGGGAGTCGGCTCGCCAGGACGGACGTACCGGTCGTACGGAGCGGTCGATCGTCGTGTCGTGGATGCCGTTCCCGTAGATGACGTGCAGCACGAAGCGACGGCCGGCGTGGACGACGTACGCAATCCGCAAGCCGTCGGGCGCCCACGCGATCGCGACGACCGCTCCACCGGCGGGACGCGTCCAGGCTTGCTGCCCGCTCGGCCTGATCGCGACGAGCGAGCGGCCGATACCGGCGGCGACGAAGAGGGCGTGCGGCGACAGGGCAGCTGTGGACACCGGCAACCCCTGCAAGCGGAAGCCACGGCTCGTGACGACGGACAGACGCCCGTCGACGACGGCTGCCACACCGGCCGCGCCCGACGGAAGCCTGAGCAACCGAGGAGCCACGGGGTGGCGCGGCTTCGCCTTCTTCGCGCCGAAGCTGACGTGGAGGCTGCCGGCGGCCGCGAGAGATCCTGCGGCGATCGCGAGGAGGACGACGCCTGCCGCGAACGCGAGCGCCGCGGTGCGGAGCCCCCGGTGCCCCGGCGCAACCGGACGCAGAGCGGAAAGCGCCCGCGCGAGCGCCTCCTCCCCCGCTCCCGGCTCGGGCTCCGGGGCCGCGGCCAGCATCCCCTCGAGCTGGCGCTCGAGCTCACTCGACATGCTCGACCTCCAGAGACTCGCGCAGCTGCTCGAGAGCGCGCGCGAGCCGCGAGTTGACGGTCCCGACCGGGACGTCGAGGGCTTCTGCGATCTGCTTGGGCGTCATCCCGACTCCGTAACGCAGCACGACGACGACCCGACGTTCGAGCGAGAGCTCGGCCACGGCCACGAGCAGGCTCCGATCGCCGATCGACTGGACCGGGGCGAGATCGGGCAGGTCGGGAAGCTCCTCGTCCGAGACGCGGCGTTCGGCGCGCAGCAGGTCGAGCGCCCGGTTGACGACGATCCGGTGCAGCCACGGCCCGAACGGGCGGCGCTCGTCGAAGCGCCCCAGGGCGGCGAAGGCGCGCTCGAAGCCGTCGGCAGCCACGTCGTCCGCGAGCGAGCGCCGGCCCGTGATCGCGAAGGCGGCACGCCAGGCGTCGCGCCAGTAGCGCCTGAAGAGAGCGGCCGCGGCATCTCGGTCGCCGCGTCGCGCCCTCCGTACGAGGTCTCGGTCACTTGGCTCACGCACTCCTCCGCAGTCTGGTACGAACGAGACGGGTTTGCGCGTCCCGCACCGGGAATACTTCCCGCGTGGCGGACTGGCAGGAACAGGACAGCGCGCTCGTGCGGGAGTTCGAGCTCCCCTCCTTCCCGGCCGCGATCGAGTTCGTCGACCGGCTCGCCGAGCTCGCGGAAAGCGAGGATCACCACCCGGACATCGACATCCGCTACCGCCGCGTGACGGTGCGCTGGACGACGCATTCGGCCGGCGGAATCACCGAGAAGGATCGCGAGATGGCCGAGCGGACCTCCGCCCTTGCCGCCGCGTAGCGCGCGGTCACGCCGGTAGAACGTAAGACCGTGCCCGCACCGGACACTAACACCGATGTGAGCGCGCTGGCAGCAGCCCCCGGCCTCGAGGAATGGCACCTCGATCTGTACGCGCAGGGCGTCCGCCGCGACGAGGCCGTCGCGCTGCTCCACGGGATCCTCCTGCGAGCGGCCCGCTTCGAGGTGTTCAGACGACGCGGCTCCCTCCCCCAGCTCTCGGCGGTCGAGCTCGACGAGCTCGCCCAGGACGCGGCCGACGATGCGGCCGTCTCGGTCCTGCGGCGCCTGGGCGACTTTCGCGGCGAGAGCAGCTTCCGCACCTGGGCGTACAAGTTCGCCCTGCTCGAGGCAGCGGTGAAGGTGCGCCGGCGGGCCTGGCGCGACCGCGAGGTGACGCTGGAGCCGGAGTACTGGGAGACCCTCGCGCATGCGGGGCCGGGGCCGGAGGACGACCTCGAGAGCGCAGCCCTGCTCGAGGCTGTCCGCGACGGGATCCGGACGGGTCTCACACCGCGGCAGCGCCAGGTCCTGGTCTCGGTGGTACTCGAGGGCGTGCCCATCGACGTGCTCGCCGAGCGCCTGGGCTCGAACCGGAACGCGCTCTACAAGATGCTCCACGACGCACGCCGCCGGCTGCGGGCCTACGTGGCCGAGGCGGGATACCCGGAGGTAAACGGATGACCGGACACGACCTCGACCCCACCCTCCTGCGCCTGCTCGGCAGCGACGAGCCGGAGCTCGACTGCGACGAATGCTTCGCGCAGCTCGACCGCTACGTCGAGCTCGAGCTCGCCGGCGCTCCCGCCGACGCCCTCGTCCCCGGACTGCGCGCCCACCTCGTCGGCTGTCCCGCCTGCGCGGAGGAGCACGAAAGCCTGCGCGCCCTGCTCGAGCTCGACTCCGTCACCTAGAACCGTGTCTCCCGAAACGAGGCCCAGATGAACACGACCAAGTACCTCATCGTCGGCGCCGGGATGACCGGCGACATGGCGGCGAAAGGCATCCGCGAGCACGACCCAGACGGCTCGATCACGATGATCGGCGTCGACCCTCATCCGCCGTACAAGCGGCCGCTGCTCACGAAGGGGCTCTGGCAGGGAGCGCCGGAGGAGAAGCTCTGGCGCGAGCCGGTCGAGGGCGTCGAGCTCGTCACCGGAACGCGCATCGTCTCCCTCGACCTCGCGCGGCACACCGCGACGAGCGACGACGGCGAGGAGTACACGTGGGAGAAGCTGTTGCTCGCGACCGGGGCGCGGCCGCGTCAGGTTCCGGGCGCCGAGGGCGTCGTCTGGTACCGCACCCTCGACGACTACCGGCGCGTACGCGAGAGCGCCCGGGAGGGCTCGCACATCGCCGTGATCGGAGGCGGCTTCATCGGCTCGGAGATCGCCGCCAGCCTCGTCGGCGTCGGCGCGCGCGTCACGATGCTGTTCCCCGAGCCGGGGATCGGCCATCGCCTCTTCCCCGCGGATCTCTCCGCCTCGGTCACCGACTACTACCGGGAGAAGGGCGTCGACGTGCTCGCCGGCGAGATGGTCGCCGCCGCTTCGGGCGAGCGCGTCGAGACCGCGTCAGGGCGCAGGCTCGAGGCCGACGCGGTCGTCGCGGGGCTCGGCGTCGTCGCGGACACGGACCTCGCCGAGGCGGCCGGGCTGGAGGTGAACGACGGGATCGTGGTGGACGAGTACGGACGGGTGCCGGGTCACGACGACGTGTTCGCCGCCGGCGACGTCGCCCGCTTTCCGGTCATCGCGCTCGGTGTCGCGATTCGGATCGAGCACGAGGACCACGCGAACACCCACGGACGCGTCGTCGGCGCGAACATGGCCGGCGCCGGGATCGTGTACGACCACCTGCCGTTCTTCTATTCCGACCTGTTCGAGCTCGGTTACGAGGCGGTCGGACTCGTCGACTCGCGGCTCGACGTCGTCGAGGACTGGCAGGAGCCCTACCGCAAGGGTGTCGTCACCTACGTCGAGGACGGGCGGCCGCGCGGCGTCCTGCTGTGGAACGTCTGGGACAAGGTCGACGCGGCCCGCGACCTGATTCGCGCGGGCGAGGGTGCTCTTGTCGTCTAGCGCTCTCGCCCGGTCGCGGAAGCCGCGGCGCGGGACCGAGCTCGTGTGTGAGGGGATCTTCCGTCCGCTCGCCCACCCGCTCGTCCTCGTGCTCGCGCGCCTGCGCGTGCCACCGCCACTCGTCGTGCTCGCCGCCGGCGCGACCGGAATCGCTGCCGCCGTCGAGCTCGGCCGCGGCTCGCTGATCGCTGCGGCGCTGCTCGTCCAGCTCAAGACGCTGCTGGACAACGCGGACGGCCAGCTCGCCCGCCTTACCGGCCGGACGAGTGCCTTCGGGCGGTACCTCGACTCCGAGGTCGACCTGCTCGTGAACGCGGCGCTCTTCGCCGCTCTCGGCTGGACGGCCGGACGGCCCGCGCTCGCGCTCGCCGGTTTCCTCGCGCTCACGTCGGTGCTCAGCCTCAACTTCAACGCCGAGCGGCTCTCGCGTGCGGTCATCGCCGAGCCCGAGGCCGCAGGACGGGCGACGGCGCTCCTTCGCCGTGTCTACGGCGTCGTCTACGCGCCGCAGGACCGGCTCGCGGAGGCGCTCGTCGTCCGCCGGCCGGGGCTCGCGGGCCCTGCTTGCGTCTGGCTCCTCGCGAACCTCGGCCTGTCGACGCAGCTGGCGGCGTTCGGACTGCTGCTCGCGCTCGGGCAACCGCTCGCGTTCGCGTGGCTCGCGCTCGCGGAGGCGGCGTCGATCGCGCTTGCGCTGCTTCCACGCCGCCTGCCGAAGCAGCAGGAGGCATAGGAGATGAGCAACGTCTTCGAGCTTCCTGCCCACGACGGCGAGGACGCGCGCGAGCTCACGCCGGCGGACTGGGCGCGCCTCGAGCGCAACGCGGCCGAGATCCTCGAGGCGCTCGGGCTCGACCTCGACACGCCGGGCACTCGTGAGACGCCGCGGCGCTTCCTCCGGGCACTCTTCGACGCGACGGCGGGCTACGACGGCGACCCGAAGCTGCGGACGCTGTTCCCGGCCGAGCGGCCCGCGGGCGTGGACGGGCGCCACGCGCAGATCGTCGAGGGCCCGATCGGGTTCTACGCGCTCTGCGAGCACCACGCGCTGCCGTTCCACGGCCGGGCGCACGTCGGCTACGTCGCGGGCGACGAGATCCTCGGCATCTCCAAGCTCACGCGGCTCGTCAGGCTCTACGCTCGGCGCTTCACGGTGCAGGAACGGCTCGCGGAGGAGATCGCGGACGGGCTCGGTGAGCTCGCGGGCTCGCGCGGTGTGGCGGTCAAGCTCGAGGCCGCGCACCTCTGCACCGCGATGCGCGGCGTCGAGGAGGACGGCTCGGTCACCGTTACGACCGTCTGGCGGGGCCTCTACGACGAGGACGAGTCCCTGCGCTCGGAGTTCCTTACGCTGACGCGATGACCGAGCCCCTCACCCTCCTGGCGGAGGACGAGGACCTGCCGCGGTGGGACGTGCCGGCGGAGCTGGCGCGCCTGTACGGCGGCGCGATCGGCCTGGACGAGCCGTGCGTCGTCGCGAACTTCGTCGGGTCGCTCGACGGCGTCGTGGCGGTGCCGCGGCTGCCGCGCTCGCACGCGATCCTCGGCGACGAGAGCGACGCCGACCGGTTCGTGCTCGCCCTCCTGCGCGCGTGCGCGGACGCGGTCGTCGTCGGCTCGGGCACCCTCCTCTCGTCGCCGAAGGGAACCTGGCGGATCGACCGCGCCTACCCACCGGCGGCGGAGGCGCTCGCAGAGCTGCGCGCGCGGCGCGGCCGGCCGGAGCAGCCGCTGCTCACGGTCGTGACCGCAGGCGGGTCGTTCGATCCCTCCCACCCCGTGTTGGAGCGAGGCGCGCTCGTACTCACGACGACAGGAGCCGCGTCGCGCCTTCGCGAGGCGGTTCCGGAAGCCACAGAGGTGGTGGCCGTCAGCGACGACGATACGGTCGATCTCGCCGCAGCGCTCGAGGTGCTCCGCGATCGCGGGTGCTCGGTGGTGCTGACGGAAGCAGGGCCATCGCTGTTCGGCTCGCTCGTCGCGTCACGGCTCGTGGACGAGCTCTTTCTCACGGTTTCGCCACTCCTCGCAGGCCGCGCCGCCAGCGCGCGCCTCGGGCTCGTCGAGGGAATCGAGCTCGTGCCGCAGACCCGTGTCGCCGGCCGCCTCCGCTCCGTCCGGACGCACGGCTCGCATCTGTTCCTCCGCTATCGGCTTTGACTGAAGTTACGCCGCCGCCTGAGCAGACTGAGGGTTCAAACGGTTCGAACCAAGCCAGCACCCGGGCCTGAGGCCAAGACAGCCGCAGCGGCGACTTAGCCGCAGGCCGGACCGCGCTCTCCGGCAGGCGCAGTTCCTTATCCAGCTCGCGAGACCGCAGGTCTCGCGAGCTACGCCTCGAGGCGGCGGTATAAGCGGTCGATCAGGTCGGGCATCGCCTCCAGGCGCTCCGTGATCATCCTGAGGCGGTACTCGCGGAAGTGCTCGGCTTCTACCTCGAGTGCCTGCGCGAGGGTCGACACGACGTCGTTCGACGGGACGGGCCGGTTCCCGTGGACGAGGTGGTTCAGGTAGCCGGCGGAGAGCCCGGTGCGCGCCGCCAGCTGCCGGTATGTCACGCCCTGTTCGTCCATCAGCCGCTGGACGGTGTCGCCGAACCCCTCCTCGCTGAACCGCCGCCGTCTCGCCACCGTCTAGGCCTCCCCGCCGAGCTCGGCGACATCTAATCGTTTCTCGGCGCCGCTTGCGCGGTCCCGCACGTCGACCTTGCCGTCCTCGAGGCTCTTCCGCCCCGCCGTGACGCGGAGCGGGCAGCCGATCAGGTCGGCGTCCGCGAACTTCTCCCCCGCCCGCTGCTCGCGGTCGTCGAGAAGCACGTCGAGACCGGCGCCCGAAAGGGCCTCGGCGGCACGCAGGGCGATCTCCTCTGCGCCGGGAAGCACCACGACGTGAGCGTCGTACGGTGCGACGGTCTTCGGCCAGACGATGCCGTGCTCGTCGTGCGACTGCTCGACGATCGCGGCCATCGTCCGGGCGAGTCCGATCCCGTAACTGCCCATGACGAGTGGCTTCTCCCGCCCGTCCTCGTCGAGAAACGTCGCGCCGAAGGCCTTCGAGTGGAAGGTGCCGAGCTTGAAGATGTGACCGACCTCGATCGCCGCCTGCACGCGAAGCTTGCCGCCGCATTCCGGGCAGGCGTCGCCGTCCTTCGCCTGGCGGATGTCGGCGAAGGTCGGCTGGTAGTCGCGGCCTGCCTCGACGCCGCGCAGATGCCAGTCGTCCTCGTTCCCACCGGCGACGTACTGTCCCTCACGGAGCGCTTCGTCGGCGATCACCTCCACCTCGACGCCGACGGGCCCGAGCGACCCTCCGCCGGCTCCGAACGCGTCGCGGATCTCCTCGTCGGTCGCGGGTCGGAAGGCCGCCTCGAAGAACGTCTCGAGCTTCTCCGGGCTGAGCCGGTCGTCACCGCGGACGAGCGCGAGCACGAGCCGGTCGCCGGTCACCACGGGGAGCGCCTTCGACGTCGCGGACTCCGCGATCCCGAGGAACGCGGCGAGCTCTTCGATCGTCCCGACGCCCGGCGTCTCCACCCGCTCCGGTGCGTCCAGCGGCTGGGGCAGGTCTGCTGGAGGCGGCGTGCCACGGGCGGCTTCGGCGTCGGCGAAGTAGTCGCCGTTCTCGCAGCGCATCAGCTCGTTCTCGCCGGATCCGGTCGGTGCGAGGAAGCCGAGCGAGCTCTTGCCACCCATCACGCCCGACTCGGCCTCGACGAGATAGGCCTCGAGGCCACAGCGCTCGAAGATGCGGGTGTACGCCTTCTGCTGAGCAGTGAATGCGACGTCGAGCCCCGCCTCGTCCGCGTCGAAGGTGTACGCGTCCTTCATCACGAACTCGCGGAGGCGAAGGAGGCCGCCGCGGGGGCGCGGCTCGTCCCTGTCCTTCGTCGAGAAGTGGTACCACACCTGCGGCAACTGCTTGTACGACTGGATCTCGCGGGCCAGAAACGTCATCGACTCCTCGTGCGTCCACGAGAGCACGAACGGACGGCCTCCGCTATCGGTCAGCCTGAACAGGATCTCGACGTCGATGCGGCCGGTCGTCTCCCAGAGCTCGGCGGGCGTGAGCGTCGGAGCTCGCATCTCCTGACCGCCGATCGCGTCGAGCTCCTCCCGGATGATCCGCTCGATCCGCGAGTGGACGCGCCAGCCGAGCGGCAGGAACGCCCAGAGGCCCGCGCCGATCTGGCGGATGAATCCGCCACGCACGAGCAGCTGATGCGACGGCGCCTCCGCGTCGGCGGGCGCCTCGCGCAGGGTCGGCAGGAAGAGCTGTGAGGCTCGGGCGATCATCGGCGTTGTCGCCCTAGGCTATTCGAGCGGGATCAGCGAGGCTTCGGCCATCGCCAGCGCGGCGGGCTTCGCCATCTTGAGTCGCTTCGGCCGGCGCATCCCGTCGGCGATCCACTGGTCGATCTCCTCGAACAGCGTGTCGATCAGGACGTCCGACGGCACCTTCTTGAGCACGCGGCCGTGGGCGTAGACGAAGCCCACGTCGCGCCCGCCCGCGATGCCGAAGTCGGCGTCTCCCGCCTCGCCAGGCCCGTTGACGGCGCAGCCGAGGACGGCGATCTCGAAGTGCTGCGCGTACTCCGCCTTGCGGCGCTCGACCTCCTCGGCGAGGGTCTGGACGCCGACGTTGTCGCGGCCACAGCTCGGACAGGCGATCATCACCGGCCCGCGATGCCTCAGGCCGAGCGCGGAGAGGATCTCCCACGCGGTCTTGACCTCCTCCACCGGATCGGCGGTAAGGCTGACCCGGATCGTGTCGCCGATCCCGTCGACGAGCAGCGCGCCCATCCCGACGGCGCTCTTGATCGAGCCAGAGAACGGCGTCCCCGCCTCGGTGACGCCGAGGTGGAGCGGGTAGGGAACCTTCGCCGAGAGCATCCGGTAGGCGCGGATCATCGTCGGCACGTGACTCGACTTGACCGAAATCTTGAAGTCGTGGAATTCGAGCTTCTCGAGCAGGCGCACCTCCTCGAGCGCCGCCTCGACGAGCGCCTCGGCCTGGTCCCTGTGCGCGAGCTCGGTGAGGTGCTTCGGCAGCGAGCCGGAGTTGGCGCCGATCCGCATCGGGATCCCCGCGCGCTTCGCGGCGTGCACGACCTGCTCGACCTTGTCGGGACCGCCGATGTTGCCGGGATTGATGCGCACGGCGGCGACGCCGCCCTCGATCGCCTTCAGCGCGAGCGACGCGTTGAAGTGGATGTCGGCGATCACCGGGATCGGCGAGAGGCGCACGATCCGCGGGAGCGCCTCCGCGTCCTCGCTCTTGGGGACGGCAACCCGCACGACCTCGCAACCGGCGGACGCGAGCGCCGCGATCTGCGCCGTCGTCGCCTCGACGTCGTGCGTCTTCGTGAGCGTCATCGACTGGACGACCACGGGCGCGCCGCCGCCGATCATGACGCCGCCGACCGAGATCTTCCGCTCGCTCGCCATCCGCTGAACCAGTCTAGCCAGGTGGCTTCCTGGCCAATCGCTGCCCTCAGCGGACGCTGAGGAGTCGCTCGGTGAAGGGGCGTGTCTAGGAAGGCCAGGTCCAGGTGCCAGGCACCGGGACATGGCCGAAGCGGTCGTACTTCGCCCAGCCGGGCAGTTTGCTCGAGCGACAGCGTCCGAAGGAGGCCTGTCCGCGTGCCTGGCACCGGGACCTGTCGGAAGCGTGGAGCTCCGGCGCGGGGCCTGTTAGTGCGGCGGGCCGGCGGAGACGTCGTTCGAGAAGGCGATCACGAACACGAGCACGATGAGAGCGATGCCGATCACGGAGACGCGCTCGTAGACCTCGCGGGCGAGCGCGCGGCGGCGGACACCTTCGATCAGGGAGAACAGGATGTGGCCGCCGTCGAGCGGGAGCAGCGGCAGCAGATTGAGCAGCGCGAGCGACATGCTCACGAACGCGAGGATCTCGAGATACCACGTCAGACCGACCTTCAGCTCGGCTTGCGAGGCGCGGACGATCCCGACCGGGCCGGAGAGGTGGCTACGACCCTGCTTCGAGAACAGCGAGCCGAGGCCGGTGACGGTGCCGCTCACGACGTGCCCGAGGTCCGACCCCGCCCTGTGGGCCGCCTGACCGGTGGAGTAGGTGACGAGCCGCACAGCGGGCACGAAGCCGAAGATCCAGCGCCCCTGCTGCCGCACGGTCGGCCGCGGGCCGAGGGTCAGCCGGCGCCCGTCTCGAACCACCGTGACCGTCACCGGCCCGCCCCTGGTCGACCGGATGCGGTGCGAGATGGCGGCGAACGTGTGCGTGGCGCGGCCATCGACGGCGACGATCCGGTCGCCCACCCGCAGGCCGGCCGCGGCCGCCGGAGTTCCGGCCTGGACGACCGCCACCTTGTCGGTGGGGCTGCCGGAAGGGCCGCCGCTGACGGCGAAGACGACGAAGAGGATCGCGAATGCGATCAGGACGTTCGCGAGGGGGCCGGCCGCGATGACGGCGACACGCCTCCACGTGGCCGCGCGCCAGTACGCGTCCGGCGCCGTGCCCTCTTCGACGTCGCGGAGCGCCCGCTGCGCCGAGCGCCTGGCGGCGGGCGAGAGCTCGGCGGCGCTCACGTCGCGCTCGAGCTGGACGTACGCCTGGCGCGCCGCGTCGAAGTCCTCCACCTCGAGGGCGCGGCGGACGGCGGCGGCGGATCCGGAGAGCCCCGGCTGCTCTCGGATCGCCGGCTCGATGAACGCCTTGAGGTCGCGGGCTGCCGGGCGGTGCATGCCCGGGATCCGGACGAGGCCGCCGAGCGGGATCATGCCGATCCCGTACTCGATGCCCTTGCGCCGGACACTGACGAGCGCGGGCGGGAAGCCGACGTAGAAGCTCCGCGGCCGCATGCCGACGGCGAGCGCAACCGAGAAGTGACCGAGCTCGTGCAGGAAGACGAGCAGCAGGAGGCCGCCGATGACGACGAGCCACGTCATGCCGTCGCCAGCGCTCCCTCGGCGAGCGCGCGCGCCGCCCGGTCGGCCTCGACCAGGTCGTCCAGGTCACGAACCGCGTCGGTCCCGGCAGCCGCGAGCGTCTCCCCCACGACCTCGGGAATCCCGAGGAAGGGCAGGCGTCCCGCGAGAAACGCGGCCACGGCGACCTCGTTCGCCGCGTTGTAGACGCACGGCGCGCTCCCGCCCGCCCGGCCGGCCGCCCGAGCGAGCGAGAGCATCGGGAACGTGTCGGTGTCCGGCGGCGAGAACTCGAGCTTGAGCGACGCGAGATCGAGCGGCGCCAGCGGTGTCGCGGCCCGCTCCGGATACGTGAGCGCGTACGAGATCGGGACGCGCATGTCGGGGTAGCCGAGATGCGAGAGCGCGGCGCCGTCACGGAAGCGGACGAGGGCATGGACGACCGAGGTCGGCTGGATCGCGACCTCGATCCGCTCGTACTCCACGCCGAAGAGGAAGTGCGCCTCGATCACCTCGAGCCCTTTGTTCGCCAGCGTCGCCGAGTCCACTGTGATCTTCGGGCCCATGCGCCAGGTCGGATGTGCGAGCGCCTGCTCGGGCGTCACGTCCTCGAGCTCGTTGCGCGAACGGCCACGGAACGGGCCGCCGGAGCCGGTGAGCACGAGCGTGTCGACCTGTTCCGGATCGCGTCCCTCGAGGCACTGGAAGAGCGCCGAGTGCTCGCTGTCGACGGGGAGGATCCGGCCGCGGCCCCTTTCGCGCGCCGCGAGGGCGAGCTCGCCGGCGGCGACGAGGCTTTCCTTGTTCGCGAGCGCGAGGTCGACGCCGTACTCGAGCGACCAGAGCGTCGCGTGCACTCCGGCGAACCCGACGACCGCGTTGAGAACGACGTCGGGCTGAGCGCGCTCCAGCAGCTCCGTCAGGTCGCCTCCGACTTCCTTCAGCGGTGCCTCGACGTCGTCGAGTGGCGTCGAGCCGGACGCCGCGGCGCAGAGCTCGAGCTCCGGGTGCGCCTCGACGATCTCGATCGCCTGGCGGCCGATCGACCCCGTCGCCCCGAGCAGCGCGACGCGCTTCACCTGTCCAGTGTAGGGAGTCAGCGGAATCCGAACGAAACGACGAGGAGGTACGCCGCCGGCGCGGCGAAGAGCAGGCCGTCGATCCGGTCGAGCACGCCGCCGTGCCCGCCGAGGAGCCTCCCCGTGTCCTTCACCTCGAGATCGCGCTTCAGTGCAGACTCGAAGAGGTCGCCGACCAGCTCGGCGAACACGAGGACGACGCCGAGCACGATCGCCTCCCAGATCGTCAGGTAGCGGTCGCGCGTGTCGTAGAGCGCGATGAACGAGACGAAGACGCCCGCCACGGCTCCGATGAGCAAGCCCTCCCACGTCTTGCCGGGCGACAGACGCGGCGCGAGCTTGTGCCGGCCGAGGGGGCGGCCGCCGAGGTAGGCGAAGGTCGCCGCCGCCCACGCCGCCAGGACGACGGTGAAGGCGATCAGTCTCCCCTCCGTCTGCATCTGGCGCAACAGGAGGACGAAGCCGAGCCCCAGCCCGATCCAGGCCGAGCCGAGAATCGTCGAGCCGAGCGCAGCCGTCGTGGGCGCGCGGGTGCTCGACAGCGCGTGGAGCACGAAACCGAGCGCGAAAGTGGCCAGGAAGCCTGCGAGCAGCCAGACGATCCCGCCGGTCCGTGCACCGACGAGCGCGAGCAGCACACCGCCGTAGACGGCTGGCGCAAGCGGCCGCAGGGGTCGCGCCGTCGTCACGAACTCGTGCACGCCCACGAGCGCCGCGACGGCGAGGAGCGCGAACAGCCACCAGCCGCCGAGCCACAGCATGCCGAGCACGAGCGGCAGGCCGACCGCCGCGACCACCAGGCGGGAGGCGAAGTTGCTCATGGACGAGGAGCCGCGGTCACCGTCCGCCGAATCTACGGCGCCGGCGCGCGTACTCCTCGATCGCGCTCCGGAGCTCCTCCGGGCCGAAGTCGGGCCAGAGCGTCTCGGTGAAGACGTATTCCGCGTACGCCGACTGCCAGAGCAGGAAGTTCGAGATGCGCCGTTCTCCGGAGGTGCGGATCACAAGGTCGGGGTCGGGCATCGCGGGCTCGTAGAGGCAGGCGGCGAGCGCCGCCTCGTCGACCTCGTCGGGGTCGCTGCCGCTCTCGAGCAGCCGGCGGGCAGCGTCGACGAGCTCGGCGCGGCCGCCGTAGTCGAAGGCGATCCAGAGCTGCAGCTTCGACCGGTCCGCCGTCGCCGACTCGAGCGCCTCCATTTTCGCCTGCAGCCAGTCGGGAGCACGGTCGCGGCGGCCGACGAAGCGGCAGCGGACGCCCTGCGCGGCGAGGTCCTCGAGCTCGCGCTCGATCGTCTCGCCGAAGATCTCCATCAGCGCCCCCACCTCCTCCGGCGGGCGGGTCCAGTTCTCGGTCGAGAAGGCGTAGACGGCGAGGGACTCGATGCCGAGGTCGATCGCCGCCTCGACGACGGGCCGCAGCGCACGCGAGCCGGCGCGGTGGCCGTCGGCGACGGAGACTCCGCGCTCGGCCGCCCAGCGCCCGCTCCCGTCCATGATGATCGCGACGGCGTGCGCGACCTCGGGCAGGTGCTCCTCGGACGTGACGTCGGTGCCCGTGCCCGGGACGGAGGCCACTAGACCTCCATCACCTCAGTTTCCTTCAACCCCGCGAAGTGCTGCGCACTTCGCGGGGGCCCCAAAATCGTCCGCAGGCGGGGCACCTCTATACCTCCATCACTTCAGTTTCCTTGTGCTTCAAGAGCTCGTCGATCTGCTTCGTGTGCTCGTCGGTCAGCTCCTGGACACGGCCCTCGGCGCGGTGCTCGTCGTCGGCGCCGACCTCGCCGCGGTCGACGAGCTCCTTCAGGTGCCGCATCGCGTCGCGCCGGATCTCGCGCACGGCGACGCGGTGCTCCTCGGCCATGTTGCGCACGACCTTGACGAGCTCCTTGCGCCGCTCCTCGGTCAGCTGCGGGATCGGGAGCCGGATCAGCTTGCCGTCGTTCGACGGCGTGAGGCCGAGGTCCGACTCCTGAATCGCCTTCTCGATCGAGCGGATCGAGCTCGGATCGAAGGGCTGCACCGTGAGCATGCGCGGCTCGGGGACGTTGATCGTCGAGAGCTGGCGCAGCGGGGTCTGCGTTCCGTAGTAGTCGACCTCGATCCGGTCGAGAAGCGACGCCGAGGCGCGGCCGGTGCGGACGGTCGCGAACTCCGCCCGGGCGTGCTCGACCGACTTCGCCATCCGGTCGCGAGCGCCGTTGATCAGCTCTTCTGCGGTCGCCATACGTCCCCTAGCCCTCCCTCTCCGGTGTCGCAATGATCGTCCCCACCTCCTCGCCGGCTACGACCCGCGCGACGTTGCCCTCCGCGAGCTCGAACACGTGGATCGTGAGGCGGTTGTCCATGCAGAGCGAGAGCGCCGTCGTGTCCATCACCTTGAGGCCCCGCTCGATCGCCTCCAGGTGCGTGAGCCGCGGCAGGAATTCGGCGTCGGAGACGCTCCGCGGGTCGCCGGCGTAGACGCCCCTGACTCCGTGCTTCGCCATCAGGATCGCGTCCGCGCCCATCTCGAGGGCGCGGAGTGCCGCGGCCGTGTCGGTGGTGAAGAACGGGTTGCCGGTGCCGGCCGCGAAGATCACCACGCGGCCCTTCTCGAGATGCCGCATCGCCCGCCGCCGGATGTACGGCTCCGCCACCTCGGATACCTCGAGCGCGGACAGGACGCGGGTGTCGGCTCCCTCCCGCTCGAGCGCGTCCTGCAGCGCAAGCGCGTTGAGGAGCGTGGCGAGCATGCCGGCGTAGTCGGCGGTCGCCCGGTCCATGCCGCTCTCCGCGGCGGCGGCGAGACCGCGGTAGAAGTTACCGCCGCCGACCACGACGGCGACGTCGACACCCTCGCTGCGGATGCCGGCGACCTCTCTCGCCAACGCTCGCGTCACCACCGGCTCGATGCCGTAGTCCCGCTCGCCCATGAGGGCCTCGCCGGACAGCTTGAGCAGGACGCGCCGGAAGGCCGGCGCCCGTGGCGGCGAGCCCGTCTCGGTCTCCGGCTGCGCCGTCATCCTGCCAGCGAGAAGCGCTGGAACTCGAGCACTTCTGCTCCCGCGTCGGCGAGCACCTTGCCGACGGTGACCGACCCGTCGTGGATCCACGGCTGGTCGGCGAGCACGCCGCCGCGCTCGGCGAAGAAGCGCTTGTCGAGCATTCCGGTCACGATCTTCTCACGCGCCTGCTCGGGCTTCGACTGCACCTCGTCGGAGTTGAGGTAGATCTCGCGCTCGGCGGCGATCAGATCCTCGGGAACGTCCTCGCGCCCGATCCAGCGGGGATCCGACCACGAGATGTGCATCGCGAGGTTCCGCGCCAGCTCGTCGTCCCCGCCCCGCAGGTGCAGGAGGACGCCGAGCTTGTTCGCCGGCGGATGGACATACGCACCGAGGCGGCCGCCGTCGACGGCCTCGAAGCGGGCCGCCCCGGCGATCGCGATGTTCTCGCCGAGCTTGCCGGAGAGCGCCGCACGCTCCTCCTCGAGCTGCGACACGGCGGCGATTCCCTCCGCTTCGACGAGGTCGAGCGCCTTCTTGCCGAAGGCCTGGAACTCCTCGTTCTTCGACACGGGCTCCGTCTCGCAGCCGACGGCGACCATCGCCCCGCGCGAGCGGTCCTCCCCCAGCCGGTAGCCGACGAGTCCTTCGGTCGTCTCGCGGCCGGCGCGCTTCGCGGCGTTCGCCATCCCCTTCTCGCGCAGGAGGACGACCGCCGCCTCCATGTCGCCGTTCGTGTCCTGCAGCGCGCGCTTGCAGTCCATCATCCCCGCACCCGTGTGCTCGCGGAGCTCGCGGACGAGCTGAGCGGAGATCTCCGCTGCCATCACGCCTCCTCCCCGCTAGGCGGCGTCTCCAGCGCCGCGGCTGAGGCGTCGGTGACCTCCGCGCCTTCCTTGGCGGGGGCGTCGCCCGTCGGCACCGGGGCGGTCTCGCCCTCGGTGACCGGCTCGACGGCCGCCGTCGGCTCGACCTGCTCGACGTCGCCTTCCGGGATGCTCTCGGCCGGCGGGGCAGCCTCTGCCGGCTCCTGCTGCTCGAGCTCGCGCGCCGAGACCTTTTGCTTCCCGTGGGAGACAGCCTCGGCGAGCGCGTGCACGACGAGGTTGCACGAGCGGATCGCGTCGTCGTTTCCGGGGATGACGTAGTCGGCCTCGTCGGGATCGCAGTTCGTGTCGACGAGCGCGACGACCGGGATCCCGAGCCGCCGCGCCTCGCGCACGGCGAGCGCCTCCTTCTTCAGGTCGACGATCACGACCGCGTCCGGCTGCCGGCGCAGGTCGGCCACGCCGCCGAGGTTCGCCTCGAGCTTCTCGAGCTCCCCGGCCATCGCGATCCGCTCCTTCGCCGGCAGGAGCTCGAGCTGGCCCTCCTCCCGCAGTCGCCGCATCTCGTGCAGCCGGTCGATGCGGTCGGCCATCGTGCGCCAGTTCGTCAGCAGTCCGCCGAGCCAGCGGTGGTTGACGTAGGGCATGCCGACCCGCTTCGCCTCCTGCTCGACCGCGTCCTGGGCCTGCTTCTTCGTGCCGACGAACAGGACGGTGCCGCCGCGCTCCGCGATGTTGCGCAGGAACTGCTGCGCTTCGTCGAGGCGCTCCGAGGTCTGCGTGAGGTCGATGATGTAGATGCCGCCGCGCTCGGCGAAGATGAAGCGGCGCATCTTGGGGTTCCAGCGTCGCGTCTGGTGGCCGAAGTGGACCCCGGCCTCCAGCAGCTCGCGCATCGAGACTGCGCCAGCGCCTGTCGAAACTGCCATCGGAAGCTCCTTCCGGATTCGTTTTTCGTTCGTCGTGTGCCGGTGGAGTCGAGGCGCACCTCCCGCGAGGAGAGGCACACGCGCCACGGCTTGGCCGCCGGGGAGTGGGAACGGGACGCGCGAAGGTTAGCTGCGGGCGGCCGCTAGCGCGCCCGCGAGGTCGGGCGGAAGCGGCGACGAGACGTCGACGGGCGCGCCGGTGACCGGGTGGGCGAACGCGAGCCGCGCCGCGTGCAGGAACTGCCGCTCGAGGCCGAGCTCGCCGGATACGCCGTAGACGTGGTCGCCGGCCACCGGCAGGTCGATCGCCGCGAGGTGGACCCGGATCTGGTGCGTCCGTCCGGTCTCGAGCCGGACGCGCAGGAGCGCGTGCTGCGGCAAGAGCTCCTCCAGCTCGAAATGCGTCACCGCCGCGCGGGGCGTGTCCGTGTCGAGCGAGTGGCGGAGCCGGTCGTGCCGGTCGCGGCCGATCGGCGCGTCGATCGTCCCACGTCGCGACCGCGGCCGACCGACGACGAGCGCGAGGTACTCACGGGTCAGCGCCCTGCGCCGGACGAGCCGCTGCAACCGCTCGTACGTCTCCTGTGAGCGTGCCACGACGAGCAGGCCCGACGTGTCGCGGTCGAGGCGGTGGACGATGCCGGGGCGGTCCTCCTCCCCGCCCACTGCTCCCGCTGCGGCCAACGCGTGCGCGAGCGTGCCTCCGGCGTGGCCCGGCGCGGGATGAACCACCACACCCGAGGGCTTGTCGACGACGAGGAGGTGCTCGTCCGCGTAGGCGATCGTGAGCTCCGGTGGCGCGACGAGCGGCTCAGCGGCTGCGGGCTCCGGCGGCTCGATCTCGATCTCCTCCCCACCCGCGAGCCGGTGGCTCTTGCCGAGCGCTTTCCCGTTCACGAGCACAGCGCCCGCTGCGAGCAGCCGCTCGGCCGCCGCCCGCGAGCCCACCTCCGGCAGCCCCGCGAGGTGGCGGTCGAGCCGCTCTCCGGCAGCTTCCCGAGGGACGACGACCCGCTTCAGCGCTTGGAAGCCGCTTCGTCCTTGCGGCGCGACCGTGGCTCCCGGTCGGCGAGGACGAGCGCGAAGAGCAGGATCCCGACGCCGATCACGATGAAGCTGTCGGCGAGGTTGAACGCCGGCCAGTGACGGAAGTCGAGGAAGTCGGTCACGTAGCCGAGCCGCACACGGTCGGCGAGGTTCGAGATACTGCCGCCGATCACGAGGCCGAGCGCCACGGGCAGGACCGGATGCCGCGCTCCGGAGCGGGCGAAGTAGACGAGCATCCAGGCGACCGCGATCGCCGTGACGACGATGACGGCGGCCGTCGCGCTGGAGAAGAGGCCGAAGGCGATGCCGGAGTTCTCCACGTGCCTGATCGAGAAGAGGCCGACGACGCGCACTCCCTCGCCGAACCCGAGACTGGCGGCGACGACGTGCTTCGTCACCTGATCGGCGACGACCGCCGCGAGGGCGATCGCCGCGAGCGCGAGCCACTGCACCGGCGTGGCCGCGAACGACCGGGTCGCACGAGAGAGCGGCGTCAACGCGTCCGTGGCCGAGCCGACCCGCACCTCGAGTTGCCGCAGAGGCTCGTTCATCCTCCCTCTGATCTTCGCTTGCAGTCGATGCAGAGAGAGGCCCACGGATACGCCTCCAGCCGGCCCTCCGGTATCTCCTGGCCGCAGTTGACGCACGTGCCGTACGTCCCGTTCTCGATGCGCCCGAGCGCGGCGTCGATCTCGCTGATGATCTGCTCGGCGTTGTCGCCGAGCGTGTAGTCGATCTCGCGCCCGAGTGTCGCGGTGGCGGTCTCGGCGAGGTGGTTGTCGCTCGTCGCCGCGATCTCCTCCACCTCTTCGTCGAGCGAGCCGGGATGCTCGTCGCGGAGGGTCGCGAGCGCGTGCTCGACCCGTCTGCGCTCGTCGACGAGTGCCTCGCGGAACCGCTCCGTTTCGATGCTCACCGCCTCTCCTTTCTGCCCCGGTCGACGCTGTGGCTGGAAGCGCCGGCGGCCGAGCCGCCGGCGCCCGGCCGAACAGCCTTGGCAGCCGAGGCGAGACGCCGCTCGATAAGAGCCGGCCCCACTCCTGTCAGCTCCACGATTTTCTCCCGACCGCCGTGACCCGAAACGAGTGTTAGGGACGTTCGGGGGAGGGCGAGCGTCTCGGCGAGGAGGCGGAGGACCGCCTCGTTCGCCCGTCCGCGCTCCGGCGCCTCCGTGACGCGCACCTTCCACGCGTCGCCGTGCCGCCCGACGAGCGCCGTGCGGCCGGCCCCCGGGCTGACGCGCACGCGCAGTCGCGTCGTCTCCGCACTCATGCGCTCAGTCTACGTCGGGCCGCGCCCGCAGAGCTCGTGGTCAGGCTGCGTCGGCGTCGGGCAGCGCGCCTCCGGTCGGGTAGCCGTACCAGCTGCGCTCGGCCGCGGAGTCCCCCTCGTGCTCGGCAGGCGTCGGCGGCTCTTCCTCCTCCGCGACCGCGCCGGCGGAATCGGGCTCGTCGAGCGCGGAGAGCGCGTCGATCAGCTGCGCCCGCAGCCGCCGCGACTCGTGGGCGAGGCGCTCGTTCTCGGCGACGGCGCGTCGCTGGATCGCCCGGGCTTCGGCGTGTGCCTCGCCGAGGATCAGCTCGGCCGCGCGACGGGCCTGGTCGCGCATCTGGGCGGACGCCTGCTCTGCGGAGACGAGCGTCGTGCGGAGGAGGCTCTCGAGCTCGCGGAAACGCACGAGATCGCTCTCGAGCTGCTCGACCTTGTCCGCGAGGTCGGCCCGCTCGCGCCAGACGTCCTCGAAGCTCGCCGTGATCTCCTCGAGCAGCTTGTCGGTCGCCGCGGTGCGGTAGCCGCGAAGGGCTGCGCGAGGCGGCGTCATGTGTCTGATCTCGACGGGTGTGAGTGCCATGTGGTCTCTCCCCTCTAATGGAAGTGGTCGAGGATCCAGATGAGGAGCCGGTCGATGGCGCCGAGCGCGATGAAGGCCAGGATCGGCGACAGGTCGATCGCTCCAGTGGCCGGAAGCAGCCGCCTGAAGAGGCGCAGGTACGGCTCGCAGACGTCGTACAGGAAACGCTGGATCCGGTTCAGCGTGGGCGAATAGGGCAGCCGCAGCCAGCTCGTGAGGATGTAGAGCAGGAGCACGAGCCCGTAGACGGTGGTGAAGACGTTGACGAACGTCTCGACGCTCGAGATCGCATCGGCGAGCAGCGCGAACCTGGCTGACCAGCCCATGCGGGCTCGGTTCGCCTCCTAGGGCGCTTTTCCTATGCCTGGTTGAAGAAGCCGCGCTCGAGCATCCGCGCCCGGTCCTCGGCCGACAGCTCGACGTCGCGCGGCGTGAGGAGGAACACCTTGTCGGCGATCCGCTGCATCCCGCCGTCGAGCGCGTACGTGAGGCCGCTCGCGAAGTCGATCAGCCGCTTAGACAGCTCCGCGTCCGCCGATTGGAGGTTGAGGATCACGGGGACCCCGTCCTTGAAGCGGTCGGCGAGTTGCTGGGCGTCGTTGAAGCTGCGCGGAAGGATGAGGTGCACCCGCGAGGTGCCGGGACCGCGTACCGGCGCGAGGTTGCGCACCCGGCGCGTCTCGGTCGCCCGCGGGCGGAGGATGCTCGTCCGGGCGTCCTCGGGCTCGGGATCCGTCCAGTCGTCGTCGTAGTCGTGCCGTGACCGGCGGGCCGGCAGCCGGCGCACGTTCGGCCGCTCGTACGGGTCCGCGAGCTCGTCTTCGCTGAGGTAGCCCTCCTCGTCCCAGTCCTCTTCCTCGGCGATGCCGAAGTAGACGAGGGTGCGGGCCCAGACGTCGGAGAGACCCATGGCGCCGCCGATGTTAGCGCTGCCACAGGACTGCGCCGACCCGGACGAAGGTCGCTCCCTCCTCGGCGGCGACCCGGTAGTCCTGGCTCGTCCCCATCGAGAGATCGCGCAGTCCGTGGCGCTCGGCGAGCTCGCGTAGACGGCGGAAGTAGGGCCGCGAGGCCTCCGGATCGCCGGTCGCGGGCGGCATCGTCATCAGGCCGCGGACGGCGGGGTATGCCTCGAGCAGCGCCGGCAACTCGTCGGGGGTCACGCCCGATTTCGTCCGTTCGCCGGAGAGGTTGACCTCGACGAGGGCGGGGATCGTCAGCTTCCGGGCCGCGGATTCGGAGGCGAGCGAGTGGCAGAGCTCGCAGAGCTCGCTCACGAGCGGCGCCTTCCGGCTTTGCAAGTGCCCGATGAAGTGCCAGCGGAAGGCGTCGCCGTAGGCCTCGTGCTTCGCCTGCAGGTCCTGGGCGCGATTCTCGCCGACCACCTCGACGCCGGCCTCGGCGAGCGCCGCGAGGTCCTCGAGTGAGACGTACTTCGTCGCGGCGACGACGGTGACCGCCGGACCGACTTCCTCGCGGATGTGCTCGTAGCGCTCACGGATCTCAGCCGGTGACGTAGGCGATCACCCCTTGCCGGCCCGTGCGGCCGGCGTCGCGGCGGTGCGAGAAGAAGGTCTCGGGCTCGCAGGCGGTGCAGCGGTCGAACCGGTCGACGCGCTCGATGCCCGCCGCTCCGAGCGCGCGCTCGGCGCTCGTCCAGAGGTCGAGCCGGCTCCCGCGGACCACGTCGTCACCGAACCGCTCGCGGAACGGTGCAGCCACCTCTTCCCCGACCTCGTAGCAGCACGGCCCGATGCCCGGTCCGACGGCGGCGGCGAGCCGGTGCGGGCCGAGGGCCCGGGCACCGGCCTCGACGATCCTGGCGAGGAGGCCGCGCCAGCCGACGTGGAGGACGGCGACGGCGGGTCGCGCTCCTCCGGCCCGGACGAGCGCGATCGGCAGGCAGTCGGCGGACATGGCGAGGATCGGGAGTCCCGGCTCGTCCGTCCACAGCCCGTCCGCGCGCCCGCCGCGCTGCGCGGCAGACGCCCGCACGACGCGGTTGGAGTGAACCTGGTAGTTGAGGGCGAGCCTCTCCGCGTCGGCCCCGATCGATTCGCACGCGATGCGCCGGTTCGCGTCGACTCGCCCGACGACGTCGCCGCTCTTGCGACCGAGGTTGAGCGACGCGTAGGGCCCTTCGCTGACACCGCCGAGGCGGGTCGTGAACACCACCTCGTAGCCGTCGTGCGGCCAGCGGATCACGCGACCTCCTTCACCCGCGCGAGCAGCTGGTCGCGCGTGTTGAGCGCCGGCTCGTCCACGACGGCGTCGAGGAGCTCGTGGAGGATGCGCCCGAGCTGCGGCCCCGGCCGCAAGCCGAGCTCGATCAGGTCGTTGCCGTCGACGGCGAGATCGCGCAGCCGGTGCGGGCTCGAGCGCTCCTGTTCCACGACCTTGCGGAACCGGGCCAGCGCGTCGATCTCGTTCAGCGGTGGCGGCTCGCCGGCGCTCCCCCGCTTGCCGAGCAAATCTGCGTGCCTGTGGTCGATGAGCTCGAACGCGAGCTCGACGCCGTTGCGGCGGAGGAAGCGCCGCGCGCGGCGGGCGTCGCCCTTGCCGGGCTGGAACATGTGGCGGCGGACGATCCGGACGACCCTTTGGCGGAGCGCGTTCGGGTACCTGAGCCGGCGGAGGGCGGCCGCGGCGAGATCGGCGCCGACTTGATCGTGTCCCCGGTCGGCGAAGCCGGGCTTCGCGTAGTAGTGGAGGCGGCCGTCGCCACCTCGCCAGGCCACGTGCGGCTTGCCGAGGTCGTGGAAGAGCGCCGCGAGCCGCACGGGCAGCGAGAAGCCGGCATCCGCCGCGGCCTGGACGACGGCGAAAGTGTGCTCGTCGACGGTGAGGTCGTGGTAGCGGCTTTCCTGGTCGAAGCCGATCGCCGGGCCGAACTCCGGCAGTAGCTCGACGAGGACGCCGGTGTCGCGCGCCAGCCTCAGCGCACGGGCCGGCTCGTTGCCGAGCAGGAGCTTCGAGAGCTCCCCCATCCCGTCGGCCGCGAGGCCGCCGCCGACGCGCTCGCCAGAGACGAGCTGCACCGCTGCCGCCTCCTCCCGCATCTGCGCGAGTAGCTCCTCGTCCGGTTCGAAGCCGAGCTGCGAGACGAAGCGGAGCGCGCGGACGAGCCGCAGCGGGTCCTCGCGGAAGCTTTGCGGCGAGACCGTGCGCAGACGACGCGCGTCGAGGTCGGAGCGGCCGTCGAGCGGATCGACGAGCTCACCGGTCTCGAGCCGCCGGGCGATCGCGTTGACCGTGAAGTCCCGGCGGCGCATGTCGTCCTCCACAGAAAGCGACGGGTCGGCGACGATCTCGAAATCGTGCCGGCCGGGGCCTGTGGAGACCTCCTTGCGCGGCGGGGCGAACTCGATCCCGGCCCGGGTCAGCCTGCGGATGCGGCCGTTGCGCGGATGGAGGCGGATGCCGACGAGCCGGTCGGCGACCACGAGATCCTCGACCCGCCCGTGCGGCGCAAGAGCGGCGCGTAGCCCCGCGGTGTCGACGCCGGGCACGAGGAAGTCGGCGTCCTTCGAATCGAGCCCGAGCAGCTCGTCCCGCACAGCTCCGCCGACGAGGTAGGCGTCGAGCCCGAGCGAGCGCACGTAATCCTCCACCTCCTGCAGCACGCGGCCATTCTCGCGTGTCCTACAGTCGTGGCCGTGGACGAACTCCGGCGGGCCTGGGAGGAGAACGCTGAGGCGTGGGTCAGGTGGGCGCGCGAGCCTGGTCACGACAGCTACTGGCGCTTCCATCGGGACATCTTTCTCGAGCTCGTGCCAGCCCTCTCGGGACGCACGCTAGACGTCGGCTGCGGCGAAGGTCGGCTTGCTCGCGACCTTGCCGTACTCGGACCGACGTTGTGGGCGTCGACGCTTCCCCGACGATGTGGCGGCGGCACGGGACGCGGCTCCGGAGATGGAGCTGCACCTCTCCGACGCGGCAGCGCTGCCGTTTCCGGACGTTTCATTCGGCTGGTCGTCGCATTCATGTCGTTCCAGGATGTGGACGACCTTCCGGGCGCGGTGCGTGAGGTGGCGCGGGTCCTCGCACCCGGCGGGCGGCTCTGCCTCGCAATCGTCCATCCGCTGAGCTCTGCCGGGTCGTTCGAAAGCCACACCGCGACGAGCCGGTTCGTGATCGAAGGCTCGTACCTCGAAGACTCGCTCACGGACGCGACGTTCGAACGCGACGGGCTCGCGATGCGCTTCGTCAGCAGGCATCGCCCGCTCCAGGCCTACACGAACGAGCTCGCCGCTAACGGGCCGCTGATCGAACGGTTGCGCGAGCCGAAGCTCCCGGAGGGCGGTTTCAACGACGAGCACAGCCCACGCTGGACGCGAATCCCGCTCTTCCTGCACCTGCGGGCCGTCAAGCCCGGCTAAAGGAGCGCGATGGCCTCTATCTCGACTACCGCGCCCGACGGGAGTTTCGCAACCTCCACGGTCGCTCGTGCCGGCGGCTGCTCACCGACGTGCTTCGCGTAGACGGCGTTCATTACCTGGAAGTCGTCGAGGTGCTGGAGGAAGACCGTGGTCTTGACGATCCGCTCGAGCCCGCTGCCTGCCTCCTCGAGGATCGCCTTCAGGTTCGTGAAGGCCTGCTCCGTCTGCTCCTCGATGCCGCCGGAGATCGCGGTCTCTCCCGGCTTCAGGCCGAGCTGGCCGGAGACGAAGACGAGCCCGCCGGCCACGACCGCCTGCGAGTAGGGCGCGCCCTGGAAGGGGGCCGGCGCGGCCTCCGTGCGCACGACCGTCTTGCCGTTCATCCGCGCTGCTCCCGTCTCTCACAGGCCTCCGCGAGCGCGGCGCCGAGGCCCTTGAAGATCGCCTCGAGCACGTGGCCGCTGTCGGTGCCGTTGAGGAGCCGCACGTGGAGGACGAGTCCCGCGTTCTCGGCGAGCACCTCGAGGAACCGCCGCGTGACGTCGGTGCCGAGCCCGCCGATGCGGGCCTGGGTCAGGTCGACGTTCGTGACGAAGAGCGGCTCGTCGCTCGTCTCGAGGACCACGTAGGCGAGCGCCTCGGCGGATGTCAGCGCGCCGGCGCCGTGACCGCGCGCGCCCTCGGCCCGGAGCGGCCCGGCGAGGGCGTGGCCGATCGCTGCCGCCGCAGCCTCGACCTCGGCTTGGGTGTCCCCCGGCTCGGTGTCGAGGACGAGGTCGAATCTCGCAGTCTCGGCGAGGCGGGTGAGCAGCTGGTTGAGCACGGGGAGTCCCGTGTCGACGGTCGCCTCGCCGCGTCCGTAGACGTTGACGCGAACGCCTGCCGCAGCCTGCTCGCTCATTCCGTGGAGCCTAGCTCCGGTGGGCGGGCTACGTCTCCACGCGTTCGATCTGGGCGCCGACGGCGCGCAGTCGCTCGTCGATCCGCTCGTAACCGCGGTCGATCTCCGCGACGTTGCCGATCACGGAGCGGCCGTTCGCGCACAGCGCGGCGATGAGCATCGCCATCCCGGCGCGGATGTCGGGGCTCGTCAGCCGCTGCCCGTAGAGGCGCGACGGCCCGCTCACGACCACGCGGTGCGGATCGCAGACGATGATCCGGGCGCCCATCGAGACCAGCTTGTCGACGAAGAACAGCCGGTTCTCGAACATCTTCTCGAAGACGAGGATCGTCCCCCACGCCTGCGTCGCGACCGCGACGGCGATCGACGTGAGATCCGCCGGGAACGCGGGCCAGGGCCCGTCCTCGATCTTGGGCACCTGGTCGCCGAGATCGTTGCGGATCACGAGCTCCTGGTGCGGCGGCACGCGGAGCCACGCGTCGCCGAGCTCCACCTCGATCCCGAGGCGGTTGAAGGCGGCGAGGATCGAGGCGAGGTCATGCGGCTCCACGCCCTCGATGGTCAGGTCGCTGTTCGTGACGGCGGCGAGGCCGATGAAGCTCCCGACCTCGATGTGTTCCGGAGCGATCGACCACTCTCCACCCCGGAGCCGCTCGACCCCGTGGATCCGCAGCAGGTTCGACTCGATTCCGTCGATCTCCGCGCCGAGCGAGACGAGGAAGCGGCACAGGTCCTGTACGTGCGGCTCGCACGCGGCGTTCGCGATCGTCGTCTCGCCCGGCGCGAGCACGGCGGCCATCACCGCGTTCTCGGTCGCCATCACGCTGGCCTCGTCGAGGAAGATGTCGCCGCCGCGCAGCCCGTCGGTCTCCATCTCGTAGCGGCTCTCGAGCTCGATCCGCGCGCCGAGGCGCTCCAAGGCGTGGATGTGTGGGTCGAGCCGGCGCCGCCCGATCACGTCCCCACCGGGCGGTGGCACGCTCGCGCGGCCGAGGCGCGCAAGCAGCGGGCCCGCGAGCAGGAACGAGGCCCTGATCCGCTCCGCGAGCACGGCGTCGAGCTCGTACGAGGAGAGCCCTTGCGGCTCGACGCGTACCTCGTTCGGGCCGGTCCAGTCCGCGCTTGCGCCCGTCGCGCAGACGAGCTCGAGCATCGTCTCGACGTCGCGGATCCGCGGGAGGTTCGACAGCACGACCGGCTCGTCCGCGAGCAGGCACGCCGCGAGAATCGGCAGGGCCCCGTTCTTGTTCCCGGAAGCTCGGATGCTGCCGCTGAGCGGGTTTCCGCCCTCGATGACGAGAGCCTGCGGCGCCGTCGTGACGGACATGCGGGGGCAGCATAGCCCGGGTTCGGGCCGGCTTTCGGACGCGGCCGGAGACTATGTGCGCGCGTCCCGCGCGACCACCTTCGCGAACGCGGCCGGGATGCGAAACCAGCCGCCCTCGCGAGCGAGAACGCGGGTCGAGGGAGAGACGTCGATCCCGGCGTGCTCGTACCGCCACGGCGTGCCGACAGGCCACCGAAGGCGAAGGAAGACCCAGTGCGTGTGAGGTGGTGGGCCGGGCGCCGGCGGGAACCGGTCGAACACATGCGCGTACGGCGCGGTGTCGTGCACGAGCCGATGTCCGACCACGACGCGCACCGGGCGAGGAGCGCGGTGCGGCGGTCCGGAAGGCAGATGGTGTTGCAGAAACGCAACGGCGCGAGGACGGAGCTTCGTCCACTCCGAGGCCTTGGGAATGAGCCAGCGCGTGGTGCGGGACGATGGGACGTACCACCCCGGCTGGACGTGACGCACTCCCTCGACCCAGGCCCTGAGGACGTAGAAGCGGGCGGCCGGCGGAGGCAAGGGCGATGAATGGCGCTCATCAGAGAAAATAGGCAGAAGCTGCGATTCCGTTGTCTTGATCGTCGTGCACGCGTGCGCACCACAGATGCGCAGCGTCGCTCCGATATGGGCACCAGCGGCAGTTCCGCCGGTGGGAGTCAGCAACGCGATGGAGGCAGCGGCAGCGAGCGGGACCAAGCGACGACTCACGAGACGCGTTGACATTGGAGGGGGCGCCGGGGCGCCCCCTCCAATGCTGTGACTATGAGTAGACCCACAGTGCATTCGAGACTGTGTGCGAGCCGTGGACAGTGGAGCCGTCGCGGTTATGCCACCACCAGTGCGCGGTTTGGATGTCGTCGGGAAAGCCGTAGCCGCTGTGAGAGAGCTTGATGCAACCGTTCGAGTAATAGTCGTAGCCGTCGTCGAAGCAGTAATCCTCGCAGGAGTTTCCGTAGTAGGCAAGCTCTTTCGTGTGAATGAACAGTTCCGTCCGGAGTGTCCCGTCTCCACAGGCCTTGTCTTGCAGGTGCCACGCAAGGCCCTTGATGATCGAGTCGTAGTGATCGAATTGGCCCCATGTGTCGTACCAGCCGAGTGGAAGCCATCCATGGCCGATTAACGAGCAATCCGTCGAATCGCCCGAGCCTGCGCGCCAGGTCGGCGAGTAGTGTGCCACCGGATTGTCAGCGGGGTAATAAACCCAGACGAGCGTCGAGTTGAGGTTCGAGGTTCGATGGAACTCGAAGTGGCCATGCGCTGAAGCCGGCGCGGCCGTGATCGTGACCGCGGCAATCGCGGCGCAGACGAAGAGTGAAAAGCGGCGGCGTGTGCTCACGAGACACCTCCCAGGGGTCGGCTCGGGTTGTATGCGGGATGCAGCCAGTCGCGCCCCGGTCGGGTCTCTTCGGCGGCGCAGGTGGCCGTCGCGAGATCACAGGCGAGCGCCGTCGTGCTGTCGTCACCGCCGGCTGCGTCGCCGGCGGGCGGGGCATCGCCACGGGCGACGACGTGCTCGGTATCACCGCTGAACTGCGGCTCGATGATCCCGTTCGCGAACGTCCCCAGGTCGGCTTTCAGCAGCTCCTTGAGCGAGATCGCTCCACCCGCGACATGGAAGACCGCGATGCCCACATTTGTGGGAGCGGCGACGAGATCGTCGGACCACGAGCCGCCGTACGCCGCCCAAAGCATTCCCTGATCGAGCGATTCCAGCTCGAGGGTCTGGGCGACAGCCCCGTCGGCGACGTTCACCACCGACACCGATCCCGGAACGTTGGAGTCGCTCGCGAGGAACGCCTGACTCCCGTCGGGACTGACGGCGACGAGGCTGGCATGAGCCATCAGGAGCCGCTGCCTCCCCGGCCCGTCCAGCGCGAGCACGTCGAGTTGCTCGCCCTCGCCGATCCGATATGCCAGGAGTGTCTTCCCGGCCCAGGCGGCGGCGACGTAGTACGCCGGCTGCGTGCTCCAGACAACCGGTCGAGCCGTCACGGAGCTCCGGACGACAATGTCGCCCGTGTAGTTCGTGAATGCGCGGTAGACATCGGTCCCGCGGACATACGCGATCGCTCCGTCGCCGCGAACTGCCGCAGAGAAGGAATTCGTATCGATCAATGTGTCGCGAGCAGACCCGAACTCGTGGATCCAGAGCGAGGGTGTTCCGAGCGCGTCACCCGCCTGGATGCCTTGCTTCGACCACGAGAGCGCCGGATTCTCCTGCCGAAGCGGTCGCCACGTGCTGTACACAAGTTGGCTCCCATCAGGCGTCGGAACCGCAACCGGTGCGATCCAGCCGGACAACGGCGACGACGCGGTATCGACCAGTGCGGCCGTCCGTGCACCCTGCACGTGCCCCGCCGCGACGAACAAACCGCTGACCGGTCCGGCCACCCGCCGCATCGCCAGCGTGCGCACTTCCACCTGTGTTTGTGAGGAGCCGATCGCCTGAGTAACGCCGACGGCAGAGAGAGCGCCGACTGACACGGCTGCGAGCAAGGCCGCCATCTTTCGCCTACGCGTCAGCCCCCGTATGGACCACATATCGAACCTCCTCGCGAGATCGGTTGATCGACGAGGGGAAGCACCGCTGCTGGACGATGCGACCCTGCAATCGTTGTACGGTCGCGATTTACCGCCCGCAAGCCGTTTCGGAATTCCGGCAGGCATTTGCCGGCCTTTGGCCACATTGGGCCTCGGAGCTAGGATGGCCGACCATGGAGCCGACCCGCGAGCGCGCCTGGGAGACCCTCACGCGGTACACGAAGAGCGAGTCGCTGCTGCGCCACGCGCTCGCGGTCGAAGCCTCGACGGCCGCGTACGCGAGGAAGCAGGGCGCGGACGAGGAGCTGTGGCGGGTCGCCGCACTCCTGCACGACTTCGACTACGAGATGCATCCCACGCTCGACAAGCATCCGCAGGACGGCGCCCCGATCCTGCGCGAGGAGGGCTATCCCGAAGAGGTCGTCGAGACCGTGCTCGCCCACGCAGAGCACCTCGGGCTGCCGCGCGACACGCCGCTGAAGAAGACGCTCTTCGCATGCGACGAGCTGAGCGGCTTCGTCTACGCGTGCGCGCTCGTCCGGCCCACGGGGCTCGATGGGCTCGAGCCGAAGTCGGTCAAGAAGAAGCTCAAGCAGCCGTCCTTCGCCTCCGGCGTCCACCGCGAGGACGTCTACAAGGGCGCGGAGGAGCTCGGCGTCGACCTCGACTACCACATCCGCACCGTCGTCGAGGCGTTGCGACCGATCGCCGCCGAGCTCGGGCTACCCGGCTAACCCGTCGGCAAGGCGGCGCAGGTCGTCGTCGCTCGTCCACCAGCTGCAGGAGACGCGGACGAGGTTCCGGCCCGGCAGCTCGCGCACGATCACGCCCTGCTCTCCGAGGCTCGCCACGAGCTCGGTCGGATCCCGGGACGGGCGGAAGGAGACGAGGGTCGATTGGCCCGCCGGCGTCACGACGTCCACGAGCGGCGAGAGCCGGTCACGGCAGCGAGCGGCCGACTCTGCAGCGGCCTCGTAGCGCCACGTCGGGTGCACCTCGAGCGCCGCCTCGAGGCCGGCGAGCGTCGGCGCTGCGATCCAGCCGGAATCGAACCGCCGCGCGCCGTCCTTGGGCGTGAACGAGCCGTCTGCCTCGTAGCCCTGCTGCGAGAACATGCTGGGCAGCCTGACGCGCAGCCGCTCGGGATCCCGGACGTAGAGCGCGCCCGTCGGCTCCGGCGCGCACAGCCATTTCTGCGCCGAGACGGTGTAGAAGTCCGCAGCGGCCGCAGCGGTGAGATCGACCGGAATCGCGCCGGCCGACTGGGCACCGTCGACGAGGAGCGCCGGCCCGTCCGGCTGCCGCAACGCGCCGAGATCGAGCTTGCGCCCCGTCGTCCAGAGGACGTGGGAGACGGCGATCAGCCGCGTCCGCGGTGTCACGGCGCCGAGCAGCGCCTCCTCGTCCGCCTCCGCGACGACGACGCGGGCGCCGCTCGCGTGGAGCTGGCCGGTGAGGCCGAAGTGCTCCTCGGCGTTCGTCACGATCTCGTCGTTCGCGCCGAGCCCGAGCGCCGCGACGGCGACCTGGCAGGCGCGGGTCGTCGAATCGGTGAGCGCGACGAGCTCCGCCGTCGTCCCGAGAACCGCCGCGATCCGGGCCCGGATGCGCTCGCGCTGCTCGACGACCTTCTCGACGTACGCCGTCCCGCTGCGGCCCTCCGCCAGGTCGCGCTCGAGCCGTGCCCGCGTCGCGTCGACGGCCGCGCGGGGCAGCGGACCGCTGGAGCCCGCGTTGAGGTATGCGAACCGGTCGAGCACCGGGAACTGCGCCCGCGCTTGCTCAAAGTTCACCCGACGACCGCCTCGACCGGGGCGTGATCGGACAGGACGCGGCCGGCGACGACGCGCCGTTCGAGTGGCCACGCCGTCGGGCCGTCGCGCAGGGGCAGCCCGTGCACGAGGATCTGATCGATGCTGCCGGCGAGCGGCGGCGAGAAGCCGTCGGCGCCGGCCGAGACGAGGTTTGCGTCGCCCGCGACGATCGACCGCTCTCGCGCGAGCGCCATGACGCGATCGAACTGCGCACGCTCGCCGTCGATGTGGAAGTTGACCACCGTGACGCCGTCGAGGTCGACGGCATGGGCGATGCGCCGCAGCTTCGCGTCGCCGACGACCTGCACGCCCAGATCCCGGGCGGGACGGCGCGTGAGGATCGCGTCCCCTTCGCCGGTCACCGCCGACCGCAGGAGGCCGTGGTGAAGCGCGGTGATCGCGCGAGCGCCGAACGGCAGCACGGGCCGCCGAGCGACCGCGCCGCTCGCGTGCATCCCGCTCCAGCGCTCTAGGTGCCCGAGCGCCCAGACCGGCAGCTCCTGCAGGCACACGACGTCCGGCCGATCCCGCGTCACGAGTTCGACCATCCGGCGGAGAAACGCCCGGCGCTCGGGCGGAGAGGCGTTCCCGTGGAAGAGGTTCCAAGTCCGCACGAGCATGGTCACGGCGTAGCGTACGGAGCCGTGCGCGTCCTGCTCGCCGATCCGCCGGCCTTCACGCCGCCGTACGACCACGAGCTCGCCGCGGCCCTCGGACGGGCGGGCGCGGACGTCGAGCTCGTCACCTCGCGCTTCCGCTTCGGCAGCGCGCCGGAGCCGGACGGGTACCGGCGCCGGGAGGTCTTCTATCCGCTCTCGTCGCGCCTCTTCGCGCGTTCGCGCCTGCGTCTGCCGCTCAAGGCTGCGGAGCATCCGCTCGGGCTCGCCGCCCTGCGCCGTTTCCGCGCGGACGTCCTCCACGTCCAGTGGCTGCCCGCACCCGAGCTCGACGCACTCCTCTTCCGGCCGCACCTGCCGTCCGTCTTCACCGCGCACGACCTCCTCCCCCGCCGCACGGCCCACCGCACGGAGCTGTGGCGCCGGCTCTTCGCCCGCTTCGACCGGATCGTCGTCCACAGCGAGAACGGCCGAGACACGCTCGCCGCAATGGGTGTCGAGCCGGAGCGGCTGCGGGTCATTCCCCACCCCGTGTTCCCGAGCGATCCGGAGCGGACGGACGACGGCCGCACCGTGCTCGCCTTCGGGATGATCCGGCCGTACAAGGGGCTCGGCGACGCGATCGAAGCGGTGCGACGCGCGGGGGCTGCGCGACTTGTCGTGGCAGGCGACCCGCTCGAGCCGCTCGAGCCGTACCGGAACACCGCGAACGGTCTCGAGGTGGAGTGGCGGCTCGGCTACCTAGCGCCGCCAGAGATCGATCGCGCCTTCGGCGACGCCACCGTCGCCGTCTTCCCGTATCGCCCGGAGCTCGACCAGAGCGGCGCCCTCCTCCGGGCCCTCGGCGCGGGCGTCCCCGCGGTTGCCTACGACGTCGGCGGGATCGCGGAGCCGGTGCGCCGCTTCGAGGCGGGGCGCGTCGTGGCGGCGGGCGACGTCGCGGGTCTCGCGGCCGCGATCCACGAGCTGCTCGCCGATCCGCAGGCACTGGAGCGAGCCCGAGCCGGCGCGCGGCGCGCGCGCGCGGAGCTCACCTGGGACGCCGCCGCCGAGGCGCATCTCGCCCTCTACCGGGAGATCGCGTGATCTTCCGCCGCGACCCGTTCCGTGACGTCATCGCGCGCCAGCTCGACCTCTTCGTCGAGGATGAGGCCGACCTGCTCGAGGAATGCCGCGCGAAGGCACGTTCGTACCAGCGCGCGCCGCGCGAGGACGCGGAGGAGGCCTACGGCGACTTCGTCGACGCGGTCGAAACGGCGACGGAGGCGCTCGCGGACATGCGCGACCGCTTCGCCCGCACGCTCGGCGAGGACGGAGCCGAGGCGTACGAGGATACCTTCAACCGCGCAGTTCGCAAGCGCTGGCCCGAGCTCGGCCTGGAGATCGAGAACCGTTGATGGTGCGCATCGAGGACTACGCGCTGCTCGGCGATCTCCAGACGGCGGCGCTCGTGAGCCGCGGCGGCTCCGTGGACTGGCTCTGCTTCCCCCGCTTCGACTCGGGTGCCTGCTTCGCGGCGCTCCTCGGCGATCCCGAGAACGGCCGCTGGCTTCTCGCCCCGTCCACGCCTGCGACGAGCACGCGCCGCTACCTCCACGACACGCTCGTCCTCGAGACGACCTGGCAGACGGAGGACGGATCGGTCGCGCGCGTGCTCGACTTCATGCCGCCGCGCGGCAAAGCGCCCGATATCGCGCGTCTCGTCGAGGGGGTCAAGGGTCGCGTCGAGTTTCGCTCCGAGCTGACGATCCGCTTCGACTACGGCCGCATCGTCCCGTGGGTGCGGAAGCGGACGCACGAGGAGGACACCCGCGTCGCGATCGCCGGTCCTGACGCGCTCTGCCTCCGCACACCTGCCCCCACGCGCGGCGAGGACCTGCGGACGATCTCGGAGTTCCAGGTGGACGAGGGAGAGCGCGTTCCCTTCGTCCTCACCTGGTTCCCCTCACACGAGGACACGCCCGAGGCCATCGATCCGGAGCAGGCGCTCGCCGAGACCGAGAGCTACTGGCGCTGGTGGAGCGAGGCGTGCCCGCTCGACCTGCCGGCCGAGTGGGCGGCGCTCGTCCGGCGCTCGCTCATCGTGCTCAAGGCGCTCACGTACGGGCCGACGGGCGGGATCGTCGCGGCACCCACGACGTCGCTCCCCGAGTGGATCGGCTCGGTCCGCAACTGGGACTACCGCTACTGCTGGCTGCGGGACGCGACGCTTACGCTGCTGGCCCTCCTCCATTGCGGTCACGGGGCCGAGGCGGCCGCGTGGCGGCGCTGGCTGCTGCGCGCGATCGCCGGCGACCCGGCAGACGTCCAGATCATGTACGGCGTCGGAGGCGAGCGGCGCCTGACCGAGTTCGAGGTGCCGTGGCTCGCCGGCTACGAGGGCTCCGCGCCGGTGCGCGTGGGCAACGCGGCGAGCGAGCAGCTCCAGCTCGACGTCTACGGAGAGGTGGTCGACTGCCTTTACCAGGCGCGCGTGCATGGTGTCGCGTACGACGCGAACGCGTGGCGGATCCAGCTCGCCCTGCTCGACCACCTCGAGGACGCGTGGCGCGAGCCCGACGACGGCATCTGGGAGATCCGCGGCGAGCGCCGCCACTTCGTCCACTCGAAGGCGATGGCGTGGGTCGCATTCGACCGCGCGGTGCGGACGATCGAGGAGCACGGGCTCGAGGGCCCTGTCGACCGCTGGCGCACGGTCCGCGACGAGATCCACAACGAGGTCTGCGCGCGCGGCTTCGACGAGCGGCGAGGCTCCTTCACGCAGTCGTACGACTCGCAGGAGCTCGACGCCAGCCTGCTCCTGCTGCCGCTCGTCGGGTTCCTGCCCGCCTCCGACCCGAGGATCCGGGGGACGATCGAGGCGGTCGAGCGGGAGCTGCTGCAGGACGGGTTCGTGCTCCGCTACCGCACGCATGCCGCAGGGGTCGACGGGCTGCCGCCCGGCGAGGGCGTTTTCCTGCCGTGCTCGTTCTGGCTCGTGGACTGTTACGAGCTGCTCGGCCGGCACGACGACGCCCACGAGCTGTTCGGCCGGCTCGTCGCCCTGTCGAACGACGTCGGCCTGCTCGCGGAGGAGTACGACCCGCGGGCGGGACGGCTGCTGGGGAACTTCCCGCAGGCCTTCACGCACCTCGCGCTCGTGAACACGGCGTTCAACCTCGCCCCGCACCTGCCTTCGCCGATGCATCGCCGGCACGCGACGCACCACTAGTGATGTGGCCGGTGACGTTGCCCGGTTCCCGGGTCGCGAGCACCAAGCGATGCAAGGACGCAGGGAGCGCTCATAGCCAAAGCTATGGGCGCGACTGAGGACGCCGCAGCGCGCCGTGTGATCGCGGGCCGGGAGCCCGGCGAACGTTGCCGGTTACATCACTAGCCGCCCGGGCGTCCTCGACCGCGCCCGCGGCGTTCACGAGCGCCAGGTGGCTCAGTCCCTGCGGGAAGTTGCCGAGCAGCTCGCCACTGCCGGGATCGATCTGCTCCGAGAAGAGCCCGACGTCGTTCGCGTACCGCAGCACGCGCTCCATCGTCTCGCAGGCCTCGTCGACTCGGCCGAGCCGCGCGAGCGCCTCGACGACCCAGAACGAGCACGCCACGAAGGCGCCCTCCTTCCCCACGTGCCTGCTCGTCCGGTAGATCAGGCCTGGCGCCGCTTCGAGGCGCTCCCGGATCGTGTCGACCGTGCGGCCGAGCCGCTCCGGCTCGGGGTAGCGCATGCGGACGGCGCGGAGGACGCCGGCGTCGAGGGAATCCTCTCCGGCCCAGCCGCAATACGCGCCGAGCTCGCCGGACCAGCAGTTCGCCTCGATCCACGCGTGGAGCCGCGCTCGCTGCTCGCGCCACTGCGGGACGTGCTCACCGGGGAGGTGGCCCTTCTCGGCGAGGCCGAGCGCGCGGTCCAGCGCCATCCAGACGGAGATCTTCGAGCTCGTGTAGTGGCGGAGCTCGTCGAGCTCCCACATCCCGGAGTCCTCGTCGGACCAGACGACCGACACGCGGTCGACACAGCGGGCCAGCATGGATGCCGTCTCGTCGTCGAGCACGTTTCCCTCCGAGACGTAGAGGTCGGCGGTCTCGAGCAGGTCGCCCCACGTGCCGAGCTGGAGCTGCTTCGCCGCCGCGTTTCCGTACCGCACCGGACGCGAGTCGCGATACCCGCGGAGGTGATCGAGCGTCTCGCGGCGCTCGGGTACGTTGCCGTCGAGGTCGTAGAAGGGCCGGAGCTCGGGAGCGGTCTGGCGGACGGCTCGGAGGAGGCAGTCGAAGGACTCGTGCACCTGCTCCGGGAGCCCCAGCCGCATGAGCGCGTCGAGCGTGAACGCCGAGTCGCGCACCCACGAGTAGCGGTAGTCGTAGTTCTTGTCGCCGCCGATCACCTCCGGCAACGAGGTCGTCGGCGCGGCGCTGATGCTGCCGTTCGGCGCATAGACGAGCAGCTTGAGGGCGAGCGCGCTCCGCGCGACCTCCTCCTCCCAGGGGCCGTCGTACGCCCACATTCCCAGCCAGCGCTCCCAGACCCGGCAGGTCGCATCGAGCCGCGCCTCGACGTGATCGCGGCTCGGCCGGTGCAGCGGCTCGTCGTACGACGCCACGAGCGCGAGCAGTGCGGTCTCGCCGGCGCCGATCCGGAAGGAGCCGGCAAGCGCGTCGTTCCCGTCCGCCTCGACCTCGCCGGCGTTCCAGGAGTGGACGGCGAGCTGCACGTCCGCGCCGTCCGCCACGAGGATGTCCCCTCGGCGCTCGATCCGCGGCGACACTCGACCCCAATCGAAGCGCGGCTCGACCCGCCACTCCAGCTCGACGGACCCCTCGACCCCCTCGATCCTGCGGGCAAGCTCTACCCACGGCAAAAGCCCGCCGTCCTGCAAGGTCAGCGCCTCCGTGACGCGCACCACGCCGCCGCTCGTGCGGTAGGTCGTCTGGAGGACGTTCGTGCGGCCGACATAGGTGCGGGACGCCTCGAACCCTCCGACCGGCGCGAGCGCGAAGCAGCCTCCGCGTTCGGGATCGAGCAGCGCGGCAAACGTCGTTGGGGAGTGGATGCTCGGGAGCGACATGAAGTCGACCGAGCCGTCCAGCGCGACGAGGGCGACCGTCCTGCCGTCGCCGATCGCGGCGTAGGAGCCGATCGGGGCGAAGCCGTCCTGCCGTTTCATGTGCGGTAAACGCGAGCGGGCTCCGCTCGGTCGCGCAGTGGCGCATGTGCGAGAGTGTGCGCCGGAGTGGAGACGCGCGACGAGTTCCGCTATGCGAAGAGCGGCGACGTCGCGATCGCGTACACGATCTTCGGGGAAGGCCCGCCGGACGTCGTGTTCGTGCACGGCTTCGCCGGCAACATCGAGATCGCGCGCGAGACGCCGCACATCAGAGCGTTCCACGAGCGTATGGCGTCCTTCGCCCGAGTCGTCGCCTTCGACCGGCGCGGCACCGGTCTATCCGACCGCCCGCGCGAGGCCGCGACACTGGAGACAAGGATGGATGACGTACGCGCCGTCCTCGACGCCGTGGGATCGGAGCGGGCTGTGCTCTTCGGCACCTTCGAGGCGGCCTCGATGTGCCTCCTCTTCGCCGCGACCTATCCGGAGCGGACACTCGGACTCGTGCTCTATAACCCTGTCGCGAAGGGCACGTGGGCACGGGACTATCCGTGGGCTCGATCGGCGGAGGAGTGGAGCCGCGAGACCGCCGACGAGATCGTCGCGAGATGGGGCACGTACGCGCAGGCCGAGAGCCTCGCGCGCATGATGGCCCCCACTCGTGTCGACGACGCGGAGTTCATCGCCGGCCAGGCCCGCATGCTCCGTCTCTCGGCGAGCCCCGGTGCAGCTGCGACGATCCAGCGGATGGCCGCCGACGTGGACGTGCGGGACGTCCTCGGGGCCATCCGCGTCCCCACGCTCGTCGCGAACATGCCGTCGACGAGAGGAGAGGCCGAGTACGTCGTGGGTCGGATTGCGGGCGCGCGCCGCTTGGAGGTACCGGGTCCCGACTTCATGATCTATTTCCAGACCGACACGCTGCTCCCGGAGGTAGGACGGTTCGTACGAGGCATCGAGGAGCACGAGCCGGAGACGAAGCTGGCCACGGTTCTCTTCACCGACATCGTCGGCTCGACGGAGCGGCTCGCGGAGCTCGGCGACGCACGCTGGCGCGAGCTCGTCGAGCGCCACCACGCGCTCGTGCGGCAGCAACTGTCGCGCTTCCGGGGCCAGGAGATCGACACGGCCGGCGATGGATTCTTCGCCCAGTTCGACGGCCCGATTCGCGCGGTCCGCTGCGCGCAGGCGATCGGCACCAGGGTGCGGGAACTCGGGCTCGAGGTACGTGCAGGCCTCCACACAGGGGAATGCGAGCTCGTGGGGGACAAGCTCACCGGACTCGCGGTGAACATCGGCGCGCGCGTCGCGGCTCTCGCGGGCCCTGGTGACGTGCTGGTCTCCTCCACGGTGAAGGATCTCGTTGCCGGCTCCGATCTTCGCTTCGACGACCGCGGCGTCGCGGAGCTGAAGGGCGTCCCCGGCGAGTGGCGGCTGTTCGCGGTCGCGGGAGCGAGCTCGTGAGCGCCGAGGGCTGGGACTGGTCCCTGCGGGTCTTCGACCACGTCGACGTGCACGCGAGCGATTTCCGTGAGAGCGTCCGCTTCTACGAGACGGTGCTTGAGCCGCTCGGGATCCCGAAGCTGTTCGAATCCGGAGGGAGCGCGTGCTTCACGAACCTGAACGTGGTCGAGCGGCGGCCCGCGAGCACGAACCTCCACCTGTGCTTCTACGCGCGTTCGCCGCAGCAGGTCGACGGCTTCTACCGGGCGGGCGTCGGGGCGGGTTTTCGCTCGAACGGCGAGCCCGGCTACCGCGACTACGCACCGGGCTACTACGCCGCATACCTCCTCGACCCGGACGGGAACAACGTCGAGGCGCTCTTCCGAGACGAGGGCAACATCGGCCACCATGCCGGCTCGAGGCTTCACTGAGCGCGTAGCGTTCCTCGCATGAAGCCACGCCTGGTCGGGATCAATCACATCGCCTTGCAGGTGGACGACCTCGAGGAGGCAGTTGCCTTCTACACCGTCCTGTTCGAGCCGACCGCAGTGGACCAGAGCGAGCCCGGCGCCGCGTTCCTGGAGCTGGGCGACCAGTTCATCGCGTTGTTCGAGCGAGGCCCGCGCGCGGAGGAGCCGCATTTCGGGCTGGTTGTGGAGGACAAGGCGGCGGCGCGGCGCGCCCTCGAGGCGGCGCAAGTGGAGATCCTCCCGGGCCGCTTCCTCGACGTTCGCGATCCGAGCGGGAACCGCATCCAGCTCGTGCAGTACGACCAGATCCAGTTCACGAAGACGGATCGCGTGCTCGAGGGGATGGGCCTCGAGCTCGGGAAGTCCGAGCAGGCGCTCGCCGAGCTACGGGCGAAGGGCCTGGCCGACTAGGAATCGAGGCCGAGCTTCCATTCGCTGCGCGGGAGCACGGCGAACTCCTCGCCGGCTCCCGCGCGAGCACGTCTCTGATCGCCTGTGCACGGGAGCGGCGCGCGGGCAAACCCGGTCGGCGCTCGATCTCCCCGAGCACGCGCCAGTCGTCGGGCGCGACCTTCTGGAGCACCAGGTATCGGCCGGCGTTGCGACTCAGCCGGTCGCTAACCCTGTTCCCCGCCGGGTGCGCCTCGGATGTCGTCGGCGACGCGCTCCTTGAACGGCTGCAGCCGGTCGAAGAGCTCCTCGGGCGGAACCGGTTCTTCCGGCTCGCCCCCGAGCAGCCACGGCGCGGCGTCGACCGCCGTCTTCCAGGCGACCTCCTCCACCGCCTCCGAGGAATCGTCCTCCCCGGCGTCGCCGAGCGGCTCGACCGCGTCGAGGTAGACGTTCGTGAAGTTCCCGCGCTGCTGCTCGTGGAACGTGATCCGGGCACGTCGCCCCTCGGCCTCGAGCGCAGCCCGAGCGATCTGCTCGCGGAAGGTGGTGTACTCCCGCCCGGCATCGTCGCGGAGGACGAAGCGCGTGTTCCCGGACTGGGTCTTGAAGCCCTTGACCTCGGCGACAGTGACGACGGCATCGGCCATACGAGCCGAGTCTTCCTCGTTCGCTCCGCACCTAAGCGCAGCCTGTCAGCGATGCCCGAAGTGGTGGGCGCGCGGGAGAGCCGCATGGACATCGGCACCATCGGTCAGCGACCGCGCGAGCGGCGCGAGCGAGACGAGCTCGTCCACGACGATGTTCCGGTTCCGGTCGGCATGCTCGTACCGGCCGCGCACGAGCAGTAGCGGCTCACTGCGGACGACTGCGCGAAAGCGCTCGTAGACCGGCGGCAGGACGATGAGGTTCACCTGCGCGAGCTCGTCCTCCAAGAGCATGAAGACGACGCCGTTCGCGGTCGCCGGCCGCTGCCGCGCGACGACGAGCCCCGCGAGCTGCACCTCCGCCCGGTGCGGCCGCTCCCGCAGCTCCTCGCTCGACAGCGTCCCCGCAGGCAGGTGCGGCCGCAGCAGCTCGAGCGGATGGACGCCGACGGAGAGGCTCGTCGTCCGGTAATCCGCGAGCATCCGCTCCCACACCGTCGGCTCGGGCAGCTCCGGCGTCTCGACCGTCGGCTCGAGCGGGAGCGCGAGCTGCTTCACCTCTCCTCCCGTCCCGGGCACGCTCGCCGGACGCGGCACGAGGCCGAGCTGCCAGAGGAGCTCGCGCCGACCGCGGGCGCCGCTTGCGGCGCCTTCGCCATCAGGGGTCTGCCCGAAGCAGTCGCAGGCGCCCGATTCGGCGAGCGCGCGCAGCTCGTCCTCCGACAGTCCCGTCCGCTGCGCGAGCTCGCGGATCGAGGAATAGGGACGCTTCGCGGCCACGACCTCCGCGTCGTCCTCCCCCAGCCCGGTCACGTACTTCAGCCCGACACGCACGGCTCCGTCCTCCTCGATCGTGCAGCCGGCCTCGCTGCGGTTCACGTCGGGCGGTCGCGTCTCCACCCCACGCCGCTGCCCGTCTCGGACGAGGGTCGCGGGCGGGTAGAAGCCCATCGGCTGCGCGTTGAGCAGGGCGGCGAGGAACTCCGGCGCGTAGTGGTGCCGCAGCCACGCCGACTGGTACGCAAGCAGTCCGAACGCCGCGGCATGCGACTTCGGGAAGCCGAAGCCCGAGAAGGCGACGAGCTTGTCGTAGAGCTCGTGCGCGTTCGTCTCCTCCACCCCCTTCTCGAGCGCGCCCGCGACGAACCGCGCCCGCCACGCCTCGAGCGCCGCCTGCGAGCGTTTGCGGCTCATCGCCCGCCGCAATCCCTCCGCCTCGCCGACGGTGAAGCCTGCGAGATGGATCGCGACGTCGAGCACCTGGTCCTGGAAGACGACGACGCCGAGCGTCTCGCGCAGCGGCTCCTCGAGCAGCGGATGGTCGGCCGGCGCGCGGTAGCTCGGGTCGTCGCGCAGCCACTGGCGCCGCTCGACGTACGGATGGACGGCCTTTCCCTGGATCGGACCCGGCCGCACGAGCGCAACCTGCACGGTGATGTCGTCGATCGTCTCCGGCCGCGTGCGCAGGATGACCTGCATCTGCGCGCGGCTCTCGATCTGGAAGCAGCCGATCGTGTCGGCCCGCTGGATCTCCGCGAACACGTCCGGGTCGGCGAGCGGAATCCGCGAGAGGTCGATCCGCTCGTCTCGCCGGCGGGCCACCAGGTCGACGCACTCCTCGACCGCCGACAGCATCCCCAGCCCGAGCAGGTCGATCTTGAGGAAGCCGGCGTCGGCGCACGAGTCCTTGTCCCACTGGCACATCTGCCGGCCGGCCATCGCCGCCGGCTGCACCGGCACGAGCTCGGTGAGCGGCCGCGACGAGATGACCATCCCGCCGGGATGCTGTGAGATGTGGCGCGGCAGGCCGGCGATCTCGGCGCAGAGGGCGCCGAAGGCTCGCCAGCGCGGCGAGCGGAGCTTCGTCGCTGCGTCGGGCAGCGCGGCGATCTCGTCGGCGACGTGCTGCGCGTTCCAGCCGTCGGTGAGCCGGGCGAGCCGCTCGAGGTCGGCGTACGGGAGGCCGAGCGCCTTGCCGACGTCCCGGATCGCTCCGCGCGAGCGGTAGGTCGCGAAGGCCGCTACGAGCGAGGCGTGCTCGGATCCGTAGCGCTCGACGACGCGGACGATGAGCTTCTCGCGGATGTCGCGCGGGAAGTCGAGGTCGATGTCGGGCACGGCGACCATCTCGTCGTTGATGAAGCGCCCGAGCGACAACCCCGCCTCGACAGGGTCGACGTGCGAGA
>JBJMKG010000029.1:0-36061 GCA_045805945.1 Gaiellaceae bacterium
GATCCGGCGGACGCGGTAGAGGGGCTCGCAGTCCGTGTGCGCGACGCCGCTGATGATCGCCTTCTCGAGCACCGGATCCTCCTCGACGACGATCCACGTTCCCTCGGAGTCGGAGAACGTCGACCGCACCAGCAGCCGCACGTCGTGGTTGCGGGCGAACTCGACCGAGCGTAGCTGGAGCACCTTGGCGCCGCTCGCCGAGAGCTCGAGCATCTCCTCGTACGTGACCGCCGGCAGGCGGCGCGCGTGCGGGACGAGCCTGGGGTCGGCGGTGAAGACGCCTTCGACGTCGGTGTACATCTCGCAGGCGCCCGCGCCGAGCGCCGCCGCGAGCGCGACCGCGGTGAGGTTCGAGCCGCCGCGGCCGAGCGTCGTCACGTCGTGGGAGTCGGCCGAGACGCCCTGGAACCCGGCGACGAGCACGATCCTCCCGGCGTCGAGCGCGTCGTTGATGCGAGTCGCGCGCACCTCCGCGATCTTCGCCTTGCCGTGGACGGTGTCGGTGACGATGCCCGCCTGCGAGCCCGTGAGCGAGATCGCCTCGTGGCCGAGGTCGTGCACGGCCATCGCGCAGAGCGCGTTCGAGATCCGCTCGCCGACCGAGATGAGCATGTCGTACTCGCGTGCCTGCGGACGCGGCGAGATCTCGTGGGCGAGCCGGATCAGCTCGTCGGTGGTGTCTCCCATCGCCGAGAGGACGCCGACGACGCGCCGGCCCTGCTCGCGGGCGCGCACGAGTCGCCGTGCGACCTCCTTGATCTTCTCGGTATCGGCGACCGACGAGCCGCCGAACTTCATCACCACGAGGTCGGGCCGGTCGGTCGGCTCGTCGGCCGCGACCTCCGGCACGGACTCGTATTCGGTGGCCGCCACCGCTACATCTCCCTGCGGCCCGCGAGGGCGCGGCCGAGCGTGACCTCGTCGGCGTACTCGAGGTCGCCGCCCACCGGCAGCCCGCTCGCGAGGCGCGTCACGCGGACGCGGTCGCGCAGCCGTCCGGCGAGGTAGGACGCCGTCGCCTCGCCCGTCGCGTTCGGGTTCGTGGCGAGGACGACCTCGCGCACCCCGTCGCTCTGGACGCGGTGCATCAGCTCGTCGATCCGCAGGTGCTCGGGCTCCACGCCGTCGAGCGGCGACAGCGCGCCGCCGAGGACGTGATAGAGGCCGCGGTACTCGGCGGTCCGCTCGAGCGAGACGAGATCGACGGGCTGCTCGACGACGCAGATCGTCGTCCGGTCGCGCCGCGCGTCGACGCAGATCGCGCACAGCTCCTCCTCGGTGAGGTTGCCGCACTCGCGGCAGAAGCGGACGCGCTCCTTCACCTCCTCGATCGCGCGGGCGAGCGCGAGCGCCTCCTCCTTCGGCGTCTGGAGGAGGTGGAACGCGAGCCGTTGCGCCGTGCGGCTGCCGATCCCCGGCAGGCGCGTCAGCTGCGCAACCAGGTTCTCGACCGACGGGCTGAGCATGCGAGGAGGGTACTCGTCCGCTCCGGACAGGTTTCCCGCTTCGCCCGCTCCGCTTCGCTTCGCTTTCCGCTCGCTCAAGTGCGACCGGCTGCGCCGGTCGCCTGCTGACGGCAAAGCGGCTGCGTGCCGCGCCCGCTCAGGTCGGTCGCGGCGGCGAACTAGCGCGTGCTGAAGTCGAACGCCCACCCCCAGATCACGACGCCGATCAGCGCCAGGACGATGAGGGCCCAAAGCCAGTTCGAGAAGAGATAGGGGCTGCGCAGTTTGCGCTTCTGCGGCGGCGGCGGCGCGGTCACTCGCCGAGCCCGGGGAGTCCCAGACCACCGGAGCCCAATCCGCCGAGGCCCATGTCGCCGAGCATCTGCTGCGCTTTCGCCTCGACGCCGGCCCGTGCCGAGCGAAGCGCCTCGTTGACGCCGGCCAGAACGAGGTCGGCGAGCGCTTCCGGGTCGTCCGCGTCGATCGCGTCCGGCGAGATCTCGATCGCGACGACTTCCCCGGCGCCGTTGGCGGTCACCTTGACGAGACCGCCGCCCACCGACGACTGCGCGGTTTCCTGCGCGGCCTCGTCCTGCATCCGCTGCACCTGCTCCTGCATCTCCGCGGCCTGCTGCATCAGCTTGTCCATGTCGAAGGAGGACACGGGCCTAGCTTTCCCGCTCGCGCGCGTCGAATGTCTCCCTGAAGCGGGCGACGAACTCCTCCTCGTCGGCGGGCTCGTCGGCCGTGGGCGCCTCGCGCGCCTCGCCGAGCTCGAAGACGAGTTCGAGCCGGCGGCCGGTGACGTCGTAAAGCGCGTCCGCGAGCAGGCTCGCATTCTTCTGGTCGCGGACGAGGTCGAGGTGGAACTGGGCGGTCGGCGGAAACTCGAGCGTGAGCGTATCTCCGCTCAGGTCGGCGGGATGCGCCTCCCGGAGGAGCGAAGCCGTCGGGATCCCGCCACGCTCCTCGACGGCGGGCAGGACTGTGCGTGCCCACGCTTCCTGGAGCTGCGAGAGCTCGAGGGCGGGGCCGCCGACCGGGACGGGAACCGGCGCGGCTTGGGGCGCTCGCTCGGGCTCGGGCGGGTCCACTGCCGCGGGCGCGGGCGCCGCCGTCGGCGGCGCGTCCCCCTGCTCGAGCCGCTCGAGCCGGAAGGCGATCGACTCGCGGGAGAGGTCGCTCGCCGGGCGCGTCACCTTGACGAGCGCGAGCTCGAGCGGCAACCGCGGGTCGCCGCCCTGGCGCATGTCGTCGACCGCCACCGCCAGCAGGTCGACGAGCCGCAGCACCGTCGCCTCGCCGAGCTGGCTCGCCTGCGAGCGCAGCCGCTGCCGCGCTTCCTCACTCGTCGCGGCGGCCTCGGGCACGTCGCCGAGATGCTGGGCAAGCATCAGTTGCCGCAGGTGCTCGATCAGGTCGAGGACGAGGCGGCCGAGATCGTGTCCGCGTTCCGACAGCTCCTCGAGATACGTCAGCGCGCCCGCCGTGTCCCGGTCGATCACGAGGTCGCAGAGCCGGAACAGCGCTTCCTCCTCGACCGTCCCGAGCAGCTCGAGCACGGACTGCACCGTGACCTGGTTCCCCGTCGCGGACGCGAGCTGGTCGAGCGTCGAGACCGCGTCACGGTAGGCGCCGCGGCCGCTGCGTCCAACCAGCGCGAGCGCCGGGTCCGGCGCGTCGATTCCCTCGGCGTCGGCGATGTGGCGCAGCACCTTGACGAGATCCTGCAGGCTCGGCCGCTGGAAGACGAACGTCTGGCAGCGCGAGCGGACTGTCGGCAGGACCTTAGAGAGGTCGGTCGTACAGAAGACGAAGACGAGGTGGGGCGGCGGCTCCTCGATCAGCTTGAGCAGCGCGTTCCAGGCGGCGTCGGTGAGCTGGTGCGCCTCGTCGAGGATGTAGACCTTGTAGGCGCCTTCGACCGGCTGGAGGACGACGCGGTCGCGGATCTCGCGGATGTCATCGATGCCGCGCTGCGAGGCGGCGTCCATCTCGATCACGTCGAGGGAGGTGCCGGCGGCGATCGCCCGGCAGGCGTGGCAGGTGCCGTCGGGCGAGGTCGTCGGGCCCTGCGCGCAGTTGAGGCACTTGGCGAGGATGCGCGCCATCGACGTCTTCCCGGTGCCGCGCGGTCCTGCGAAGAGGTAGGCCTGCCGCACCGCCTCGGTCGCGATCGCGTTGCTCAGCGTCCGGACGACCGCCTCCTGGCCGACGACCTCTTCGAAGGTCTGCGGGCGGTATTTCCGGTAGAGCGCGGCCATCGGACGATTCAAGCAGAACGGCGCGCGCACGTCGGCTGCGTCGAAGGCGGAGCGGGCGAAGCGAAAGATGGGCCAGACCTGACGCGCACGTGGAAGGAACTACTTAGCGCTGCTTCCTCCCGGATCTGACGCGGTTCGCAGGCTCCCACTGCACGAGGCCTGACCCGGCGCCCAGTGTAGCCTCGGGCGTCATGCCCGAAGACGCGCGCCGCGCTCTCCTGACGAGGTTCTTCGACCACGCGCCGATGTTCCCGCCCGCGAGCCTGCCGCCGCCGGAGGCGCTCGAGGAGGACCGGCGCGCCCGCGCGAGCGAGCACGCGTGGCTGCTCGGCCGGCTCGTCTGGCCCGCGCCGCGGCTGGTCGATCTGCCGCAGGACGAGGATCGCGCGCTGGCCGTGGTCGAGGGTGGAACGGAGAGGCAGGACGAAGCCGTGTACCTCGAGGGCGTGTCGCTCGACGAGGTCGCTGCGCGCGGCCTGCGCGCGAAGATCCGCTGCGGCGGCGAGCGGACGCCGACCGTGGAGGAGTTGGCGGAGTACGTCCGCGGGTGCCGGGAGCGCGGGCTCGTGTTCAAGGCGACGGCCGGGCTCCACCACGCATACCCGACCGAGGCCGGCGAGCACGGCTTCCTCAACCTCCTCGCGGCCGCGGTCTTCGGCGACGAGGAGGAGGCGTTGCGCGAGCGGGCGCCTGCCTTTGCGCTCGACGCCGACGCGTTCCGCTGGCGCGACCGGGAGGCGCCGTCGTCGCGCCTGGCCGATGTCCGCGCCTCGCTCTTCCACTCGGTCGGGACGTGCTCGTTCTTCGAGCCGGTCGAGGAGCTCGAGGAGCTGGGGATCCTGTGAGCGCAACGGGTTTCGGCGCACTCGCCTCGGGCGGACTCGCATGGTGCGAGGACGGCGAGGCGGTCGATCTCTCGGGCCTGGGCGACGTCTTCGCGCGACCGACGCTGAACGAGCTACTCGCCGCCGGACGCGCGGCCTGGCAACAGGCGATCGCGGCCGCCCGGGTGCACGACGGCCGGCGCGTTGCGGCAAGCGAAGCCCGCTTGCGGCTCCCCTTCGACGTCGCGGACTACGTCGACTTCTACTCCTCGCTCGAGCACGCCACGAACCTCGGCCGCATGTTCCGGCCCGACCAGGAGCCGCTGCTGCCGAACTGGCGGTGGCTTCCGGTCGCGTACCACGGCCGGGCCGGCAGCGTGGTCGTCAGCGGCAGGAACGTCTTTCGTCCGCGCGGCCAGCGGAAGGCGCCGGACGAGGACGCGCCGACCTTCGGCCCGAGCCGCCGCCTCGACTTCGAGCTCGAGCTCGGTTTCGTCGTCGGCGTACCCACGGAGCTCGGCGAGTCCGTCCCGGTCCAGGCGTTCGCCGAGCACGTCTTCGGGCTCGTCCTCGTCAACGACTGGAGCGCCCGCGATATCCAGGCGTGGGAGTACGTGCCGCTCGGGCCCAACCTCGGCAAGTCGTTCCAGACCTCGATCTCGGCGTGGGTGACGCCGCTCGCGCTCCTCCAGGAAGCACTTGTCGAGGCCCCGTCTCAGGAACCGCCGCCGCTGCCGCACCTCGCCGGCGGGCGCGACTGGGGGCTCGACCTCGAGCTCGAGGTCGAGCTCAACGGCGAGCCGCTCTCGCGGGGCAACGCGCGGACGCTCTACTGGACGCTGCCGCAGCAGCTCGCCCACGCCACGTCGAACGGTGCGCCCCTGCGGACGGGCGACCTCATGGCGTCCGGGACGATCTCCGGCGTCGCGCCCGGCTCGGAAGGATCGATGATCGAGCTCTTCCGCGGCGAGCGCTTCCTCGAGGACGGCGACGAGGTGATCCTGCGCGGACGGGCCGCGAACGGGGTCGAGCTGGGCGAGGTGCGCGGCCGAGTCCTGCCGGCGCGCGATTAGGGCGGACCTCTCACGGACCTCTCATCGAGGCTTCACGGCGGTCTTAGGACCACGCGATGGAGTCCGACCCACGCTCGGTCGGCGCACTCGCGCCGCCCGGGCGTCCATCCGCCGGGATTCTGACCGGCCGTCAGGTGGAACCGCGGCCGACGGGCCCAGCTCGAACCCGAGGTCGCCCGCCACGAGAAAGCGCTCGACCGCTGCGACGCGAAGGCCGAACAGCTACGCGAACGTGCCGAGCGGCGAACCCGGATGCTCTCGTTCGCGCGTTCGCCCGCCAGCGCGACGGGCTCGCACGCTCGCAGGCACCGGAACCGCCGCGCCGCGGCCCGGCAATCGAGCTCGACCGCGAACGCCCGCCGCTTGACCTTTGGCTCCAGCGGCCTCAAGCTTTGTTGTTGAAGGCCAAAGGACTGCGACACACCCGTCCTTCGACTGTTCACCCCGGGGGAGAAGGGAGGCAGGCGAAACCTCTAACTCATCATCGCTGTTCGCGAGCTGGAGAGGAGGAGACGATGCACGCATTCCGCTCGCATAGGCCGGCCGCCTCCATGGGCGCCCTGTGTGCCCTGGTATTGGCGGTCCTCGCCTCGGCAGGCTTGGCGCAGAGCGCACGAGCCACGCTGCCACCCGGCAACACCGTCGCGCAGTGGAACAAGATCGCCGAGGACACAGTAGTGGGTTCCGGCGCGTTCCAGAACGAGGGCCTGATCTACATGTCGTATGAGTCCGCCGCTGTGTACAACGCGGTGGTCGCCATCCAGGGCGGCTACGAGCCGCTCCTGGGATCGACGCTCACGGCCTCTGCCGGTGCTTCGGTCGACTGCGCGGTCGTCGAGGCTGCCTACCAGACGCTTCACTACTACTTCTCGACCTTCCCCGCGCTCGTGGCCACCCTCGACGCCGACCACACCGACGCGCTGGCAAGTCTCGGCGGCTGCACGAGTGACGGTGGTGCAGGCACGAGTGTCGGCGCTGCGGCAGCCAACGAGGTGATCTACGACCGCACCACGGGACCGAGTCCGGACGGCCGGATGACACCCATCGGCACGACCTCGACCTTCCCAACCCTTCCGCCGGGGCCTGGCGTCTGGCGGCTCACCCCACCGTTCGCCGCACCGCAAACCCCGTGGGTGGGCAACGTCCGACCGTTCGTCCTCGGGAGCGGCGACCAGTTTCTGCCCGATCCCCCGCCGTCGCTGGGGAGCCAGGAATGGGTCGACGGGTTCAATCAGGTCAAGGCCTACGGCGCTGTCGACAGCAGCGTCCGCACGGCTGACGAGACAGCGGTGGCGAAGTTCTGGTCGGCGAATGTGATCCGCCAGGAGAACATGACTCTTCGCGAGATCGCCGCTGCCGGTGGGCTCGACCTGTTGCAGACAGCGCGGCTGGCTGCCATGGTCAACGTCGTCGCGGCCGATGCGCAGATCTCGGTGCACTTCGCCAAGTACCACTACCTGTTCTGGAGGCCGGTCACCGCGATCAACGGATCACTCGACCCGACGGCGGTGACGACGGACGGCTTCGGTCCGGTGCCGGGCTTCGACGACGGTAACCCGGCCACCGTCGAGCAGGCCGGATGGCGGCCGATCCTCACCACACCCAACCATCCGGAGTACCCGTGCGCTCACTGCTCGATCTCGTCAGCGACGGCCGAGGTCTACAGCACGGTCCTGGGGACGAACAGGATCAGCATCGACGTCCACGGCTTCGACCCCTCTGGGCCGCCAGGCAACCTCGACGCCGTGCGTCACTTCGACATGCCGAATGATCTCCGCAGCGAGGTCATCTACGCCCGCTTGTGGGCGGGGCTGCATTACCACTTCTCGGGCGTTGCCGGCATCGTTCTCGGACGCAAGGTCGCGAAGTACGACCTCCGGCACGCCTTCCAAGCGACCGGGTAATAAGTACTCGACGCGTTCTGGACGGCCCGCTTCTGCGGGCTGTCCCCGCGTCTAGGTTCCCGCCGCTTGAGGAAGAACGCGCTCCCGGTCGAGATGAGTGCAGCCCGTCTATCCAGTAACGGCTCGCGAAGCGCGTTCAGGAGTGCGTCAGCGACTTCCTGGTCCTCGATCGCAGCCGATTGCACGACCTGGCGGCCTTTCTTGGTGATCCTCAAGTCTCCCCCGAACGCGCGCGCAAGGAGACCATCCTCTAGACACGATCGCTCAAGCCCGCGAACGCCATCGAAGCCGGCCACCAGATCGAACGATAGGGGCGGCCCTGCTCGAACATTCGTGAGGACAGCACCGCATGCGCTTTCACGGCATCCGTGGCACGCGTGACCCGTGTGGTTGAGCGGACGCCGCATCGTTATGCGGTGCGCAATGGGCGCGGCTGGGATCGAACCAGCGACCCCTCGCGTGTGAAGCGAGTGCTCTCCCGCTGAGCTACGCGCCCAATCAAGCCGATTCTAGCCGCCTGCGGGGCTGCCTCACTGCACCTGGCCCATCCGTTTGGCTCTTTCCCGCACCGTCTGCAACAGCCGCCGCCGCACTCCCACCGCCATCCCGTTCACCAGCGCAGAGGCTCGCCGACGCGGCAGGCGGAGTTGACGCTCCGTGTCGGGCGTCGCATGATCTCTGTGATCGCGCGATCTGAACTCGCGCGATCGGAGGGACTTGAACACCACGCTTTTGACCGCTGGGGTCGCCGCCTTGATCCTCGCCGTAGTGGGGGGTGGGGCGAGTGTGTTCGGCGCCAGCGTGCCGGTGATCCCGACCCTGAGGCGCCAGGTGGCTCTCGGGCTGGTCGGTGTTGCGTTCTTAGTGGCCGCCGTGGTCCTTCGCACCGACAACGGCGGCGGCGGGACGAGCAAGGACGTGCAGGCGTACCGGCAGCGCGTAGTGGCCGCGTGCCGTGATCTCGCGCAGTCCGGTGGAGGCCTGCCTCCATTCAACGACGACGGGACTGTTGACCGCGACCGTTACCTCCAGTGGCTGCGAGAGCAGGTCGCGGCCTCCGAAGGGATTCTGAAGGCCCTCTGGGAACGCCCAGTGCCTCACGAGGTCAAGGATGAGCGGGCCAATGCGCGTGACGATGCGCGCGACCTTGCAAAGAAGGTGCAGGTCGGCCTGAACCAGCTCCAGCAGGCGCTCCCTCAGCGCTTTCCGTTGATCCCAAACCCGCCCGCAGTGATCCAGCGGGTCAACACCGAGCTCGCGACTTCGTCCGCCCGCTTGAACGGTTCGCTGAGCGAGCTTGCGGGCCAACCCTGTCGTAGCGGGCAGACCGCCGCCTCCGGTTAGCCGCCTCCAGGCGGCCGCGCGAGCGCACGCAGGCCCACTCGAGCTTCCGACGAGGCTCGACACGATCAGAGGATGTGTGCTGTTGGGCCTACGAGGGTGGTCGGCCGGACGAAATTGCGCCTCGGCCGACCACTCCCTTGTGCCGCGTCTAGCCGGACGGGTTCGTTTCGATGACCGGCTGCGTGGTGCCGTTGGGTTCGTAGCTGCCGACGGCCCAGAGGGTGCCGCCCGGAAGCGCGGTGATCCCGTTGAGCTCGTTGTCCCCGCTCCCGAGGCTCGGGCCCTGGATCGTGTTCCAAGTGGACCCGTTCCACTTCTCGATGAGATTGGTGTATCCAGTGCTGGTCGTCTTGTTGCCGACCAACCAGGCGTCGGTCGCCGAGAGCGCCGCGACGCCCCACGGTTCGCCCACCCTCGTCCTGACCGCCGTCCAACTGCTTCCGCTCCAGTGCTGGATCATCGGGTGCTCGGTGTAGTTCGGCGCCGCGCTCTCCGAGTCGCCAACCAGCCAGGCGTCACCACCGTTGAGAACCGAGAGACCGCGAACGTAGTTGTAGGCGCCCTGGGTGGCGCTGGGGACGATCGTCCAGCTGCTGCCGTCGAAATGCTCGACCAGCGTTTGCTGGGTCGACGTCTGCGACTCGCCCACGGCCCAGATGTCGGTGGCCGAGGTGCCCGCGACCTTGGAGAAGGTGGTGTACGTCGAGCCGCTCGGCTCGGGATGTGCGACCACGCTCCAGCTCGTGCCGTCGTAGTGCAACAGCGTGCCGTGCGTCCCGTTCTGGCCGGCGGCCCAGACGTTGTTGGCCGCCAAGGCATAGACACCGTACAGCGGCGTTTGCGATCCGGTGATCGGGCTTGGCACCACCTGCCACGAGGAGCCGTTCCAGTGCTCGATCAGGCCCGACCAGTTGCTGGTAACGCCGACCGCCCACACGTCCGAGCTGGAGACCATCGCCACCGCGTACACCTCGTTGAAGTTCGAGGGCGCCGGCATGGGCACCACCGTCCAGTCGTTCCCGTTCCAATGCTCCGCCAGCGGCGAAAAGACCCCGTTGACGGCTTTCGTCCCCACCGCCCATGCGTCAGTTCCGTTCAGCGCAGCGACGCCGAGCAGCTCGCCGCCCGAAACCGCCGGGCTCGACATGATCGTCCAACCAGTCGCGCTCGCGTGCGCGGCGCTGCCCGTCGCCGCCGCCGCGCCCGAGCACATCGCCACCGCTCCCATCAGTAAGGAGACGAACCAACCGCGTCTCCGCCAGCGACTCATCGCCGTCCTCCCTCCGCGCTCGCACCCCACGACCGGGTCCGAAAGTCTCATACGTTGCGACGCCGCCAACGGATTTACGGTTTCGGCGATGTCGACGTCCACGGCGAAGAGGCCTCCCCGCCCGCTAAGAGCGGTAGTGGGTCAGTTCGACGACGGCGTGTAACTAGGGCGGTGAAGATCGCGCGCTGGGTTCCGCCTGTCGCAGTCGTGGTACTGGTCGCAGGCTGCGGGTCGTCCCATCGCTACGTGAGCGAGGTCAAGCAGGCATTTACCCGCGCGGGCCTTCACCATCCCAAGGTTGACACCAAACTACCGACCACCATCTTCAACTACGGCAAACCGCCCCATGCCGTGTCCGTGACCATCTTCAGAGAGAAGATTCCGGTCGTCTTCAGCCATTCGCACGGGTATCGCGTGAGTCACCTCCGCAACGTCATGGTCTACTACAGCGTGTCTGAGCGTCGGGTCGTGGCGCGCGCGCTGAACTCGCTCGAGTAAGCGGGCCGGGCGGTTAGCCGAAGGTGGCACCTGGCCGATGGATGTGAAAGACGACGGGGAGGCGCGGTACGTCAGCCCCCGAAACCCCCCCGCCGAACACGCCCAAGTGGAGACTGGGCGAGCCGGGCATGGTGCCAGAGTTTTCGAGGACCGGGCGGTTAGCCGAAGGCCCGGACCCCTGCACCCAAGCCCGGCCCGAGCGCGAGCCTATGGTCGGTGCGAGCGTCGCGCTCGCGCTGACTGGGCGCGGTGGGCGAGTGCGATGCAAGGACACAGGAAGCGCGAATAGCAGCGCCATTCGTGCGACCGAGGACGCCCGCAGCGCGCCGCCCAGCACGGCCGGGCGGCACGCGCCCGGGAGGCGTTTACTGTAGCCACGACGAGGCTCCGGTGCTGTAACGCTCGAGGCCGGTTTCGACAGAGGGGGTCATGACATCCGATACCGATCGCCGTCCGGCCGAGGAGCGTTTCCGCGAGGTCTTTGCGCACCTCGGCGCGGTCACGGCCTACGCGCGGCGGCGCGGCTCGCGGGACGCCGACGGGATCGCGGCCGAGGCGATGAGCATCGCCTGGCGGCGGCTCGCCGACGTGCCCCGCGACGATCCGCTGCCGTGGCTCTACGCCACCGCCCGCAACCTGTTGCTCGCGGAGCGGCGTGCCCTGAGCCGAACCGCCGCCGCGGGGGCTCTCGAGCCCTCCGTCCCCGCTCCCGAACTGCACGAGCTCGATCCGCAGCTCGACCGGGCGCTCCGCTCGCTCTGTCCCACCGACCGCGAGGCGCTCCTCCTTGTTGCCTGGGAAGACCTGGCGCCGACACAGGCCGCCCGCGCGCTCGGCCTCAACCCGACGGCGTTCCGCGTTCGTCTCCTGCGGGCGCGGCGGCGGCTTCGTGCCGCGCTCGACGAGGAACGCCGACCGGCACCGCTCGCCCAGCTCGACGTGGAGGGAACATGACCGACCACACCCTGAACCGGCTTCGCGCCGCGAACCCGTTCCCGGCAGCGACTGCCGTCGATGCCGACGCGCTCTTCGACCGGATCGTGCACGCGCCGCCCGACCGCCGGCTCGCTCGCACGCCGCGGCATTACCGGCGGCCGATGCTCGTGCTCGTGACCGCCCTCGTCGCCTGCGGGCTGCTTGCCTCCGCCGCGTACGCGATCTCGAGCTGGCTCGGCGACGTCATCGGCGGGCCGACCGTGAAGGCCGAGTACGCCGCGGCGCAGAAGGAGCTGACGATGCCGCCGGGCTACACGTGGCCGCGGCTCAACTGGCCGCCGAACTCGGTAACGAGCCGCGGTGCGGGCGGAGCGTTCGCCGTCTCCCTCGACCAGGACGCGTGGGAGTGCTACTGGGTGAACGCGATCCATTCCGGCGACGTGGCCGCACAACGACAGGCGCAGGCGGCGCTCGCCGACCTGATGACGAGCCACACGGTGGTCGCTCCCCAGGGCGCCTCCGAGAACTGGTCGCCGCCGTACGCGGCGGACAGGCCGACGCAGGTGTTCGCCGACGACGGCGGCTACCAGTACAAGCAGCGCATGTACGCACGGGCCATCGCCGGCCGGCCGCAGCTGCTCGAGCAGAGCTGCCGCGCAAACGGCCCCGCGTCGCACGGCTGACCGCATAGGCGACGCCGCCGCGTCCGGGATTGGCGACCGGGCGCGGCGGCAACACGGGGCCCATGCCGGCCGTTCCCGCCTTCCTCTCGGCCCGCGCGATGCGCTGGCTGAACCTCGCCATGGCGATCTGGGGGGCCTTTTGGATCGGGATCGCCGCCTACACCGCCTACGAGGTCGCGGCGCTCCGCACCCTCAGCCGTACCGTCGTCAAGGCCGGGACCGCCACCGAGTCGACGGGGCACGCGCTCGCCGCCGTCGGGCACCTCCCGTTCGTCGGCGGCCGCATCGCGCACCTGGCCGCCCAGGCCGTCGCCGCCGGTGCGAGCGCCCGCGCGAGCGGCGCCTCGACCGGCACGACGATCGACCAGCTCGCCGTGCTTCTCGGCGTGGCGATCGGCCTCATCCCGACGGTGCCGCTGCTCGCGCTCTACCTGCCGCTGCTCATCAGCTGGCGGCGCGATCGGAAGGCGGTTCGCCGCGCCGTCGCGCAGTGGGACGGGGAGCCGGGGCTGGAGGCGTTTCTTGCGCACAGGGCGCTCGCCCACCTGTCCTACCACGAGCTGCGGGCGCTCGGCTACGACGGGACGCTCGATTCCACCCTGGATGCCGAGCTCGCGGCAGCCGAGCTCCGACGCCTCGGTCTCGGGCCCCCTGCGGGACGACTCGTCGCGCTGCGCCGCTCGCGCGAACCGGTGCGGCGGTGATCGAGCAGCAGCGGCGCCGTCGGCTGGGGCGGCTGCAGAGCGGCGAGGCGGCAGCGCCCGAGCCGCCGGCCGGCCGCGTCGCGCGCGCCTACGGCGCTCTCGTCGTCTGGGCGGCGCCCCTTCTGGTCGCCGCGGTAGCGGTGGTCACCTACGGGGCGTACCGGCTGCTCCCGTCCATCTCCACCGCCCCGACAGCCACGAGCAACGCACTGCTGCCGAAGCATCCGGCGGCGCTCGCCGTGGAGAAGGAGTCGAGGAACCTGTTCGGCGCGCCGGTGGCCACGCCGTACGCGGTCGTCCAGCGCGACCCGGCCGGACTGTCCGCCAACGTCCAGAAGCTGAGCGTCGCCAAGGCGGTCCGTCTCGACAAGGCAAACGGGCCGGCCGACCTGCGCGGCATCGTCGCCGTGCCGGTCCTGAACACGCTCGGGATCGTCCCCGGCTCGCGGGAGCACGGCACGACGATCGTCACGTACCTCTACTTCCCGCACTCGACTCCATCTGGGCGCGCGGTGACGGACTCGAGCCGCTACGCGGCCTGGCTCGGTCCGCGATTGCACGCCGTCGGGGCAACCGGTGCGGCCGCAGCGCGCATCGAGCAGTACGACCTCCTCGAGAGCCGGCTGCGCTGGACGGAGGGCGCCACCGTCGCGCTCATCGTCCTCATCGTCGGCATCGCGCTGCGGGCCGTCCTCGCCCCGATCCTGACGGTGCTCAGCGCAGGAGTCGCGTTCGTGATCTCGCAGCACGCCCTCGGCTGGCTCGAGGCGCACTCGAACCTGACGATGCCGAACGAGCTGACCGGAGTCGCGGTCGCGCTGATGCTCGGCATCGTCACGGACTACTCCGTCTTCTACTTCAGCAGTGCCCGCGAGCAGTTGCGAGAGGGCGTGCGCACCCGGGAGGCCGTGCGCCGGGCGACGGTGCTCAACACGCCGATCGTGTTCACGGCCGGCGTCGTCGTCTCGTTCGGCGTCGCCTCGCTCATGCTCGGGACGCTCGGCTTCTTCCACTCGTTCGGCCCCGGGATGGCGATCACCGTCGCCACCGGTCTCCTCGTCGCCGTACTCCTGGTGCCGGCGACGCTGCGGCTGCTCGGGCCCGCGGTGTTCTGGCCGGGGCTGCGCCAGGGGCCGCCGACGATCCGCGAGTGGCGGAAGAGCGTCTCGCGTTTCGTCACCGCCAAGCCGGTCGCCCTGCTCATCGCAGCCGTGCTCCTCGCCGCGCTGGTGGCGGCCGGGTTGGGACTGTCGCGAGGACTGCCGCTCGGGTTGCAACTCGTGAAGGGGCTGCCGTCGGGTAACCCCGTCGCCGTCGCTGCTGACGAGGCGAGCCGGGGGTTCGCGCCCGGGGTGCTTTCGCCGACCGAGCTGCTGCTGCGGGCCTCCGGCGTCGAGAACCGTCGCGCGGACCTCGTCCGGCTCCAGGCGGCACTCGAGCGCGAGCCGCACGTCGCCGGCGTCGTCGGCCCGGGAGAGCAGCCCACCAAGAGCCGGATCGGTGCAGCCTTCGCGCCGAAGGGGGGAGCGGCCCGCTACGCGATCATCTTCGACAGCGATCCGACGGAGGCGCCGGCGATCGACCACCTCAAGCGGCTCGAGCACGCTCTGCCCGGCTTGCTGAGGCGCTTCGGGCTCGGTGGCGCCGACGTCGGCTGGGGTGGCGAGACGGCGCTCGGAGTCGAGACCGTGCAGGCGACGAATGCGTCGCTGTGGCGCGTCCTGGCCGCCGCGCTCGGCGTCAACTTCGTCCTGCTCCTGCTCTTCCTCCGCTCGCTCCTCGCGCCGGTCTATCTCCTGTTCGCAAGTGCAGCGGCGCTCGCCGCGACCTTCGGCCTCACGGTCTACTTCTTCACGCGCGTCCTCCACGACTCGGGCCTGCCGTACTACGTGCCGGTCGCGTTCTCCGTCCTGCTGCTCTCGCTCGGCTCCGACTACAACATCTTCGTCGTCGGCAGGATCTGGAAGGAGGCCGACCGGCGGCCGCTCCGCGAGGCCGTCGCGGTGGCCGGCCCGCGGGCCGGCCGCGCGATCACGGTGGCCGGCGTCGCGCTCGCCTCGAGCTTCGCGCTGCTCGCGATCATCCCCATCACGCCGTTCGCGGTGATGGCGTTCTCGATGGCCGTCGGGATCCTGCTCGACAGCTTCCTCGTGCGCTCGCTGCTCGTGCCGGCGCTCGTCGTCCTCTTCGGTCGCGCGGGGCGGTGGCCGCGCAGCAGCCTGAGCGAGCCGCTCGAATCCGTATCCGATCTCGCGACTGCCCCGTTGCAGCGGGAAACGACGGGAGGCGTGACATGAACCCAACGGCCTCTGAGACCGTTGTCGCCGGCCGTCCGGTCGGCGCTCCTGCTCCACGACGAATCGGGCTACGACGCGAGATTGGCTTCATCGGCCTGCTATGGGCGTCGGGTGGCTCGATCATCGGTTCCGGTTGGCTGTTCGGCGCCCAGGAGGCGCTGATCTCGGCCGGCCCTGCGGCCGTCATCTCGTGGGTGATCGGCGCGCTCGCGATCTTCCTGCTCGCGCTGACGCACGCCGAGCTCGGCGGGATGTGGCCCGTGGCCGGCGGCACGGCCCGGTTCCCGCACTACGCCTTTGGCGGCGGGGCCGGCGCGTCGTTCGGCTGGTTCTCGTGGCTACAGGCGGCGACGGTCGCGCCGATCGAGGTGCTCGCAGTGATCACGTACGGCCAGCACTACTCCTTTGCGGCGCACTGGATGAAGACGAGCCACGGCACCAGCGTGCTCACGGCCACGGGCATCGTGGCGGCGGTCGTCCTGATGGCGGTCTTCACCTCCATCAACTTCCTCGGGATCCGCAGGCTTGCGCACACGAACAGCGCGGCGACCTGGTGGAAGATCGGCGTGCCGCTGCTGACGATCTTCGTGCTGGGCATCGTCAACTTCCACGCGAGCAACTTCACCGCGGCCGACGGGTTCAGCCCGTTCGGCGCCAAGGGTGTGCTCGCGGCGATCTCGACGAGCGGGATCATCTTCGCGCTGCTCGGCTTCGAGCAGGCGGATCAGCTCGCCGGCGAGAGCGCCCGGCCGAAGCGCGACATCCCGCGGGCCGTGATCATGTCGGTGATCATCGGCGCGATCATTTACGTCGCGCTCCAGATCGTCTTCCTCGGCGCGCTGCCACACTCGCAGATCGGCCACACCTGGGCGCAGGGCGCGTACACGGCGATGACCGGTCCGTTCGCGCAGGTCGCGACGCTCGTCGGCGTCGGCTGGCTCGCGACGATTCTCTATGTCGACGCGGTCATCTCGCCGGGCGGCACCGGCCTGATCTACACGACGTCGACCTCGCGCGTCTCGTTCGGGCTGAGCCGGAACGGCTATTTCCCGACGGTGTACGAGTCGACCGATCGCCGCGGCGTGCCGTGGTTCGGCCTGATCACCGCCTTCGTGGTCGGGTGTGTCTGCTTCCTGCCGTTCCCGAGCTGGACGTCGCTCGTCGGCCTGATCACGGCGGCGAGTGTGCTCATGTACGCAGGTGCGCCGCTCGCCTTCGGCGTCTTCCGGCGGCGGCTGCCGCACGCCGAGCGGCCGTGGCGGGCGCCGTTCGGAGCGGTGCTCGCCCCGCTCGCGTTCGTGGTCGCGAACCTGCTCATCCTCTGGTCGGGCTGGGACACGGACTGGCGGCTGGGCGTCGCGATCGCGATCGGCTACGTGATCCTCGTCGCAACGCGGGTCTTCCACCTCAACTCGCACTCTCCGCAGCTCGACCTGAAGGCCGCGAGCTGGCTCCCGTTCTATCTCGTCGGGATGGGAGCGATCGTCTACCTGAGCGACTTCGGGCCGACGTCGCACCAGCTCTTCGGGCAGCTGGGGCCGACTCCGAACTGGTTCCCGCTCTGGTGGGACATCGTCGCGGTCGCGATCTTCAGCCTGATCATCTACTACTGGGCGATGGCAGTCGCTTTGCCGCGCGAGCGGATCGAGGCGATGATCGGCGACGTAGTCCTGCCCGAGGAGGAGGGCATCGCCGGACCTGCCCAGGTGGCGGCCGAGGACGAGCCGCTAACCCGCCAGATCTGACCGCGCGACGCGAACGGCGGTGCGGCGCCTCGCGCGCTGCACCGCCGCGAACGCCGCGGTGCAGAGCACGGCCGCGACGAGGAACGGCACGACGTCGCCGGTCGCGTCGGCGACCGCTCCTCCCGCCGCCGGCCCGAGCAGCGCCCCGCTCGCCCAGGCGGCGTTCATCAGGCCGAAGGCCATCCCCTGCGGCAGGCCGCTCCGCTCCGCGCCTTCGGCGATCATCGCGAAGGCCGGGGTGAAAAGCACGCCGTACGCGCCGGACGCTGCGACGAGCAACGGCACGTACGCGAGCGGGCGGGGACTGAAGGCGAGGCCGACGGAGAGCGCAGCGCCGGCAACGAGTGACGCCTGGACGGGGAGGCCGACCCCGCGCCGGTCGAGTACGCGCCCCGCGACCGGCGAGAGCACCGTCTCGAAGGCGGCCCCGACCAGCCAGACAGCGCCGATTGCGGCCGCGCCCCAGCCCGCGTCGTTGAGGCGGAGAGGGGCTAGGGTCGAGAGCACACCGAAGAGGAGCGACGGCAGCGCCATCAGTGCCAGTCCGCCGGCGAAGCGGGAGTCGCGCAAGGCGCGGCCGACGGCCGCCGCGGAGGGCACTTCTGGCGGGATCGGCTCGATCCGGAGCGTCCACGCTACAAGCACGACCGAGAGACCGGCTAGCGCCGTGAACACCGCCGCACGACCCAGCAGCGCCGCTGCGGCTCCGACGACCGGACCGAACAGCGCCCCGAACACGGCCGCACCGAGCGCTGTCCCGATCAACTCGCCCCGACGGTCGCGCGGTGCGGCGGCGAGGAGCCAGGCGAACGACCCGGCCCACGTGAAGCCGCTCGCCGCTCCCTGCAGCAGCCGCGCTCCGAAGAGCGGCCAGAACCCGTGAGCGAAGGCGAAGCCGAGGCTGGCGAGGCCCATGAAGGTCAGCCCGACGAGGACGGCGCGCCGGGCGCCGAGGCGCGCCGTGGCGAGGCCGCCGGGCAGCCCGCCGATGAGCGCCCCGGCTGCGTAGGCGCCGACCAGGACGCCCGCGCCAGTCTTCGACAGGTGGAGGTGGTGGGTGAAGTGGGGGAGGAGCGGCGTGAGCGCCGCGTAGAGCATCGTGTCCACCCAGACGAGCGCGGAGACGAGAAGGAGGAGCCGGCGCATTCCACTGAGCGTACGCACGCCGTACCGTTCGGGTGTGACATTTCGAGGCGGCGGCGCCGTATGAGGGGCATGAACGCGCTACCGGCAGCGGTCGGGCCGCAACCGCGAGTCGGCGCGCCCGCCTTCGGCGACGTGGTCGCCGAGCATCTCGACGCCGTCTACCGCTACCTCGTCTACCTCACCGGCGACCGCGCGGCGGCCGAGGACCTCGCCGCGGAGACGTTCGAGCGCGCCTTCCGGAGCTGGCGGCGCTTCGACCCGCGCCGCGGCGCGCCGCGTACCTGGCTGTGCCGCATCGCGCATTCCGCCGCCGTCGACTGGTTCCGCGCCGAGGCGCGCCGGCAGAGGCGCGAGGAGACGTACACCCGCGACGAGGCGCTGCTCGAGGAATCCGTTTTCGCCGAGGGGCTGTCGCCGGAGCTCGAAGCAGCGCTGCGCCGGCTGACCCCCGCCGAGCGCGAGGTGGTGGCGCTGCGCGTGCTGCTCGAGCTCGACGGGCCCAGCGCGGCGCGCGTGCTCGGGATCAGTGCGACGGCTTGCTCGACCCGGCTCAGCCGGGCGCTGAAGCGACTGGAGGAGGAGATGACGCATGTCCGCAACTGACCGGAGCGAGTTGGACGGGTACGAGGCTCTCGTCAGCGAGCTGCGTGCGAACCCGCCCGTCGCGCCGGAGCGGCTGCGGCAACGCGTGCTCGAGCTCGAACCACGCCCTCGCCGCAGGATGTCCGGGAGGCGGAGGCTCGTGCTCGTTGTCGTGCCGGTCGCCGCCGCGCTCGCCGTCGGCGCCGCGCTCGTGCACGGCTTCGTCAACTCGGGGTCGCATTCGCAGCCCACGTATGCGCTTGGGCAAGTTGCGACGGGAAAGGCGTCGACGTTGCACGGACAATCCAACTCGCAGAAAGCTCATGAGGAGGATTCGGTGCCGGCACCTGCGACGACGGTCGCATCGGGATCGCTCCAGCGCCTTCTCACCCCGGCGCATCGCAATTCCGTCGCGATCCCGAAGAACCGGCTCGTCCATGCCACCGCGACGCTCGAGGTCCGGGTGCCGAGCCGCTCGGCGCTTTCGAAGGCCACGAACAGGGCGACGCAGATCGTCGCATCGCTCGGCGGCTACGCGCAGTCCGTCCACTACGAGAGCTTCCGCCGTGGCGGCGGCGACGCGGTGCTCGCGCTGCGCGTCCCCGTCCAGAAGGCGGAGACGGCGATCTCGAGGCTCGGCAACCTCGGCACGCTCCTGTCGCAGCAGGTCTCGACGAAGGACCTGCAGCAGCAGCTCACGCACGAGACGAACCAGATCGGCTCGCTGCGGCGCGCGATCGCCGTCTACGAGCACGCGCTCCAGAGCGGGTCGCTGTCCGCGTCGCAGCGCGTGGAGATCCAGATCCGCCTCGCGAACGCACGGCACGCGATCACGGAGCAGCGGAAGGCGCGCACGGGCACCCTCGAGTCCGGCTCGACCGCCGACGTCTCGCTCGTGCTGACGACGCGCCAGCAGGGAATCCTCGCGCCGCAGCATCACCGCAGCGGCCGCTTCGACCGGCTGCTCGGCTCGGCCGCCAGCTTCCTCGCGCTCGAGGGGATCATCGTCCTCTACGCGCTCATCGTGGTCGGCCCGCTGCTCGTCCTCGGCGGCCTCGCCTGGTGGCTCGTGCGCGAGCGGCGGCGCCGCGAGGAGAGCCGCCTGCTCGCCTCGGCCTGATCTGCTGGAATACGTCCCGTGCTCGGGGCAGAGCTCTCGACCGGCCACGAGATCGGCCTGATCGTCGTCGCGGCGATCTTCATCGCCTTCGCGCTCGCCGCGTCGTTCCTCGTGCCGCGCTACAAGCCGGACTTCCCAGGCCCCGCAGGCCTGAGCGTGTTCGCGCTCGCCTCGATCGTCCTCTTCGGGCTGATGATCGCGGCGATCAACTTCTTCGGCTAGCGCTAACCTGTCCGGACTTCGGAGAAGTGGCCGAGTGGCTGAAGGCGGCGCCCTGCTAAGGCGTTATGGGGCTGAATGGCTCCATCGAGGGTTCGAATCCCTCCTTCTCCGCTAGCGCGACGGACCGCACGGTCGCGCCCATCCGCGGAGGGGTGGCAGAGCGGTCGAATGCGGCGGTCTCGAAAACCGTTATCCGTCGTTAGGCGGATCGAGGGTTCAAATCCCTCCCCCTCCGCTCCATCGATCCATGCGTCGGATCTCGTGGTGCCGTTGAGAGGCGCTACCGGACGAACGGCTTCGTCGTCAGGACGAGTTTCCGGCCCACGCACTTGTCCTTGACGACCTTGAATGTCAGGCGTCCACGTGAAAGCGCGTAGACGTAGGTTCCCTTGCCTTCGGAGAAATCGCACGCGTAGGAGCCGGACTGATCGCTGAGTAGGAGCCGCTTCGCACCGATCCGAGCCGCTTTGCCGACGACTACGAGCTTCCCGTTTCGGATCGTGTGGACGACGCTGTTCGGCAAAAACTCCAGGCGCCACTTTCCGTCCAGGGGCGCCGGTTTGCCTCTGATAGTCGCCTTGTACGTCCCGCCTAACGAGTACGACGACGCCGACGCCCCGGCGGCGAGCAGGAGAAAAGCGAGCAGAAGCAAAACGGCCAGCCTTCGCACGCTCCGACCTTACACTCGCCGGCTCAACGGCTCAGCCCCCGGACGCGTCAACCGTGACCCAGACGAAGTTCCCGCCGAACGCGATCCCGGAGGGCATGTTGCCGACCTTGATCGTGCCCGCCAGCTGGTTGCTCACCGGATCGATCCGAGAGACGGTTCCCGATCCGGCGTTCGCGACCCAGACAAGACCGCCGCCGACGGCCAGGGCGCTCGGCTCCCGGCCGACGCGGATCCTGGTCGTGGCCTTCGTCGATGGGTCGATGCGCGTGACCGCGTCGTCGCCTGCGTCGGCGACCCAGATCGCTCCCTCGCCCGCGGCGATGGCCACGGGGCGGTGACCCACGGGGATCGGCCGTCCCACAGCGCCTCCTTCGATTGCTTTCGGCGCGAAGTGCGTGACCGTCCGATTGCCGGCGTTGAGCACCCAGACCCCACCGTCTGCGACCACGACTCCTCTCGGGCTGTTGCCTGCGAACGTTGAGTCGCTGACTCGCGTCGTCTTGGCGTCGATGCGCGCGAGTGTCGAGTCTCCGTAGACGGCCCACACAGAATCCCCCGTGACCGTTACGGCACCGTAGTTCGAGCCTGGATCCGCGACGTCTTGGATTGTTTTCGAGAGGCGGTTCGTGTGGAGATCGATCCGTGATACTTCGCCGCGCGCTCCGTGGGCGATCCATACGGCGCCTCCGCCAAAGGCGATGCCGGTTGGCGTGCGGCCATCGAGTGCGAGGGTGGCGACTGGAACACGCCGATCAAGGCTGATCCTCGTGATCGTCCGATCGGCTCCATTCCCGACCCACAGAGATCCTGCACCCGTCGCGACCGGTCCCGGATCCGCGCCGACCGGAATGCTGGCGACGACGGTGTTCGTCTCCGGATCGATCACACCGACGTGGTTCGGCGGGACGACGCCCCCGTGACTCCCACTCGTCAGGAGGAAGAGAGCCCCCGCAGCAACTACGGCCACTGCCACCAGGGCTGCCAGGACCAACGCCATCCGTCGGCGCTGCGGCGGTGCAGCCGGAGACTCGGCCGCCTTCGCCGAATCCGAAGGCCGCACCGGAGGAAACCGGGCCGGGAGCCCCTTCGCGCCCACCTGGTAGAGCCGCGCGGGGCGATCGAGGTCCTTGAGCTGATGCTCGCCGAGTTCGGAGAGCGAGATGTCGAGGTCCTCTTCCTCGTCCTCGAGCAGGGTCTGCGTCGCCTGCGAGACGAGGATCTGGCGGCCGTGCGCCGCAGCGCAGATACGAGCTGCACGGTGAACCGCTAGGCCCGTGTACTTCCCGTCTTTCTCCGTTGCTTGCCCGGTGTGGACGCCCATCCGCACGTCCACCTGCGCGCCCTCGGGCCACTGATGCGAGAGAAGCGACAACTGCCCCCCAACAGCAGCCAACACTGCGTCGCGTGCGGCCGGGAACGCGACAAAAAACGCATCGCCCTGCGTGTCGACCTCGAAGCCGCGATGCGCCGAGAAAGCCGACCGCAGCAGCTCTTGATGCTCAGCGAGAACTCTCTCGTAACCGTCGCGCAGCTGCTTGACCAACCGAGTCGAGCCCTCGATGTCCGTGAACAGAAATGTGACCGCGCCGCTGGGTGGGTTTTCGCTCACGATGGGAGACTGAGTTGTATCGCGGCGCCTCGAGGTCAGCACCGCCGCGTCGGCCGGCACGCAGAAAGCTTGGTCGATCGGAATCCCGCTTCCGGGAACGGGATTCCGATCTCTTACGAGCCCTCAGAAGGCCTTGGTGGCGCTCCAGCTGCCGCCGCCCTGCGCGCTCGTCCAGGTACCGGACATCGACGTCCCCCGGACCGTCCCCTTGTACTTGGCGCCGACGCTGACTGCGCCAAACTTGATCTTTCCCCCCTTCACGCTGCCCCCGATGCCGTACGTGCCCTTCGGATTCGAAAGCGTGATGTTCCCGCGTAGCTGCGAGCCGGTCTGCCTCCAGTGAATCGTGAAGTGTCCCGAGACGGCGCCGCTGTAGTGGCCCTTCCATTTGCCGGCGAGCCTCGACTTGGTCGCGGCGTGGGAGTTGGACGCGCTCGCGGCGGCGAGCGCCGTGCCGCAGCAGGCGAGAGCAAGCAAGCCCGCGATCCACAGAGCGGGAAGCCGTCCCGCGACCCTGCGAAATAGAGGGTGAACGTCCATCAGGCTGAGCTCCTTCCTCGCGGAGGTTTGAGGTGTGTTGGACCGCGGCGCGGGTGGCGAAATCGGTGCCTGCTGCCCCATCAGTGCACCGTCCCGACCTTGATCGCTGCAAGCTTCCAGTTGTAGGCCGCCGAACCGAGCACGGACGCAATGCACCGGAGCGAGATTGTGTCGGGGCTCGCGAGCGTGATCACGGCCTGTACGGGGATGGTTACTGCGTCCGAGCCGGTGGCGCTGGTGAGCTGGTACTCGTTGGTCGACGAGTCCACGAGGTCGCAGCCGTAGTCGGTGGAGATGGCCAGGGTGCTATTGGCTTCAGCCTCGGCCTGGACGGAGTAGCTCCCTGCGGGCAGCGTCGATGTCGTTGCCAGATTCACCCATGTCTGCGCCGGGGCAAGGTTCGCGAACGACTCGTAGCCGTCGACCGACCAGACGTCGGAGGGCCCGGTCGGCCCCTCCGGCCCTTGCTGCCCTTGCGGCCCCTGTGGCCCGGTCTGGCTCCAGTTGAGCGGGATCTCAGAGTTCGAGCAACCCTGCGCCTTGTCGGTGTCGATGATGCGCAGCGTGCCCTGGTTGGGCGAGGACTTCTTGTAACAGCCGTGGATGACCCCGCTCGCGTCCGGGATGGTGGCGTAGGCGATCCCGCCGGCTACAAGCAGGGCTCCGGCGATCGCCAGAGCTACGAGTGCGGGTCTGATCACTCTCTTCATTGCGTCCTTTCCTCGGCTAGGGCTTGCGTACGTACCGAGACAGTGGCTGCGAGCAAGCGCTCATACGGCACGCGCGCCCGCTCCGCGACCCGGCGGATCGCATCGGCGGTTCCCTCGAAATGGCAGAGGACGACCTCGTCCTCGCGAATCAGCACCGATCCGAGGTAGCGAACGTCGTCGGGGAGCGAGGCAGCGATCCGATGATCGAGGGTTCGCACGTCCTCCTCGCGCACGTCTGGCCAGTAGCACTCGGCGACGAAGCTCGCGGCATGTTCCGCCATGGCGGCAACATGACCCGTCGGACGGATCGCGGAAAGACCTGAAGACCCTACGAAATCGCTTGCGCGTCGAGGGCGCGGGCGAGTTGCGCTCGCGACGAGATGCCGAGCTTGCGGTAGGCCCGCTTCAGATTCGACTCGACGGTCTTGACGCTCACGAACACTTGCTCGGCGATCGCCCGGTTGCTCAGACCGTCGGCGGCGAGACGTGCGATGCGGAGCTCGGTCGCGCTCAGTTCCTCCGGCGCACGCCGGACCGCGACCCGGGCCAGCTCGTCGTCGACCTGGGCGAGCCAGCGCTCGGCGCCTGCGCAGGCGAAGAGCTCCCGCGCCTCGTCCAGAGAGAGTCGCGCCTCGCGCTTCCGCTTCAGCCGGCGCTGCAGCCGACCCTGGACGAGAAGGGTTCGTGCGCGCTCGAAGGGCATCGGACAGCGCTCGTGCTCGGCGAGCGCGTGCTCGAGAGCTTCCGCGGCCGCGTCGAGCTCGCCCCGCGCCGCGAGAACCAGACCGCGGCAGCGCGCCGACACCGCGAGACTCCACGGGATGCGCGACCGGGCCGCACGCTCTTCGAAGCGAGCGAGCAGCCGTTGCGCTCGGTCGACGTCACCGACGGCCAGCGCCGCTTCGATCGCGTCGCCGTCGACCCGCCAGATCGCCGGCTCTCGGAATGCGACGCGTTCGAACACCTCGAGAGCCTCCGTCAGGTGGCGATCGGCGGAGACTGTCTCGCCAGCCGCGAGCTCGGCCAGTCCCAGGCAACGGCTCCAGAGCGCGGTCACTATCGGCTCCCCCGGATTTGCCTTAGCAGCGGCTTCGCGGACGGCCTCGACCCGCCCGGCGTAAGCGTCCACGTACGCGCGCCAGAGGGCTCCGGCCTCGGGGTCGCCCCCGTGCTGGCCGAAAGCGTCGAGCATGCGTTCGGCCAGCTCCGCCGCGCCGCCCAGGTCGCCGGCCCAGGTGGCGACGATCACGCGATTGAGCAGGATGTTCGCGAGCGACGACTCGTCGCCCTCCTCACTTGCCTGCTGCTCGGCGTGCTCGAGCTGCGCACGCGCGCCGTCGAGATCGTCGACGTAGCGAAGCCACTGGCCGAGCTTGAAGACGACGCGCGTGTCTACTATCGCCGGTGGACTGCCCTCCTCGAGCGCGAGCGCACGCATCGCCGTCTCCTGGTCGAAGCCGTTGCCGAGGAAGAGGTCGGCACGCACGCGCGCGCTCAACGCCGCGGCGACGAGGCCCGGATCGGTGACCGGAGCGCCCTCGAGCAGCGCGAGCGCCTCGCGCGCGGAGGCCGCCGCTTTCGGAAGATCGACAGTGCCGGCGGCCTGGGCGACGGCGGCGTGGCACCGGCCCTTGAGAACGGGATCGCGCGCGTCCGCCAGCGCCTCCTCTGCGAGCTCCATCGCCGCGGATTCGCCGCTGCGCCAGTAGTCGATCTCGACGAGCGTCAGCAGCACTCGCGCGCGCAGGTCACCCGGTTGAAGCGTCGCGCGCAACTCTTGGAGCAGCGCCCGCGCGGCAGGGAAGTCGCTCGCGAGATGGAGCTGCTCGGCGAGCTCGAGCTGGAGCTCCGGCCGTGCCGGATCGTTTGTCGGAAGCAGTCGCAGCGCGAGCCCGGTCAACTCGGCTGCGGAGTCCGGGGAGCCGCGCATGCGCGCATGGCGGGCGGCCGCTTCGAGCTCCTGCACGACCTCGGCGTCCGGCCCGCGCGCCGCGAGTGCGAGATGCCGTGCTCGCTGCTCCGGGTCGCGCGCGAGATCGGCGACAGCGCGATGCGCCTCTCGGAGCCGGGCCGCTGGAGCGGCGGAGTACACCGCCGATGCGAAGAGCGGGTGGACGAACTCGATCCGACCGTCCACCTCGACGCGCACCAGCCCAGCCTCCTCCGCAGGCGCGAGCTCGACCGGATCGATCGTCCTCGTGTCGGGCCGCGCCAGGGTCGCAGCGCACAGCAGCGCGTCGCGCGTCTCGGCCGGAAGGGCCCGTACGCGTGCGCGGACGAGCGCGTCGAGGCCCTGTGGGACGGGAACGCGGCCCGAGATGTCGTGCTCGCCGCAGCGGTCGAGCTCGCGGGCGATTTCGATCGCGTAGAGCGGGTTGCCGCCCGACGCCTGCGCGATCCGCACGAGCGTCGGTCGCGGAAACGTGCGCCCGAGCTCCTGCACGAGCACGCGGTGAAGGGCAGCGACCGAAAGGGGTCCCAGCTCGACGCGCTCGATCCGGAGGTTTCGCTCGAGCGCCGGGAGCGGCGGTCGTGGAAGCTCCGTCGCGCGCACCGAGACGAGGCCCCGCACGGGCTCCTCGCCGAGCCGGCGCAGCGCGAACTCCACCACCGCCGCCGACGAAGCATCGAGCCAATGGAGGTCGTCGATCGCGCACACGACCTCCGATTCGCCGGCGAGCGCGCGCAGAAGCGTGAGAAACCCGGCGCCGACGACGCGACGCTCGGGCGGGCGTGCAGAGGCGGCGCGCAGGAGGGCGGCGTCGAGACCCACCCGCTGCGGCTCGGGCAGTCGCGCGAAGAGCTCGTCCGGCAGGTCGCCGAGCAGATCCGCGAGCCCAGCGAAGGCGAGCCGGGCTTCCGACTCGGTCGGCCGCGCGATCAGCAACCGCGCACCCTGCGCACGAGCATGCTGGAGCGCCGCCTGCCACAACGTCGTCTTGCCGATTCCAGGCTCGCCGACGATCGCGACTGCGCAGGGGCGCTCGGAGCGCAGGAAAGTCTCGACCGCCGCCAACTCCGTTTCGCGCCCGACCAGGCTCGACACGATCAGAGCGTATGTGCCGTTGGGCATATCTAAGGGTGCGGGTCAATCCCCTGGAGTCAGGCGGACCTAGACGACCGTGCTCCCGATATCGCCTCAGCCGCTCCAGCGGGGCACCGGCGCAAAGACCGGCGCGCACGACACGCACCGAGAGCGGCCAAGAGGTCGACAGCGTCGGTCAGCGACCGCAGGCGGTCAGCCGACGAGGCGACCGCAAAGCTCGCACATCACCGCGTACTTCTTCGCGCCCGCGGGAGTCACTGCGATCTGACGGCGCACCGGCCGGTGACGGCATCGGTTCACCGGCGGCAGGAGACGCCGCAGCGGCGGCAGATCCGGAAGGTGGCGAACGGCACCACCCACGGCAGGACACCCCGCCTCGTGCTCACGCCAGACGTCGTTCACCGGCTGGCTCGTAACCGCGACCCAACCGCACGCTTCGCAGGAGACCGTGATCACGTATCCAGGGTACGCATGGTCTCCGCGATCGTCGCGTCCGAGGTCACAACCGCGACCAAGCTGGTCGTCTCTCGACCAAGTGAGAGACGACCAGCCGTTTCCTGATCGACCGGCCGGCGCTGGAGCTTGAGGACTAGGCGGAGCAGCCGAGGCGGACGGCCGCAGCTTGGTCACCGCAGTCGCAGCCTCCAGAGAAGGGGGCGTTCTGGAGACGCGCGTCGGCTGCTTCCGCCGTCCACAGTGTCGCATTTATCCACCCCTTTACCCACAGCTATCGCTCTAGGTCGCCCGGTAAGGGCAGCAGGTCAAAGTGAGTGAGTAAGACCCTGAGCGCCGGGGAAGGCGTTCGAGATGGTTCTTCTCCTCGTCGATGACAGAGACGGCAGAATCGTCTCTGAGATCGAGACTGAAGATAACGCGCAGCGCGTGCTCGAAGCCTGGGCTGCCGATGACGAGAGCATCCCTGAGTACCTTTGCCTGGTCGAGGTCCGCTCGCATCATGGAGCCATCCTCGGCACCGACTCCTCGGTCAAGGTCCGACCGTTTCCGCGTCCCTGAGCGGCGCCCCCTCCTCGCGCGCCAATGCGCGGCCCGGCTGGGCGAGCAGGACAAGAAATGCCCGCAGCCCCTGTCGCTACGGGAGACACGCCGCAGTACGAGGCCTCAGATCGCTTCGGTGACCGTCCAGATGACCATTGATCAGGACCACGGGCCCGATAGACGAAGCCCCGCGCCTGCAGGCGGGTGACGCGCCCGATGCCGCGGTGGCAAAGACGACGACCGCCAGGACGGCGGCCATTAGCGCGAGGCGGCAGAGCCTCGCTACTTCTTGCCGAGCTGGTGCGCTCACGTGCGCCGAAACCCCTCTCTCGCAGCACAGATGCTCGTGCCCCTTCTGCGGCAAACCAACCGACCGAGCGCCGCCCCCGAAGGTTCCCAGTCGTTCGCTCGGGGCGGGTTTAGGCGAGACCGGAGTTCGGGCGTAACGGCCGATCGGCCGCGGCCGTTTATTGGTTCTAAGACGTATATCTGCCGCCGCTACCGGTAGGGATCGACGGCAATGCGGCAACGGTCTGACAGCGACTCGCTCTTGTCTCGTCGGTAGCGCAGGGCGAGGTGCGGCTTGTCATGTCCTGAGTCGATCGAGAACACGGATGTGAGGAGGTACACGAGATGAAAGGACGGAGAGTCAGTGCAGCGCTTGTGTCGCTCGTGGCCGCTTTAGCGTTCGCGGCGACCGCGCTTGCCGGCGGCAATCCACACGCCACCGGCATTGGGCATCGGGACGCATCCGCCGACGGCAAGGCGGCGGGACAGGGCCATGCCCGGGCGAGCACCACGGTGGCTGGGCGTGCGAATGAACACGCGACCGCGCACTCGACCGCCCATGCGGGGCTGCACACGAACACGCATGCGACGTCGCACGCGAACGTCCACGTGACGGTCCGCGCGAGCTCCCATGCGTCCGGCCATGTGAATGCGGGGGCGCAGGTTGGGACGCGAACGGCTGCACACACGCGCAGCACGGCACGCACGACCATAGGCGTGGGCGTTCGCACCCATACCGCGGCCCACGCCGGGGTAGGAACATCGTCGAGTGCCACTGTTTCGGCTGGCGTCAAGTCGTCGAGCACGACCGGCTTCAATGCGATGGCGCCGGCTGCGTCGAGCCAGACCAAGCTGTACGGCAGCAGCCAGACGGCCGGAGGGATTGCGCTCAATGTCGGTTACGGCGGGATGCTGTTCGGGCCGGGCAACAGCCAGGCGCACAAGGCGCTGTGCGGCAGCACGTGGGTCGACGTCCACGCGCTGAAGGCGCAGGCTGGCGGTTGCGCGAGCTCGCTCTCGATCGGCGCGATCGCGGCGGCTCGCAGCCATGGCCACGAGCATGTGATTGCCCGCGGGTCGAGTCACGCGTTGACTCCGACCCTCGGCGTCGCCCTCGGTCTGAAGCCGTCCAGCGCGTCGGGCTTCAACACGACGGCACTGGCCGTATCGAACCAGACGAAGCTGTACGGCAACGGCCAGACCGCCGGACAGATCGCGCTCGGCGCCGGCTATAGCGGCATGCTGTTCGGACCCGGCAACAGCCAGCCGCACAAGACGCTCTGCGGCAACAAATCGATCGACGTGCACGCGCTCAAGGCGCAAGCCACAGCCTGTGCCGCCGGACAGGAAAGCGCCTCAGCCGCCGGGACGCTGACCACCCCGGCTGCGAAGGCGGCCGCGCACGCCGCTGCGCACTCCGCCGGTGTCGAGGCCGGGGCGAAGGTCAAGGCAAGCGCAAAGGCAAGCGGCGCAACGGTTGCCGGCGCGGCTGCTGCGAAGCCAGCCAAGAGCAATGCAGGCGGCGTCCTCGGGTCGAACTTCACCTCCGGGAAGCCGTCCGGCACGCTGCCGTTCACAGGATTTCCCCTGTGGATCGTGCTGGCAGCAGCGGCAACGCTCCTCGCCGTCGGAGGCACCTTGCGCATCGCGACCCGCACCACGCGCTGAGAGCAACACCACGAGTCGCACGACGGGGGCGGCCACAATGGCCGCCCCCGTCGTCTCACCAGACTCGCCCGCTGCTGCCGTATGTCCTGTTGGGATCAGACAGCAGTGGAGCTGCGGGCGGCGAGCGCCTGCTTGAGGAGCTCGAGCGCCTTCTGCGCGTCGCCGCGCTCCTCGTAGATCTCGGCCATCGCGGTCAACCCAGCTACCACGGCCCTGCTGCTCGGGACCGGGGACTGTTCGACGGCGAGCTCGTACAGCTCCAGCGCGCGGGCGATGTCGCCCTGCTTGCGGAAGACATCCGCGACGGCGCAGTAGGCGCGGGCGGCGTCTCTGGGCGCCGCCGCGTTCAGACTCGGAACGACGCCGAGCAGAAGCTCTGCCGCCTCGTCTCCTTCCCCGAGAGCGGCGAGCGCGCGCGCTCGCTCGATCGTGAACAGCGCGGCGTCCGTCGTCTCGCGGGCGGCGGAGCCGACGACGATCGGCTCGCCTTCGTCGACGAGCTCGAGCGCCGCCTCGGGATTGCCTCGGTCGTTCTCGATGAAGGCCAGCAACAGCAGGGCGCGGGCGGCCTCGAGGGTCTGCTCGCTCGCCCTCAGGGTTGCGAGCGCGAGCTGCGCGTACTCCGCCGCGCGGTCGGGCTCACCCTGGGAGACGTGGACGCGCGACTGCGACCAGTAGAGGCTCGCGCGCAGCTTCGGGTCGATCGTCTCACGCGCCAGGTGGAGAACCTCGCCGAGCGTGGCGTGGGCGCGAGCGTAGTCGCCGTGGTCGATGTAGGTATTCGCGAGCAGTAGCGCGAACCGGACCTCGTCGAACCGGTCTCCGCGCGCCCGCGCTTCGCCGAGAAAACGCTCGAAGACGGCGAAGGCTTCGTCGAACCGGGCGAGGCTCACGTAGCCCCGACCCAACGCATTGGCGGCGGTGGACGCGTCGCCCTGTGCGAGCTCGCCCGAGGCGAGGGCCTGCTCCAACAACGCGATCCCTTCCGGCATGTCACCCCGCTGCAGGGCCAGCTGCCCTAGCCCGAGCTGCGCTCGTGCGAGGCCTGCGGGTGAGTCCGCCTCCTCGCGGGCCGTCTCGTAGAGCTCCGCCGCCCGGTTCTCGTCGCCGAACTGCAGGGCCACCTCGGCCTCGAGTAGCTCCGCGCTCAGGTCCCCGGGGCCGGGCCCGCCAGTCGCCAGATACTCAGGTGTGACGCCGAGCCGCTTCGCAAGCTCGTGGAGGATCTGGAGGGAGGGGACACGTGCGCCGGCCTCGATCCGGGAGATGTAGGCGGCCGTACAGCCCTCGAACGCGATCTGACGCTGGGTCAGGCCCGCGGCCTCACGTGACTTTCTCAGGCGTTCGCCCACGGCGACAGGGTCGTCGACGTGGGTAGAGGGCCGCCGTGGCACGGTGAGGCAAGACTACAGGCGACACAAACGAATCACTAGTCGCTCGGCCGGTGGTGACGCGCGAGCGCAGGCGCACGCCACCACCGGTCGTGATCCGAACCGGTCTACTTGCCCGGCCAGGGTGCGTCGGCCAGCATGAGCGCAAGCAACGCTGCGGCCGCGACAACGGCCAGTAAGGTGATTCTCGCCTTCACGGACTGTCCTTTCGCTCGATTGACAGAACAGCCCGGCCGGGTGACGCGTGTTGTAAACGACGCGTCGGATGTTGCTACCTACAGTTATGAGGGGCGCCGACGAACGGTAAACTCGAGGCGACTTGGTAACTGCGGCCCGGACGGAGTAGCGATCGCCGACTACCGGATCATCTGCGTCGTCCGCCGCGCCGACGGGCACCCTCGTGCGGTCGGCTACTCGGAAAACGGCAATGGCGTCATGTACGACGACCTCTGGACGATCGAACAGGCCCGCGAAGCCATCCAGCAGGGGCACCGGTTGTACATCGTCAACGCCGAGACGGGTACCACGGCAGATCTGGAGCTACACGGCGACGGCTTTCGCACCACATCCGCCGACTACGGGCTCGACGATCTGCCGCCCTGCGGCTAGCCCGATACGCTGGGCCTTCTCGGAGAGGTGTCCGAGCGGCCTAAGGAGCGCGACTGGAAATCGCGTACGTGCTGAAAGGTGCGTCGCGGGTTCAAATCCCGCCCTCTCCGTACGCGTCGCGGCCGGCTGGCGCCGGCTCGCTCGTTGCGCGGGGGAACCATGTTCCCCCGCGCGCCCCCTTCTTCAGCTCGGAACCCGGCGCTTGTGCGCCCGCCCGCACTTGTCGGGCGCGGCGGCGGGAGGAGCGGCGCGTTACCGGTTCCGCGAGCTCAGCGCTGACCCTCGTGAGTTGCCCTGAGGAACCCGTTCAATCGTGGATGCGGGCGATGAGCTCGCCGCGCCGCAGCACCTTCTGCACCGTGCCGGCGAGGCGGACGTCGTAACCGGCGTCGCGCGGGAACAACACCTTGTCGCCGGGCGCGGCGCCTTCCGCGTCCGAGCCAACCGCGGTGACGATGCCGCTGCGGCACTGCGCCTCGGCGCTCGCCGGGATGATCAGGCCGGCCCGCGTCTCGGCCTCCTCGTCGGTCGGCTCCACGACGACGTAGTCGTCCAGCGGTTCGAGCATGAGCCGAAGCGGGCGCGTGTCCTCGAGCATCGATTTCACGATACTCCTGCCAGATGCCGTCGCAGTCCCCGTTCGTCGAGCTCGAGGTCGGGTCGCGCACCGTCAAGGTGACCAATCCGGACAAGGTCTTCTTCGCGAGCCGCGGCGAGACGAAGCTCGACCTCGTCCAGTACTACCTCGCGGTTGGCGAGGGAATCGTGCGCGTGCTCTACGAGCGGCCCACCCAGCTCAAGCGGCATCCCGACGGGGCCGAGGGCGAGGCGATCTACCAGAAGCGCGTCCCGAAGCACCGACCCGACTGGATCGAGACGGCGACTGTCACGTTCCCGAGCGGCCGGACCGCCGACGAGCTCTGCGTGACCGAGCTCGCGCACGTCGCCTGGGCCGCGAACCTCGCCACGATCGACTTCCACCCGTGGCCCTCGCGGAGGCGCGACGTCGAGCACCCGGACGAGCTCCGCATCGACGTCGATCCCCAGCCCGGTACGGGCTTCGCCGAGGCGAAACGGGTCGCGGCGATCGTGCAGGAGACGCTCGACGAGCTCGGCTTCGTCGGCTGGCCGAAGACGTCGGGCAACCGCGGCATCCACGTCGCCTGCCGGATCGCGCCGAAGTGGGGCTTCCGCGAGGTGCGCCGCTGTGCGCTCGCCTTCGCGCGCGAGATCGAGCGGCGCGCGCCGAAGCTCGTCACGACCGCGTGGTGGAAGGAGGACCGCGGCGAGCGCGTCTTCATCGACTACAACCAGAACGCGCGCGACCGGACGATCGCCTCGGCCTACTCCGTGCGCGCCCGTCCGGACGCGACCGTCTCGGCGCCGTTCCGCTGGGACGAGCTCGACTCGCTCGAGACCGAGGACTTCACCATGGCCACCATGCCCGCGCGTTTCGCCGAGCTCGGCGACGTCCAGGCGGGCCTCGACGACGCCGTCTGCGACCTACGCAAGCTGTTCGAGTGGGTCGAGCGCGAGGAGGCGGAAGGAGTGGGCGAGGCGCCGTATCCGCCGAACTTCCCGAAGATGCCTGGCGAGCCGAAGCGCGTGCAGCCTTCGCGCGCGAAGAAGTCCTGACGCTTCCGTGAGGCATCCGTCACGGTGGCTGCCACCGTGACGGGAGTGTGTCGGACCGCGACGCCGGGGCGTTAGGCGCTGAGCAGGTCCTCCACCGCGAGGTCGTCGGGGCTGCGCGGCGGGCGCACCTCTCGCCACGTGCAGTCGCGCGGATCCTTGTCGGGACGGAAGCGGAGCAGGCGCGTGCCGTGGCGAAAGCGACGCTTCTCGAGCTTGTCGAAGCGCACCTCGACAACGAGCTCCGGACGGAGGACCGTCTCCTCGAGCTCGCCCGTGCCCCAGCGGTTCGGCTCGCTGAAGCGCCGGTCGGTCTGCTCGTCGAGGAGGGGCAGGACCAGGGCTGCGATCTCCGCCTGGTTCTTCGCCCCGACGGCGGCCGAGCCCACGTAGTCGAGGTGGCCGTCGTCTGCGTAGAGGCCGAGGAGGAGCGTCGCGATCGTCGTGCGGCCACCCTTCTTCCAGCGGATTCCGGCCACGACGCAGTCGGCCGTGCGGTGCGGCTTGACCTTGACCACGCCCTCGCGAGACCCGGGCAGGTACGGGAGACCGAGCCGCTTCGCGACGACGCCGTCGAAGCCGGCGGCGCGCAGCGTCTGCAGCCATTCGCGTCCCCGCTCAACGTCGTCGGAGACAGGCGAGAGCCGGAAGCCGTCGCTCGCGACCTTCTCCAGCTCGGCGCGACGCTTCTCGACCGGACGCTCGTGTGCCGGCTTCCCCTTCCACAGCAGCAGGTCGAAGGCGACGAAGATGGCCGGGATCTCCTCTGCCAGCCTGCGCACGCGGCTCTCCGCCGGGTGCAGGCGCATCTGCATCGCGTCGAAGTCGAGCGCGCCGTCGCGGGCGATCACGATCTCGCCGTCGAGCGCCGAGTGGGGCGGCATCAGCTCGCCGAGCGGCCGCAGCTCGGGGAAGTAGCGGAGGAGCGGCCTGCCGTTCCGCGACCAGAGGGCGAGCTCGCCGCCGTCGTTCTCCAGCACGCCGCGGAAGCCGTCCCACTTCGGCTCGTAGCGCCAGCCGCCGCCGGCCGGGAGTTCCGACACGAGCTCCGCCTCCATCGGCGGGAAGGGGACGTTGGGGCCAGGCGCGTCGGGCATCTCGGCGAGGAACCTAGACGAGCTGTGCGACACGCGCGATACTCGATGTCGTGGGCGGCGTCGAGGCAGAGCAGGCGCACGCCGCCAAGGTCCAGGATGCGCTCTATCGGATCGCCGAGCTCGCGAGCGCGGCCCAGGACATGCAGGAGTTCTACCGGGCGATCCACGAGGTCGTCGGCGAGCTCATGGACGCGCGGAACTTCTTCATCGCGCTCTACGACGACGAGCGGCGTCGGATCAACTTCCCCTATTACGTGGACGAGATCGAACCGGTCGGACCCGATCCGAATACGTGGCACGAGTTCGGTAGGGGATGGGCCCGTGGCACGACTGCGTACGTGATTCGCACCGGCCGGCCGGAATTGATTCCGCACGACCGGTATCTCGAGTTGCTCGAGCAGGGAGAGGTCGAGAGGCAAGGTGCTGACACGGAAGATTCGATCTGGCTTGGCGTGCCGCTCAAGGCGGAGCGGCGGACCGTGGGAGTCCTCGTCGTCCAGTCGTACAGGACGGACGTTCAGTACACCGAGCAGGACCGTGACCTACTCGCGTTCGTCGGCCAACACGTAGGCGCCGCGCTCTCACGGGCCCGCGCGATCGAGGAGACGCGGCAACGGAACGCCGAGCTCGCGCTGATCAACAGCGTCCAGTCGGCGCTCGCGGGCGAGCTCGAGATGCAGGCGATCTACGACGTCGTGGGCGACAGGATCCAGGAGATCTTCGATGCGCAGGGCACCTGCATCACGATCGCCGACGAGGCGACGGGGCTCGCAAGCTTCCCGTACCTGGTCGAGCGGGGTGAGCGCCTGTCGGCCGAGCCGACCCTCCTGAGCGGCGGATTCACGAAGCACGTTCTCGAGACGCGCGCGCCACTGAGGCTCAACGAGAACGTCGCCGCCGCAGGCGAGCGTTTCGGCAGTTTCCTGGTCGCCGGCGAGTGGGCGAAGTCGCTGCTGTGCGTGCCGCTCATCACCGGGGAGCGTGCGATCGGCGCCATCTCTCTCGAGAACTTCGACCGCGAGCACGCGTTCGACGACGCGGACGAGCGGCTGCTGACGACGCTCGCCGGCAGTCTGAGCGTCGCGCTCGAGAACGCGCGGCTCGTGCACGAGACGCGGCAGCGGAATGCCGAGCTCGCGTTGATCAACAGCGTGCAGGAGGCGCTCGCGGGTGAGCTCGAAATGCAGGCGATCTACGACGTCGTCGGCGACAAGATCCAGGAGATCTTCGACGCCCAGGTCGTCGACATCGGAATGTTCGACTTCGCCGCGGGGCTGATTCGCTACCCGTACGCGATCGAGCGGGGTGCTCGCTTCCCGGATAAGCCCACACCTATCGAGCGCTCACCGTCAGCTCAACAGCTCATTGAGACGAGGGCTCTGGTTGTCATCAACGACGTCCCGGCCCGCGAGCGCGAGCGAGGCGTACCGCTCCCGGTGAGGCAAGGCGAGCCTGCGTTGTCGGTGCTCTTCGCGCCGCTGATCTTCGGTAACGAGGCCCGCGGGCGCATCTCGCTCCAGAACCTCGACCGCACGAACGCCTTCTCCGACAACGACGTCCGCCTGCTGACCACGCTCGCGGGCAGCCTGAGCGTGGCGCTCGAGAACGCGCGGCTCGTGCACGAGACGCGGCAGCGGAATGCCGAGCTCGCGTTGATCAACAGCGTGCAGGAGGCGCTCGCGGGTGAGCTCGAAATGCAGGCGATCTACGACGTCGTCGGCGACAAGATCCAGGAGATCTTCGACGCC
>JBJMKG010000030.1:0-85921 GCA_045805945.1 Gaiellaceae bacterium
AAGCGATGCAAGGACGCAGGGAGCGCTCATAGCCAAAGCTATGGGCGCGACTGAGGACGCCGCAGCGCGCCGTGTGATCGCGGGCCGGGAGCCCGGCGAACGTTGCCGGTTACATCACTAGCAACAGCCCACGTCTCCTCCGAGGATCGAGAGGCCGCCTCCGGGCGGCCTCTCTGTTTGGAGCCCCGGCGCGGGGACGTCCTTTCCGCCGCGCGCCGTATCCTCACTGCGATGAGCGCGGTGGGTCATTTCGCGGATCGGCTCGCCGCCGCCGTGGAACGCAAGGGCGCGCCGCTCTGCGTCGGGCTCGACCCCGATCCCGCCCTCCTGCCGCCCGGCGTCGGGCTCGTCGACTTCTGTCGCGGCATCGTCGACGCCGTGGCCGGGATCGCCGTCGCGGTCAAGCCGCAGGCCGCCTTCTTCGAGGCGAAGGGTGCCGCCGGCTGGGCCGCACTGGTCGAGGTGTGTGCCCACGCGCGGGCGGCCGGGCTGCTCGTGATCGCCGACGCGAAGCGCGGCGACGTCCCGTCGACGGCCCGCGCCTACGCGGCGGCGTTCGCACCGCTCGCGGACGCGGTCACCGTTAATCCGTACCTGGGACACGACTCGCTCGAGCCCTTCCTCGCGCGCGCCGGGCTCGGCGTCTTCGCCCTCGTCAAGACGTCGAACCCCGGCAGCGCGGACCTCCAGGACCTGCCGCTCGCCGACGGACGGCCGCTGTGGCAGCACGTCGCCCGCCTGGTCGACGACTGGGGCTCCGACCTCGTCGGAGCGAGCGGCCTCTCCTCGCTCGGAGCCGTGGTCGGAGCGACGCATCCGGAGGCGCTCGAGACGGCTCGGAGCCTGCTTCCTCGCGCCGTGCTGCTCCTTCCGGGCGTCGGCGCACAGGGAGGCAAGGCGGAGGACCTCGCTCCAGCCTTCACCGCCGGTCCGGCGAGCGCGCTCGTCTCCGCCTCGCGCTCCGTCATCTACGCGGACGGGGGCGGGGGCTGGCAGGAGGCCGCGGCGGCCGCGGCGACACGCCTCGCAGACGAGCTGCGCTCCGTCGCCGTGCCGGGCTGAGCCGTGGGCCGGCGGACCTTCATGCGCTTCGCCGCCCCCGTCGCCTTTCTCGCGGCGATCACGATCGGCGCTCTCGTCGTCCGGGCCGGGCTCGAGCACGGCAAGCATCCCGCGAGGACGCAAACCACGACCGTGACCTCGAAGACGAAGAAGACCGGATCGCACGGGCACCGCCGGCACCGCGCGCGGACCTACACCGTCCAGTCCGGCGACACGTTCGCGTCGATCGCGACGAAGCTCGGAACGACGGTCGCGCGGCTCGAGCACCTCAACCCGGGCATCGACCCGACGGCGCTCCGCGTCGGCGAGAAGATCCGCGTCGAGTAACCTCCGCACCGGCGTGGTGCACCGTCAGTGATCGTCACCGTAACCCTCAACGCCGCCGTCGACAGGACGCTGACGGTTCCGAACTTCCAGTTCGGCCACCGCCACCGTGCGAGCAGCAGGCTTGCGAGCGCCGGCGGGAAGGGCATCAACGTCGCGCGCGCGCTGAAGCGGCTCGAGACGCCGGTCGTCGCCACCGGCCTCGCGGGCGGGCGCACCGGCGACCGCATCGTCGAGGAGCTCGGGCTCGAGGGGATCCTCAGCGACTTCGTCCGCATCTCGGACGAGTCCCGCACGTCGATCGCCGTCGTCGACCCGACCGCCGGCTCGCTCACCGAGGTCTACGAGTGGGGACCGGCGGTGCGGCCCGAGGAGCTGCAGATGCTGTCCGACAAGCTCCGCTACCTCTCGCGGGTCGCGAGCTTCGTCGTCTTCTCCGGCTCGCTGCCGCGGGACGTCGAGAACAGCTTCTACGCCGACGCGATCCACGACCTCACCAAGCGCGGCATCCGCTGCGTGCTCGACTGCGAGGGAGAGCCGCTGCGCCTCGGCGTGGAGGCGGAGCCGTACCTGGTCTCGCCGAACCAGCAGGAGGCCGAGAGCCTCGTCGGGCAGGAGTTCTCGGACGAAGAGGACTTCGTGATGGCGCTCGACACGATCGCCGACCTCGGTGCGCGGAACGTCCTCATCACGCAAGAGACGGCGTGCTTCGCGCTCGTGCGGGAGGAGCGGCGGGTGCAGCGCTTCCGGGCGTCGATCCCGCGGATCGAGCCGGTTGCACGGGTCGGCGCCGGGGACGTCCTCCTCGGCGGCTACCTCTCGGAGCGCTTCAACGGCCTTCCGGTCGGAGACGCGCTACGGACCGCCGTCGGCTGCGCGGCCGCGTCGGTCGTCGAGCTCGGCCCCGGACGCTTCGACCCGCGCGAGGCCGCCCGCCTCGCCGGCGGCGTCGAGATCGTGGAGCTCGAGCCGGTCGAGGTCTAGGTCGAGGGAACGGCGAGGGCGCGGAGGCGCCCGGCAGCGGGCCAATTCTCGGCCCAGACGAGCTGGGCCTTCCCGAGCGAGAGGCCGGCCGGATCGCGAACCGTCTTCGCGAGCAGCCGGATGCGGCCCGTGACGGTCGAGATGCCGTAGAGCAGACGGTTGACGCGGTAGGCGATCAGCTGGTCACTCGCCACGAGCTGTGTCGCCGCACGGCGGGAGACCAGCGCGGTGCCGAGCTTCGTCTGGTCGGAGGCATCGAACCACGAGATCCTGTCGCGGGGACCGTGCTGCGTAAGGACGGCGAGCACGTGCGGAGAGAGCGCGATCGCGGCCGGGATCCCGCGCACCGGCGCACGGCCCAACACGCTGCCGCTGGAGCCGTCCACGACATAGACGACGTTTTCGGCGCTCGCCGAGGGACGGCCGGCCTTGACGGTCGTCGCCGGGATGTAGGCGATTCGCCCGGCCGACGCCGCGAGCTGGAGCGCGGGTGTCGCTCCGGGCAACGGCTGGTCGCCCGTCCGCGTCACGATCTGGATCCCGCCGTCCGCGATCTTCTGCTTGCAGGAGCCTCCCGAGAGGCAGGCGAGCTTGTCGACATACTCGACGTCGTCCCACGAGTACGCGAGCGTCCGGCCGGCTCCCGCCACGCCGCCGAGCCATTTGCCGGTGCCGTTGCCGGCATGCGCCAGACGCGCGAGCTGCCGTTCGGGCCCGCCGACGGGCGCGGCCATGACGTAGTCGAACGGCGCGGGCCCGCTCTCGTGCAGCGTCCAGAGAGCCGTGGAGATGCTGCCCGCGAACGCGAGCTGCGGCTGGCCGTCCGTGAGATCCCAGCGGCAGGTCGTGCTGCCGGAAGAGGGCTGGGGCAGAGTCCGGTCCGTCGTACCGGGCGAAAGGACGTGCACCGCGTCGCACTCGGGCATGCTCGCCGAGAGCCAGGCGACGGAGCCGCCGTCCTGGGCAGTGGCCACGATCGGGCCGCTGGGGCTCTTGCGCAGGGTGTGGACGGTCGGCGAGCCCGCGGCCGTCGCCGAACCGGCGAGGGCCAGAAGTCCCGCAGTCGCGAGGAGCGCTCGCACGCGGAGACGGTAGCTGCGCCCTGTTAGGACGTTGTCAACGGCGGTTGTTACCCTGCTCTTCTTGACGGAGCACGTTGCAGCCGAGCTGAGCGCCGACCACGTCCAGCGGCTGCTGGAGCTCGACCGCAAGTTCGGGCGCGAGGGGCTCACCTTCGACGACGTGCTCCTCGTCCCCGCCGAATCGCACGTCCTGCCGAACGACGTCTCGACCCGCGCGCGCTTCACCCCGTCGATCGACCTCGCCATCCCGATCGTCTCGGCGGCGATGGACACCGTGACCGAGGCGCGTCTCGCGATCGCGCTCGCCCGCGAAGGCGGGATCGGCGTCGTCCACCGCAACCTCTCGATCGAGGCGCAGGTCGCGGAGGTCGACAAGGTGAAGCGGTCCGAGTCGGGGATGATCGTCGAGCCGGTGACGCTGCCGCCCGACGCCCCGGTGCGCGCGGCGCTCGAGCTGATGGCGCGCTACAAGGTCTCGGGTGTCCCGATCACCGACGACGCCGGGGTGCTCGTCGGCATCCTCACGAACCGCGACCTCCGCTTCGAGAACGACGTCGCCCAGTCCGTCTCGGCCCTCATGACCTCGCGCAATCTCGTCACCGCGCCGGTCGGCACGACGCTCGCCGAGGCCGAGGAGATCCTCCACCGCGACAAGATCGAGAAGCTCCCGGTCGTCGACGCGGACGGGAGGCTGCGCGGGCTGATCACCGTCAAGGACATCCAGAAGAAGATCGAGTTCCCCGATGCGACCAAGGACGAGCGGGGCCGCCTGCGCGTCGCAGCTGCCGTCGGGGTCGGCCCCGACGCGCTCGAGCGCGCCGAGGCGCTCGTCGGTGCCGGGGCGGACGCGATCGTCGTCGACACCGCTCACGGCCACTCGGTGGGCGTCGTCGAGATGGTGCGCCGCGTCAAGGACGCGGTCACGGTCGAGGTCGTCGCCGGCAACATCGCGACGGCCGAAGCGGCGCGGGCGCTGATCGACGCAGGTGCCGATGCGGTCAAGGTCGGCATCGGGCCGTCGGGGATCTGCACCACGCGAGTCGTCGCCGGCGTGGGAGTTCCGCAGGTGAGCGCGATTTGGGACGTGGCGGGCGTTGCCGGTGAGAACGGCGTACCTGTGATCGCCGACGGTGGCATCACGTCGTCGGGCGACATCGCGAAGGCGGTGGCAGCGGGTGCCGACGCGGTCATGCTCGGGGGCATGCTCGCGGGCACCGACGAGACACCCGGGGACGTGATCCTCCTCCAGGGCGAGCGCTTCAAGGAGTACCGCGGCATGGGATCGCTGGGCGCGATGAAGGCGCGTGGTTTCTCGAAGGACCGCTACTTCCAGGGCGACGTCGAGGATGTCGAGAAGCTGATCCCGGAAGGGATCGAGGGACGTGTTGCGTACAAGGGCCCGCTCCAGCACGTCGTACACCAGCTCGTCGGTGGGCTGCGCCAGGCGATGGGGTACTGCGGGGCGGCCACGATCGAGGAGATGAAGCGGGCGCACTTCGTCCGGATCACGGCAGCCGGTCTCCGCGAGTCGCATCCGCACGACGTGACGATCACGAAGGAGGCGCCGAACTATCGGCGCTGAGGCGGCGCCCGTCGTCGAGCTCCCGGCCCGGGAGGACCGGCCGGTTCTCGTCCTCGACCTCGGCGGCCAGTACTCCCAGTTGATCGCGCGCCGCGTGCGGGAGTGCCGCGTGTACTCGGAGCTCGTCGGCCACGCGATCACGCCCGAGGCGGTGCGGGCCCGAAACCCGTACGCGCTCGTGCTGAGCGGCGGCCCGGCGTCCGTCTACTCCGACGACGCGCCGCGCGTCGATCCGGCGCTGTTCGAGCTCGGCATTCCGACGCTCGGGATCTGTTACGGCGCGCAGCTCATGGCGCTCGAGCTCGGCGGCCGCGTCGACCGCACCGGCGTCTCGGAGTTCGGGCGGACGTCGATGGACGTGACCGAGTCGCGGCTTCTGGCCGACACCCCCGGCGAGCAGACGGTCTGGATGTCCCACCGCGATACCGTCGTCGCCGCTCCCGAGGGCGCGCGCGTCGTCGCGAGCTCGCCGGCGACGCCGGTCGCCGCCTTCGAGGCGCCCGAGCGCGGCCTCTACGGCGTCCAGTTCCACCCCGAGGTCGTGCACACGCCGTACGGCATGGACGTCCTGAAGAACTTCCTGTACGAGGTGTCCGCGGCGCCGCCCGCCTGGACGCCGGCCGCCGTGATCGAGGAGCAGGTGGCGCGGATCCGGACGCAGGTGGGCCGGGAGCGCGTCCTCTGTGCCCTCTCGGGCGGCGTCGATTCAGCTGTTGCCGCGCTACTCGTGCACAAGGCGGTCGGCGAGCAGCTGACCTGCGTCTTCGTCGACCACGGCCTGCTGCGCCAGGACGAGGCCGAGCAGGTCGTCGAGACGTTCGGCGAGCACTTCCACGTCCCGCTCGTCCACGTGCAGGCGCAGGAGCGGTTCCTCGAGCTGCTCGACGGCGTCGACGAGCCCGAGGAGAAGCGGAAGATCATCGGCCGCGAGTTCATCCGCGTCTTCGAGGAGGAGGCGCGGACGCTCGGAGACGTCCGCTGGCTCGTGCAGGGGACGCTCTACTCCGACGTGATCGAGTCGGGCGGGACGGAGGGCGTCGCGGCCACGATCAAGTCGCACCACAACGTCGGCGGCCTGCCCCCGGACATGCGGATGCGCCTCGTCGAGCCGCTGCGCCTGCTTTTCAAGGACGAGGTGCGGCGCGTGGGGGAGGAGCTCGGGATGCCCGAGCGGATGGTCTGGCGCCAGCCGTTCCCCGGCCCGGGTCTCGCGATCAGGATCATCGGCGCCGTCACCGCAGAGCGGCTCGAGATCCTGCGCCAGGCCGACGCCGTGCTGCAGGAGGAGGTGCGGCGGGCCGGCCTCTACGGGCAGCTGTGGCAGTCGTTCGCAGTGCTCCCCGCGGTCCGCTCGGTGGGGGTGCAGGGCGACGAGCGCACGTACGGCTACCCGATCGTGATCCGCGCCGTGACGAGCGACGACGCGATGACGGCCGACTGGGCGCGGCTCCCGTACGACCTCGTCGAGACGATCTCGGCGCGGATCGTGAACGAGATTCCGGGCGTCAACCGCGTGGTGCTCGACGTGACCTCGAAGCCCCCGGCGACGATCGAGTGGGAGTAGCCGCCGCGTCAACGTGCCGGCGCGGACCGAGGGAATCTGCGACCAGAACCCGTCGGATGAGCCGAGACTTTGTGACGCGGCTCGCGGCAGCAGACATCGGGGAGACGTTCAACCAGTACGCAGCATCGCCGCTGCTGCGCGAGCGGCTCCGCGCCTATCTCCTGGCGCGGGCGGACGCGCCCGTCCTCCTCGTCGGCGAGGCGGCCGGCTATCGCGGGGCGCGCCTCAGCGGGATCCCGTTCACGTCCGAGCGCCAGCTGACCGGCTCCGGGCCGGCCGAGGCGACGGCGACGATCGTCCATCGGGTGCTCGAGGAGCTCGGCGCCAAGGACAAGGTGCTGCTCTGGAACGTCGTTCCGACGCATCCAGGCAGCGCGATCTCGAACCGCCGGCCCACGCGCCGGGAGATCGAGGGCGGCCTACCGTTCCTGTCCGAGCTAGCCTCGGCAAGGAGAACGGTCGCCGTTGGACGCCTCGCGGCCGCCGTGCTCGACGCCCCCTACGTCCGCCATCCCTCGCACGGCGGAGCGGCCGCGTTCGAGGAGGGATTGCAACGCGCTTTCGCTACAATCGACCGCCGGCGGGCGCCAGTCCGCCCCTTTTCATGAAGACCTATAGCGCCAAGCCGGGAGAAATCACGCGCGAGTGGTATCTCGTCGACGCCGAGGGCAAGACCCTCGGGCGCCTGGCGACGCAGATCGCGGACACGCTCCGTGGCAAGCGGAAGCCGCAGTTCACGCCGCACGTCGACACGGGCGATTTCGTCGTCGTCGTGAACGCCGAGAAGATCCAGGTCACCGGCAACAAGCTCGACCAGAAGCGGTATTACCGCCACTCCGGCTATCCCGGCGGTCTGCGCAGCCGGACGCTCCGCGAGCAGCTCGACCGCCGGCCGACGGAGGTGCTCCGCGTGGCGGTGAAGGGCATGCTCCCGAAGAACCGGCTCGCCAGACAGCAGATCACGAAGCTCAAGATCTATGCCGGACCCGAGCACCCCCACGAGGCGCAGAACCCACGTCCCTTGAACCTGGAGTCGTAGTGAGCGAGCTCGCCCAGTACCGCGGAACCGGTAAGCGCAAGACCTCGGTCGCGCGGGTGATCCTGCGTCCCGGCGACGGCTCGTCGTGGATCAACGGGCGCACGCTCGAGGAGTACTTCCCACGCTCCGTCTGGCAGACGATCGCCGTCTCGCCGCTCAAGGTGGCCGGCGTCGAGGGGCAATACGACCTTCGCGTTCGCGTCCACGGCGGCGGCCTGACCGGACAGGCGGGAGCGGTGCGGCACGGCATCGCCCGCGCGCTCGTCGAGGCGAACCCGGAGCTGCGCATCCCGCTCAAGCGCGAGGGCTTCCTCACGCGCGACGCGCGCCAGGTCGAGCGCAAGAAGGCCGGCCTGCACAAGGCGCGCAAGGCGCCTCAGTTCAGCAAGCGCTAGCGTCCCGCGCCGTGGCGCGGCAGTATTTCGGCACGGATGGCGTCCGCGGGGTCGTTGGCGAGACGCTGACGTCGGATCTCGTGGAGAGGCTCGGCAAGGCGGCGGCACTCTGGTGCGGCCGTGGACGCGTCTTCGTCGGCCGCGACACGCGTGCGAGCGGGCTGGAGCTCGAGGAGGCCTTCGCCCGCGGCGTCGCATCCGCGGGCGGAGTCGCCGTCCTCGCCGGCGTCCTCCCCACGCCCGCCGTCGCGCTCCTGGGGCTCGACCTCTCCGCCGTCATCTCGGCCTCGCACAACCCGCCCGAGTACAACGGCGTCAAGCTCTTCGACCGCGACGGTCGCAAGCTGACGGACGCTGCCGAGGAGGAGATCGAGGCGCTCCTCGACGCGCCGGCGCAGGGCACCGGAGAAACCGCCCGGGTGGAGGTCGCCGCGGACAGCTATCTCGAGCACGTCCTCGAGCGCTTCGGCGCCGACCTGGCAGGCCTCCGCATCGCGCTCGACTGCGCGAACGGCGCCTACGCCGGCCTGGCGCCGCAGGCATTCGTGCAGCTCGGGGCGGAGGTCACCGCGATCGGCGACGAGCCGGACGGGACGAACATCAACGTCGGCTGCGGGGCGACCGACCTGCGTGCGCTCGCCGATCTCGTCCGCACCGGCGCCTTCGACCTCGGAATCGCCTTCGACGGAGACGGAGACCGGATGCTCGCGGTCGACGAGCGCGGCGAGCCGCTCGACGGCGACCAGCTGCTCGCCGTCCTCGCCCTCGACCTCGGCGTCGACGGCGTCGCCGTCACGACGATGACCAACCTCGGCTTCCACCGGCTGATGGAGGAGCGAGGCGTTCGCGTCGTCGTCACCGACGTCGGCGACCGCTACGTCCTCGAGGCGCTCCGGCGCGAGGGGCTGCTGCTCGGCGGCGAGGAGTCGGGCCATCTGATCTGGCTCGACGGACACGTCACGGGCGACGGTCTCGTCGCCGGGCTCCTCCTCTGCCGGGCGCTCCATGGGCGGCCGCTCTCCGAGGCGGTCGCAGTCATGCCGCGCTTCCCGCAGGCGAAGCGGAACCTGCCGCGCACGGGCCGCGGGCCGTTGCCCGATGCCCTCGGGGCCGAGGTCGACCGCATCAACGCGGAGCTCGACGGCGCGGGCCGGGTCCTCGTGCGGCCGTCCGGCACCGAGCCCGTCGTCCGCGTGCTCGCCGAGGCGGAAACGGCGGAAGCCGCCCAGGCGCTCTGTGCTAGGATCGCCGACCTGGTAACACACGAGCTCGGCTGACCCGCCCGCGACGTTGCGGCCGGGTCGTGAGGCCGGGCTCTTCGTGTTTTCGAAGAGCGTTTTTCCGGGCCCAGCGGGAAAGGAGCGGACGTGTGCGGGATCATCGGATACGTCGGGTCGCGCGAGGCAAAGCCGCTTCTGCTCGAGGGACTACGCCGGCTCGAATACCGCGGGTACGACTCCGCCGGGCTCGCCCTGCGCGAGGACGGCGCGCTCGACTACGTCCGCGCCGTCGGCAACCTCGGCAACCTGGTCGAGGCGGCCGGCGCCAACGGCTCCCATTCGCATCACGGACTCGGCCACACGCGCTGGGCGACGCACGGCGGCGTGACCGAGCTGAACGCGCATCCACTCACCGGCTGCGAGCCCAGCCGCCTGGCGATCGTCCTCAACGGGATCGTCGAGAACTACGTCGAGCTCCGCGACCAGCTGACCGCCGGCGGCCACACCTTCACATCCGAGACCGATGCCGAGGTCGTCGTCCACCTGCTCGAGCAGGAGTACGACGGCGATCTCGCGCAGGCCCTCGGCCGCGTCTACCCGCAGCTCGAGGGGCACTTCTCGATCGTCGCCATTCACCACGACCACCCCGACCTGCTCGTCGGCGTGCGGCATCAAACGCCGCTCGTCGTCGGTCTCGGGGAGGGCGAGAACTTCCTCGCTTCCTCGATAGCGGCCTTCCTTAGCGAGACCCGTACCGTCATCCATCCGCGTGACGGCGAGGTCGTCGAGGTCACGCCCGCAGGGATCCGCGTCTTCGCCGACGGCGCCGAGGTCGACGCGCCGGAGCCGCAGGAGATCGATTGGGACGAGGAGAGCGCCGAGAAGTCGGGCTACGAGACCTTCATGCTGAAGGAGATCTGGGAGCAGCCGGAGGCGGTCGCAGAGACGATCGGCGACCGCGTCCGCGGGCACAAGCTCGTGCTCGACGCGCTCGGCATGACCGAGCTCGAGATCCGCAACCTACGCCGGATCGTGATCGTCGCCTGCGGCACGGCGTACCACGCCGGCGTCGTCGGCCGCTACATCATCGAGGAGTGGGCGCGGGTCCCGGTCGAGTTCGACATCGCGAGCGAGTGGATCTACCGCAACCCGGTGCTCTCGAAGGACACGCTCGTGATCGGGATCTCCCAGTCCGGCGAGACGCGCGACACCGTCAACGCCGTCAAGCTTGCGCGCGAGAGCGGCGCCCGCACCCTGGCGATCACGAACCTGATGGGCACACAGATCACGCGCGAGGCCGAGGCGACGCTGTACACCCGCTGCGGAATGGAGGTCGGCGTCGCCGCCTCCAAGACGTTCACCGCTCAGGTCGCGCTGCTCAGCCTGCTGGCGCTCAAGCTCGCCATGATCCGGCGGACGCTGCCGCAGGAAGAGATCGACTTCATCCTCGACCGTCTGCACGAGCTGCCCGAGAAGATGCGGGAGTTCCTCGACGGCGATCATCCGATCGAGTCGATCGCCCAGCGCTTCCACGACCAGCCGTTCTTCCTCTACCTCGGCCGCCATATCGGCTTGCCGGTCGCGCTCGAGGGCGCACTCAAGCTGAAGGAGATCTCGTACATCCCGACCGAGGCGTACTCGGCGGGCGAGATGAAACACGGGCCGATCGCGCTACTCGACGAGGGGACACCGGTCGTCGTCGTGGCGACGAACATCCACGTCTACGACAAGATCGTCTCGAACATCCAGGAGACGCGGGCGCGCGGCGCGCACGTGATCGCGATCGCCACCGACGGGAACGAGGACATCCAACACCACGCCGACGACGTGATCTACGTACCGCGGACGCCGAACTTCCTGCAGGCGTCGCTCGCGGTGATCCCGCTCCAGCTGCTCGCCTACCGCATCGCGAGGCTCCGCGGCCTCAACGTCGACCAGCCCCGGAACCTCGCGAAGACGGTCACCGTGGAGTAGGCGACTCCGCGAGCTCGCGCCAGAAGTCGACGAGGAGCTGCTCGAAGAGGAGGCCGGCGCGGAGCGTGGCGCCGTGCTGCGGGTGCTCGATCTCCGGTTCGATCGACTCGTAGACCGCGAGGCGGGCCTGGTGCGCCTCCTCCTGGGCGCGCGCGAGGGCCGAGAGCTCGTCCGGGCCGAGCCCCTCTCCGAAGAAGAGCTTCAGCAGGCCGGTGTCACGAATCTGCGTCGGCTCGCGCGTCGGCTCGCGTACCCAGGCGTCGAGCGCCTGCCGTCCTGCCGGGGTGATCGTGTAGACGCGGCGGTGGCGCCCGCCGGGCTCCCGTTGCTCGGCGAGGAACCCCAGCCGCGCGAGCCTCGCCGGCTCGGCATAGAGCTGCGAGTGCGGGAAGCTCCAGAAGTAGCCGACCGAGCGCGACGCCTTCTGCTTCATGTCGTACGGCGTCGTTGCGCCTTCCGAGACGAGACCCAGGACGACGTACGAGACCGGCGTAAGCTGGCGCTCCGGCACGGTGGAGGAAGTCTACGGTATGCTCCGGACGATCCGAAACGGACTGTAGAACGGGAGGATGGGATTGACCGAGAAGCTGGCGCGTGCCTCCGCCGCGAGGCCACGCAGGACGTTCGCTCTCTGGGGAGTCGCCGTGCTCGCGGCGCTCGCGCTCGTTGCGACCTCGCTGCACGGGCTCAGGTCGGACTCGCACGTCGTCGGGAAGCCCGACTCGACGAAGGCCTCGGACGCGATCGCGCGGGCGTTCCCGCGCACGGCCGCGGGCGAGAAGCAGGACGTGATCGTCGTGTCCTCCCACCGTTACGCCGTCGTCTCGCCCCGGTTCCGCGCCTTCGGGAAGCGGCTGGCGGCCCGGCTCCAGGCCACGGGCGACGTCCGCGACCTGCGCCCGACGGCCGTCTCCCCCGATCGGCATTCGGCACTCGTCTCGCTTCGCATCACGAGCGACTCCGGCGCGGCTCCGGTCGAGCAGGTCGTCGAGCAGGCGAACGGCGGCGGCTTCGAGGTCGGCATCACCGGCTATCGCACCGTCAACCACGACTTCGGCATGCAGTCGCAGACCGACCTCGAGAAGGGCGAGCTCGCCTTCGGTCTGCCCGCGGCGCTCGTCGTTCTCGTGCTCGTCTTCGGTGCCGTCGTCGCCGGGCTCGTGCCGGTGCTGATGGCGATCCTCTCCATCGTCGTCGCCCTCGGCCTCGTGGCGCTGCTCTCGCTCGAGTTCTCGCTCTCGGTCTTCATCGTGAACATGCTCACCGGGATGGGGCTCGCGCTCGGGATCGACTACTCGCTGTTCGTCGTCTCGCGCTACCGCGAGGAGCGAAAGCTCGGCCTCGCAAAGGAGGATGCGATCGCGCATGCCGGCGCCACTGCCAGCCGTGCCGTGCTCTTCAGCGGCAGCACCTTCGTCGTCGCGCTGATCGGGATGTTCATCGTCCCGACCTCGATCATGCGGAGCCTCGCGCTCGGGGCGATCCTCGTCGGCATCGTCTCCGTTGCCGCCGCACTGACCCTGCTGCCCGCGCTGCTGAGCGTTGTCGGCGACCGTGTCGACAGCCTCCGGGTCCCCATTCTCGGCCGGAACCTCGGCCGCTCGGGCGCGGCGGAGGGCCGCTTCTGGCGCCGGATCGTCGAGGTCGTGCTGCGCCGGCCGGCGGTGTCGCTCGCCGTCTCGGTCGCCGCGATCCTCGCCGCGGCCTCGCCGATCTTCGGACTCCACATCGGCGCGAACGGAGTGACCACGCTTCCGTCCAGCCTGCCCTCGAAGCAGGGGTACGTCCTGCTCCAGCGTTCCTTCCCCGTCCAGAACCCGGAGCCGGTGCGCATCGTCGCCGTCGGGGGCCGCGCCGCCGCCGTCCATCGCGACCTCGTGCGGCTCGATCGTCGGCTCGCCGCCGAGGGAAGCTTCGGTGGCGGGAAGATCCAGACCTCCACCCGCGAAGGGATCGCGCTGCTCACCTCACCGGTGCGCGGCGACCCCGTCGGCGGCGCGGCGGTCAGTGCGGTGCGCGACCTTCGCGCGCACGTGATCCCGGCGGTCTTCCGCGACAGCGGCGCGCAGGTGTACGTGGGCGGGGACACGGCGGAGAACGTCGACTACTTCGACGCGGTCACGAACCCGACCCCGTACGTGCTCCTGTTCGTGCTCGGGTTGAGCTTCATCCTGCTCACGGTCGCGTTCCGCTCGATCGTCGTCGCCCTCGTCTCGGTGGTCCTCAACTTACTGTCCGTCGGCGCCGCGTACGGGCTGCTGACGCTCGTCTTCCTCTACGGCGACGGCGCCGGCCTCTTCGGCTTCCAGCACACCCACGTGATCGACGCGTGGGTGCCGCTCTTCCTGTTCTCGGTGCTGTTCGGCCTCTCGATGGACTACCAGGTGTTCCTGATGAGCCGGATCAAGGAGCGCTACGACGTCACGGGCTCGACGCGCGACGCGGTCGTCGGCGGCGTCGCGTCGACGGCGCGGATCATCACCGGGGCGGCGCTGATCATCGTCGTCGTCTTCGCCGGCTTCGCAGCCGGGAAGCTCGTGATGTTCCAGCAGATGGGCTTCGGCGTCGCGGTGGCGCTGCTCATCGATGCGACGGTCATCCGCTCGGTCGTCCTGCCGAGCATGCTCGGGCTGCTCGACCGCTACAGCTGGTACCTGCCGCGCTGGCTCGACTGGCTGCCGCACGTCGAGGTCGAGCGGCCTGCGGGCTCCGAAGCCGTCGCCGCCTGACGGCGCGGTACGCTCGCGTCGTGGTGGTGCGGACCTGGCGCGGCTGGACGCGGGCGGAGGACGCCGACCGCTACGCCGCCTACGTGCGCGAGACCGGGCTGAGCGAGTACCGCACGACGCCGGGCAACCGCGGCGCCTGGATGCTGAGACGTGCGGACGGCGACCGCTGCGAGTTCGTAACCGTCAGCGTCTGGGACTCGCTCGACGACGTCCGTGGCTTCGCGGGCGACGACGTCGAGCGCGCGGTCTTCTACCCGGAGGATGACGCCTTCCTCGTCGAGCGCGAGACGTTCGTCCGCCACTGGGAGCTCCTGGACTAATCGGGTGGCCTCCGGCGGAGCTGCTTCGTCTGGGAGCGGCGCTTCTTCTGCTCGAGCCGACGCTCGCGAGCTGCGGCGCTCGGCTTCGTGCGCACGCGTTTCCGCGGCACGCGCAGCGCCTCCCGCAGCGATGCGACGAGGCGCTCGAGGGCGAGGTCGCGGTTGCGGGAGCGGCTCCGCTCGTCCTGCGCCACGGCCCGCAGCACCGGCCCGGCGCGCGCGATCACGCGCCGCTTCTGGACCTCGCTCAGGGCGCTCGACGCCTCCACGTCGAACACCGCGACCACCCGCGTCTCGGACTTCTGCGCGTGCTGGCCGCCAGGCCCGCTCGAGCGGGAGACCTGCAGCTCGACCTCCGCCAGCGGCAGCACGACGGAGCGCGTGACACGAATAGAGTCCCCCTCCATGGCCGCGATTCTGCTCGACGTGGACGGCGTCCTGCACGTCTCCGGCCAGCCGCTCCCCGGTGCGGCGCAGGCGGTGCAGCGTTTGCGCGACGCCGGACACCGGCTCCGCTTCGTCACGAACGCGACGACACGTTCGAAGGAGCAGCTCGCGGCGGATCTCCAGGCGATGGGCATCGGGCTCGAGGCGGAGGAGGTGCAGACGACCGCGGACGCGGCGGTCGAGGCACTGCGGGGACGGCGTGTCCTCGCGCTTGTCATGCATGCCTTCGTCGGTGACCTCGAAGGGGTCGAGCTCGTCGGCGAGAACGCCGACGCGGTGCTGATCGGCGGAGCGGACGACTTGCCCGAGACGAACCTCGTCTTCTCGTACATGAACCTCGCGCGAGCGTTCGCGGAGCTCGAGCTCGGAGCGGATCTCTACTGCCTGCACCGCAACCGCTGGTGGCAGACGCAGCGCGGCCCGCTGCTCGACTCCGGTTGTTACGTCGCCGGCCTCGAGTACGCGGCGCAGACCGCGGCGACCGTGCTCGGCAAACCGAGCCCGGCCTACTTCGACGCGGCCTGCCGGGCGCTAGACGCCGAGCCGTCCATGACCTGGATGGTCGGCGACGACCTCGAGACGGACGTCGCCGGCGCGCGCGGCGTCGGCATGCATGCCGTGCTCGTGCGGACCGGGAAGTTCCGGCCGGATGCCGTCGAAGCGTCGCGGATCAGACCGGACGGGATCGTCTCCTCGATCGCGCATCTCCCCGAATGGCTCGAGGAGCACCTGGCCTGAGCGTCCACGTGGGGACCGACCTGATCGAGATCGAGCGGATCCGGCGCGCGCTCGGGCGGTACGCGGGCTTCCGCGAGCGCTGCTTCACCGAAGCGGAGCGCGCCTACTGCGACTCGCGCGCGAACCCCGCGCAGAGTTACGCCGGCCGCTTCGCCGGCAAGGAGGCGGTGGGCAAGGCGCTCGGGTTCGGCGTTGCCCGCGCCTTCGCCTGGAAGGAGGTCGAGATCGTCGGACGGCCGAAGCCGGCCGTGCATCTCTCCGGCCGGCTCGCGGAGCGGGCCGCTTCGCTCGGTGTCGGCAGGGTCGACCTCTCGATGACGCACTCGCGTGAGCTCGCGCAGGCCGTCGCGGTCGTCTCCGATGGCTGAGCTCCAGCCTCTGTACACGGCGGAGGAGATGCGCGCCGCCGAGGCCGGTCACGACGTCGACGCGATGATGCAACGGGCCGGCGGGGCCGTCGCGGAGGAGCTCCTGCGCCGCTTCCCCGACGCCCGCCGGATCGTCGTCCACGCCGGCGGCGGCGCGAACGGCGGCGACGGACGCATCGCCGGCGAGGTCCTGCGCTCGCAGGGACGCGAGCTCGTCGACGAGCGGCCGGATGTGGTGATCGACGCGCTGCTCGGGACTGGGCTGACGGGAGCGCCGCGCGAGGAGGCCTCGCGCCTCATCGAGCAGATCAACGGCGCCGGCGTCCCCGTCGTCGCGGTCGACATCCCCTCGGGCGTGAACGCGTCCACCGGCGAGGTCGCAGGTGCGGCCGTCCGCGCCGACGTCACGGTGACGATGCACGGTGCGAAGGTCGGGCTCGCGGTCGCGCCGGGGCGCTTCCAGGCCGGAGAGGTGGCCGTGGCGGACATCGGCCTCGAGACGGCGGAGACCGAGCACCGGCTCGTCGGGCCGGAGATCCTCGCGGCGGTGCCGCGCCGCTCGCCGCGCGACAACAAGTACACCGCGGGTCACGTCGTCATCGTCGGCGGCTCGCGGGGCATGACCGGAGCGGCCGCCCTCGCCGCCCGCGCTGCCTTTCGCGCCGACGCGGGTTACGTCACAATCGCGGCGCCGCACGAGTCCCTCCCCGTCCTCGAGACGCTCGTGCCGGAGGCGGTGAAGAGGCCGCTCGACGACGTCTTCGAGGCGGCGGGACGGGCCAAGGCACTCGCCATCGGCCCGGGCCTCGGGCGCGGGGGCGAGGCGAAGGCTCTCGTGCGCCGCCTGCTGGCCGAGGTCGACGTGCCGGCGGTCGTCGACGCCGACGCGCTCTTCGAGCTCGAGCCCGCTGCGTGGCCGGCCGCTCGTGTCCTCACCCCGCACGAGGGCGAGCTCGCCCGGCTGCTCGGGAGGGAATCGAGCGAGGTTGCGGCGCACCGGCTCGCATCCGTGCGGGAGGCGGCGGCGCGATTCGGCTGCGTCGTCGTCCTCAAGGGCGAGGATTCCCTGGTCGCGGCCCCCGGCCGCGGCGTGCTCGTCTCCGCCCTGGGGCTGCCGTCCCTCTCGACCGCCGGTACCGGCGACGTCCTGACCGGCATCACCGCGGCCTTCCTCGCGAAGGGGATGGAACCGCAGCGGGCTGCGGCTGCGGCGTGCGCGGCGCAGCAGCTCGCCTCGCACGAGGCTCCGCAGCGTTACGGCCTCGTCGCCGGCGACGTGATCGAAGCCCTCCCGCGAGCGCTCGCGCGCCACTAGGCCGTGCACCGCAGCGAGATCACGATCGACCTCGGCGCGATCCGCCACAACGCGCGGCGGCTGCTCGAGGTTCTCGAGAGCGCCGAGCTCTGGGCCGTCGTGAAGGCGAACGGGTACGGCCACGGCGCGAGCGACGCCGCTCGGGCGGCGGCGGAGGCCGGAGCCTCTGCGCTCTGTGTGGCCACGGTCGCCGAAGGTATCGAGCTGCGGCGCGACCTTCCGGAGGCGCGGATCCTCGTCATGTGCCCGACCAAGGAGGCCACCGCGGCGCGGGAGGCGAGGCTCGAGCTCGTCGTCTCCGGCGGCGAGATTCCCGAGGATGTCCCGGTGCATCTGAAGCTCGACACCGGCATGGGCCGCTGGGGGCTCTCCGAGTTGCCGCAGCCGCCCGCGAACGTGGTCGGCCTGATGAGCCATCTCGCCACCGCCGACTCCGACCCGGCGTTCGCCGCGCGGCAGGCCGAGCGGTTCCGCGAGGCGACGGAGCCGTACTCGCACCTCACGCGCCACCTCGCGAACAGCGCGGCCGCGCTCCGGCTGCCCGAGACCCGCTTCGACGCAGCCCGCTGCGGGATCGCGCTGTACGGGATCTCGCCCTTCGACACGGATCCGGCCGAGGACGGGCTGCAGCCGGCGCTCTCCTGGCGCAGCTTCCTCGCGCAGGTGCGTCTCCTGCAGCCGGGCGAGAGCACCGGCTACGGCCGGAGATTCGTCGCGGAGCGGCCGACCTGGATCGGGATCGTCCCGGTCGGCTACGCCGACGGCTTCCGGCGCGACCTGACCGGTACCGAGGTGCTCCTCGACGGCGAGCCGCGGCGCGCGGTCGGCACGGTGTCGATGGACGCGTTCGCCGTCGAGCTCGACCGGGAGCTGCCGGTCGGGACACCCGTCACGATCGTGGGCGACGGCCTGCTCGTCGAGCGCCACGCCCAGACGGCGGGGACGATCGGCTACGAGATCGCCTGCGGGATCAACTCCGATCCGTCTCGCGCCCAGCGTGTCGTCGTGGGCTAGTGCCCCGTGCCCGTGACGCCGCCGTCGAGGTTGGCGAACGCCTCGCGCAGCTGTGCGCGCTCGGTGTTGATCTCGGTGAAAGAGAGCAGGAGTCGCCGTTCGCCTTCCGGCGTCAGCCGCAGGTGCGCGACTCGCGCGTCCCGCTGCGACTGCTCGCGCTCGACGAGTCCCGCACCCTCGGCGCGGCGGACGAGCTCGGTCACCGTGCTCTGCGCGAGCTGCAGGCGTTCCGCGAGCTCCGTCACGGTTGACTGCTCGTCGCCGGAGGCCGCCCCCTTGATCATCATCAGCAGCATGTAGCGCTGTGGCGTGAGGCCCGACTGGCGGGCGATCTTCTCGCTCCGCCGCAGGAAATGGCGCAGCGCGGACCTGAACTCCGCGACGGCGATCACGTCCTTGAGCATCGGGTCCTCCTGCTGCGCCATACGGCGATTCTAGGGCGCTTTCGGCACGCGGGAAAGGACACGCGTGAACACGTTGGGCATCAGGTCCTGCAGAGCGCCCGCCGGGCCGTAATACCAGGGGACGGTCGTCTCGCCGCGGCGCTCCTCGAGCGAGCGGAGCACGTGCACCGCGACGTCTCGCGGTTCCATGACGATGCGCTGGACGGGTCGCGGCAGCCACGACTGCCGGAATCCTTCGGTCTCGGCGAAGCCGGGCTTCACCGTGTGCACGCGGATTCGCTCGTGACGCAGTTCGGCGGCGACGGTACGCGAGAAGGCGAGCTGGGCGTGCTTCGACGCCGAGTAGGGGCCGCTCGGCGGCGCGGCGACGACTCCCGAGACCGAGACGATGTTCACGACGTCCGACGGCGCCGCGGCGCGCAGGCCCGGCAGGAAAGCTCGGAGGCACCAGACCGCGCCGAGGTAGTTGATCCGGATCAGCCTCTCGATCACCTCGTGGTCGCCGTCGAGGAACCGCGTCCGTCCGGGTATGCCGGCGTTGTTCACGAGCACGTCGATCTGCGGGTGCCGCTCGAGGATCCGCCCGGCCACCGCCTCGACGGCCGTCCGGTCGGAGACGTCGCAGGGCTCCGCCTCGCCGCCGAGCTCCTCCGCGAGCGCCGCGAGTCGATCGGCGCGGCGCGCGAGCAGGATGCAGTGGTCGCCGCGGGCGGAGAGCAGGCGCGCGATCTCGGCGCCGATGCCCGACGAGGCGCCCGTGACGACCGCGACCCGGCCCACGAGGAACAGGCTATCTCTAGGATCGCGCCGATGGCCGGACCCTTCGACGGCAAGCGCGGGCTCGTCCTCGGCGTCGCCAACCGCCGCTCGATCGCGTGGGCCATCGCCCGCGAGCTCGCGGCGGGCGGTGCGAGCCTCGCCTTCACCTATCAGGGAGAGCGGATCGAGCAAACGGTGCGCGAGCTGGCCGCCTCGGTCGACGCCCCGCTCGTCACCGAATGCGACGTCCGCTCCGACGAGGACGTCGCGCGGGTCTTCGGCGAGGTGGGGGAGGCGTTCGGCGGAGAGCTCGACCTCCTCGTCCACTCCGTGGCCTTCGCCGCCGCCGAGGACCTCGAGGGTCGCTTCACCGATACGCCGCGCGACCGGTTCTGGCTCGCCGTCGACGTCAGCGCGTACTCGCTCGTCGCCTGCGCGCGCGCGGCGGAGCCGCTGATGGAGAAGGCGGGCGGCGGGTCGATCCTCACGATGACCTACCTCGGCGGCGAGCGCGCGGTGCCGCACTACAACGTGATGGGCGTGGCGAAGGCGACGCTCGACGCCAGCGTGCGTTACCTCGCCTGGGACCTAGGCGTGAAGAACATCCGCGTCAACGCGATCTCGGCCGGCCCCGTGCGAACGCTGGCAGCTCGCTCGATCGCGGGCTTCCCGACGATGGAGGCGATCGTCGAGGAGCGCTCACCGCTCCACCGCCACATCACCGCGGACGACGTCGGCTCGGCGGCCGCGTTCCTCCTCGGCGGAGGCGCGGGCAACGTGACGGGGACGACGCTGTACGTGGACGGCGGGTACCACGCGATGGGCATGTAGAGGTCCAGCCGGGCTGGCTCCCGGCGATGGCGCGCACGCCTCTTGCCAACGTGAGCGCTGGACGGAAGCCGAAGTGCCGCTCGTGGGTGGGGATGCGGGACAGGGGAGTCTTAGCGGAGGGCGCCGCCGGAGTGGGCGACGATGTATCTGAGCATGCGGCGCATGTTGAATCGGTCGACGTGGGTGGCGTTTGCCCAGTCGTAGTCGGTGCCGCCCCAGGCATGGATGTTCTCGCAGTCGACGACGACGAACGCGTAGCTCTTGCGAAGGCTGCGGAGATACTCGAGCGAGGTAGCGGTCACCGGGTTGCCGTAGCGCTTCAGCGTGGCGTAAACGCTCGGGTAGAGTGGGTTGAACACGATGACCGGTCGCTCGCCGCGGTCGTTCAGGTAGGCGAGCAGGTGCTCGAACAGCTTGAAGCGCTTCGGGCCGTAGTCCGGCGACGTGGGCGGGTGCTCCCTGATCCGCGCGGCGATGGCCGCGGCCTGCGCCTTGACTTGCTGCAAGTGTTCGGGAGTGCGGGCCCAGGCTTTGCCGGCCAGTGATCCGTCAGGACGGTAGTGCGTAAACGGGTGCTTCGGCCAATCGACCTCAAGGGGTTGGTTGTCGAGGTAGGTGGCCACCTCCTGCAGGTAGTGCTCTCCGCGGGGATCGGCTTCTGTGCGGGGGTCCGGGATGTCACCGGCCAGACCGGCGCTCACGAACCAGATGTAGCGGCGCTTGTGGCCGGGGAAGCGATCGGCGGTGTACCGGATGAAGACCCAGGCGTCGGGAGCCGTGCCGCCCATGACAGCGGCGTTGAAGCCGGTGTGACCGGTCAGCCGCCGCAGGTAGGAGGGCTCCGCCTGGCGCCCGCGCGAGTCGCCGAGGATGAGGATCTGCGGGCTGTGATCGAGCCTTGCGATCAGGTCGAGCTTGATCGAGCGGTCGGTGGGCGGCGGGGACGAGGCCGCGCCTGCGCCGGCGACGGCTAGGGAAGAGAGAACGGCGAGGAGTGGAAGCGCTTGTCTGAGGCGGGCAGCCGTCATCTCAGAACTGGAAGTAGATGAAGGGGTGCGGTTGGGAGATCGTCATGACGGCGATCGCGGTTGCGATTCCGACCGCCATCCCGTGCCAGGCGCGGGGCCTGAGCCGGATCTGCCAGGTATTCGGCGCGACGTTGACGAGCACGAGCAGCGCCGCCGCAAGCAGTGTGAACCTGAGCGGGAGGAGTGCATGAAGCTGCGCTGCGGCATCCAGCCCGTGCAGGCCGAGCATCGAGGAGAGCACGTCGCCGGCGACGCCGAGGCTCGGCGAGCGGAAGATTACGAAGGCAGCGCAGACGATTAAGAACGTGAGGGCTCGGTTGAGCGTGGCGCTGGTCGGTGTCCAGCCGGCCTTGCGCAGGACGGCGTGGCTGCCGAGGAAGAGGCCGTGCACGAGCCCCCAGACGACGAACGTCCAGGCGGCCCCGTGCCAGAGGCCGGCGAGGAACATCGTGACGACGAGGTTGAGCACGGTCCGCCTCGCGCCGCGTTGCGACCCGCCGAGCGGGATGAACAGATAGTCGCGGAACCAGGAGGAGAGGCTCATGTGCCAACGTCGCCAGAAGTCGGAGATGTTGACCGCCTTGAAAGGCGAGTTGAAGTTCTGCGGGAACTGGAAGCCGAGCAGCCAGGCGAGGCCGACGGCCATGTCCGAGTAGCCGGAGAAGTCGAAGTACAGCTGCAGCGAGTAGCCGACCGCCGCCGCCCAGCCGGTCGCCAGGCCGAGGTGGCCGTGATTCGTGTACAGCCTGGCCACGTAGGGGTTGAGTTGGTCGGCGATGAGCAGCTTCTTGACGAGGCCGCAGGAGAGGAAGAACACCCCGCGGGAGGCGGTCTCCGACGTCAGCCTCGGTGTCAGCCGCCTGAGTTGGTCGGCGAGATCCGTGAAGCGGACGATCGGGCCCGCGATGAGATGTGGGAACAGGCCGACGAACGTCGTGTACTCGAGCACGTTCCGGGTCGGCTCGACGCGGCGCCGGAAGATGTCGATCGTGTACGACATCGAGTTGAACGTGTAGAAGGAGATGCCGATCGGCAGGAGGACGTGCAGCGACGGCAGCCCGGATCCCAGCGCGAGCGCCCGCCCGATCCCGTTCAGCGAGCCGAAGAAGAAGCCGGCGTACTTGAAGTACGCGAGGATGCCGACGTTCGTGGCCAGCGAGGTTGCGAGCAGGAGGCGGCGGCACGATTCGCTCGCGCTCGCGGCGATCCAGCGGCCGGCCAGGAAGTCGACGGAAGTGGCGCCGATCAGGACCGGGAGGTAGCGCCAGTCCCACCACGCGTAGAAGAACCAGGAAGCGCCGCTCAGAAAGGCGAGTCTCAGCGGCTTCCAGCGGCTCAGGCCCCACCAGCCGGCGAGCACCGCCGGCAGGAAGGCGAAGAGGAACACGTAGCTGTTGAAGAGCATCCGCCACTCTCCTCAGCGCAGCACTCCGTCGGAGCGGGCGACGATGTAGCGGAGCTCGCGGCGCATGTTGGCGCGGTTCACGTGCGAGGCGTTCGACCAGTCGCGCTTTGTGCCGTGCCACTTGCGCATGTCCTCGCAATTGACCACGACAAAGCGGAACCGCTTGTCCAGCTGCGCGAGCTTCTCCATCGTGGCGCGGTGGGCCGGGAACCCGTTCTTCTCCTCCGCTGCGAGCACGGACGGGTAGAGGGGGTTGAGCACGATCACCGGCACCTCGCCGCGCTGGTTCATGAAGGCGAGCATCCGGTCGAGGTACGCGAAGCGGCCGGGAATGGCCAGTTCCTGGCGCGCCTGCCTCACGGTCTCGCGATTTGCCCTGACCCCGGCGAGCCTCGCCGCGACCGATCTGCGCAACGACTTCGCGTGCTCCGGCAGGTAGCGGAGCGACTGCTTGGTGAGCGATCCGTCCGGGTGGTAGTTGATCTTCGTGTGGCAGGCGGCGAGAATGCACTTCTCGAACACGCGCCAGGAGTCCTTGGTCGCATCCGTGCTCAGGTACGTCTTCACGTCGCCGAGCCCGAAGCCGGGGACGTCCGGGAGGTACCGGCGGGCACGCGGATCCTGCGCCAGCTGCGGCTGCACGATGCCGCTCGCCAGACCCTCGTCGGTGAACCAGATGTAGCGGCGCCTCTGCTGCGGGAACCGGTCGGCGGTGAAGCGCACGAACACGTGGGCCTCGGGGGCCGAGCCGCCGGTCACGGCCGCGTTGAAGGCGGTGCGGCCGGTTAGTCGATGGAGGAACGACGGCTCGGCCTGGCGGCCGCGCGAGTCTCCGAGGATCAGGATCTGTGGGCCGCGCTTCAGGTGCTGGATCAGATCGAGCTTGATCGACCGATCGGGCTCGACCGCCGTCGGTACGACGCCGGTGCCTGCGAGCGCGAGCGGGTCGACGACGACGTTGAAGGCGAGCACGGCGGCGAGAACCGCGAGGAACGAGCCGAGGAAGCCGCCGAGGAAGCGGCGCTGGCTCGCTGCCGCCTTGCTCGCCGCGCGGGAATCCGCCGCCGTGACTGCCTGCGTCGTCATCGGCTGATGCCGTACTGGTCGAGGTTGGCCTTCGTGATCGTGAGCGGCGGGCCGAGGCGCAGCTCCTCGTCATGGCTGTAGTAGTGGACGGTGCCGACGGGCCCGCCGACGCCATACGTTCCCGGCGCTAGCGCGTGGCCGTTGGCGAGATAGTCCGCCGCCCAGATCGCCAGATAGCCGAGGTGGGCTGGATCCCCCGCGCAGACCATCTCCGCGGATCCACGAAGAACACTCTTTGCCAACGTGATGTAGAGCGGTGGACAATCACCGCCGTTACCAGCAGAGAAGACCTTGCCGACCTTGTGGGCACGAACCAGCTGCGGCGGCCCGGTGTAGGACTCGCTCGGGCACAGGAAGATCAGGCCGCGCAGATGCGGGTGGGGCTTCAGCACGTACCGAAGCTCGAGCGTGCCTGCCGGCCCGTTCCCGAGGCCGCCGTAGACGATCCCGACTCGATGCATTCGCGGGTAGCGTCGCGGGATGTAGGCCTTGGTCGCCTTGAGCTCGGTAGTAACGATGTGGAAGGAGGGGCGGCAGGCGACGATCACGTACTGGCCTCTCTCTTTCATCTGTGAGGCCAGCGCATCCGCGAGCGCGTGCGCGTACTGCGTCGTGCCGGATTGGCTGACCCAGACCGAGCCGGGATAGCGCTGCTCGTAGGACACGGTGGGAATGCCGGCGGCACGAGCGCGTGCGAGGGCCGGAAGAACCTGCTTTATCGTCGCCTGCCCGTCGTCGGTGTTGATCGCGATGGCGGCGACGTGTCGTGCGATCAGCGAGTTGATAGTGCTGATCTGCGTCGGCGCGTCGCTCGCGTCCTCGGTGATTGCGAGCTGATCTCCGAGCGCAGTGGCCGCAGACTGGGCGCCGTTCTCCTCCTCCGGAGCAGTAGGCGAGCCTGGCCCCTGGACGATCAGGCCGATCGTGCGCTGCGCTCTGGGAGCGCCGCTCGACACGCTCGCGTACACCCCGGCTGCGATGGCGGCCGTCGCGAGAGCCCACAGTGCTAAAGCGGACCTCGTTCCAAATCGCTTGCTCATCTCGGCTTCTCCTTTCGGCGGCTGATCCGCCAGGCGACCTTCACGTGGGGTTGCTCGGTCGCGATCGTGAAACGGCCGCCCTCGAGCTCCGCGGTGACGCGGGCGCTACTTGGCGGGTCGAGGTCCCGCAGCTCGTACTCGAGCGGCGGCTCGAACGGCCCTGCCTCGACGGGGAGGCGGATGGTGGCGAAGCCGCGGCCGTCCGTCCACACTTCGCCGTGATAGGCGACGCTGTCCATCGCACTCAGGGTGGAGGGCTCTGGGTAAGAGGCCGGCTAGGACCGGATTGGGACGGTATGCGACGGATCCTTCCAATCCGGCTCGCGAAGCGGTAAAACCGTACCGTGGAGTTTCGGATCCTCGGGCCGCTCGAGGTGGTCGAGGACGGGAATCTGGTCGCTCTCGGCACGCTGAAAGAGCGACTCGTCCTCGGTGTCCTACTCCTGCACGCGAACGAATTCGTGTCGCGGGAGCGCTTGATCGACGACCTGTGGGGCGAGGCGCCGCCGCCGACCGCGCACAAAGCGGTCAACGTCTACGTCTCGAAGCTGCGCAAGGCGCTCAGCCTTGCCGGCGCTGATCCAATCTCGACCGCATCCGGCGGTTATCGGCTATACGTCGAGCCGGAAAGCGTTGACGCGAGCCGCATGCAAGTCCTCATTGCGGAGGCGCGCAACTGCGTCGCGGAAGGGACGCTCGAGACCGCTGCCCAGCGTTTCCAGGAGGCACTCGCGTCTTGGCGTGGCCCAACGCTCGCCGGGCTCCAGCTGGAGTCGCGCGGACGTGACGAAGTGGCGCAACTCGACGAGCTGCGGCTGGCTGCGCTGATGGACCGGATCGACTGCGACCTCGCGCTGGGTCGGCAGGAAGAGGTTCTGGGCGAGCTGAACGTGCTCGTGCGTGAGCATCCGTTGCGAGAACGGCTCCGTGCGCAGCAGATGCTCGCGCTCTACCGGGCCGATCGCCAGGCCGAGGCGCTGGAGGCATATGCCGAGGCTCGCTCGACGCTGGTCGACGACCTCGGGATCGAGCCGAGCGAGGCGCTGCAGCGCCTGCAGCAGGCCATCCTCCGTCACGACTCCTCGCTCGAGACGCCGACCGGAACTGCAGCTGTAAATGGCCGGACGTCGGTTCCGCCGCGGGCGGCGAGTCCAACGGAGCCGGGTGAGCAGCCTTCGCAACACCGGTTCCGTCCCCGACGCCGGCAGCTCGCGCTCACCGGCCTCGTCATCCTTGCTGCCGCTGCAACGCTGGCGGCGGTTCTCTCGACCTCGTCGAGCGCAGCGCCGCGCGTCGTCCCGGACAGCCTCGTCCGTATCGACCCCCGCAGCGGCAAGATCGTCTCGGTCACTCCGGTCGGGGCTGAGCCGCAGGGGATAGCCGTCACTACTACAGGAATCTGGACCAACAACCTCACCGAGAACCTTGCCACCCGATACGACCTGCGCACCCACAAGGTCCAGACGCTGGGTACCCCGCCCTCGCCGTTCGCCGTCGTCGCCGATCCCGGAAACGCCTGGGTAACGAGTCTCGACAAGTCCACGACTATCACCCGGTTCACCGGGTTCGGCACCGGGCCCTCAGCGGGCTGGGGCACCCTGGATCCTTCGGAGACGCCGAAGATTCATCTCCCTCCGCCGGGCGCAGTGTCACTCGCCCTCGGGTCGGGCTACCTCTGGGCGGTCGCCGGTCCAAAGACCACCCTGGGGAAGGACGATCGGGTGTGGCTGATCGACCCGGCGAGCAATCGGATCGTCCGCCTTCTGCAGCTTGGGCGTGAGACGACGTCCATCGACTTCGGCGACGGAGTCGCCTGGATCGGCGCATTCGCCAGCGAACGCAAGATCCTGAGCACGGGGTGGTACGGGGCGAGCTGGCTTTTCTCAGTCAGAACCGGCGCGACGGGGCTACGCAAGCAGTCGTACCGCCTCGACGAGACCGGCGACACGACAGGGCCACTCGCGGTCGCGGTCGGCGGCGGGAAAGTCTGGGTGCTGACGTGCGGCAACTGCAACCAGGAGCGCGACACCCAGAAGCTGCTCGAGTTCGATCCCGACAAGCGAGAGGTGGTCTGGCGGAAGCCACTCGGTAAGCGAAACCCCAACGCCCTCGCGGTTGGCGCAGGCTCCGTCTGGCTCGTGAGCCAAGTCGACGCATCCGTTCTGCAGCTCGATCCGAAGACCCACCGCATTCGAACCATCCCCGTCGGAAACCCGAGAACTGCGGCCATTTGTGGGATCGCAGCGGGTAGCGACGCCCTCTGGGTGGCTGTCGGAGACCGCTACTGCGGGGACACCGTCGGCTAATCGCCGCGGTGGCGAACACATCGCTGAGGGTCCTGCTGAAGCGGCAAGCTCGAAGGGTTAGGGGTTGTCACGACGCACCACTCACCATCACTTCTAGCGGGCCGACCGGGGGACGTATCGGCGTGTGCTGGTGAGGACTCGGTGATGAGCCGATGTACGGCCCGTGGTGAGAACCCCGTAAATGGCGCATCTCTCACCACGCGATGGGCATGTAGCGCTGTAGGCCGAAGTTAGTCTGGGGCCGTGGGTCAGCCGAACAAGATCGAGGTGGAGCAGCTCGTTCGCGAGTTCAAGAAGGGGCCGCGAGCAGTCGACGGGATCGACCTGTGTGTGGGCGCCGGCGAGATTTACGGCTTTCTGGGCCCGAACGGCGCCGGAAAGTCGACGACCGTCCTGATGCTTACGACGCTGCTCCCGCCGACCTCCGGGACGGCGCGTGTGGGCGGCTTCGACGTTGTCCGTGAGGGCCCCGAGGTACGTCGCCACATCGGCGCCGCGTTGCAGGAGGCCGCTCTCGACCCGTTGCTCACGGGCCGCGAGCATCTGCGTCTCCAGGCGGCCCTGCAGGCGCTGCCGCGCGCCGAGCGTGCGGCGCGCGCGGCGGAGCTGCTGGAGCGTGTCGGTTTGAGCGAGGCGGCTGACCGCAAGGTGCGCGGCTACTCCGGCGGCATGAAGCGCCGCCTGGATCTCGCCATGGCGCTCGTCCACCGCCCGCGCATCCTGTTTCTCGACGAGCCGACCACGGGCCTCGACGTGCAGAGCCGCAGCGCGCTGTGGGACGAGGTCGGTCGGCTGGCGCGCGAGGATGGGGTCACCGTCTTCCTCACCACGCAGTATCTGGAGGAGGCGGACGTTCTCGCCGACCGGGTCGGGATCATCGATCACGGCCGGATCGTCGCGGAGGGCACGCCGGAGGCGCTCAAGGCGGAGATCGGCCGGCCGACGGTCGAGGTCATCCCCGCGGGCGACGACGGCCGCGGCCCAGTCTCCGAGCTCCTGCGGCGGTTCGGCGAGATCGTCCCGTCCCCGCGCGGCGTCGCCGTCCGGCTCGAGGCCGGAGAGGCCGGCCTCGCCGAGGTGGTGCGGGCGCTCGACGCGCAGAACCTCCACGTCGAGCACCTCGAGCTGCACAGCCCGAGCCTCGACGACGTCTTCCTGGCAAAGACCGGGCGGTCGCTCGAGGGTCACGGCGCGGAATGAGGATGACGGCCGACCAGGTGGTGCTGCTCGCCCGCCGCTCCGTCCTGAGAACGTGGCGCAACCCGGCGGCCACGATCTTCCCTCTCGTCTTCCCGATGTTGCTGCTGGCCGTGAACTCCGGCGGCCTGCGCGCCGAGACGCACCTCCCCGGGTTCCCGACGACCTCGTTCGTCGCCTTCGCGCTGGCAGTGCCGTTCATGCAAGGCGCCCTGTTCGCGTTGATGAACGCCGGCACGGATCTCGCCCGCGACATCGAGAGCGGCTTTCTGAGCCGCCTGTCGCTCACTCCGCTGCGCAGCGCCGCGTTGCTGGCGGGCCAGCTCGGCGGTGTAGTCGCGCTCGGCCTCGTCCAGGCGACCTTCTACATCGCAGTCGGTCTGGTCGCCGGCGTCCGCCCCGCCGCGGGCGTCGGCGGCGTGGCGGTGCTGCTCGTGTTCTCCGCCCTGATCGCGCTCGCCTTCGGCAGTCTCGGCGTCACGATCGCCATCCGTACCGGCTCGACCGAGTCGGTGCAGAGCGCATTCCCACTCTTCTTCGTCTTCCTGTTCATCTCGTCGATGAACATCCCGCGAAACCTGATCACGACGACGTGGTTCAGAGACGCGGCCACCGTCAACCCGGTCTCGTACCTGCTCGAGTGCGTGCGCAGCCTCATCATCACCGGCTGGAACGGCGAGGCGCTCGGACTCGGCTTCGGCATCCTCGCGGTCCTCGCGGTCGCCGGCCTTTCATTCGCCGCCGCCGCCCTCCCGAAGAGGCTGGCGCGCTGATGCGGAGCACCTCCGTCGCCCGGGCGGTCGCCTGGAGGACGCTGCACAACGTGTTCACCAGCCCCGGGCTCCTGATCCCGCAGCTCGTCTTCCCGCTCTTCTTCTTCACCGCCTTCGCCGGCGGGCTGTCGCACATCCACGACGTGCGCGGCTTCTCCTATCCGGAGGGTTACACCGCCTTCCAGTTCGTGTTCGTGATGCTGCAGTCCGCCGCGTTCGGCGGGGTCTTCACCGGTTTCGGGATCGCGCGCGACTTCGAGACCGGCTTCGCGCGGAGGCTCCTGCTTGCGGCGCCGAACCGGTCGGGCATCGTCCTCGGTTACGCGATCGCGGCTCTCTGCCGCTGGCTCGTGACGGCTGCGGTCCTGACGACGGTCGCCTTCGCAGTGGGCATGAAGGTCGGCGGCGGCGGAGTCGACCTCCCTGCCCTGTACGTGCTCGCCGCGGTAGTGAACGCAGCTGCGGTTCTCTGGGCGTGCGGCGTGGCCATGCGGCTGCGCTCGATGCAGGCGGGCCCGATCATGCAGATGCCGGTCTTCCTCGTCCTCTTCTTCGCCCCCGTCTACGTGCCGCTCAACCTGTTGCAGGGCTGGATCCACGCTGTCGCCGTGGTCAATCCGCTCACGCGCGTGCTCGAAGCCGGCCGCAGCTTCGTCGCGGGCTCGCCGACCGACGTCGCGACCGCGTTCGGCGCGGCCGCCGGCCTCACGCTCCTCTTCTCGTTCTGGGCATTGCGCGGCCTCCGCAAGGCGGAGGCCGCAGGCTAGGCCGCGGCCTCCGCGCGGGTCGACCCGCCTCGCCGGTGAGGTTGCTGCAGTTGCTTGCACGCGCCTCGGCCAGGGATCACGATTCGGCAATGACGCTCGTGCCCCACGCGTCGACCCTCGGTGCTACTGCGCTCCTCGAGCGCGAAGGCCACCTGGCCGTGCTCCAGGAGGCGTTCGCGGAGGCGCTGGCCGGCGAAGGTCGGCTCGTCCTCGTGTCCGGCGAGGCAGGCGTTGGCAAGAGCGCACTCGTGCGCGGCTTCTGCTCCGAGCTGCCCGAGTCCGTGCGCGTACTGCTCGGGGCGTGTGACGGGTTGCGCACGCCTCGTCCGCTCGGGCCCTTCGCCGACATCGGCCTGGGCGTCGGCGGCCGGCTCGGCGCGGCGATCTCCTCCGGCGAAGCGGCGGCTGCGGTGTTCGAGGCGCTCCTCGGCGAGTTGCGCTCGGCGAGGGATTCGGTGCTCGTGCTCGAGGATCTGCACTGGGCGGACGAGGCGACGCTCGACGTCGTGCGTCTGCTCGGTCGGCGCGTCGAGCGGCGGGGCGTGCTGGTCGTGGCGACGTACCGGAGCGACGAGCTGCCGCGGACGCATCCGCTGCGCATCGCGCTCGGGGATGTCGCGACCGCGGCAGGCGTCGTCCGCCTGCCGCTGGAGCCACTTTCGCCGGAGGCGGTCGCGGAGCTCGCCCGTCCACACGGTGTCGATGCGGAAGATCTCTATGCGAAGACGTCGGGGAACCCTTTCTTCGTCACCGAGGCGCTCGCCGCCGGCGGCGCGATGCCGGCGACCGTCCGGGATGCGGTCCTGGCGCGCGCCGCGCGCCTCGAGCGGCAGGCGCGCGACCTGCTGGACGCCGTCGCCGTCGTGCCGCCGCGCAGTGAACTGTGGCTCCTGGAGGCGATCGCAGGCGAAGCCATGGTCGCGCTCGACGAGTGCGTCGCGTCTGGGATGCTCCACTTCGAGGATCGCACCGTCGCATTCCGGCACGAGTTGGAGCGACTGGCGGTCGAGGACTCGATCAACCCGTATCGCCAGGTCGAGCTGCACCGGTCGGCGCTGCGAGCCCTGCGCGCGCCGCCCGGCGGCCGCTTGGATCTCGCGCGACTGGCGCACCACGCGGAAGCGGCCGGGGACGCGGCGGCGGTGCTCGAGCTCGCCCCCGCGGCCGCGGAGCACGCCGCCGCCGTCGGCGCCCACCGTGAGGCAGCCGCGCAGTACGCGCGCGCACTGCGCTTCGGCGGCGACCTCGCTGACCACACGAGGGGAGAGCTCTTCGATCGCCGCGCCTACGCCTGCTACCTGATCGGCGAGTTCGACGCCTCGATCGAAGCCGAGCAGGAGGCCGTCCAATGCTTCCGCCGGGCCGGCGACCGCCAGCGCGAAGGCGACGCTCTCCGTTCCCTCTCGCGCCTCCTGCGCTACATCGGTCGGAGCGGGGACGCGATGGAGGTGGGCCAGCAGGCGGTCGCGATCCTCGAGTCGCAACCGCCGGGACGCGAGCTCGCGCTTGCCTACGCCAACCTCTCGCATCTTCACCAGCACCTCGAGGACGGTGCCGCAACGGTCGAGTGGGCCAACCGCGCGATCGAGCTTGGGGACGTGGAGGCGGAGGTCTACGCGCTCACGAACATCGCGAACGCGGAGATACTCGCGGGGCGGTCGGGCACGCGCCAACTCGAGCGAGCGCTCGAGCTCGCGCTCGTGGCCGGCCTGGACGACCACGCCGGCCGTGCGTTGATCGCGTCCTTCTGGTGGTCTCCCCGCGGGCGCGGGTACGAGGACGCGGACAAGAACCTCGACCACGCGCTGCAGTTGTGCACCGACCGCGGCCTGGAGCTCTGGCGGCTGTTCTCGTTCGCGTTCCGTTCGCGTCTGCAGCTCGACCGCGGCGAATGGGACGACGCCGCGGACTCCGCGAATGTCGTTCTCCGCGATCCTCGCAGCGCGCCCGTGCCCAGGGTCGTCGCGCTGTCCGTAGCCGGGCTCGTGCGCGCGCGGCGCGGCGACCCTGAAGCCTGGCCGCTGCTCGACGAGGCGTGGGCGCTCGCCGAGCCCTCCGGGGAGCTGCAGCGGGTGGAGCCGGCCGCCGCCGCCAGGGCCGAGGCCGCGTGGCTCGAGGGCCGGGCGGACGCAGTCGCCCAGACGACCGAAGCCGCGCTCGCGCTGGCCGTCCGACGGCGCGTTCCGTGGGTCGTCGGGGAGCTCGTGTGCTGGCGTCGCCGCGGCGGTGTGCGCGAAGAGCTCCCGTTCGACGTGCCCGAGCCGTGGGCGGCCGAGTTCGAGGGCGACTCGCAGCGCGCGGCCGCCCTCTGGGCCGAGCTCGACGCTCCGTACGAGGCCGCGCTCGCGCTCGCCGGAGCCGACTCCAAGGAGCTTCTGCTGCGCGCACTCGACGAGCTGCAGCGGCTGGGCGCGGGGCCCGCGGCCGCGATCGTCTCTCGCCGTCTGCGCGACCTGGGCGCCCGGGGGCTGCCTCGCGGGCCGCGCGCCTCGACGCGGAAGAACCCCGCCGGGTTGACGGAGCGCGAGCTCGAGATTCTCGCCCTTCTCGCCGAGGGCCTGCGCAACGCGGAGATCGCAGAGCGGCTCTTCCTGTCGCAGCGGACGGTCGACCACCACGTTTCGGCCGTGCTGCGCAAGCTGTCCGTGCGCACGCGAGCACAGGCCGCCGCGGAGGCGGTACGGCTCAAGTTGGGCAGCGGGCCGCCGTAACCTGGGTAGTCCCGCCGATTCGCCGGCAGCGGCGGTCTCGTAGCTTCGAGGCGTGCCACGCTACCTCGTCGAGCGCACGTTTCCCGACGTGCCCGATCTTGCGGTCGAGGCGGTTGTCGAGCGGAACTCCGACGACGGGGTGACCTGGGTGCACTCGTACGTGAACGAGGACAGCGGAACGATGCTCTGCCTCTACGAGGCGCCGAGCCCGGAGGCGATCCGAAGAGCGGCACGCCGTAACGACCTGCCGGTCGACCGGATCACCAAGGTGCGCGTCCTCGACCCCTACTCCTACACACATCGGAGGTCGTCATGACCCTTTTACGTCGTCGGCTCGGCAGAACTGTCGCAGCCGCCGTGCTCGTGCTGTGCGTGGCGGCCGCCGCGCTTCTGCTCGGCTCGTCCGCTAAAGCCGCAACCAGCTCCTGTGCTGATCCGGTAACCAGCGCCCCGACCGGCCCCGCGACGGTCTCGGCCGCCTCGTCGCCCTACGGCAAGGTGCTGATCGTCGGCTCGGGCGCCTACGCCGGCTGCTCTCTGTACCTCCTCACGTCGGACCAGCTCCATGCGCTGGCCGGGGCGAACTTCGCGTGCAGCGACGACGCGAACGCCATCGGGCTGGCCTGCGACACGGTGCTCTGGCCCGCCCTCCTCACCGACGGTGCGCCCGTCGCAGGACCGGGGATCAATCCGACCTTGCTCGGAACCGTGACCCGGGACGACCTGCCGGGCCTGGGCTCCGTGCAGCAGGTGACGTACGCCGGACAGCCCCTGTACCGCTTCTTCCTCGACGAGGAGCCAGGGGAGACGGAAGGTGCCAACCTGTTCGACCCGGTGACCAGTCCCACGGGCATCTGGTACCTCATCGATCCGAGTCGCGGCCGCCCCGCGACCGGGACGGCCCGCCTGCAGCTCGAGACGGCTCCCGTCGGCGGCGTCGGGCCTGACGAGACGGTGCTCGCAGCGACGATGAACAACGACTTCAGCCTCTTCCCCGACGCGACGTTCCCCGTCTACACCTCGAGTGCGGACAGCGGCAACAGGAGCGCCTGCCAGGCGGTGTGCGCCGCCGTGTACTGGCCGCCGGTTCTCACCTCAGGGCGTCCGCAGGCCGGGCCCGGCGTCGACCAGCATGCGGTCGGGACCATGGTGAGGCCCGACGGCAGCCACCAGGTGACCTACCAGGGCAAGCCCGTGTACCTCTTCTTCGGAGACGCGTACATCGCGGGGCTCCCGTACGGAGACGCCAGGATCGACGGAGCGGGTCTGAGCACTCCGTGGGGCGTCTTCAACACGATCCCGCCGTTGTCCTAGGACTGACGTTCGCAGCACGCCCAAGAGCCCCGGCCGGGTCAACCGGTCGGGGCTCTCTCTACGGGCCCTCGCCCGCCAGGCCGAGGCGTGCGGCCTCCCTGCTCGCCTGACCGCGCGTGCGGACGGCGAGCTTGCGGAGGATCGCGGAGACGTGATGGTCGACCGTGCGCGTCGAGAGGACGAGGCGGGTCGCGATCTCGGAGTTGCGGAGTCCGGTCGCCATCAGCTCGAGCACCTCGAGCTCGCGCGCGGTCAGGTTGGCGGGGTTGCGGCGGGTCGCACGCCGTGGCCCCCGCGGCAGCGCGCGGACGCCGTGCGCCCGTAGCCTCGCCGCCACGATCGCCGCTGCGGGCCCGGCGTCGAGGCGTTGCAGCTCGGCGAGCGCCCGCCGGAGCGCCTCGTCGTCGTCGGCCTCCCCGAGCGCCAGTGCCGACTCGTACGGACAGCCGGCCTTCGCCCAGAGCTCCGCCGCGCCCGCCGAGTCGCCGGCGAGCTGTGCCGCGTACGGTCCGGTCGGGGCGTCCGGCGGAATGCCCGGATCGAGCCCGGCCCGCCGCCGCCAGTCGGCGAGCTCGCCCACCAACCGCGCCCACCCACGCTCGAGCGCGAGCGGCAGAGCCGCCTCGGTCGCCTCGGCCACCCGCTCGGGGTCGCGCGCGAGCCAGGCCGCCTCGGCCAGCGCCGCCGCCGCGGGGCCGAGCCGCGGCAGCTCGCCGGTCGGCGCCGCGAGCTCCCAGGCCTCGGCGAGCGGTTCCCCCGCGCCGGGATCCCCGCGCCGGGCGCGGACGAGTCCGAGGACGACGTCCGCGCGGATCCGTGGCGTGGTGGAGGTACGCGGGACGCGCAGGATCGTGGCGGCGGTCTCGGTCGCCTCCGTCCAGCGTCCGTGTGCGAGCTCCAGCCTCGCCCGATCCGCCAGCAGGTAGAGGCGGCTGAGCTCGATGCCGCGTTCGCTGCAGTAGGACAACCCCCGTTCGACGAGGGCGGCAGCGACCGCGTACGACCGCTGCTCGATCGCCGCCCCGGCGAACTCGGAGCACAGCCAGCCGTCGGCGGGTATTCCGGCACGGTGCGCCAGCTCGAGACACTCGTCGAGTTCCGCGAGGTCGCCGCGACAGACGCCTGCGGCCGCACGGGCACCGATCACGGTCCCCGTGTCGTCGAAGCGCTCGGCCAGTCGCAGCGCGCGCTCGGACCACGCGAGCGCCTCCTCGCTGCGCAGGTCTCGCAGGCAGAGCGCGGCGAGGTTGGCATACGCGGCGGCGAGCTCGCGACTCGGCGGCAGCGACTCGAGAACCGCGATCGCGTCGCGGGCCGAGCGCTCGCTCTCCCTCGTCCTGCCTGGGCACCAGAGGAAGTTCGACAGCCGGCGCAGCGCGTCCCCTTCCCTCAGCCGGTCATCCAGGAGCCGCCGGAGCTCGACCGCCCGCTCGAGGGCGGCGATCCCCTCGTCGTACTGATCCGTGATGTAACAGGCCTCGGCGCGTCGTTCGAGCAGTTCGGCCCGCTCGGCCGGCCCCCGCGGCTCGGCGAAGCGGAGCGCCCGCGCGTACTGGGCGGCAGCCTCCCGGTGCGCTCCGCGCGCCTCGGCCGAGGCGGCGGCGGCGGGCGCGAAGCGCAGGACGGCCTCGGCGTCGCCCGCAGCCTCGGCATGGTGAGCGAGACGAGCCGTGTCCGGGACGCCGACGGGCGGCTCGGCGAGTGTTGCCAGCGCGTTCCGGTGCAGCCGGACCTTCCGGTCGAGGGCGACCGATTCTTCGACGGCGAGCCGGGCGAGCTCGTGCCGGAACGTGACCCCGCTCGACCTGCCTGCGAGCAGGCCCGAGCCCAGGCAGTCCTCCAGTCGATCGATGGCGTCCCCGGCCAGAGCTTCGAGCAGCCAGTACTCGACCTGCTGCGGCACGACCGAGACGGCCTCGAGCAGGGCCTGCGCCTGGACGTCCACCTGCGCCACGCGCGCGAGCACCGCATCGCGAACCGTGTCCGGGATCTGCGTCGATCCGGAGGCGAGCGCCTCGACGACGAAGAACGGATTCCCGGCCGTCTTGCGGAACAGCTCGCCTGCGTCGACCGCGCACGGCTCGGCGAGCTCGGCGACCGCGGCCGGCGACAGCGGCGCCAGCGGCAGCCGCGCGACCGCCGTGCTCGTGGCGAGCTCGCCGAGCACGATCCGCAACGGATGGCGTCGGTCGAGCTGGTCGTCGCGGTAGCTCGCCACGACGAGAGCCGGCACCTCCTCGACCCTGCGGGCGAGCAGCTTCAGGACGTCCAGCGTCGCCTCGTCCGCCCAGTGCACGTCCTCGAACACGAGGACGGTGGCGCCTTCGCGCCGTAGCTCGTGGGCGAGGGCGGCGACGATCTCGTGCGGGACGGCCTGGCCGCCGACTGCCCGCGCGAGCTCACCCTCGGTCGTCTCGCCGATCTCGAGCAGCGGCGCCAGCGGTCGAGGCGTGAAGAGCGGATCGCACGCGCCCCAAAGGACCGCTGCGCTCCCACCGACCTCCTCGCGAAACCGCCGCAACAGGGCCGTCTTCCCGACGCCCGCCTCGCCGCCGACCAGCACGACGCGGCCGCGCCCGCCTTCCCGAACCGCTGTGAGGAGCTCGCCCAGCTTGGACAGCTCGCCCGCCCGCTCGAGCAGCTCGACTTCGGACCCGCTCCTCGCGTCCTGCGTGCCCGCGCCCACGCTCGGATCGTGCTACTTGCAGCAGCCGCGCGCAAGCGGCGGAGACGCAGCCAGCGCTGCGGGTCCAGAGCGGAGCGGAGATCCGGGACCACCGCTTTCCGGCCGGATCACGCGACCTACGCTCGGGCGCGGTGGGTCATTTCGTCCCTTGACAGCTGCATGCAGGAGGTGAGAGATGAAGCGATTGACGACGCTCCTCGTCGTCCTCGTCGCTGCGATCGTCACGGCCGTCTTCGCGCCGATGGCGGCTGCCGACCAACCGGACATCTCGCAGAAGACGACATCCCTGACGACGGTGCTGACCGGCGTCTGCTCGTTCCCCGTCGCGGTGGACGCCACGATGACCGAGGCGGACAGGTTCTTCTCCGATCATGACGGGGTGCTGACGAGGGCCAGCGCCAACGTCACCGAGCAGGACGCATTCAGCGCCAACGGGAAGTCGCTGACCGGCCTCCCGTACACGTTCAACCTCGAGGCCCAGTTCGACAGCAGCGGCAACATCACGCAACTCCACGCGGAGGGCGTCATCGAACGGGTTCCGCTGCCCGACGGGACCGTCTTCCAGAGCGATGGCCGGGTGGATTTCGTCGCCCAGGGCTTTCCGGATTTCTCGGTCACGCCCACTGTCGGCAACGCCGTGAACCTGGACGGGTTCTGCGCGGCGCTCTCGGCCTAGTGATGTGGCCGGTGACGTTGCCCGGTTCCCGGCCCGCGAGCACCAAGCGATGCAAGGACGCAGGGAGCGCCCATAGCCAAAGCTATGGGCGCGACCGAGGACGCCGCTGCGCGCCGTGTGATCGCGTGCCGGGAGCCCGGCGAACGATTGCCGGTTACATCACTAGACCGGAACACTCTCCGGAGGGCGGCCGCCTCGAGTGGTCGCCCTCCTTTGGAGCTCAGGCCGCGGCAGGAAGCGCGCCGACGGCTGCGAGCGCCCGGGCGAGGCCCTCGACCACGTGAGGAATCGCTCCTTCCGGCAGGCCGCCGAGCCCGATCAGCAGCCCGGCCGGCCCTCGGTAGCCCGGCATCGCGTGCCGGCTGACCGTGTCGACCCTGATACCCCGTAGCTCGGCCCGCCGGAAAGCGGCCTGCTCCAGCTCGACCGAGGGCAGCTCGATCAGCATGTTCAACCCGGCGGCGGCGTCATGCACCCGTACATCGGGGACTGCCTGCTCGAAGGCTGCGACGAATGCGCCGCGCCGCTGGCGAAAGACGCTCCGCATGTGTCGCAGGTGACGGTCGAACTCGCCGCGGCGGAGGAAGTCGGCGAACGCGAGCTGCTCGATCGCCGGCAGCTGCAGCACGCTGCTCACGACCTCCTCGGCCAACGCGTTGGCGAGCGCTCGCGGCAGAACCGCCCAGCCGAGCCGCACGGCGGGCGAGAGCGTCTTCCCGGTGGAGCCTAGGTAGACGATCCGGTCTCGGACGATGCCGTCCCGGGCGCTGAGCGGCGTCCAGTCGGTTCGAAGCGCCGCGTCGTACTCATCCTCGACGACCAGCGCCCCGGCCGCGTCCGCCCAGCGCAGGAGCGCCGCCTGCCGCTCCCAGGCGAGCACGGAGCCGGACGGAAACTGATGTCCCGCCGAGACAACCACCGCCGGTGCGCGGGTCGCGGCGAGCTCGCCCACGAGGATGCCGTCCCGGTCGAGCGAGACACCGACCGGCATCAGTCCGGCGCGCTCGGCAATCGTGCGAACGAGGAGGTCGCTCGGATTCTCGAGTCCGATTCTGCCGGCGCCTTTCCGGACGACCATGCGAAAGACGAGGTTCAAGGAGTGGGTGCAGCCGGCGGTGACCACGATCTGGTCGGGCTCGGCGGGAATGCCCCGGGCGCGGCCCAGATACGCCGCGACCTCGCTTCGCAACTGCTCGAGACCGCGTGGGTCGCCGTAGCTGAGGTCCGCGCTGCCCGCAGTCGTCACGGCGTGCCGCAGCGAACGGAGCCAGGCATGGCGGGGGAAGAGGGTCGCCTCCGGCAGGTAAGGGCGGAGGTCGTAGCGGGTTTTCTCCCGGACGAGCCCGGCCGCCGCCGGCCGCGAACCGTTTGCGGCTTCCCGCACGCAGGGCGCCGCCCCTCGGCGAAGCTCGAGATAACCCTCCGCCGCCAGCTGCGAATAGGCGCGAACGACGACGCCGCGCGAGACGGAGAGGTCCCGGGCCAGGCCGCGGGTCGATGGAAGCTCGCGGCCCGGTCGGAGCCGCCCGGAGCGGATCGCGGATCGCAGCTGGTCCTCGATCTGCCTCCCCAACGCCTTCGCGCACGACCGGTCGACGGCGAGGAACAGATCGAACGCCCGGTGCTTATCGGCGTGCTCGGCGAGCGCCATGGCCCTCACTGAGACGCCGGCGGCGCGCGAGGGGTTAGTCACGGGACCGTTGCGGCCGGCCGGAGCGTACGTGGCCTGTGAGGGTGATCCGGTGAAGCGTCTGCTCCTGGCCTCGCTACTGCTCCTGCTCCCGCTCGCTCCGGCCGTCGCAGCGCACCGCTCGCAGGCAATGCGGATCCCTCTCGGCCGCTCGGAGCACGGCCGGCTGATCGTCGCGTTTCGGATCGGGAATCCGCGCGGACTGCCGGTACTGGTGGTCGGCTGCATCCACGGCACCGAATGCGCCGGGAGCGCGGTTGCCCGCGCGCTCGAGCGCGTCCACACCGATCTCGACCTGTGGGTGATCCCGAATCTCAATCCGGACGGCTACTCGATCGGGAGACGCCAGAACGGGCGCGGGGTCGACCTGAACCAGAACTGGTCGTCCGGGTGGCGCGGCGGCGGCCGTCCGTGGGACACGTACTACCCCGGCCCGCGACCGTTCTCGGAGCGCGAGACGCGAATCGCGCGCAAGCTGATCCTGCGCATCCGTCCCCGCGCGACGATCTGGTTCCACCAGCACATGAACCTCGTCTGGGCCTGGGGGAAGAGCAGCCGCGCCGGACGCGTCTACGCCCGTGCGGCCGGGATGCGCTTCGCCCACCGTCACTGGCTCGGCGGCACGGCTCCCAACTGGCAGAACCACCACCTGCCCGGCACGACCTCGTTCGTCGTCGAGCTCCCGGCCGGCAGCCTCTCGCCGGCGCAGGTGCGCAGGCACGCGCACGCCGCGCTCACGCTCGGCGCCGCTCTCGCGCGTCGCGAGGCCCGCTCGCCGGCAGAAGCCGGCCCAGACTCGGGCTGGAAGGCCGACGCCGACCGGATCCTCGGCGCCGTGTCCGCCTCGCTCGTCGTCGACGGTCGGCTCGTCTACTCTCACGGCGGCTGGGTGCCGCGCGCGCCGGCGTCCAACGAGAAGCTGCTGCTCTCGCTGGCGCTGCTCGACCGGCTCGGTTCGCGCTACCGCATCCCGACCACCGTCCAGGGCACCCTGCGGCGCGCCGGCGTCGTCGGCGGTGACCTGTGGCTCGTCGGCCACGGCGACCCCGAGCTGGACGACGCCGCGCTGGCGCGGCTCGCCCGCAAGCTGCACGAGAGCGGCATCCGCCGCGTGCGGGGCGGCGTCGTCGGCGTCACGGGCAGCTTCAGCCGGGAGCGCTGGGCTCCCGGCTGGCGGCGGATTGCACTGGACTTCGTCGCCCTTCCCACCGCGCTCGTCTACGACGCCAACACCGGACCGCAGGGATTCGTCTTCGACCCGGAGCGGCGCGCCGCCGCCGCGCTCACGGCCGATCTGCGCTCACTCGGCGTCGAGGTCGGCGATCGCCCCGGAACGGAGGAACGGCCCCCGGCCGAACCCCTCCTGGCGACCGTCCGCTCGGCGCCCCTCAGCACGATCCTTCGGCACCAGAACCGCGATTCGCTCAACCTCGACGCCGAAGTCCTGAACAAGCTGCTGGGCGCCGCCGCCTTCGGCCCGCCAGGCTCGACCGCCGAGGGGGCCCGCGCCATCCGGGAATGGGCGATGCGGCGGGGCGCCCGCATCCGCGCCTACGACGGCTCCGGCCTCTCCTATCGCGACTCCGTCACCACGAACACGCTCGCTCGACTCCTCGACACCGATCGCTGGGGCGCGGCCCTCCGCTCGACGCTTCCGGCTCCGGGGCAGGGCACGCTCGCCCGCCGCCTCTACGGGATCCCGGTCCGGGCCAAGACCGGCACGCTCGTCGCGGGCGTCTCCGCCCTGTCCGGGTGGGTCCGCCTGCGCTCGGGCCGCTGGGCCGCGTTCTCGATTCTCTCCCGCGGCCTCGCGGAGACCGAGGCCGTCGACATCGAGGACCGGCTCGTCGCGCTCATCGCCGGTCGCGCCTGAGCGCCTTCGCTAGCGGATCCCGATATCGAGCTTGAACGTCACGCTGCGGTACCGGCCGGTCGGGACCGTGACGCGGACGGGAGTGAGCAGCCCCATGGTCGCGGACGTCACGCGGTAGCGTCGTGGGCTGAGCGCGATCCGGAACCGGCCTTTGCCGTCGGTGCGCGTGTGGGCGACGACGCGGCCGTTGCGCCAGAACCTGAGCTGAGCATCGGCGGCCGGTCGGGTGCACGATGTTCCGGCCTGGCACACCGGATATCCGGGATCGAGTAGCACCGTGCCGCGCAGCCCACTGCCGGGGCTGCTGTTGCCGGCGCCGAGCAGGAGGAAAACGGTGGCTACGAGAAGTGCTGCTGCGAGAAGTGCTGCGGCGATGCTCTTCATTCCGCCTCTGCAGCCTGTATAGCCGAGGAGGGCGGGGCCCAAACGGGCCCCGCCCTCCTGCAAGCCCAGCTACAGCTCAGCTACAGGCTGGGTACGGCTTGAGGTTGAAGTCGACAGTTGTCGTCTTCCCTGCCCTGATCGCGACCGGCGTCGTCTGGGGGCGCCAGCCGTTCGAGGTCACGATCAGTCGGTAGATGTCCGCCGGAGCCCAGAAGGAGTAGTTCCCACTGGTCTTGTCCGTCGGTGCCGCCCACGAGAACCCCTTCTTGCCGTCAGCGAAGACGATCGCTGCCAGCGGGTTGGTGTTCCCGTCGCAGTCCGTTCCCGTGACCGTCCCCTGGAGCTTGCCCCAGCTCTTCGGCGGCGTCACGTGCATCGTGACGTCGATCGGGTCGATGGTCTGCGGCACGTTCGCGTTGACGAGCAGCTGCGCCGAGTAATCACCCGGTTGCTCGACGCCGTCCGCCGGTGTCGCCGTCAGGGTGACGGTGACGTCGACGGTGGCACCGACCGGGACATCGAACTCGGTCGGACTCTCGGACATCCACGGCACGTCCACGGTCCCGCACTGGTCGAGACCGGGGCTGAGCACCTCCGAGTCGGGCGTCGGCGTGAAGCCCCCGGAGGAGCCGCCGACCTTGTAGAAGCCGCATCCGCCGCCGGCGCGGTAGCGCGGGAACTGCGCGTTCGGAATCGCAGTCCAGCTATCGCTCGTCGGGTCGTATGCGAACCCCTGGTTCGTGATGGTGTTGAACCCGTCGGTCACGCCGCTGGAGACGATCAGCTGTCCGCTGACGCCACCGCCGACGGAGGCCCACAGGTCGATCGGCATGTCCGCGATCGGGCTCCATGAATCCGAGCCCGGGTCGTAGACATTGCCGCTCTTGAACGTCGACGACCCATCGGTGCCACCGGCGCAGTAGACCTGGCCGTTGACGCCGCCGCACGCCTCCCAGGCGTCCGAGGTCGGGTAGTTCGCGGCCGCCGACCAGCTGTCGCTGGACGGGTCGTAGACCTCGACCTTGGTCGAGGTGGTGCACGAACCGTCAGCACAGCCGCCGACGAAGTAGAGCTTGCCGTTGTTGTTCGCGACGCCCGGAGCAGCCATCGGGCTCGGGTTCGGAGCGACCGTGGTCCAGCTGTCGCTGGACGGGTCGTAGACCTCCGTCGCCGCGACCGGGGTCCCTGAGGAGTCCCAGCCGCCCGAGACGTACAGCTTCCCGTTGACCGCGGCCACGCCCGGCTTCTCGCGCACGTTCGCCATGTTTGCGATCGGCGACCACGCGTTGGTGCCCGGGTCGTAGACGTAGCCCTTGTTCGAGACCGTGAAGCTGCTGTCGATCCCGCCGACGCAGTACTCCTTGCCCTGGATGAAGTCGCAGGAGTTGTCCATGATCGCCGTCGGGTAGCCCGCGATCGTCGACCAGGTCGGGTCCTTCGGAGGTCCGGCGTTCACCGGCGGCGCACCGCTGTTCTTGTGGTCGCCGAGCCACTCGGGACTGGCTCCTCCGTCTCCTTCGTCCTCACCGGGCAGGTGGATCCTGGCCAGCGGTGCTCCCTGGGCGTGGAGGATCTGGAACGATCCACCAGCCTCGTTGAGCTTCACGTGCGCAGGCCCGGTGCCGTCGTTCGTGAACGACAGTGTCTTGGTCGCCGTCGACCCGAGCACCTGCGTGCTGTCGATCGACGTCGGTGTGATCACCAGGTGACCCGCTCCCAGCTGGAAGTCCTGCCTCACGACGGCGTCAGCGGCGACGTCGACCGTCTCCGTGTCGTCCGAGTACAGGGCCTTGCTGGCCGTGAAGTCGTGCGAACCGGTCAGCGACGAGAACAGGTAGTAGTAGCCGCCCGGGTTGTTGGGATCGTCCGGGACGGCGAACGTCGTCGTGTTCTCGTCCGGCTTGTCGTTGCTCGTGACCTTCGCGCCGTTCAGCGGATCGCCGGTGGTCACGTCGGTCACGTTGCCCTCGACGAGGCCGCCGGGGATCGTGACGCAGTTCGGGCTGTTGTGCACGGTCACGTCGTCGACCTGCCACCAGAAGCCGAACGTGCTCGTGAAGTGGTAGCGCAGCTCCACGTTGGCCTGGTTGGCTGCTGTCGGCAGCTGGACCGTCTCGAGGTCGGGACCGGGTACGGAGTCCCCTTCGTGGTGCCAGACGTTGGTCCAGGTTGCACCGCCGTCCGTGCTCACGTCCACGTCGCCCGTCTGTGGGAAGAACGGCGAGGCGATGTAGTGGTTGTGGAACGTCAGGTACGGCGCGTTCGCGCTGGACAGGTCGATCGTCGGCGTGACCAGCGACGTGTCCTGCGTGTCACTCGGCCCGTAGAAGTCCGAGTTGATGTCGGCGAAGTGCCCTGTGCCGCCCGTGTTGTTCGCCTGACCCTCGGGGTCGTCCTGCTGCCACACGTGGCCCTCGCCGATGGCGTCGGTCACGGTCCAGCCGGCCGGCGGGAAGGATCCCTCGAAGTCCTGCGAGAACGAGGTGTCCTGCCTGTAGCCGGGAGCCGTGCAGTCCGGCGTCGCCGTGAGCTGCACGTCGTGGTTCATGTCTCCGCCGCCGATGTCGATCGTCTCGGTGTCGGACTGGTACCCCTGCAGCACCGAGGCGTACGTGACGTCGTAGCTCGCGTTGGCGGGCAGCTGGATGTCGTACTGGCCCGTGATCGGATCGGTGAAGAACGGCGACGCGGGGTCGCCGGCGACGTCGATCCGCGTGTACAGCGGCCACCCGTGCCCTGAGCCGTCCGTGACCGTGCCTGTCAAGTGCACGGCCGGCGACGGCGTTAGGGCGTCGTCCAGCGTCGTCGTGTTGCCGTCGGTGATATCGACGCCGGTCTTGGTGTCCGTCGCGTAGCCGAACGCCGAGAAGGTGACGTCGTACGTCCCGACCGGCAGGGTGAGCGAGTAGTGGCCGCTCGCATCCGTGGTGGTGCTGCCGAACGACTGTCCGCCGGAGGTCGCGTCCACCTTGGCACCATCGATCGGATCGTTGTTGCTCGCATCCGTGACGGTGCCCTCGAGCGTGCCGCTCGGGCCCTGGGTGCAGTTCGGGAACTTGAAGTCCCCGATCCGAGTCCGCCAGTTGAACGAACTGGTCGTCTCGTAGTACTCCTGCGTGTACCAGAACGTGCAGTCGTCCGTTGGGTCGACCGTCATGTCGGAGTAGTCACCCCAGCGGCTGACGGTGTCCTGCTGGCTGCCGGTGCCGGCGAAGAGCGTGGTCTCGCCCTGCCCCAGCGTGTTCGGCGGGTCACCTGCCAGCCGGCCCGCGTAGCGGATCTCCGGATGGATGCTCGAGGACGACGCGCTGAAGCCGACGGCCAGGTCGCCCGAGGCGTCCATCGCGGCACTGCCCATCCAGCGATAGGTGCTGTCGGGCTGGTACGTGCTCTGCTGGACGAAGCCGGGCGTACCCGAGGTGGCGTTGTCGATCTCCCACCAGCGGACCCCGGTCACGCCGTTCGAATCCACGGTCATGTTCCCGACGAGCGCCTCGTGGCCGTCGGCGAAGCGACGGTAGGCGTTCCGGAACATGCTGCGGTCGCCGAGCGTGTCGAGGAGGTCGCCGCCTAGCTGCGGCACGCACGCTCCACCGGTGCCTCCGCAGGCGACGTTGAAGGCATCCGGTACGAGCGTTCCGGCGTTCGTGAAGGTCGAGTTCGCCGGGGTCGTGAAGTCGACGTGGAAGCGCCAGAGTTTCCAGGTCGGGTTCGTCCCGATCTCAGTGAACGGGTTCGGGGCTCCAGCCGGAGGCTGGATCGACCCGTCGAGATCTCCCGGCATCAGCTGATCCTCGGTCGGGCCGAGGACCGAGAAGCCGATGATCGTCGCGGGGGCGCCGGCGAGCATCGCCGTGCGGTCCATCGCGAACGGCTGCGGGCCGAGGAAGGCCGTCCCCGACGAGTTGAAGACGTTGATGCTCATGTAGTACGCGTCCGGCCAGACGCTCAGCTTCGGGTAGTCGTAGAAGTTGTTCCCGAAGGCGGAGCCGAGGTCGAAGTCGTAGCGGTTCCACGACCCCGTCGCGTCATCCGAGGTCGAGACCGCGACGCACTCGTGGGTCGGCTGTGCCGTGCCCGCGAACTGCGTTGCCACCCAGCGGTTTGCGAGCTGGTCGTAGAGGACGACCGGGTCGCCTTCGCCGTTGAACTCGCAGACGCCGCCGAAGCCGCTCCACAGCGACACGATGCTGATCGGCCCGAGCAGCGAGTTGCCGTTGGTCTTGTCGAAGACCTGGATGCCCTCGTTCACGATCTGGACGTACTGCGTGGAGCCGACCTCGCCGTTCGTGTCCGGCGGAGCGCAGTTGCAGTTCACGCCCGGGAAGTCGATGCCCTCGAAGTTGAGCAGCGGGTCGGGCATCTTGCGTCCGGGCATCTTCGTCTGGACGGCCTCTCCCTTCGCGGCCCGGTGCGTGTTCGTGACCTGCTTACCGAGCGGCAGGACCGGAATCGCCTTGTTGTTCGCGGTCGACGACAGCGCGACCGGCTTGACGGCGCGAAGCGCCGGTGACCGGTCGTTCTTGACCGAATGCGCGACCATCACGTGGCTCGCGCTGGCGTCCCGTACGGCTGTGGCCGTGCTCTTGGCCGCGGATCCGCTCGACCTCGAAATCGAGGCGGCGGAGGAGCCCGCGGAGCCGCCGCCGTTCGGCGGTCCCCATGACCATGCGGTGCCCGGTCGTGTCGAACCGGGCGCGGCCGCGGCGATCGAGAAGACCACCGCTGCGGCCAAGGTCAGAGAAACGACGAACAGCGTCCGAGGCGAACGCCAAAGGCGCCTCCCGGAGGCTGCTGACTGTCTGAGTCTGCGCATCTGCCCTCCCCCTCTTGGGTCGTTGTGTTCCGGGTCGCCCCGGGGCGCTCAGAGAGGCCGGTACTCTCCCGGGCCCGCGCCGCGGTGCGTGCTCCGTGCTTCCACGGGACCGTCGCGACACGAATCCCCGTTGTCCGTCTTGGCAGCCTCGGAGGCAACCGTGCTGAGGCCGTCCGCCTTGCGGCTGGGGACCTGCTCACGCGGCTGCCGTTTGCGCTTCCTCAACGGGCCCGGCATCGACCTCACCACGCTAGGAGGCGTAGCCAGGCCTTGTCAATGGGGTGCCACCCCAAACTATTTCGTGAGGGTCGCCCGCTCGGTGACGGACTCGAGAAGGTCGCCGAGCTCGTGCCTCGACGTCGCGCCGAGCTTGCGCATCGCGGAGCTCATGTGGTGCTCGACGGTGCTGCGCGAAACGGTGAGGGACAAGGCGATCTCGCGATTGCTCAGGCCGTCGCTCGCCAGCTGTACAACCTCGTGCTCGCGCGGCGAAAGCTCGCTGCCGTATCCCTTCCGTCCGGCGCGGTGCGGAGGCGCCAGGCCGCGCCGCCGGAGCGTCGCCCTGACCCGTCCCGCATCCCACTGGGCGCCGAGGGCGCGGTAGCCGTCCATCGCCGCGACGAGCAGCCTCTGGCCGCGGTCCGGTTGCATGGCGAGTAGGACCCGACCCCGGTGCTCGCGTGCCCGGGCGGCCTCGTACGGGCGCGGCAGCGCACGCCAGCACCGCTCGGCCGTCGCGAACTCGCGGGCTGCGCCCTCCACGTCTCCCTCGGCCTCCGTGACCAGGCCGCGGCAAACCCGCAGCGCGCTGCCGGCCGCGGGTGCGTCTCGACCTGCGAGACCGGCGCCGAAGCGGTCGACGAAGCTCGCCGCCTCGTCTGCCTGCTCGGCGGCGAGGCGGGCCTCGACCAGCACGGGAGCGACGTCCGTCGCCCACGTCCAGACGCCCTTCTGCTCGATGATGCGAAGAGCTTGCTCGGCCGCCGACAGAGCCGCTTCGGGCCGGTCCTGTGCCAGCCTGATCCGGGCGACCCCGCCGCACACCCAGGGCACCATCGTCACGTCGCAGAGCTCCTCCTCGAACAGGTGCTCGAGCGTGCCGGAGGCAGCGGTCACGTCACCGCGGGCGAGGCCGAGGAGGCCGAGCACCGCCTCAAGGTCGGCGTGGTGCGGCAGGCGGTCCTCGCCCTCCTCGAGCAACAGCCGAACGCGCTCGTCGAGGCCGCTCCACTCCCCGGAGACGAAGTCGAGCTGGGTCGCGGTCACCTCCGCGATGATGTGCTCGCGAAAGCATCCCGGCCCGCTGGCGAGGTTCTTGCCGATCAGTTCACGGGCGCGCTCGTAGTAGCCGAGGTGGAGGAGGGCGTCCGCGAGGTTTCCCCATGCCCGTGCAGCCTGCCTGACCTCGTCGGCGTCGCCGCCGGGAGCGGGGATGTCCTCGATCGCCTGCCAGGCCGCCGTGTCGCCGAGGACGAGCAGCGTGCACGCTCGGTCTGCGGAGAGCCTGATCCGCAGTGCCCGGTCGTCCGCCCTGGCCGCCTCTCGCGCCGCCTGGTCGACCCACTTCAGGTGCTCGTCGAACCTTCCCTCGTGGAAGGACGGTTGCGCGAGAAAGGCCATGGCCGTGGCGGCGAGGTCCGGCCGGGTGTCCAGGTCTCCGAGCGCCCCATTGATCTGGGCGTACCCCTCGGCGTCGTCACCCGCCTGGCAGAGGAAGCGGCCGAGATGCAGACGGAGCTCTCCCCGCACCGCCGCCGGCAGCGTCTCCTCGTCGAGCAGGGGCCGGGCGACGTCGGCCGCGTCCTTCTGCGCGAAGGAGTCGAAGGCCTCGATCAGGAACTTGATCGCGAGCTGAGCGCGCTTGAGGGGCGGGAGGGTCTCGACGTCGAGTGCCTCGCGGAGAAAGCGGCGCGCCGTGACCGCGTCGTCGAGCGACCTGGCGCGGGCGGCGGCCGCCTCTGCGTAGTGCGTCCACTCCTTCGTCTGCCCGGCCGCCCGGTAGTGATGTGCCAGGCGCGCGAGCGGCTTCGGCTCTTCCTGCTCGAGCGCCTGGGCGGCTCGCAGGTGCAGCCGGCGGCGGACCGGCGAAGGCAGAGCCTCCTCGACGGCTTGGCGAGCGAGCTCGTGCCGCACGCAGAACCGGTCTTCGTCGGCCTCGACGAGCAACGCGGCGGCCAGCGCCTCGCCGAGCGCCGTTCCGGTCCGTCCCCGCCGGACCTCCGCGACCCTCGCCAGCAGGACCTCTGCGGCTGGTACGCCCACGACCGCCGCCGCCCGGACGAGAGCCTGTGCGCCCGGCCGGAGCTTCTCCAGCCGCTCGAGGATGGAGTCGCGCACCGCCCTCGGGACGGCGAGCTCCTCGAGCGAGCGGCGAACCCACGCTCCCTTGCGGCGGATCAGGTCTTCCCGGTCCTCGAGCAGCCGGAGCACCTCCTCGACGGCGAACGGAAGGCCGCCGCTGCCCTGGAAGAGGTAGTCCGCGAACTCGTCGGACATCGCGTCCGCCTCGAGGATCGATCCGGCGAGCGTCCTGACCTCGTCCCGGTCGAGCGGCCGGAGCCGCAGTTCGAGGCGGGCGATCGGGCTCCGCGCGCCGAGCGAGCGGAACAGCGAGGCTGCCGGCACGTCCTCGCCGCGGTAGGTGCAGACGAGCGTGAGCTCGTCCGGCAGCTGCGGGCAGAGGAAGCGCAGAAACTCCAACGTCTGCTCGTCCGCCCAGTGGAGATCCTCGAGGACGAGGACGCTCCGGCCGGGCGAGCTGAGAAGCTCGCGCAACGCTCGGAACAGGCGGTGCCGCTCGGCTCGAGGATCGCCCAGCGGCTCCGGCGCCGGCGGCAGGACGGCCGCGAGCTCGGGCAGAACGGGCCGGAGCGCGCCCGCCACGGCATTCAGCTCGACCCGCACGGGTCGAGCCGTTCGCAGTGCGTCGAGGAGCGGGCCGAGCGGCAACGGTTCCGCGAGATGCTGGCAGCCGCCGGTGCAGAGCCGGCGCGGGCCGAGCTCCGGCGAGCGGAGGAACTCCTGCACCAGTCGCGTCTTGCCGACCCCGGCCTCGCCCTCCACGAGAACGAGCGCAGGCGGGTGAGCGGCCGCCCGGAGCAGCGAGGCCAGCTCGTCCTGGCGACCCACGAGCGGGGAGGCGGGCAGGCCTTGCGAGAAGCCGTGTGTCGCCGCCCGCTCGTCGCGATCGCGGTGCGCCGCAGCCCGCACGAAACCCACCGCTCGTCTCCGAGCTTGGTCCGCCTGCGCCGCAGGTGGGCCGTTCCTAGCCGTCATGGCACCCCCGGGGTCGCACAGACCATAACGAGTCGAGACCCGTGGCGTCGACGCGCCGGGCTAACCGCCGCTGATCGCGGCGATCACGTCGAGCCGCGAACGGTCGGCGACCGGCGTGTCCAGTCCCGCCCGCTCGCCGTCGACGTAGACGTGGAGGTGCCGGCGTAGCGCCGGCCCCTCCTCCACGATCCTGTCGCGCAGCCCGGGCCAGCGCGCCTCGAGCGAGTCGATCGCCGCGAGCACCGTCGCGGCTTCGACCTCGACCCGGCGCGGCAGGCCGGGGAAGAGCGGGGTGAGCGTTCCTGGAAGTCGAATATCGGCCACGTCAGTCGAGCACCGCCACGTCGACCGACGAGATGGAGGGTAGGTAGCTCGCGATCTCGCTCCACGTCTCGCCCTCGTCCGCGCTCGCGAACACCTGCCCGGTGCTCGTGCCGAAGTACACGCCGGGGACGTCGTGCGGATCGATCGTCAGCCCCTGGCGCAGCACGCCCAGGTGCGCGTTCTCCTGCGGCAGGCCCTTCCGCATGTCCTGCCAGCTCGAGCCGCCGTCGCGCGTGCGCCAGACGGCCGCCTTGCCGTCGTGCATCGTGCGTCCGTGGCCGCCGTCGACCGGGATGACGTAGAACGTCTCGCGGTCGTGCGGGTGCGCGGCCGCCGCGAAGCCGAAGTCGCCCGGCAGCCCTTCGGTGATCTCGTTCCACGTCTGGCCGGCGTCGTCGGACCGGTGCATGCCGACGTGGTTCTGCTGGTACATCCGCTGCGGCTCGGCCGCGCGCACGAGCTTGTGCACGCAGAATCCGACCTCTTCCCAGTCGGCGGGCCAGTCGCGGCGGAGTCCGCGGTTCCGCGGCGTCCACGACGAGCCGCCGTCCTCGGTCTCGAAGGTGCCGATCCCCTGCACGATCGCGAAGAACCGATCGGAGTCGCCCGCGTCGGTGACGAAGCCGGAGATACCGAGGTGTCCGGGCGGCTGGTTCGCGGGGTCGTCCCACACCTCGCTACCGGGCTGGCCCGAGAGCGTCGAAAGGAGCGACCAGGTCTGGCCGTTGTCGCGGCTCTCGAAGATGCCCGGCGCCTCGGCGCCGACGAGCAGGCGGTCGCCCGCGCGCGCGAGCGTCGAGACCTTGGAGACCTTGCGGCCATCGTCGTCGCCGTAGGCCAGGCCCTCGCTCGAATGTTCCCACGTCTCGCCGAGGTCGCTGCTGCGCCAGACCGCGGAGCCGTGCCACTCGCTCGCGGCGGCCGCATAGATGTCGCCGGTAGTCCTGTCGTAGATGGCGTGGTAGACGGGCCATCCTTCGCAGTACGGGCCGCGCAGCTTCCACTCGCGGCGGTCGTCGCTTTCGAGCACGAACGCGCCCTTGCGCGTTCCGACGGTCAACATGGTCTTCGCCATCGATCCTCTCCTCACGGTTCGCAGGACTCTCGAGAGTGTCGCCGATCGGACGACTTCTGGAAAGAGACCGTGCGGCCGTCCGAAACTCATCGCTCCCGGACGGCCGCGGTCTCCGATCGGTTCAGCCGGCGAGCGGCTCGCCCGTCTCGACGAGCGTCTTCAGGCCGCTGAGGACGAACATCCAGCCGCCGGCGACGCTCTCCGCCGTCCTCGGCGCGCCCTCGAGCCGGTCGTGCACGAGGGTGAGCAGGCAGTATCCGCCCTCCTGCGGCTCGATCTCCCAGGTGACGCGGCTCGTCTCCTCCTCGGCCAGCTCGGGGTCGTAGAGGCCCTGCCACTCGTGGACGAGCCGGCGCGGCGGGTCCTCCTCGAGGATGGCCGAATCGCCCCAGAGCTCGCCGTCAGGCCCGTAGGCGCGGCGCCTGTCGCCCGACAGCTCGACCCGGGAGGCGAAGAAGTACCTCGTCGTGTGCTCCGGCTTGGTGATCGCGTCCCAGATCTGCTCGGCGGTCGCCCTGATGAACAGCCGGTAGACCTGCGTCGTCTGTGCCGTCATGGTCGTCATCCTGTCTCCTCCAATCGCTTCTTGAGATCGACGAGCGCCGACACCGTGCGCTCCCTGTACTTGTCGATCCACCGATTGTGGATCAGCCGGATCGGCACCGGGTTGAGGTAGTGGAGCTTCTCCCGGCCCTGCCGGCGCGTGACGACGAGTCCCGCGTCTTCGAGAACGCGCAGGTGCTTCATCACTCCGAAGCGGGTCATCTCGAGCTCGGACTCGAGCTGCGTGAGCGTGCGGCCGTCACGCTCGAAGAGCCGGTCGAGTAGGTGGCGCCGCGTCGGATCGGCTAGCGCCTTGAAGACCTGGTCGTCGTCCACGCTCGCGATATTACGTGACCAAACGGTCACATGTCAAGCTGGATCCGCTCGCTAGCTGAAAGGCTTCAGAACCATGTCCGCGACGACGAGCAGGAGCACGCCTTCGTCGAAACGTGCCAGGAGCAGGATCCGCCTGATCGCCGCCTGCGTCTCGCTCGCTTCCGGGCCCTTCGTCTCCAGCAGGTGTCCGATTCGCTTGGCCTGGGGCCCGAGCACGAGCAGTCCGGTCAGAAAGGTGAGCGCGTAGCCGGTCAGACCGGCGACGATCCAGAACTTGCCCCAGTCGAGGCCGAGGTTGACGACCATCGCGATTCCCATCGCGAAGACGAGCAGTCCGGCGGGGGCGAAGAACCGCTCTCCGACGAACGCGGCCTGTCTCGCGACCAGCGCCATCTCGGTCGGGTCCGACTTTCGCTCCGCCGACAGAGCGAGCACCGTCACCGTCAGTCCGCCGCCGACCCAGAACACGGCGCCGGCCACGTGCACGAGCTTGAACAACGCATACCAGTGCGAGGTGAAGACGTTCGTCTCGAGGACGAACACGAGCGCGACGATCGCGACCACGAGGCCGATCGCCGCGGTGACGAGTCCCGAGGGAAGCCGACGCTCGGCCGGCGCCTCGGCGGCATGTGGGGTATCCATGGGCGCGGATTAAAGGCGATCCAGCGGACGACTACAAGGCGCGCGCTGCCGCGATCAACTCGTCGAGGTCGGGCAGGTCGCCCGGCTCGTAGGCCCACGCGCCGCGGACGACGCCGCCGGCGTCGACGAGAAACGCGCTTCGCCGCGAGACGTCGCGCATCCCGTTGTGCTCGAAGGCGACGCCGAAGCCGCGCGTGGCCTCGGCGTTCCAGTCGGAGAGGAGCGGGAAGTCGAGGTCGAGCGCCTGCGTCCACGCGACATGCGTGTACGGCGAGTCGCGCGAGATCGCGAACGGCTGCACCCCCGTCTCCTGCAGCTCCGCTCTCCTGTCACGCAGGAGCTCGAGCTCGCTCGTTCAGGTCGAGGACCAGTCGAAGAGATAAAAGAGGAGGAGCAGCGGGCGGTCATGGAGGAGGTCCCCGATGCTCGCGCGCTCGCGGGGCGTCGTCCAAATGACCGCCTCGAGGGGTGCCTTCTGCCCGATCTCGAGCATGGGCCTGATCCTACGCGGCGGCCGCCGGCTCGGGCTCCGATGCGACCTCGGTGGCCTCGGCGATCTCCCGAGCCACCTCGACGATGTCCCGGTTGGCGTTGAAGACGTGGAGCTGCCGGTCGGCGCCGTTGCCGCGGCGGAGGATCTCCTCGACCGCTGCCAGCTCGTCCTCCGAGCCGAGATCGCGCGCGTGGGGGCGCAGCGTCTGCAGCGTCCGCCGCACGAGCGCCGCGACCGGGAGCCGGTTGCGGCGGCCGGTATGCAGGTCCATCACGGGGCCGGAGAGCCCGTAACGCGCGGCGAGCCACTTGTTCTCGGTCGTGAGGATGCGGTGGAAGGACGGGATCTCCTCGCCGCGCTCGACGAGCTCCGCGTAGTGCTTGACCAGCGCCTGGCAGTAGGCGGTGATCGCGATCACGTCCTCCAGCCGCGTCACCGCGTCGCAGATCCGGATCTCGACCGTGCCGAGCCGCGGGTGTAGGCGGATGTCCCACCAGATGTGCGTGTAGTCCTGGATGCAGCCGGTCTTCTCCAGCTGGTTCACGACCTGCGCGTAGTCGGCGTAGTCGCGGAAGCGCGGCGGCGGCCCGGAACGCGGGAACGCTGCGAAGACCATGTGGCGCGAGGAGCGCAGCCCGGTGGGCTCGCCGCGCCAGAACGGCGAGCTCGCCGAGAGCGCCACGAGCTCGGGGAGATGGGCGATCAGCCCGTTCACGACCTGGATCGCCTTCTCCGCCTCGTCCACCGCGACGTGGACGTGCATCCCGAAGATCAGCTCCCGCCTCGCGATGTACTGCATCTGATCGACGAGCGACCGGTAGCGGTCCTTCGCGGTGATGCGCTGCCGCTCGAAGAGCGAGAACGGGTGCGTGCCCGCCGAGCCGACGCGCAGTCCCTTCTCACGGGCGACGTCCGTGACGTAGCGCCGGATGCGGAGAAGCTGCTGTTGCACCCCTTCCGGCGTATGGCAGACGGGTGTGGCGACCTCGAGCACCGACTGCATCAGCTCGGAGTTGATGCGCGGCTCGAGCTCGTGCCCCGCGACCGCGGCGAGCACCGTGTCGATGTGCTGGACGAGGTCGAAGGTCTCGCCGTCGAGGAGCATGTACTCCTCCTCGACCCCGAGCGTGTACGGGTCGCTCGTGCCGAATGCGTGGTCGAGAACGCTGCCTCCCGGCGGAAAGCGAGAGCCCTTGCCCGTGATCGACGGCGGGATGAGCGAATCGGTCATGCCGCGACGATATCCCCCGCCTTTGCAGGAAGAAAGCGCCGGCCGAGCATCACCAGCGGGATCCCTAACACGACGGACGAGGCGATCTTGCCCACGAGCTGGCCGTCGAAGAAGTGCAATCCGGACGAGCCGAAGGCGAGCACGAGGAAGACGGCGCTGTCGATCGGCGCGCTGGCGCCGGCCGAGACGACGACGCGCAGGCCGTCGTGGACGCGTCCCCGCAACGGCGCGCCGACGAGGTTGTCCACGGTCTCCGAGGCGAGGAAGGCGGCGAGGCTCGCGCCGACGATCCGCCACGTCGAGCCGACAGCGCTGTCGAACTCCTGGCCCGGGAAGGCCGGGTGCGAGTGGACGACGAGCGCGATGTAGCCGGCCAGCAAGGCCGAGCCCACGAAGCCGAGCGCGATCAGGAGCTGTGCGTTGAACGCGCCGTCACGGCGGCTGGTGCCCGTGTGGTGCGCGAGCTGCACGAGGGCGAGCGCGACGCCGATCGAATAGACGCCGCCCGGAGCCTCGAGGTGCGTGAAGGGGAGCCGGACAATCTTGTTCGCCCCGATCTGCGCCGAGAGGACGACGGCGACGTACAACCCCGCCAGGCTCGCGAGCCTCATGGCGCGGCGAGCCTACCTGGCCGGTCGAGCCACGTCCGGTAGCAGCTACCGGACGTGTCCGTTTCGGCCACTATCGTCGGATGGAGGCGCTGCGAGCGGTCGACGGTTGGAATGCGCCGACGGCAGCGGCCGGAGTAGCGCGCGCCGACGGCGTCGTCGCGACCCACGGCCCGCAGGACGTCGAGCTGCCGTGGGCATCCGTGACGAAGCTCCTCACCGGCCTTGCGTTCCTGGTGGCGCTCGAGGAGGGAACGGTAGAGCTCGACGGCCCGGCGGGCCCGCCGGGCGCGACGCTGCGGCATCTCCTCGCCCACGCCTCCGGCCTGCCCCTCGACGGCGACGAGCCGCTGGCCGAGCCGGGCCGCCGGCGCATCTATTCGAACACGGGAATCGAGCTCGCGGCGCGTCTGCTCGCGGAGCGCGCTGAGATGCCGTTCGCCGACTATTTCGCCCGCGCCGTCGTCCAGCCGCTCGGCCTTGCAGGAGGCCTGGCAGGCTCGCCGGCGCACGGGTATCGCGGGCCGCTCGGCGACCTGCTCGTCCTGGGCCGCGAGCTGCTCCAGCCTACGCTCGTCGCGGCCGAGACGCTGGCCGAGGCGACATCCGTCCAGTTCCCGGGGCTCGTCGGCGTCCTCCCCGGCCTCGGCCGGATGGAGCCGAACGACTGGGGGCTGGCGTTCGAACTGCGGGACGCGAAATCGCCGCACTGGACGGGCGCACGGAATTCCGAGCGGACGTTCGGCCACTTCGGCGCGAGCGGCACCTTCCTCTGGGTGGATCCCGACGCGGGCCTCGCCTGCGGCGTCCTCACCGATCGACGGTTCGGCGACTGGGCGAAGGACGCCTGGCCGGCCCTCAGCGAAGCCGTGCTCGCCGAGGTCGGCATCTGACCGACGGCCTACTCGTCGTCGGCGAAGAGCGGCCGCACCAGTTCGTCGAACGTCGCCCGGTCGCAGCTCGCGACGACGGCGGGCGTCATCGCGGACACGGTCGCCGTCCGCGACACCGACATCGCCAGCGCGACCTCGCCGAAGTAGTCGCCCGGCCGCAGGACGCTGCGCGCACCGAGGTCGCGCTGGCTGACGGCGAGAACGCCGGCGAGGAGGACGTAGAACCGGTCGTCGGACTCGCCCTCGCGGACGAGCACCGTGCCGGGCGCGACCTCCTCGCGCTCCATGCGTCGTGCGAGCCGGGCGAGCGTTTGGCCCGGCAGCCCCGCGAGCAGCTCGACCCGGGCGAGCTCGTGCTGGGTGGCGGAGGCGCGCGGCGAGGCTACTCCTCTCCCTCTTCCGCGGCCTCGGTCGGCGCATAGCCGCTCCTCTGTTCCTCCTCCTCGTCCATCCGGTCGGTCTGCGTGAGCTCCTGCTCCTCCTCGCTCGGCCGCGGATTGTCGTGCATTGGGCGCTCCTTCCCTCGAAAAACGGTTAGGTCCGGCCCTCCTCCAAGTTGAGCCGAACGGCCCATAGCCAATCCCCCGCTTCGTGTCGATCATTCCATCAGTGAGCGAGCGCGGCTTCCATCGCATCGAGGACGACATCGCCGACACGTGGCTCGAGGACTGGACGGGCGCGGGTCTCGCGGAGCTCGAGGCGTATCTCGCGAAGCACGCCGAGTTCCTGCGGTTCGTCGAGGGCCGCGACCACACGCAGACCGCGGACTAGTAGCTCCCCGCGGCAAGAGGCCGCGCTGCGGCTCTCAGCTTTCGAAACCGAGCTGGCGCTCGAGCATGCCCTTCGGCATCGCGCCCACTGCGGAGGCCTTCGGCGCGCCGGCCTCGAAGAGCACCATGTTCGGGATCGACTGGATCCCGTAGCGGATCGCGAGATCCTGGTTCTCGTCGATGTTCACCTTGACGAGCTTGAGCTGGTGCTCGTCGGCGATTCGCTCGAGCACGGGCGCGACCGCGTGACACGGCCCGCACCACTCGGCCCAGAAGTCCACGAGCACGGGCTCGTCGGCCCGGAGGACCTCGCTCTCGAAGGTGGCGTCGGTGACTTCGGTTGCCATCGTTTCCTTTCGCTGTAGCGGTTCTGCGGGCCCTGTACCCAGGCTCACGATAGGGACAACGCCTCGGCCTAGACTTGGCTTCCCGATGGGGGAGCCAATCTTCCAGTCTCTACCGGACAAACCCGACCATCCCGGGCTCGAGCGGGAGATGCTCGCACGCTGGGAGGCGGAACGGACGTTCGACCGGTTGCGCGAGCAGAACCGCGGCGGGCCGACCTTCTCCTTCATGGACGGCCCGATCACGGCGAACGGCCCTGCCGGCGTCCACCATGGGATCGGGCGGACGCTGAAGGACGTCTTCCAGCGCTACAAGGCGTTGCACGGACACGAGCTCCGCTACCAGAACGGCTTCGACTCGCAGGGGCTCCACGTCGAGGTCCAGGTCGAGAAGGCGCTCGGGTTCAACTCGAAGCGGGAGATCGAGGAGTACGGCCTCGACCGCTTCGCGCGCGACTGCCGCGACTTCGTCGCGAAGTTCTCCGGCATCCAGACCGAGCAGTCGAAGCGGCTCGGGATGTGGATGGACTGGGGCAACGACTACTTCACCTTCAGCGACACGAACATCGAGTACATCTGGCGCTTCCTCAAAGAGGTGCAGTCACGCGGCTGGCTGTACAAGGGGCACCGCTCGACGCAGTGGTGCCCGCGCTGCGGGACCTCGCTCTCCAAGCACGAGCAAGCCGGGGAGGAGAACTACGAGGAGCTCGAGCATCCGTCGCTCTTCGTGCGCTTCCCGCTCCGCGAGCGGCAGGGGGAGTCGCTAGTGGTCTGGACGACGACCCCGTGGACGCTGCCCGCCAACGTCGCCGCGGCGGTCAAGCCGGACGCGGAGTACGGGCGCAACGACGCCGGCGAGTGGGTCGCGGTCGACCGCTATCAGGAGGAGCATTTCGAGGAGAAGGTGCGCGGCTCGGAGCTCGTCGGGCTCGAGTACGAAGGGCCGTTCGACCACTTCGCCGCCCAGGCCGGCGTCGTCCATCGCGTGATCCCGTGGGACGAGGTCTCCCTCGACGAGGGGACCGGGATCGTCCATATCGCGCCGGGCTGCGGCGCCGAGGACTTCGAGCTCTCGCGCGTCCACGACCTGCCCGTGCTGGCGCCGATCGACGAGTCGGGCCGGATGCTGGCCGGCTACGGCGAGCTCGAGGGCTCCGCGACGGACGAGATCGTCGACCCCGTGATCGAGTCGTTGCGGGAACGAGGGCTCCTCGGCGAGGCGACCTCGGTCGTCCACCGCTACCCGGTCTGCTGGCGCTGCCGGACGCCGCTCGTCTTCCGCGTCGTCGACGACTGGTTCATCTCGGCCGACGAGATCCGGAAGCCGATGCTCGACGGAAACGCGACGGTCGAGTGGACGCCTCCCCAGTACGGCAAACGGATGGACGACTGGCTCCGCAACATGGGCGACTGGAACATCTCCCGCCGCCGCTACTTCGGCCTGCCGCTGCCGTTCTACGAGTGCGAGTGCGGGCACCTGAACGTGCTCGGCTCGCGGGCGGAGCTGGAGGAACGCGCCGTCTCGGGGCTCGAGCAGCTCAAGGAGCTGCACCGGCCCTGGATCGACGGCGTCCGCATCCGCTGCGAGAGCTGCGATGCCGAGGTCGAGCGGATCCCGGAGGTCGGCGACGCCTGGCTCGACGCCGGCATCGTCCACTTCTCGACCCTCGGCTGGCAGAACCCCGAGTGGATTCCCGGCGGCTACGCGACCGGGGCGTCGGCAGGGATCTCGGGCGCCGACCTGCCCGACCACGCGTACTGGGAGAAGTGGTTCCCGGCCGACTGGGTCTCGGAGGGGCGCTCGCAAATCCGGCTCTGGTTCTACTCCCAGTGCTTCATGGCGACGACCCTCGTCGGCCGCCAGCCGTACGGACGGGTGCTCACGTACGAGAACGTCGTCGACGAGAACGGCCGCGAGATGCACAAGTCGTGGGGCAACGCGATCGATCTCGACGACGCGCTCGAACGGATGGGTGCCGACACCATGCGCTGGCTGTACTGCTCCCAGAACCCGTCCCAGGAGCTGCGCTTCGGCTACGGCATGGCGGAGGAGATGAAGCGACGCTTCCTCACCTTCTGGAACTCGGTCAAGTTCTTCGTCGACTACGCGAACATCCAGGGCTTCCGGCCGGCCTGGTCGGAGCTCGCGCCTGCCGACCTGGCGCTGCCGCTCGATCGCTGGCTCGTCGAGCGGACGAACGACTTCGTGCTCGCGGGCGAGGCGGCGTACGAGGCGTACGACACCGTCGAGGCGGTGCGCCTGTTCGAGGCCTACCTCGACGACCTCTCGAACTGGTACATCCGCCGCTCGCGCCGGCGTTTCTGGGCCGACGACGAGGCGGCGCTGCGGACGCTCTGGTACGCGCTCGTCCAGGCGGTGCGCGTGCTCGCGCCGATCCTCCCCTTCGTGACGGATCACCTGTGGCGGAGGCTCGTCCTCGACGGACCGGTGTCGGTGCACCTCGCCGGGTGGCCGGAGGTGGCCGAGCCCGATCGCGCTCTCCTGGACGAGATCGCCGCGGTGCGTCGGGTCGTCGAGCTCGGACGGCAGGCGCGCTCGACGTCCGGCATCAAGCTGCGGCAGCCACTTCGCCGGCTCGTCGTCGAGGGCGCGAGCCTCGACGGGCACGTCGAAGAGGTGGCCGACGAGCTGCGGGTGAAGGCCGTCGAGCTCGGCCCGGTCGAGGCCGTCGAGCTGCGCGTGAAGCCGAACCTTCCCGTCCTCGGGCCGAAGCTCGGAAAGGAGCTCGGCGCCGTGCGAGCGGCGCTCGCGGCGGGCGAGTTCGAGGAGCTGCCCGGCGGCCGGTTCCGGGTCGGCGGGCGCGACCTCGAGCCGGACGAGGTGCTCGTCGAGCGGGGCGGGCGCGAGGGCTGGGCGGTCGCCTCCGGCGACGGCGTGACGGTCGCGCTCGATCTGGGTCTCGACGACGAGCTTCTGCTGGAGGGGGCGGCGTACGAGCTCATCCACGGCGTCAACTCCCTGCGCAAGGAGCAAGGGTTCGAGCTGACCGATCGGATCGTGCTCACGGTGCCAGAGGCGCAACGGGAGCTCGCCGACCGCCACGGCGAGTGGATCGCCCGCGAGGTGCTGGCGACCGAGATCCGGGTCGCCGGCGAAAGCCTCGCGCTCGAGAAGAGCTAAAGCTCGCGAAGCTTGCGCTTCGCTCGCTGGGATAAGGAACTCCGCGTTCGCGAGAGCGCGGTCTCGCGAACGCTGCGTACTGTTTTGCTTTCGATGCTCTGGGCGAGATGGCCGCGTCGTGCGCTCGCGCGCGGCGGAGGCCGGCGCGAGCGCGGTCCGGCCTCCGGCTAAGTCGCCACTTCGCGGCTGTCTTAGCCTCCGGCCTTTAGTCGTTCGTGGTTCGAGACGTTTCGAACCCATGTGCCGTCCAGGCGGCGGCGTAACGGCACGTTACGCCGCCGCGGAGTAGCGGGCGAGCACGCGAAAGCCTGCTCGTCCGCGACGGAACCATGGCCCCGAACCCTTGCGGCCTCCTATGTGCTTTCAGCACGGAGCCCACGGGAGACCGCGCTCTCCCGTGGGCGGAGTTCCGTTACCTCCGCGCGAAGAGCGCAGCTCTTCGCGAGGGAGCTCGCTCGGCGCGCCGCAGCTCGACCGGCAGTCTGAAGCTCACGTCCTCGTGCACCGGCGCCTGCTCGCACACCTCGGCGCCGCGAGCCCGGAACCACTCGCAGACCCCCGCCACCAGCCGCTCGGGCGCGGAGGCGCCCGAAGTGAGGCCGACGGTCTCGCAGCCGTCGAGCCAGGCCTCGTCGATGCCGTCCGCGTCGTCCACGAGATGGGCGGGGGTTCCGTCCGCGCGAGCGACGTCGACGAGCCGCTGCGAGTTCGACGAGTTCGGCGAGCCGACGACGAGCAGCAGGTCGACCTCGCGCACGAGCTCCTTCACGGCCCACTGCCGGTTGGAGGTCGCGTAGCAAATGTCCTCGCGCGCCGGCCCCTCGATGCGTGGGAAGCGGCGGCGCAGAACCGACACGATCTCGTTCGTCTCGTCGACCGAGAGCGTCGTCTGGGTGACGTAGGCGAGCGGTCGGTCGGCCGACAACGTGACCCGCTCCGCTTCTTCCGTCGACTGGACGAGGACGATCGCCTCGGGAGCCTCCCCGAGCGTTCCCTCGACCTCCTCGTGCCCGGCATGGCCGATGAGCACGACGGCGTAGCCGCCTTCGGCGTAGCGGCGTGCCTGCGCATGCACCTTGGTCACGAGCGGGCAGGTGGCGTCGATCGTCGTCAGGCGGAGATCCTCCGCCTCCCGGCGCACGGCCGGCGCGATGCCGTGGGCGGAGAAGACGACGGTCGCCCCGTCGGGCACGTCGGCGAGCGCGTCGACGAAGACGGCGCCACGCGACCGGAGGTCCTCCACGACGTGCGAGTTGTGGACGATCTGCTTCCGGACGTAGACAGGACGTCCGTAGAGCGCCAGAGCCCGCTCGACCGTTTCGACCGCGCGTTCGACCCCGGCGCAGTAGCCTCGCGGGGAGGCGAGGAGAAGGCGCTTCACCACCGCCGGGCCACCATAGCCGGGAAGCGTTAGGAGGGCGTGAGAAACCTGCACGACGCGATCTTTCCCCCGCGAGAATCCGCTTGGCCCGCGTTGCAAAGATGGGCCGTACGGCCCATTGTCCGTCTCGCAAACGCGCTCTAGGCTCCCTGCCACTGGGCGATGCGAACCGCGGCTCCTTCGGGACGCCTAGCGGGGAGCAATGGGGAGAGCCCGCCGCACCGACCCCCCGAGCGGCGGGCTTTTCCATGTCTGGGCCGGGATTTCCCGCCGGAAGACGCCAGCCTCGTACAATCTGAGCGCCCAGTGAGGACCCCGGACGAGCTGTCCACCGTTCGCGCGCTCGGCCGCGCCGCGGCCGCGGTCCTGTTCCTGCCCGCGATTCTCGGCCGGGGCAGCCCCCGACACGGCCGCCGGCCCTCGACGGAGCGGGAATTCGAGAGCGTCAGCCGGGTCGCCGACGAGCTGGCCCGGAGCGCCGACGTCGAGGGCGTGGCCCGCATGCTGCTCGACGAGTTCGCCGAGCTGTTCGACGTCGGCTTCGTCGCCCTCAGCTTCATCTCGGACGACGGGCACGAGGCGTCGGGGTATCTCGCGCGCTCGCTCGGCGAGGACGTCGACTGGTGGCACGGGCTGCGCCTCGATCTCGAGGGCGAGCCCTCGGGAATCGCGAGCGTGGTCTTCGAGGCTGCGGCGCTCACCGTCTACGACACGCAGACCTCGGGCGTCGTCAGTAAACATCTGGTCGCCCGCGTGGGAGCGAAGAGCGCCGCATTCGTGCCTTTGCTCGTCGAGGAGCGCGTGACGGCGGTGATCTCGGTCGCGACGCTCGACGAGCCGCGGGTCTTCTCGAACGAGGAGCTCGCGGTGATGCAGACGCTCGCCTCCGAGGCCGCGGTCGCGCTCGAGCGCCTGCGGACGAGCCTCGCGCTCGAAGAGGCACTGAGCCGCGAGCGGCTGCTCTCCTCGGTGGCGCGGCGGTTGCGGAGCGAGCTCGATCTGCCGACCGCACTCGCCGGCGCGGCTGACGCGACGGCGCAGGCGCTCGACGCGTCGCGCTGCGTGATCCGGATCGGCGATCTCCCCAACCGCTCGCACATCGCCGCCGAGTGGCATCAGGCCGGTCTCTCGCAGCCCGGGGATGAGGCAGCGGAGCTGGCCCTGCTCGAGCGGGTCGCCGAGGAGCAGCGACCTCTGGTGGAGACGAACGACACGTTCACGGCCGCAGCGGTCCCGGTCCTCGTCTTCGACCGGCCGGCGGGCTTCGTCAGCGTGCACCGCCCGCCCGACCGGCGCTGGGCCAAGACGGACCTCACCCTGCTGGTGGGGGTGGCGGCGGAGATCGGGCTCGCGCTCCGGCTCGCCCGGCTGCTCGAGGAGAACGAGGAGCGGCTCACGCAGCAGACCGCCCTGCTGCGCGCCGCACACGTCCTCAGCAGCGACCTCGACCTGCCCGCCGTCCTCCAGCGCCTCGCCGACCAGCTCGCACAGGTGCTCGACGCCGACGCAGCGGACTGCTACCTGCTCGACCGCGAGCGTGGCGTCTTCCGCTGCGTCGCGGTGCACGGTTTCGATCGGGGCCTGCTCGGCTTCGAGTTCCCGGCGGACAAGGGGCTCGCCGGCGCCGCCGTGCGAGAGGGCCGGCCGCTGATCGAGAGCTCCTACGGCGAGATCTCGGCGTCGGTCCCGCATCCCGCCTACCACGGCTTCACGGACGTGATCACCGCGCCGATGGTCTGGAGCGACGACGTGCGCGGCGTCCTCGGCGTCGGTCGGCGCGAGGGGCGCCGCTTCGCGGAACGGGACGCGGCCGTCCTCGAGGCGTTCGCCGGTCTCGCCTCGCTCGCTTTACGAAACGCCGAGATGTTCACGCAGAGCGCTCGCCAGGCGCGGAGTCAGCGCGGCTTCTACCGGATCGCATCGGTCCTCGGCCAGTCCCTGTCTCGGAGCGCGACGCTGGAGGCGATCGCCCAGGCTGCGGCCGAGGCGCTGGGAGGGAGCTCCGCCGCGGTGCTCGTGCCCTCGAGCGGTCGCCTCGAGGCGGTCGGGGCGTATGAGCTCCCGGCTGACCTCGGGGGCATCTTCGAGCAGCGCGCGGTGGAACGCCAGGGGCCGCTCTTCCGCGCCGCCGCCGAGGGGCGCATCCTCGTCTCGTCCTCGATCTCGGAAGACGAACGGCTCCTGCCCGATCTCCGCGCGGCGGCCGCGGCCAAGGGTTACCACTCGCTCATCTCCGTGCCCGTCGAGGCGCCCCGGGACGCGGGCCGCGGGCTCGTCCTCATCTTCTTCGCCGACGAGCGCTCGTTCAGCGACGACGACCTCGAGCTTGCCCGTCATCTCGCCGACGCGACGCGTGGCGCCCTCGAGCGGAGCGAGCTGTTCGAGGCCGAGCGCGGAGCGCGCGCTCTCGCGCAGCAGCTGACGCGCACCGGCCGGCTCCTCACGAGCGAGCTCGACCCGGCGGCGGTGCTCGACGAGGTGGTCCAGCAGGCGCCTGCTCTCGTCAAAGCCGATGCAGCCGCCTTTCGGCTGCTTGAGGGGGAGGAGCTCGTCGTGACTGCAGCCGACGGGGCCGGCGCCGCGGCAGCGCTCGGCTCTCGCAGCCCGGCGGGCGGGTGGCTCTCGGGAGACGTCGTCCAGTCGGCCGCGCCGGTCGCGCTCGCGCTCGCCGGCGAGGACGAGCGCCTGTGCGCCCTCGACCCGATGCTCCAGGCGGGGCATGCCGCGTACCTCGGCGTGCCCGTCGGCGGACCGGAGGGGACGACCGTCGGCGTTCTCTCCGTCTATGCCTCCGTGCCGCGCGACTGGCGCGAGGAGGAGATCGAGGCCCTGCTCGCGGTGGCCGCCAGCACGTCGGCTGCACTCTCGAACGCCGAGCTGTACCAGCGCGTCGCGCTCGAGCGGGAGCGGTCGGTGGCGATCCTTGCCAACATCGCCGACGGCATCGTCGCCGTCGATCGCGACGGCGAGGTGGTCCTCTGGAACAGCGCCGCCGAGCGGATCACCGGGGTTCCGGCCTCCGTCGCGCTCGGTCGAGCACCCGTCGACGTGTTGCAGCGGAGCCTCGAGGCAGCCGAGGAGGGGGCGCGCGGCGACCGGCTCGTCCCGATCATGCGCGGGCGCGAGGAGGTGTGGCTCTCGGTCACCGAGGCGGTGATGCGCGACCCGGTCGGCTCCGTCGCGGGCCGCATCTTCGCCTTCCGTGACATCTCCGGGGACCGGCTCGTCGAGCAGGTCAAGTCAGACTTCGTGAGCACGGTCTCGCACGAGCTTCGGACGCCGCTCACCTCGATCTACGGCTTCGCCGAGACCCTGCTCCGCCAGGACGTCATGTTCGGCGAGGAGGAACGGCTGACGTTCCTCCGCTACATCGCCTCGGAGTCGCAGCGCCTGACCTCGATCGTCGACACGCTCCTGAATGTGGCCCGCCTCGACACCGGCGACCTTCAGGTCAACCTCGCGGAGACGGATATCCGCGACGTCGTCGGTCAGGTGCTCGAGACTGTCGCGGCGGCCGACGTCAACGGGCACCGGTTCGTCGTCGACCTCCCGGAGGAGCCGCTCGCGGCGACCGCAGATCCCGAGAAGTTGCGCCAGGTGTGCTCGATTCTCGTCGACAACGCGCTCCGTTATTCGGCCGACGGGGGGACCGTGACCGTGGGCGCTACGCGCCGGCAGGACACGATCGAGGTCACGGTCGCCGACGACGGGATCGGCATCCCGCAGGCGGACCAGGAGCAGATCTTCCGCAAGTTCTACCGGGGCTCCGACGCCGAGCTGCGGGTCGGTGCCGGCGGGACGGGACTCGGCCTCTTCATCGCCCGCGGCCTCGTGACCGCGATGGGCGGGCGCATCTGGGTGTCGTCCCAGGAGGGCGAGGGCTCGCGCTTCGTCTTCCAGCTGCCGGCGGTTCCCGCGCCCGCCACGACCGGTACCGGACGAGAATGACCGCCGAAGCGGATGGGTATAGGCGGCCGGTGGACGCGGCAGGCGCGACACGTGTGCTCGTGATCGACGACGAGGCGCCGATCCGGCTGCTCTGCCGGGTCAATCTCGAGGCCGAGGGAATGGACGTCCTCGAGGCCGCGGACGGGACGAAGGGGCTGGATCTCGCGCGGGACGAGCAACCCGACGTCGTGCTCCTCGACGTGATGATGCCCGGCCTCGACGGCTGGCGGGTTGCGGAGGAGCTGCTCGAGGACGAGCGCACGAGCCGGATCCCGATCGTCTTCCTCACCGCGCGGGCCGAGTTTCGCGACCGGGCGCGCGGGCTCGACATCGGTGGGGTCGACTACGTCACCAAGCCGTTCAACCCGCTCGAGCTCGCTCCGCTCGTGCGCAGCCTCCTCGCCCGGATCGAACGCGGCGAACGCGACGAGCTGCGCGGCGAGAAGCTCGCGGAGCTGCGCGCCCTCATCGAGTCGGAGTAGCGCATGCAGTACGCTCTTTCGAGCGGCGACGGGGTGTAGCTCAGTCTGGTAGAGCGCCCGGTTTGGGGCCGGGAGGCCGGCAGTTCGAGTCTGCCCACCCCGATTGACCGCGTCGCTTGCAGCAACCCGATGGCCGCCAGGTGCGTTCTGCTTGCATGAGCACACGCGACCGGCAGCGGGTCATCCGGCCTGCGGGTGGCGAGGACGAGGCGCGGCCCGCCCCCGACGAGGCACCGCTCGAGGAGGAAGGGCCACAACCGCAGCCGGAGCGGGACGAGCCACGGCTCTTCGACCCGCGGCTCCGCGACCTCTCCTTCCGGGACTGGCGGGCGATTGTCGTCCGCGCGTTCAAGGAGTTCCTCGACGACAACGGGACGATGCTCGCCTCGGCGCTCGCCTACTCGACGTTCTTGGCCATCCCCTCGGTCCTGCTCGTGGCGGTCGGCGCCTTCACGCTCGTCGCCGGGCCGGGAACGATCTCGTCCTTGATGGCGCACTTCTCGAACGTGATGCCGGCGCAGGCGACGAGCCTGCTCGGTGGCAGCCTCCACCGCCTCGACCAGCATCCGTCGACCGGCGTCGCGATGACCGTGGTCGGCGCGGTGCTCGCCGTCTGGGCCACGACCGGGGCGATGACCTCGTACATGACCGCGCTCAACCTCGCGTACGAGCGCAGGGACGGCCGGTCCTTCGTCCGGAAGCGGTTCGTGGCGCTCGAGATGGTCGCGGTGATCGGGATCGCCTTCCTCCTCGTCGCGGTCCTGCTGATCTTCGGCCCGCCGCTCGAGCGGCTACTGGCGTCGCACGCAGGCGGCGCCGCCGGCGCGATCGGCTGGATCTGGTGGATCGCCGAGTGGCCGATCCTGCTCGCGGGCCTCCTCACCGCCTTCGCGACACTCCTCTACCTCGGGCCGGACGTCGCGCATCCACACTGGCGCTTCCTTACGCCGGGATCCGTGTTCGCCACCTTCGTTTGGCTGGCTGCGTCGGGCGGTTTCGCCGTGTACACGGCGATGTTCGGCTCCTACAACAAGACCTGGGGGTCGCTCGCGGCCGTGATCGTGATGCTCATGTGGCTGTGGCTCGCGGCGATCGCGCTGCTCCTCGGCGCCGAGCTCAATGCCGAGGCGGAGCGGAGCCGGGAGCTGCGGGAAGGCCGGCCGGCCGAGCGCGAGCTGCAACTGGCGTCGCGCTCGGGCTGAGCAGGCCGGCCGCCTGCTCGTCGGCGAGGAAGCGCAGGAGATAGGCGACAAAGGTGCCGAAGAAGACGACGGCCTCCTCGGCGGCCATCGTCACCCCGGCGATCTGCTGGTCGGCGAGCGGGCTCGGGCCCCACGTTCGGGACGCATCGACGTAGAAGGGGTAGATCGCGCGGGGGATCAGCGCCAGCAGCAGCCCGAGCGGGGAGGCAAGCACGAACGCGGCGAAGAGGTACGCCGCCTTCGCGCCCGCCGAGCCTCGCCCGTGCACGACAGGCCACCAGACGCAGATCCCGGCCGCGAGATACGACAGATGCTCCACGTGCAGGAGCGAGTGCGGGTGGCGGAGCGCCGTGTCGTAGATCCACGGCAGGTGCCACGTGTAGTAGACCGCGAGCCACAGCGGGAGCGCGACGAGCGGGCGGAAGAGCGGCAAGCGGGCGGCCCGCTCGGCCAGTCGCGGCGGGGCCGCGAGCACGAGCAGCGCAGGCGCCCATTCCGCGAGGACGACGTTCTGCAACAGATGCGCCCAGAGGAAGGTGTGGTTCGCGAGCGGCTCGAGCTCGGTGATGAACGCGGCGAACACGAGGACGACGCCCAGCGCTCCGGCGGCGAGCCGTGGCCGTGAGATCCCGGCGCGGCGGGCTGCAAGCCCGAGCCCGAGCGCCAGCGTCGGCGCCAGCCCGACGGCCTCCGCCGAGGGATGCATCTCGCTACCGTACCGAGCGCTCCGCGGGTGTAGCTCAATGGTAGAGCCCTAGCCTTCCAAGCTAGTTACGCGGGTTCGATTCCCGCCACCCGCTTCTTTTCTTCGTCGCTTGTTCTCTCCTAGAGCGGCGGACCGCTCGTCGGCGTGATGCTTCCGGTCTGCGGGTTGCCGATGGCGTCCGTCCAGCCGATCGAGACGGCCGTTCCGGGCACCAGGAAGAGCACGGCCTTGCGGACGTCCGCGCTCGACGAGATCGTCGCACCGTTCAGCGAGGTGATGACGTCGCCCGCGACGAGTCCCGCCGATTCCGCCGCCTGACCCGACAAGACCTCCTGGATTGCGGCTCCGCCGGTGACGTCCTGGAGGCGGACGCCGAGGAAGGCGGTCGGTCCGACGTGGACGGTCGTGCTCGACTTCCCGTTCTCGATCAGGCGCGCGTAGAGGAGCGCCTGCCTGATCGGGATCGCGAAGCCGCGGTGGGCGCCCCCGGTCGAGCCGGCCGTCACCATGCCGACCGCGCGGTTATGGGAGTCCTCGAGCGGCCCGCCGGAGTCGCCCGGCACGACTGCGGCGTCCGTCGCGATCACGCCGTGCAGCGTCTCGGTTGCGCCGGTCTCGTCCCGGGCCACGATCTGACGGTGGAGCGCGATGACCCGGCCGCGGGCGGCCTTCGGCGCCCCACCGAGCCCCTGGGCGTTCCCGCGAGCGACGACCGACTGCCCGACGTGGACGCGCACGGAGGTGCCGAGCTTGATCGTGCCGAGGTGCGAGGCGTGCACCAGCTGCAGGACGGCGACGTCGTGCGAGACGGAGTAACCGACGACGTTGGCCAGGTACTTCTTCTTGGTGCTCACGTCGACGACCTTGAACTTTGTCGCCCCGCTGATCACGTGGTTGTTCGTCAGGACCTCGCCGGTGCGCGAGACGATCATCCCGGTGCCGGCGGCGACGCCGTTCTCGAAACCGAGCGTGGTGTAGATGTCGACGATGCCGACGTTCGGGCTCGTGGGGTGCGCCGCGCTCGAGGCGTGCCCGGCGGCGCCGGCCGGAGAGGCGGCTACGGCCGGCGCCAGCGTCGCCAGGACGGCGAGCAGGAGGCGTCGCGTCAGGCCGGGCACGGAAGCATCACAGCAAGGGACGATGAGGCATGTCTAAGCGATCTGCAAGCGCGATGTAAGCGCCGCTCGGGGTGCATCGGCAGGAGGGGCCTGACCCCTTAGAACTCGATCCGCTCGATGACGACGTCCTCGCGCGGACGGTCGCTCGCGTCCCTCTCGACCTGGGCGATCGTGTCGACCACGTCCATGCCCGCGGTCACGCCGCCGAAGACGGTGTGCTTGCCGTCGAGCCAGGGGCACGCGTCGGCGGTCACGATGAAGAACTGGCTGCCGTTCGTGTTCGGGCCGGCGTTCGCCATCGCGAGCGCGCCGCGCACGACCGGGCGGTCGTTGAACTCGTCCTCGAACGTGTAGCCCGGGCCGCCCGAGCCGGTACCGGTCGGATCGCCGCCCTGGATCATGAAGTCCGGGATCACGCGGTGGAAGATGACGCCGTCGTAGAACCCGTCCGCGGCGAGCTTGCGGAAGTTGTCGACGGTCTTCGGCGCGTCGCCGTCGAACAGCTCGAGCTCGATCGCACCGTGGCTCGTATGCAGGGTCGCCGTGCTCACTCAGGGGGAACGCTATCCGCGAACCGCTCGAGCGCGCCGGCCGTAGGTTCGATCGATCCAGTGCCGAGCCCTGCCACGACCTCGCGCAGAAGCGCACGAGCGGCGGCGTCGTCCTCCGCGGAGAGTACGGTCGAGACTCCCGCGAGATGCTCGCCCCGGCCCTCCTCCCAGAGCTCGAGCATGACCGTGTCGAGCTCGCGGCGCGGGATGTACGAATCGTCGGCGACGGCGACGCGTACGGTCACGACGCGGCCGTCCGGCAGCGTCGCCTCCTGCTCGAGTGGCTCGGCGCGCAGCGACATGTTTTGCCATTCTCCCGGCGTGGGCCGGGTCGAAACCACGGAAGGGTTAGGTCCCCCTGCCGCCGAATTTCCCCCGAACGGCCTATGGCGGTCGTCCCCGATTGCCGACACCGTGTCGGAGTGAAAGGCGCAAGAGCACTCCACCTCGCCGCGGCCGTGGCCGTCCTCGCCGTCAGCGGGCTCTTCTCCGCCTCGGCGCTCGCGACGGCCCGCTCCGAGCGGAGCCTGCGGACGGTGAATCGCGGCGTGCTGGCGGACGTGAACCGCTTCCGCGTCGCGCACGGCCTCGTCCCGCTGCGCGAGTCGCCGGCCCTCGACCGATCCGCGTGCCAGCACTCACTCGAGATGGGAAGGGTCGGCTACTTCGCCCACTCGTCGGCCGACGGCACCGCGTTCTGGCGGCGGATCCAGCAGTACTTCGGGTCGCGCAACGACTCGTACTGGTCGGTCGGCGAGAACCTCCTCTGGGGCTCGCCGTCCGTGAGCCCCGGTCAGGCGCTGAAGATGTGGATCGCCAGCCCGGAGCATCTCCGGAACCTGTTGAACTCGAAGTGGCGCCGGATCGGCGTCTCAGCCGTTGAGGTCGTGGGCGCGCCGGGCGTCTTCCACGGGCTTCGCGTCACGATCATCACCGCCGACTTCGGCGTCCGGCGCTAGCCGAGCTTCGGCCGGCGCCTCGGGCGGCCGGCGCTGCAGCGCGTACAGGGCGGCGACTGCAGGACCGAGCGGCAGCCAGAGATTGAAGACGCGGTACGCGAAGACGGCGAGGACGGCGGCGGGGAGGCCGTAGCCCACCCAGGTGAGCGCGAACGGCAGGAGCGCCTCGACCGCGCCTGCGCCGGCGAGCGGCAGCGTGCGCCGCGTCAGCGCGTAGCCCGTCGCATAGCCGACGACGACCGCTTCCACCGACGGCGTGTGGCGGGTGAAGGCGGCGAGGCAGACCCAGAGGACGAAGACCTCGCCGGCCCAGTAGATCGCCATGCCGGTGAAGGCTGCGGCGCCGTGGCGGCGCGGCGACGCGACGATCTTGCCGACGACCACGATCGCCTCGAGCGCCGGCCCCAAGACCTTGCCGATGCGCCCGCGGCAGAGCCGGCTGCGGTAGCGCACGGCGAGCAGCGCGAGCGCCGTGCCTGCCGGGACGCCGATCGTCCACGAGAGCGTCACGGCTCGCTCAGCCGACGAGTGTTCGAGGAGCAGGAGGATCGCGCAGATGCAGGCGCCCGTGGAGAGGACCGCGTACTCGAGCGACCCGAGTCCCAGCACGCGGACCCGCGCCTCCTCCCGAGGGACCCCGAAATCCTGGAGCGCCTCGAGGTCGACCGCGAACCCGCCGCGGGGGATGAACATCCCGAACCCCGCTGCGACAATCGCGCTCGCGCGCAAGCGTCCCAGCCGGACCGTGCGCTCGACGTTCGCGACCTCGCGGTACGCGATGGTGTAGCCGACGTGGGTGGCGACCGCTCCGGCGATCGCAAACGGGAACCAGTATGTGTTTGCGTGCCGGATATGCGAGGCGACATCGAGGTAGCCCGCCGTCCCCGCAACGAGGATCGCCGCGATCAGCGACAGCGCGCCCGCCGCAAGCATCAGCATCACGACGTGGCGCGGCTCGTGCTCGCGGTGGTGCGCGAACAGAACCGCGAACGGGCCGCGCCGCCGATCAGCCGGGACCGGCCCGCGTGTCATCGGGTGCTTGTTCCTCCGCCGCCCACGGACCGAAACCGATTGTCGCCGCTGCCGGCGGGTCGCGGGGCGTACCCCGTTCGCGCGGGACCTCGTTGAGGGGGACGAGCGACGAAACGGAGGGTCGACATGGCCGACGAGAACGGGACGAACAGCGTGAAGGAAAAGGTCGAGGACGTCGTCGGAGACGGCTCGAGGTCGAAGGAGATCCTGGCGTCCGCGGCCGTGAGCGCGGTCGGAGCGCTCGCCGCCGCCAAGGGGCCGGACGTGGTCCGCCGCGTGGTGGGTGGAGCGGAGAAGAAGGGCGAGCAAGAGGCCGAGGAGATGGGCGAGAAGGCGGCCGAGGGCGCGAAGAAGGCTCTGGGCAGGGCCGGCGGGCCGCTGGGCAAGGCGGCCTCGAAGTTGCTGGGCGGAGGCGGCGGAGGCGGGGGTGGCAAGAAGACACGTCGCCTGCCGATCCAGCGCTGGACCGACGTGGCCGCTTCCGTCGACAAGGTCTACGAGGCGTGGACGAAGTTCGACGAGTTCCCGCGCTTCATGCACCGCGTCCTCAACGTCGAGCAGAAGGGCCGCGACAAGCTCAGCTGGCAGGAGAAGATCTGGTTCAGCTCGCGCAAGTGGGAAGGCCGCGTGACGGACCGGCGCAAGAACGACCGCATCGTCTGGAAGACGACGAGCGGGATGGAGCACAAGGGCGTCGTCAGCTTCCACAAGCTTGCCGAGAACCTCACGCGCGTCATGGTGACGATGGAGTTCGAGCCGAACGGCATGGTCGAGAAGATGGCTTCCGGCCTCCGCTTCGTGAAGCGCGCCGTGCAAGCCGATCTGGCGCGGTTCAAGGCTTACGTCGAGATGGACGAGGCCAAGGGCATCGAGTACCGGCCGAATCCCGAGGAGGACGAGGACCGGGACGCCGACGAGGCCACGACGCGTGGGCGGAAGTCCGACGAGGTCCGCACGCGGGAGCGCAAGCAGCGCGAGAAGGGACGCGAGCAGCGGCGCAAGTCCCGGAGCCGCTGAGCGTTTCGAAGCCACGGTAGGAGGAACAGGCAGCCATGGCCCAAGCGCTCGAGCGGCGACCCGTTCAGGGGACGGCGAGCAACTACCTCCAGCGGGCGCCGAGTCCGAGCGGGCTGGCGGACGTCGTCGATCTGATCCTCGACAAGGGTCTCGTGATCGACGCGTACGTGCGCGTCGCCGTGATCGGGATCGAGCTGGTCACGATCGATGCGCGGATCGTGGTCGCGAGCGTCGACACGTATCTGCGCTTCGCCGAGGCGGTCCACCGGCTCGACCTGACCGAGACGGAGCTCAGCGGGCTTCCCGAGTTGCAGGAGAAGGGCGCCGAGAAGGCAACCGAGGGCGCGATCGAGGGCGTCGAGGAGGAGTTGACGCCGGACTCGCCAGTGGTACGAACGACGGCGAAAGGCGCTGCGACGGCCGCAGCCGTCGGTCTCGCGGCCGCGCTCGCGAAGGAGCTCGCCGACAAGTTCGGACACGACGAGAACGAGGACTGAGATGACTGAGGACGGAGGACGTAAGAGCATGAAGCGGCGCGTCGGCGAGAAGCTGCTGCCGCCGCTCCTGGCCGCCGGCACGAGCGTGGCGGCGAGCTACATCGTGAAGAAGGGCCCGGCCTTCGTCGAAGGCACCGTGCTGCCCTGGCTCCGCGAAACCGCGCAGGGCGCGGGCGGCGCGGCCGAGAAGCTTCCCGAGAAAGCCCGCTCCGCCGTCAGCAGCGGCGGCGAACTCGCGGAGCAGCTGACCGACAAGGCTCGCGAGGCCGTCGGCGGCGGCGACGACCGGAGCAGCGGGAGGAGCGGAAGGCTGTCCGCGGACGAGCTGTCCCGGCGCAGCGAGGAGCGGGCACAGCACCGCGCTCAGCGACGGCGCAGGTCGAGGAGGTAGGAGGAGCCGATGTCTGTAGCGACCCACGGGACGGCGAGCAACTACCTGCAACGGGCGCCGAGCCCGAGCGGCCTGGCGGACGTCGTCGACCTGATCCTCGACAAGGGTCTCGTGATCGACGCCTATGTGCGCGTCGCAGTGATCGGCATCGAGCTGGTCACGATCGACGCGAGAATCGTGATCGCGAGCGTCGACACCTATCTGCGCTTCGCCGAGGCGGTCAACCGGCTCGACCTGACCCAGACGGAGGCAGCCGGCCTGAAGGAGCTGCGGGGCGGTGGCGACAAGGCCAAGGAGAAGACGAAGGGCGCCGTCGAGGGCGTCAAGGAGAAGGTCGGCCGGGGTAACGGCAAGCGCTCCGGCGACTGACCATGTCCCCCGCCACCGTGACCGAGGCGCCAGCCTACGTCTACGGGGTGACCTGGGCGGACGGTGCCCGGGGCGGCCGCCGGGAGGGTGTCGCGGGCGCCGACGTGCGTCCGCTCGAGCACGGCGAGCTGGCGGCCCTCGTCTCCGATCTACCCTCACCGGACGTCCGAGCGCGCCGGCGCGACCTGCTCCGCCATGCCGAGGTGCTGCAGGACGCGTTCGAGCGGGAGACGATCGTGCCGCTCGGATTCGGCACGGTCTTCGACTCCGACGGAGACGTCGTCGCGGAGCTGCTCGAGCCGCGGTACGAGGAACTCGTGGCGCTGCTGCAGCGTCTCGACGGCCTTGTCGAGCTCACCGTGCGCGCCTTCTACGACGAGGAGGCGGTCCTTAGCGAGATCGTGCGGGACGACCCCGAGGTGGCGGCACTTCGGGCCCAGGTGGGGCCAGCCGAGCAGTTGCGCCTGGGAGAGGCCGTCGCGCAGGCGCTTGGTGCGCGCCGCGAGGCGGACGCCGGCGAGATCGTGGCGAGCCTGACCCGCGTCTCCCGGGATCTCGTCGTCGAAGAGCGCGTCGCCGAGCTCGAGGTCCTGCGCGCCGCGTTCCTCGTCGACCGAGCGGCCGTGAGCGACTTCGATGCGGGGCTCGAGGAGGTAGTGAGCCGCCGGCGAGACGTCCTGCGGGTCAAGTTGACAGGCCCGTTGCCGCCCCACCACTTCGTGTCGGAGCGATGGGCGTCCTGACCGGTCTCCTGCTGCTGCCGCTCGCGCCGCTCCGCGGCACGATCTGGCTGGCGGAGCGCCTCGCGGAGGCGGCCGAGCGTGAGCTCGACGAGGAGGCGACGGCACGCCGGCTCCTCGTCGAGGCCGAGATCGCGTTCGAGACCGGCGAGCTGTCCGAGGCCGAGTACGAGCAGGTCGAGGACGAGCTCCTGGAGCGGCTGGAACGCGCGCGCACCGAAGGAGGCGGACCATGACCCGGGAGGAGAAGGCGGCCCTGCGGGCGAAGGCGCGCGAGCTGCGGCGGAAGCCGCGCGAGGCGGACCCGCCGGAGGACGACGAGCAGGCCGAAGAGCCGAAGCAGGAAGAGGAGCCGCAGGAGGACGGGCGCGCGCGCAAGCGTTCCGAATCGCAGCCGGAGCCGCAGCACGGGGCGCCGCCCGACGAGCTCACGGAGGTCGCGGCGAAGGCGCGCGACCTGCTCCGTTCCCTGCGCGGAGTCGACGCGGAGTCGGTGTCTGGCGTCACGCGCACCCGGAACGGCTGGAAGGTGGCGCTCGAGGTCGTGGAGCTGCGGCGGATCCCGGAATCCACGGACGTCCTCGCGAGCTACGAAGTGGAGCTGGACGGCGACGGCGGCTTCCTGCGCTTCGAGCGCGGCCGCCGCTACCACCGCTCGCAGGCCGAGGTCGGAGGACGCGGGTGAGCAGCCGCGAGCTGGCGCACCGGAGTGGAGGCCAACCGCAGCAGCTGGCCGACGTCCTCGAGCGGGTGCTCGACAAGGGCATCGTCATCGCCGGGGACATCCAGATCAACCTGCTCGACATCGAGCTGCTGACCGTGCGGCTTCGCCTGCTCGTCGCCTCGGCGGACAAGGCGCGCGAGATGGGCATCGACTGGTGGGAGGGCGATCCGTTCCTCTCCAAGCGCGCCGATCGCGACGGCAAGAGCCTCGACTCGCGTCTGCGGGCGCTGGAGGAGAAGGCCGGGCTACCGACGACGCGGGAGGACGAGGAATCTTGATCGAGGCGCCCGCGGGCACCGCCTGGTACGTCTACGGCGTCGCAGAGGCCGATCGGGCTCTCGAGCAGCTCGAGGGCGTCCGCCTCGTCCGCCACCGGGAACTCGCCGCAGTCGCCCGCGAGGTGGCCCTCGACGAGTTCGACGAGACCGTCCTGCCCGAGCGCCTGAACGATCGCGAATGGCTGGAGCGGAACGCGCGCGCCCACGAGGACGTGCTGCAGGCAGCCGCCGCGGTGACCGCGGTCGTGCCCTTTCGCTTCGGCACGATCTACCGCAGCCTCGACCAGGTGGAGCGGATGCTGGCGGAGCGCGGGGAGGAACTCGGCGCGACCCTGGCGCGAGTGCGCGGGCACGCCGAGCTCGGCGTCAAAGCCTGGGCCGACCGTCGCACGCTCGAGCGGACGCTGTCGGCGAACGAAGGACCGTCCGGCGAAGGCACGGGTGCGGCGTATCTGCAGCGGCGCAAGCGGGAGCAGGAGCGGGTACGCGAGCTCTCGACGCGCTATGCGGAACTCGCCGAGGAGGCTCACCGGCGCCTGAGCTCGGTGGCCGTCGACGCCGTGGCGAACCGTCCGCAGTCGCGCGAGCTGACGGGCCGCTCCGAGGACATGCTGCTCAACGGGGCGTACCTCGTCCCGGAGGGCGACGAACGCCTGCGCGGCGAAGTGGAACGGCTCGCAGCCGAGCACGCAGGGCTCGGCGTCGAGTACGAGCTGACCGGCCCGTGGCCGCCGCACAACTTCGTGAGGGAGCCGGAATGAGCGTCGTCGAGCGGCCGTCGCTTGCGGAGCAGATCACCCTGGTCGATCTCGTCGACCGCGTGCTCAACAAGGGCGTCGTCGTGACCGGCGACATCACCCTCTCGGTGGCCGACGTCGACCTCGTCTACGTCGGGCTTCGTCTCCTGCTTGCCTCGGCTGCCACATTCGAACGGGAGGCGGAGTGATCCACCTCTACGCGTTCGCGCGCGGCCTGCGCGTGGTCGACCCCGGTCTCGAGGCGCGGCCGTTCGGCCGTGTCCTAGCCGTCGTCGGCGCTGAGGAACCGGACCCGCTGCAGCACGGCCTCGTCGTCGAGAGCCTCGTCGACCAAGCCGAAGCCGTTCTGCCCGTACGATTCGGTCAGCGGTTCGCCGGCGACGATGATCTCGCCGCGGCGGTCGCACCGCGGCTCGAGGCGCTCGAGCGGCAGCTCGACCATGTCGCCGGCTGCGTGGAGGTCGGGGTTCGCGTCGTCCCCCGCAAGGAGCCTGAGGGAGCCGAGGACGGGGCGGCCTACCTGCGGGCGCGCCTGCGAGAGCAGCGCGCTGTCGAGGAGGTCCACCGCGCGCTGACGGCGCGGGCACGCGACAGCGTGCGGACGAGCCGCGACGCTGGCTACCTCGTCGCGCGCGACGAGGTGCCGGACTTCTCGACGGCCGTGGAGCGGGCGCTCGCGGGGCACCCGTCGCTCGACGTGCTCTGCACCGGCCCCTGGGCGCCCTACAGCTTCGGGGCGGCGACATGAGCGTCCCGGACATCGAGTCCAGGCTGCTCGCGGCGAACGGGGACGTGGAGGGGCTGGCCGCGACGCTCGGCGACGGCGCGACTCCGTTCCCGAGGCGCGTCAATGCCGACCCCGAGAGCGTCGAGCGCGGCCTCGCCCAGCTCGTCCTGACCCTGATCGAGCTCCTGCGGCAGCTGATGGAGCGGCAGGCGCTGCGGCTGATGGAGCAAGGGTCGCTCGACGACGACGAGGTCGAGCGCCTCGGGTTGACGTTCATGCGTCTGGCCGAGCGGATGGACGAGCTGAAGGCCGAGTTCGAGCTCCGCGACGAGGACCTCAACCTCGACCTCGGCCCCCTCGGGACCCTCTTGTAGGAGACGGGATTCAGAAGTGCGCTGGCGGGAATCCCTGCGACTCAAACGACGATCGAAGGGAGTCGACATGGCATCGCTCAAAGAGGTCGAGAAGGTCGCCGACGATCTTGAGAACCTCGTCGGAGAGCTGCGGTCGGAGCTCGAGAACAGCAGCGACTTCGAGCGGCTGACGCAGATCGCCGACGAGATCAGCGAGCACGCGGACAACGCGGCTCAGACGTTCAGCACCGTCAACGAGACGCTGCTGTCTCGCATCAGTGAATTCAAAGCGAAGCGCAGCGGCAGCCGCTCGCGCTCCTCGTCCGGCAGCCAGTCGAAGAGCTCCTCCTGATGGCCGTGACAGACGAAAAGGACGGTGCTCTCGCCACGGCGGCGGTCGCCGCTGCGGCAGGCGTGGCCGCCTACGGACTGCGAAAGGCGCTCGCGAGCAGCGGCGGAGGAGGAGGAGCTTTGTCGCTCCGCGGCGACGGGGAGGACGACGAGCGCGAGGACCGCGGCCGCTCGCGCGGCGGCTCCTTGCTCGAGACGGCCTGGGACTCGGCGTCGGACACCTTGCTGCCGCTCGTCGAAGACGCGGCAGACGCCGCCGGCAAGTGGGTGGCCGAGAACTCGCCCGACGTGATCCGCGAGCGGATCGTCCCTCGCTTCATCGAGTCGTTCACCGACGCCGCCTGACGTAGGCCGAACATGCGCCCGGGAGGATTCGAACCTCCGACCCGCGGATTAGAAGTCCGCCGCTCTGTCCACTGAGCTACGGGCGCGCGGGGACAGAGTAGAGCGCGAGGCGGCGTGGGTAGGGTCTCGCCGATGGCGGACGCGCTGCGGCAGCTGAAGGAGCGGCTGGGAGAGGTCGCCGACCTGAACAAGGTCGCGCGTCTCCTCTCCTGGGACCAGCAGACGATGATGCCGGCCGCCGGAACCGCTCATCGCGCCGACCAGGACGCGACGGTGCAACGGCTCGCGCACGAGCGGTTCACCGACCCTGGCGTCGGCCGTCTCCTCGACGAGCTGCAGCCGCTCGAGGAGTCGCTCGACCCCGACTCCGACGACGCGGCGCTGATCCGTCTCGCGCGGCGCGACTACGAGAAGGCCGTGAAGGTGCCGGCCTCGCTCCGCGCGGCGACGGCCCGGGCGGCCGCGGAGGCGCGGCCCGTCTGGGTGAAGGCGAAGGCCGAGGCGGACTTCGCGTCGTTCTTGCCGGCGCTCGAGCGGATCGTGGAGCTCAAGCTCGAGTACGTCGACTGCGTGGCGGATGGCACAGCCGAACGGTACGACGTCCTCCTCGACGACTACGAGCCGCAGACGGCGACCGCCGAGGTGCGGACGCTGTTCGGCGAGCTGAAGCCGCCGCTCGTCGAGCTCATCGCCGAGCTGCGTGACCGGGACATCGACGACTCGTTCCTCCATTCCGACTATCCGCCCGACCGCCAGCGGGCGCTGGCTCACGAGGTGGTCGAGCTGTTCGGACACCGTCCCGACAGCTGGCGGATCGATCCGACGGAGCATCCGTTCGCCTCCGGCGCCGGGCGGGACGACATCCGGATCACCACCAACTACCACCCCGACTCGCTCGAGTCGCTCTTCTCGACGATGCACGAATACGGCCACGGACTCTACGGCCACCAGCTGCCGCAGCATCTCGAGCGCCTGCCGACCGGCCAGTCCTGTTCCCTGGGGATCCACGAGTCGCAGAGCCGACTCTGGGAGAACCTCGTCGGCCGCAGCCTTCCGTTCTGGCAGTTCTTCTACCAGCGCCTGCGGGAGACGTACCCCGAGCAGCTCGGCGACGTCGACCTCGAGCGCTTCCACGCCGGCATCCACGCGGTCCGGCCCGACCTGATCCGGATCCAGGCCGACGAGGTGACGTACGGCATGCACGTGATGCTTCGCTTCGAGCTCGAGCAGGACATCGTCGAGGGCCGCGTGGAGCTGCGCGACCTGCCGCAGCGCTGGAACGAGAAGATGTGGGACTACCTCGGCGTCGAGGTGCCGGACGACGGGCAGGGCGTCCTGCAGGACGTGCACTGGTCGGGCGGGTCGATCGGCTACTTCTCGACGTATCTCATCGGCACCGTCGCCTCCGTGCAGATCTGGGAGGCCGTGCTGCGTGACCTCCCCGAGCTCGACGAGCAGGTCCGCCGCGGCGAGTTCACGCCCCTGCGCGAGTGGCTCGGCGAGCACGTGCACGCGCTCGGCCGCAAGTACTCGCCGCAGGAGACGCTGCGCCGCGCGAGCGGCTCCCCGATCGCCGCGCAGCCCTATCTCGACTACCTCCGCCGCACCTACGCATAGCTCTCGGCGCGTCGGGTAGGCGCGGCGAAAGAGACGCGAAGGAGGTCTCGAGATGCCAGAAACGCTGAAAGGCAAGAAGGTGGCGGTCCTGGCCGCCGACATGTTCGAGCGGGTCGAGCTCGAGGAGCCGCGGAAGGCGCTCGAGGACGCGGGCGCCGACGTCGAGATCGTTTCCATCCACGACGGCGAGATCCAGGGCTTCGACCACTTCGACCCGGCGAACAAGGTGCGGGTCGACCGGACGGTCGAGGAGGTCTCGGCCGGCGACTACGACGCGCTCATGATCCCGGGCGGGGTCGGCAACCCGGACCAGCTCCGGGGCGACGAGAACGCGGTCTCGTTCGTCCGCGAGTTCCACCGGGCCGGCAAGCCGATGGCCGTGATCTGCCACGGCCCATGGGTGCTCGTGGAGTCCGGCGCCGTGCGTGGCAAGCGCGTCACCTCGTGGCCGACGCTCCAGACCGACATCCGCAACGCCGGCGGCGACTGGGTGGACGAGGAGGTCGTCGTCGACGGCACCCTCGTTACGAGCCGCAAGCCGGACGACATCCCGGCCTTCAACCGCGAGATGCTGCGGATCTTCTCCGGCGAGCGGATACCCGTCTGAGCCAGCGCGGCGGGGCCGTACTCGGCCCCGCCGCGTGAAGCCGGCGGTCGGCGTAGAGTCTCGGCGCCAACGATCGAGGAGGGAGACCGATGCATGCCGTCGTCGTCCGCGTCACGATCGACGACCCCGAGGGCAGCGAGACGATGCTGCGCGAACAAGTCGTCCCGCGCGTCTCGCAGGCCCCTGGCTTCGTCGCCGGATACTGGACCCGCAAGGACAACGGCGGGCTCTCGATGTCGGTCTGGGAGTCCGAAGAGGCCGCCAACACCGCGAGCGAGACGGTCCGATCGATGGCGCCGGAAGGGGTGACCATCGACAGCGTCGAGGTGCGCGAGGTCGTAGCCAGCGCCTAAGCGTCGAGGGTGGCGGACGGGACTCGAACCCGCGACCACCGGGACCACAACCCGGAGCTCTACCAACTGAGCTACCGCCACCACGGGCGCCGCACAGCGTAGCGAGTGCAGGGATACCCTTTCCCGCCCGGCCCCGTAGCTCAGCGGACAGAGCGGCAGCCTTCGAAGCTGCGTGCGGAGGTTCGATTCCTCCCGGGGCCATCGCGTGAGAGCGCCGCTCGTCGCATAGCATCGGGGCATGTGCCGGAACATCCGCGTCCTCTACAACTTCGATCCACCCGCGCACTCCGAAGAGGTGCACGCCGCCGCGCTGCAGTACGTGCGCAAGGTCAGCGGCATGAACAAGCCGTCGCAGGCGAACCAGGCGGCATTCGACCGTGCCGTGCACGAGATCGCGCACATCACGCAGCACCTGCTCGACGACCTCGTCACGACCGCGGCGCCCAAGGACCGCGAGGTCGAGGCGGAGCGTCGTCGCGCCCGGGCCGTCGCGCGCTTCGGCTAGCCGCGACGGCGCGCGTCAGGGCTTGCCGGGCTCGAGGTAGCGGCCGAACCACTCGAGAACCGCCTCGAACCGCTGCACGCGGTGGACCGGCGATCCCGAGCGGGAGAGCTCGTGGCTCTCGCCCGGGAAGCGGAGCATCTCGACCTCCTTGCCGAGCAGACGGAGGAGCGTGAACAGGTGCTCGCCCTGCTCGACGTTGCAGCGGAGGTCGTTCTCGGAGTGGACGACGAGGAGCGGCGTCTCGACCTCGCGCGCGTAGGTCGCGGGCGACATCCGCAGCCACTCGTCGACGTGCTCCCACATCGGCCCGCCGAACTGGCGCTCGAAGACCCAGAACACGTCGCTCGAGCCGAACGCGCTCACGAGGTGGTTGACGGCCCGCTCCGACAGTGCCGCCTTGAAGCGCTTCGTGTGCCCGACGATCCACGACGTCATGAAGCCGCCGTACGAGCCGCCGAGCACCCCGAGGCGATCGGCGTCGAGGAACGGGAACCGCTCGAGCGCCGTGTCGACGACGCCCATCAGGTCCTCGTAGTCGACCGTGCCCCAGCCGGGGCCGGCGTCGTCTCCCGGCCCGCGGATCGCGCGTGCCCACGCCTCCGAGTGGCCGGCGCCCCCTCGCGGGTTCGAGTAGAGGACGCAGTAGCCGGCGCCTGCGTAGACCTGGAACTCGTCGAAGAAGCCGGTCTCGTACTGCGTGAACGGGCCGCCGTGGATCGTGAGGAGGACCGGATACCGGCGACCCTCGTCGAGGCCGGGCGGCCGGACGACCCACGCGTCGACCTCGGTTCCGTCGGCCGAGACGGCGGTGAAGCGCTCGGCGCCGGAGAGCTTGCACGCCGCGACGAGGTCGTCGCAGACGGAGGTCAGGCGGGTGCCCTCGGCCGCGAACAGCTCGTGCGGGCGGGTGGCCGTGCTCGCCGTGTAGACGAGCCGGCCGCCGACGAGGTCGTAGAGGCCGATCGACTGCTCTCCCCCGACGAGGAGCTCGGGCTCGCGGGAGCCGTCCGCCGCAACCGTGTACAGGTGGACGTTGCCGCCGTCCTCGACGCGGAACGCGATCCGGTCTCCGTCCCAGACCGGCTCGCGCACGAGCGGGTACGGGGTGCACTGCCGGTCGAGCGACGCGGTCAGGACGCGGCGGTCGCTTCCGTCCGCGCGCATCACCGCGATCTGGCCGTGGTGCGGGTACGTGCCGTCCTCGGGCTCGTGCCGGTACGCGAGGAGGGCGCCGTTGGATGAGAAGGAGGCCATGCTCCCCGACTCGTCCGCCTGCGTCAGCCGCCTCGGCTCGGAGCCGTCGCCATCGACCTCGAGCTCGTAAAGCGCGCCCACGAGCTCGACGTCCCAGCGGTCGCCGCGCATGGAGGTGAAGACGATGCGACCGCCGTCGGGTGACCAGGCCGGCTCGTCGTTCTCGCAGTCGCCGTGGGTGAGCCGGCGCTCGTCGCCGCCGTCGAGGCCGACCACGAAGAGGTGCCGGCGACGGTCGCCAGTCCAGCCGACGCTGTCGAGCTTGTAGAAGACGCGCGTGAATCGGCGCGGCGGCCGACGCCGCTCGTCCTCCTCCTCGTACGCCTCGTCGCGGACGCGGCGCGCGAACGCGATCCGGCGCGAGTCGGGCGACCATGCGATCGATTCGACGCCCTCGTCGCCGTGGGTCAGCCGTCGCGGCTCGCCACCGTCCGCCGGCAGCACGTAGAGCTCGCCGTGTGCCTTCTCCTCCTCGCCGTCGCGGTTCGAGACGAAGGCGAGCCAGCGTCCGTCGGGCGACCAGCGAGGCGAAGTGTCGCTGCGCTCGCCGGAGGTGAGCTGTCGCGGCTCCTCCGAGCCGTCGAGCGGCAGCCGCCAGACGGCCGCGCGGTAGGCGTTCTCGTCGCGGTCGATCCGATTGACGACGTAGGCGACGTGGCGGCCGTCGGGAGAAAGGCGCGGTTCGCCCACGCTCGTGAGCGCATAGACGTCCTCCGGCCGCATCCCCGTCACGCCGGCGCGACTCTAATCGGCCCCGGCACCCCGTGTTTAGCGGCCTGTGTTTCAGCGGGCCCGCGCCCGGGGATCGTGGCATAACGGACGAGCGGAAGGTCAGCATGCAATCCGACTTCGAGAACCCCGATCTCGACGAGCCGCTCCAACGCGGCCGGTCCGGCGAGGACGAGGACGAGCAGGATCAGGATCCCGAGCTGGAGCTGATCCGCGCGGCGCAGTTCGAGTTCCGCGAATCGGTGACTCTCCCCGGCGAGACGCTCCAGTAGGCGTGCCAGGCGCGTTCTTTAGCGCTTCGGTCCGACGAATTCGTCCAGGCGAGCCACGGCCGCTTTGCTGTAAATCGCGATCTGTGTAGGGCTGGCCCGGGTGCAATGGACGCCCGCGGCCTCGCAGGCGCTCCGGAAAATCTCAAGGATGTCCTGGGAGCGATTCTTGAATCCGTACCTGGGGGCGCGTCGAACGTAGGCGCCCTTCCGCTCGGTCGCCACAATGCGCGTCCCGTCGCTGTGGATCAACCCCCGGAGGAAGCTCTGCGCACTCGGTAACGATGCCCGGGTACAGGGCGTCGAGCGTGATACGGAGTCGCCAGGAGCTATGCCTGTGCTGAGAGAGGCATCCGTCGCCGAGGTACATCCCGAGCAAGTACGAGTAAGCGGACGCATCCAGAGCAGCGAAGTCGTGACCGGGGCACTTCGACCGCTCCTGCAGCAGGCAGCGGCCGTCGCGCCAGTCCCGCACTGTCGAGCGCGGGATTCCGGTCTTCCGTGCGGTCTCCGAGGCAGTAAGCCCCCCGCCCAACAGCCCCAGCACGAGAGCAACGTCCTCCTGCGGTCGCACGTTGTCAATGTAGAAGACGGGTCGGATCGAACTGGTGCTCTTCTAGACTGTGTCTCTTTCCGCGGGCGTGGTGGAACTGGTAAACACGCCGGTTTTAGAGGCCGGTGCTCTTACGAGCTTGGGGGTTCGAATCCCTCCGCCCGCACTAAGCCTGGCGCGCGGATGGCAAAGACGATTGTCGACAGGATCGCGAGCCAGATCGCCGCTGCGAGCGCGAGGAGGCTCAACGTCCACATCGTCACGCGCTCGTCGTTCGACCTCGCCCGACTGCTCCCTGCTTGAATGACCGGGTGGAGACGCAGGTCGAAGAGCTCGCGGAGAACCGTGTCCGGCTGACCGTCCAGGTGCCGTCCCACGATGTCCACCACGCGGTCGAGCATGCGGCCGACGATCTCGCGCAGAGCGTGAAGGTGCCCGGCTTCCGCAAGGGCAAGGTGCCGCGCCAGGTGCTGCTCCAGCGCGTCGGGCGCGAGCGGCTGATGACCGAGGCGGTAGAGAGCCACATCGGCGGTTGGTTCTGGAACGCGGCGGCGCGCAACCGGGTGCGGCCGGTCGAGCAACCGGAGTACGACTTCGAGCTTCCCGCCTCCGCCGACGAGGACTGGGAGTTCAGGGCCACGGTCGGGGTGCAGGCGAAGCCGGAGCTGCCCGACTGGAGGCAGCTCGAGGTCGGCGTCGCCGAGATCGAGGTGCCCGAGGAGCTCGTCCAGCAGGAGCTCGACGCGCTGCGGGCAACAGTCGCCGAGCTCGTGCCGGTCGACGGCCGGCCGGTCGCTCCCGACGACACCGTCGTCGTCGATCTCGTCGCCGCCGAGGAGACGAGGCGCGACTACGTCGTCGACCTCGGCCGCGGGGCAGTCGTGGAGGAGGTCGAGCAGGAGCTCGTCGGGATGAGCGCCGGCGAGACGAAGGAGATCTCTTTCGAGCTTGCAGACGGAGCGACGCAGACCCTCACCGCGACGGTCAAGGAGATCAAGGAGAAGGTTCTGCCGCCGCTCGACGACGACCTCGCTCGCGCCGCGACCGAGTTCGAGACGTTCGCGGAGCTGCGGGCCGACGTCGAGTCGCGGTTGCGCGAGCAGATCGAGGACGAGGTCGAGACGCGCTTCCGCGCAGACACGGCCGATGCGCTCGTGGCCGCGTCGACGGTGGAGGCCGCCGGGCCGCTCGTCGACTCGCGGACGCGCGAGCTGCTGCGCGGCTTCGCCCGTCAGGTCGAGGCCCGCGGAGTCGCGCTCGAGACGTTTCTCGCCATGACGGGCCAGCAGCCTGAGGAGCTCGTGGCGCGGCTCCGGGACGAGGCGCAGCGCTCGGTCGCGCGCGAGCTCGTGCTCGAGGCCGCCGCCGAGCAGCTCGGGCTCGACGTGCCGGACGCGGAAGTCGAGGAGCTGGTACGGGAACAGGCCGAGGCGCTCGGCGACGACGCCGGGGAGATGCTCGCCGCTCTCCGCGAGAGCGGACGCTTCGAGGCGCTCCGCGACGACCTGCGACTCCGCAAGGCGCTCGACCGCGTCGCCGCCGAGGTCAAGCGCATCCCGCTCGCGCAGGCCGAGGCGCGCGAGGCGATCTGGACGCCTGACAAGGAGAATCCCCCGACCGAGACGAAACTCTGGACCCCCGATCAGCCGCAGAGAAGCGAAGGAGCGCCGACATGAACCCGCCCACGAATCTCGTCATCCCGTCCGTTATCGAGCAGACCTCGCGCGGGGAGCGCTTCTTCGACATCTACTCGCGCCTGCTCAACGAGCGGATCATCTTCCTCGGCACGCCGATCGACGACCAGGTCGCGAACCTCGTCGTCGCCCAGATGATCCACCTCGAGTCCGAGGATCCGGACAAGGACATCAACCTCTACGTCAACTCGCCCGGCGGCTCCGTCTACTCGGGGCTCGCGATCTACGACACGATGCAGTTCATCAAGCCCGACGTCGCGACCACCTGCGTCGGGATCGCGATGTCGATGGGAGCACTCCTTCTGGCGGCCGGTACGGAGGGAAAGCGGACCGCCCTGCCGAATGCCAAGATCCTGATCCACCAAGTCTCGGGCGGCTTCCAGGGCCAGGGCACCGACATCGAGATCCAGGCACGCGAGACGATCAACCTCAAGCGGCGCCTGGAGGAGATCATCGCCCAGCACACGAACCAGCCCTACGACAAGATCTCGAAGGACATGGAGCGCGACTACTACATGACGGCCGAGGAAGCGGCGGAGTACGGCATCGTCGACCAGGTGATCGCGCACCGTTAGCCCTCAGGGGCGTAGACGAAACGGCCGAACAGAGGTAGAAGAACACTTATGGCGCGCGCAACCGACGGCAACGAGCAGCTCCTCTGCAGCTTCTGCGGCAAGAGCCAGCGGCAGGTCAAGAAGCTGATCGCCGGCCCCGGCGTCTACATCTGCGACGAGTGCATCGATCTCTGCAACGAGATCATCGACGAGGAGCTGACGACCCCGGCCCAGCTCGATCTCGACAACCTGCCGCGCCCGCGCGACATCTACGCCG
>JBJMKG010000031.1:0-9909 GCA_045805945.1 Gaiellaceae bacterium
GGTGCCGGCCTCGGTGGCGGCCACGACGAGCGCGAGCAGACGCTGAACCAGCTGCTCGTCGAGATGGACGGCTTCGAGATGAAGGACAACATCATCCTCATCGCCGCGACGAACCGGCCCGACATCCTCGACCCGGCGCTGCTGCGCCCGGGCCGCTTCGACCGCCAGATCGTGGTCGACCGGCCGGATCGAGTCGGCCGCCGCAAGATCCTCGAGGTGCACACGAAGGGCAAGCCGCTCGCGCCCGAGATCGACCTCGACACGCTCGCCTCCGGCACGCCCGGCTTCACCGGCGCCGATCTCGCGAACCTCGTCAACGAGGCCGCCCTGCTCGCGGCGCGCCGCGGCAAGAAGATCATCGAGCAGGAGGAGCTCGAGGAGGGGATCATGCGCGTCGTGGCCGGCCCGGAGAAGAAGGCTCGGCTCCTCTCGGAGCACGAGCGCAAGATCACCGCCTACCACGAGATGGGCCACGCGCTCGTTGGCCACTACCTCGAGCACACCGACCCGGTGCACAAGATCACGATCGTCTCCCGCGGCCAGGCGCTCGGCCTCACGATCTCGCTGCCGACCGAGGACAGGTACCTCACCACGCGCAGCGCCCTCATGCACCAGATGGCGATGACGCTCGGCGGCCGCGCCGCGGAGGAGATCGTCTTCCACGAGGTCACCACGGGTGCCGCCAACGACCTCGAGAAGATCACGCAGATGGCGAAGCAGATGATCATGCGCTTCGGCATGAGCGAGAAGCTTGGTCCGCGCGTGCTCGGCCGCAACTTCGACCAGCCGTTCCTCGGCCGCGATTACGGCGCCGAGGCGGACTACTCCGAGGAGATCGCGCGCGAGATCGACGACGAGATCCGGCGCGTGATCGAGGAGTCCCACGAGCTCGCGCTCGCGGTACTGCGCGAGCACATGGACGACCTGCACAAGATTTCCACGATCCTCATCGAGCGCGAGACGATCGACCGCGACCAGTTCGAACGGCTGCTCGCCGGCGAGGACGAAGGCACGGTCTTCCCGGACGAAGCCCCGGCGGAGCCGGAGCAGCCGCAGCCGCAGCCGCAGCCGAAGCGCGAACGCCCGCGCCCGCGGCCCTTCCCGCTCCCGGGCTCGGCCATGCAGGGCCCGGACCCCGCGAAGCCTTAGACGAGCTCTTAGCCCGCGCGGTAGTCCGGCCGCTCATGCGAGGCGGCGCGTTTAGCTCCGGTCGTCGCAGCAGACAACAGCTGCATGTCCGACATCCCGGACGCCATCGTCTTGCGGCGCGATCGCGATCTCGAGCCGCGGCAGAACGACATCTGGGTCAGGCGTGGCCTCTTCGGGTTGGTCTGCATCGTCCCACTGCTCGCGCTCGCCAACCTGTTCGGCCAGCGCCCTGAGACCTCGATCGGCACGGTCTCCGCGGCGCGCTTCTCGATCTCAGCACCGTCGCGGGTACGCGGGGGCCTCCTTTACCAGGCTCGCTTCCGCATCACCGCGAAGAAGAGGCTCGATCAGGCTGCTCTCGTCCTCGATCGGGGCTGGCTCGACGGGATGACGATCAACACGATGGAGCCTTCGCCCGTGAGCCAGGCCAGCGAGAACGGCAAGCTCGGGCTGGATCTCGGGCCAATCCCGGCCGGGAAGTCATACGTGCTCTTCGTCGACTTCCAGGTGAACCCGGTCAACGTCGGCCACCGCGACCAGACGGTCACGCTCTACGACGGTAACCGGTCCCTGATCACCCTCCACCGCACGATCACGATCTTTCCGTAGATGGACGTCGCCCTCAGAGCCGTTTTTTTGTACGCATTCGTCGTCCTCGTGATTCGCGTCATGGGACGACGCGAGCTGTCCTCGTTGAGCGCCGTCGACCTCGTCCTGCTCATCGTGCTCGGCGACGCGATCCAGCAAGGCCTGACCCAGGACGACTACTCCGTCACCGGCGCGGTGATTGCCGTCTCGACGATCGCGGCCGTCCAAGTCCTGACCTCCTACCTGAGCTTCCGCTCGCGCGGAGCCCGGCGTGTGCTCGAAGGGGATCCGATCGTCATCGTCCAGGACGGCAAGCTGATCGACGGCAACTTGAGGCGAGAGCGTCTAACGGAAGATGAGGTCGCGGAGGAGATGCGGAAGCAGCAGATCGCGTCGGTTCAGCAGGTGGAGTGGGGCATCCTCGAGAGCGACGGCACGATCAGCTTCATCCAGAAGTAGCCGGCGCTGCGGCCCTGAGCTAGCGGTCGTCGTGGCCGATCGCGGCCGGACGGACCGGGTCTTGCTTCAACCGAAGCATCGCCTCGATGTAGAGCTCGCGAACCACGTCCATGTTCGGCCGCGGATCGTTCCGCCACGACGGCGGCAGCGATTCGCGCAGCGTGGCCCGTGCGGCGCGCTGCCGCTCCCAGTGCGCGAGAAGCCGATCGTCGATCATCGCAGCGGGTATGTCGGCACAGGGACGACGCTGCTTTAGTTCACGGCGTGATCGCGATCGAGGAACGGTTCCCGCGGCCGTCGGTGATGGGCGTCGTCAACGTCACGCCCGACTCGTTCTCCGACGGCGGCGTCCACCTCGACCCCGAGGTAGCCGCCGCGGCGGCAGGGCGCATGGTCGAGGACGGAGCCGCGATCGTCGACGTCGGGGGCGAGTCGACCCGCCCGGGCTCCGAGGGCGTCTCGGCGGGGGAGGAGTTGCGCCGCGTCGTTCCGGTCCTCGACCGGCTCGGCGGACGGCTCCCGCTCTCGATCGACACGTCGAAGGCGGCCGTGGCGCGAGCAGCGCTCGACCGCGGCGCGATCCTCGTCAACGACGTCACTGCCCTGCGGGGCGATCCCGAGCTCCCTGGCGTCGTGGCCGACTCCGGCGCCTACCTCTGCCTCATGCACATGCAGGGCGCGCCGCGGACGATGCAGGAGGAGCCCCGGTACGACGACGTCGCGGCGGAGGTCGCCGGTTTCCTCGAGAAGCGGCTCGAGTTCGCCGTCGCTCAGGGCATCGCGGAGGCACGGATCTGCCTCGATCCCGGCATCGGCTTCGGCAAGACCGTGGCTCACAACCTCGAGCTGGTGCGCCGGCTAGACGTCCTGCTCGCGCTCGGCAGACCCGTGCTCGTCGGCTTCTCGCGCAAGAGCTCGCTGCGCAGGGTCACCGGATCCGACGACCTGCTCGGGGCGAGCGTGGCGGCCGCCGTCGCCGCGTACGAGCGCGGCGCGACGATCCTCCGGGTGCACGACGTCAAGCCGCACGTCGACGCGCTCACCGTCGCCGGCGCAATCGCGTGATCACGGTCGAGGTCCGCAAGCTCCGCGTCTTCGGCAGGCACGGCGTGCACGAGGAGGAACGCGAGCGCGGCCAGGACTTCGTCTTCGACGTGGAGCTCGACGTGGGGGAGCGCGGGGCAAGCGACCGGCTCGAGGAGGCGGTCGACTACGTCGAGGTCGCACGCGCTGTGAAGGAGGTCTCGGATGCGCGGCGCTACGCGCTCCTCGAGGCGCTCGCGTCGGCCCTCGCCGACGAGCTCGAGCGGCGGTTCGCGCCGGAGCGCGTCCGGGTGCGCGTGCGGAAGCCGGAGGTGCGGCCGGCGGGTCTCGAGGGCACCGTGGCGGTCACCGTCACGAGACCATGACGCGCGCCTACGTCGCACTCGGCGCAAACCTCGGTGACCGCGAGCGGGCCCTGCGCGAGGCGGTGGCGGCGCTCGGCGCGGAGGAGGGGATCGAGGTCGTCGCCGTCTCTACGCTGCGCGAGACCGAGCCCGTCGGCGTCGGCGAGCAGCCGCCGTTCCTCAACGGCGCCGTGGCGCTCGAGACCGCGCTGTCGGCCCGCGAGCTGCTCCGTCGTCTCCTCGCCCTCGAGCAGCGTTTCGGCCGCGTCCGCGTCCTGGGCGAGCACGGCCCGCGGACGCTCGACCTCGATCTCGTCCTCTACGGCGACGAGGAGATCGACGAGCCCGGGCTCACGGTTCCGCACCCGCGCCTGCACGAGCGGCGCTTCGTCCTCGAACCGCTCGCCGAGCTGGCTCCGGGCCTCGTAGTGCCCCGGCGGGGCAGGGTGGAATCCCTACTCGCAGGGGTACACTGACCGCGCATGTCCCACCTGGACGACCTCGACGAGTACGAGGCCGAGCTCGAGCTCGCGCTGAAGAAGGAGTACCAGGCGGTCTTTGCGCTCTTTCGCTTCTGCGTGCTGACGCAGGACGCGACGTACCTCTGCAACCGGCTCGACGTGCAGCAGGCGGTGCCGGCCGCCCCGGCCGGCCTCCCGTTCTTCCAGCTCGAGCTCGAGGATGTCTGGGTCTGGGACAAGAACCGGCCGACGCGGATCATCCCGCGCGCCAAGGTCTTCACCTCGGGCGACGTGACGATCGAGGAGCTGCGCGGCGAGGGTGACGAGCCGCAGCTGACGGCCGAGGCGCTCGCCGAGCGCATCGGCGAGCCGTTCCGGCTGGAAGACGAGTAGCCTCCCGGCCGCGATGCTGCTCGCGGTCGACGTCGGCAACACCCAGACCGTCTTCGGCCTCTACGAGGGGAAGGAGCTCGGCGAGCGGTGGCGGATCGCGACCGAGCCGCAGCGGACCGGGGACGAGCTCGGCGCGCTCCTCGCCGACTTCCTCGACCTCGACGGGATCGACGGGATCTGCCTCTCCTCGACGGTGCCGCGACTCATCCGGGAGTACGAGCATCTCGCGGAACGGTGGGCGAAGGCGGAGCTCCTCGTCGTCGGTCCCGGGGTGCGGAGCGGGATCCCGGTCGAGCACGACGCGCCGCGGGACGTCGGCCCCGACCGCATCGTGAACGCGGTCGCGGCGAAGGAGCTCCTCGGCGCGCCGGTGATCGTCGCTGACTTCGGCACCTCGACGAATTTCGACATCGTCTCGCCGGAGGGCGCCTACGTCGGCGGAGTTCTCGCGCCCGGTATCGAGGTCTCGATGGAGGCGCTGTTCGCGCGCGCGGCGCGGCTCGTCAAGGTCGACTACGTCGAGCCGCCGCAGGTGATCGGCAAGACGACCGCCGGCGCGCTCCAGTCGGGCCTCGTCTACGGCTTCGCGGGCCAGGTGGACGGCATCGTCGACGCGATCCGGCGGGAGCTGGGCGTGGAGGCTCCGGTGATCGGGACGGGCGGCCTCGTACACCTGATCGCCCCGCACTCCCGCACGATCGGCCGGGTCGAGCCGTTCCTCACGCTCGAGGGACTCCGCATCGTCTGGGAGCGAAACCAGCCTCACTAGGCGGCATCACGTACGCGGGGCCATGTCCCGGGCGGACCTGTCCTGGTGCCAGGCACCGAGACATGTCCCAACTAGGCGGGTGTCGGCGCAGGGATGCGCTTCGTTCGCCGCTGATGTCAGGAAGGGCCGTGTCCGCGTGCCTGGCACCAGGACGTGGCCGTTTGGTCCCCGGCAGCCGCTGCCGCGGCCGACATGTGCGGGCGCGGCCCGAATGCGGCCTGGCCCGAGCCGAAGAAGGGGGTTCACGGGGAAACATGGTTCCCCCGTGAAGCGAGCGAAGCGATGCGCTAGCCGCCGCCGTAGACCGAGATCGGCAGGCGGTCGAGGAGGACTTCGTCGTCCGCGTCCGGCAGCTCTGCCTCGAGTTGCGCGACGAGCGGCGCAGCGCCGGGCGCCGCCGCGAAGAGGCGCGTCACGACCTCATCCGTCGTCCGGAGCTGGACGAGCTCCTGCTTGAACGGTTTCGGGAAGCGGCCGTGGCCGAGATACCAGCCGTAGAACTTCTTCAGAAAGCCGACCGCCCGCTGTTCGCCGAGCTCGCGCACAGCCTCGCGGATGAAGACGACGAGCTCCGCGGCGACCTCCTCCCGTGTCGGCCGGAAGGACTCGCCCTCCACGATCTCCCGCAGCGCCCACGGGTTCCCTTGCGCCCCGCGCGCGACCATCACCGCCGCCGCGCCGGTCTGCTCGAGCACCGCGAGCGCCTTCTCGCGCGTCGTCACGTCGCCGGACGCGACCACCGGAACGTCGACACGCTGCACGAGCTCAGCCGTGAGCGCGTGATCCGCCTCGCCGGTGTACATCTGCTGCGCCGAGCGGGGATGGAGCGTCAACGCCGCCGCGCCCGCCTCCACCAGCCGTGGCCCGAGCTCGAGACACGCGCGGGAGCCGTCCTCCACGCCGCGGCGCATCTTCACCGTGACAGGAACCTCGACCGCCGCCGCGACAGCCTCGACGACGCGGCAGGCGAGCGCCGCGTCCTCCATCAGGTGCGCGCCGGCGCCGGTTTTCGTCACCTTTCTCACCGGACAGCCGAAGTTCATGTCCACGATGTCGGCGCCTGCTGCGGCGACCATGCGCGCCGCCTCGGCCATCGCGCGCGGTTCCGAGCCGAAGATCTGGATCGCGAGCGGGTGCTCGTCGGCGGCGACCCGCAGGTAGCCGAAGGTCCGCTCGTTGCGGTGCTCGATCCCGGCAGCGGAGACCATCTCCGAGCAGACGAGCCCCGCACCGAAGCGGCGTCCCTGGCGCCGAAACGCCTGGATGCTGACCCCTGCCATCGGCGCGAGGACGATCCGAGTCGGCACCCCGACCCCCCCGATAGACCACGGCTGCTGGAGGCTCACCGGCATCGGGCGATGGTATCCGGCACCTGTTGACGACCGTTGGTCGCGGGGGTACCATCCGCCCCCGCCGGACGGCCGAGGGCCGCCGGCCGTTTCATGTTGCGGGGTCCAGGAGGACACGGTGAAGGAAGTCATCCTTACGCCGGACGGCTACAAGAAGCTCCAGCAAGAGATCGAGCATCTGTCGACCGTGCGGCGCCGAGAGGTCGCAGAACGAATCCGCATCGCGCGAGAGTTCGGCGACATCGCAGAAAACGCGGAGTACGACTCGGCGAAGAACGACCAGGCCCATCTCGAGGCGCGGATCGCGATGCTCGAGGAGCGGCTCACCAACGCGCGCGTCGTCACGAAGAAGGAGATCCGCTCGGGCGAGGTCTCGGTGGGAACGAAGGTCCGGCTCAGGGACATGGGCTCGAACAAGACGGTCGAGTACCATATCGTCGGCTCTGCGGAGGCGAACCCGGCGGAGCTGAAGCTCTCGAACGAGTCCCCGGTGGGGAAGGCGATCATGGGCCACAAGAAGGGCGACGTGGTCGAGGCCCCGACGCCGCGCGGGGCCAGGAAGTTCAAGATCATGGAGGTCAAGGCGGCTTAGCGGTAGCCTCAGTTCGAATGTTCGAGCGGTTCACGGAGCGGGCTCGCCAGGTCGTCGTTCTCGCGCAGGACGAGGCGCGGGCGCTCAAGCACAACTACATCGGCACCGAGCACATCCTGCTCGGGCTGCTCGACGAGGAGGAGGGCTTCGCGGCGCGAGTCCTCCGGGAACTCGGCGTCACCGTCGAGCCCGTGCGCGACCAGGTCGTCCAGATCGTCGGTCACGGCAACGAGAGTGTGACCGGGCAGATCCCGTTCACGCCGCGCGCGAAGAAGGTGCTGGAGCTCGCCCTGCGCGAGGCGCAGTCGCTCGGGCACAACTTCATCGCCACCGAGCACATCCTGCTCGGGCTCGTGCGCGAGAACGAGGGCGTCTCATCTCGGATCCTGCTCCACTTCGGCGTCGACGCCGAGAAGATCCGCGCCGAGGTGACCCGCATGCTCGCGAGCCCGCCGCCGGCACCGGCTCCGCAGGCTCCTCCGCAATCGGGGGGCGGTCCGCTTCGCCGTGGGTTCGGTTTCGTGGTCGCGTTCGCGCTCGGCGTTCTCACTGGACGCGCAGCCAGGGCGCACTAGACTCGCCCGCCATGGCCCTCGCGAAGCGGTTTCCCGACAGGGACGAGATCGCTGTCGCCCGGGCCGAGGCCGAGCAGCTCGAGCCCGGCGCGACCGATGACGCGACGAAGCGCCGCCTGGCCGGCCGCGTCATGGCGCGCCGCGACCTGGGGAAGCTCGTCTTCCTCGACCTCGTCGACCGTTCCGGCCGGATCCAGCTGATCTGCCCGGCGGAGCGGACGGGCGAGCTCGACCTGCACCTCGGGGACGTCGTCGGCGTCACCGGCTCGCCGGCGCAGTCGCGCCGGGGCGAGCCGTCGCTCCAGGTGGACGAGCTCGAGTTTCTCGCGCGCATCCGGGCACCGCTTCCGGACACGTTCCACGGGATCGAGGACGTCGAGCTCCGCTACCGCAAGCGTTACCTCGACCTCCTGATGAGCGAGGACTCGCGCCGCGAGGCGATCCTCCGCGCGCGCATGGTCTCGGCGGTTCGCGCCTACCTCGACGGCGAAGGCTTCCTCGAGGTCGAGACGCCGATCCTCCAGCCGCGGTACGGCGGTGGCTTCGCGGAGCCGTTCGTCACGCGCTCGGAGCTGCTCGACGCCGACCTCTACCTCCGCATCGCCGACGAGCTCTACCTCAAGCGGCTCATCGTCGGCGGCCTCGAGAAGGTGTACGAGCTCGCGAAGGACTTCCGCAACGAGAGCTACTCGTACAAGCACTCGCCGGAATTCACGCAGGTCGAGTGGTATGAGGCGTACGCGGACTACAAGGACACGGCGGCGCGGCTGCAGTCGCTCGTGCGCCACGCGGCCGAGGCGACGATCGGCGGGACGAGGACGACCTTCCGCGGGCACGAGGTCGACCTCTCGCAGTGGCAGGAGGTGCGGTTCGTCGAGGCACTCGAGACCCACGGGGTCTGGACCCGCGACGAGGCGGAACTGCGCGCGAAGCTGACCGAGGCGGGCGTCGACGTCTCGAGCGACCGTAGCTGGGCCCAGCTCGCCGACCACGCGTATTCCCACTTCGTCGAGCCGGAGCTGATCCAACCGACGATCGTCTACGACTGGCCGATCGAGCTGTCCCCGTTCGCGCGCACCACGGACGGCGACGAGACGCTCGTCGAGCGGTTCGAGGCCGTCGTGAGCGGCATGGAGATCGCGAACGCGTTCAGCGAGCTCAACGACGCGGAGGAGCAGCAACAGCGGTTCGCCATGCAGGAGTCGGAACGGGAGGCGGGCACCGTCGAGGCCGAGCCCGGAGATCCCGACTACGTCGAGGCTATGTCGTATGGCATGGCGCCGAACGGTGGCTGCGGCGTCGGGATCGACCGGCTGGCGATGGTCCTGCTCGGCAAGGACACGATTCGCGACGTCATCCTCTTTCCGACGCTGCGGGCGCGCGACTAGACGATCGTCGCGCCTTCCTCGACCTCGGGATTGCCGTGGAACTCGAGAACTTCGTGCCGCTCGGCGCTCGACAGCGTGAGCTCGGCGAGCCTCATGCCATGCGGATACCGAGCCGATGAGGGTTCGGAACAGCCGGCCAACCGACTCGGTGCCAACAGAGGGGTCGGCTACGATGAGCGCACCTTCGACCGTCCAGCGGCGGTTGTACACGAAAGGAGAGTCGAGGGACTTGTTCGAACGCTTCACTGAACGGGCTCGCCAGGTCGTCGTCCTCGCACAGGACGAGGCGCGGGCGCTCAAGCACAACTACATCGGCACCGAGCACATCCTGCTCGGCCTGCTCCGCGAGGAAGAGGGCCTCGCGGCCCGGGTACTCGAGTCTCTCGACATCACGGTGGAGGAAGTGCGGGCGCAGGTCGCGCGGATCGTCGGTCAGGGCGACGAGGTCACGACGGGCCAGATCCCGTTCACGCCGCGCGCGAAGAAGGTGCTGGAGCTCGCGCTGCGCGAGGCGTTGTCCCTCGGCCACAACTACATCGGCACCGAGCACATCCTGCTCGGCCTCGTGCGCGAGAACGAGGGTGTCGCGGCCCGGATCCTGCTCGACTTCGATGCGGACGCGGAGAAGATCCGCAACGAGATCATCCGCATGCTCTCCGGCCCCGGCCGCCGTCAGGCCGGCGCGGGCGGGCCGGCGGGGGAGAAGTCGAAGTCCTCGAAGCTGCTCGACCAGTTCGGCCGCAACTTCACGAAGCAGGCGCAGGAGGGCAAGCTCGACCCGGTCGTCGGCCGCCAGAC
>JBJMKG010000032.1:0-47896 GCA_045805945.1 Gaiellaceae bacterium
ATGCCGAGTCGTATCTCGGGGAGAAGATCACCGAGGCGGTGATCACGGTCCCGGCCTACTTCGACGACACCCAGCGCCAGGCGACCAAGGACGCCGGCCGGATCGCCGGTCTCGATGTCAAGCGGATCATCAACGAGCCGACCGCGGCCTCCCTCGCGTACGGGCTCGACAAGGAGTCGGACCAGACGATCCTCGTCTTCGACCTCGGCGGCGGCACGTTCGACGTGTCCGTGCTCGAGCTCGGCGAGGGCGTCTTCGAGGTCAAGTCGACCGCCGGCGACAACCACCTCGGCGGCGACAACTTCGACAAGGCGGTCGTCGACTGGATGGTGGCCGAGTTCAAGAAGGACCAGGGCATCGACCTCGCGGCCGACCGGATGGCACTCCAGCGCCTCTATGAGGCGGCCGAAAAGGCGAAGATCGAGCTCTCGTCCACGATGACGACGCAGATCAACCTGCCCTTCATCACGGCGACGCAGGACGGCCCGAAGCACCTCGACCTGCAGCTCACCCGGGCGAAGCTCGAGGAGATCACGGCCGATCTGCTCGAGCGGACGGTCGGGCCGACGAAGCAGGCGCTCTCGGACGCCGGCCTCGACGCCGCGAGGATCGAGCACGTCGTGCTCGTCGGCGGCATGACCCGGATGCCGGCGGTGCAGTAGAAGGTCAAGGCGCTGATCGGCAAGGAGCCGCACAAGGGCGTCAATCCCGACGAGGTCGTTGCCGTGGGCGCCGCGCTCCAGGCCGGCGTGCTCAAGGGGGAGGTCAAGGACATCCTCCTGCTCGACGTCACTCCGCTCTCGCTCGGGATCGAGACGAAGGGCAGCGTGATGACGAAGCTCATCGAGCGCAACACGACCATCCCGACGAAGAAGTCGGAGACCTTCACCACAGCCGAGGACAACCAGCCTTCGGTCGAGGTGCACGTCCTCCAGGGCGAGTCGGAGATGGCGGCGTACAACAAGACGCTCGGCAAGTTCCAGCTCGTCGGCATCCCGCCGGCGCCGCGGAGCATGCCCCAGATCGAAGTCACCTTCGACATCGACGCGAACGGGATCATCAACGTCTCGGCCAAGGATCTCGGCACGGGCAACGAGCAGCAGATCCGGATCGAGGGAGGCTCCGGCCTCACCGAGAACGAGGTGCAGGAAATGATCCGCAACGCCGAGTCGCACGCCGAGGAGGCGCACCGGATGCGCGAGGTGGCGGACACGAAGAACCTCGCCGAGACGCTCGCATACCAGACCGAGCGCTCGCTCAAGGAGCACCGCGACAAGCTCGACGAGTCGGAGGCCTCGACGATCGAGGGCCGTGTCATGGAGCTCCGCCACGCGCTCGAGAGCGACGACCTCGGCGAGATCCGCGCCAAGATGGACGCGCTGCAGGAGGCCTCGCACAAGCTCGCCGAAGCGGTCTACGCCCAGGCGGCGCAGCAGGCGCAGGCATCCGCGGGAGGCAACGGCGAGGCGACCGCCGACTCCGGCGACGAGGTCGTGGAGGAAGGCGAGTACGAGGTCGTCGACGAAGAGGCGCCCACCTCGTGAGCGAGGAGCAGGCCCAGCAAGAGGAGACGGAGGTCGTCGAGGAGCAGCAGCCGGAGCCCGAGCCCGAGCCGGAACCGGACGACCGGCTGCTGCGGCTCGCCGCCGACTTCGAGAACTACAAGAAGCGGGCGGCGCGCGAGCGGCAGGAGTACGTCGCGCTCGCGAACGAGCGGCTGATCGGGGAGCTCCTGCCGATTCTCGACGATCTCGAGCGCGCGCTGAGCGCGGCCGAGCAGCACGAGGAGGCGCAGCTCGAGGAGGGCGTTCGGCTCGTCCACCGCTCCCTTGCGGGGCTCCTCGAGCGGCACGGCGTCGAGCCGATCGAGACGGACGGGAAGTTCGACCCGCACGTGCACGAGGCGCTCCTCTCCCAGCCGTCCGAGGCGGAGGAGGGCTCGGTGCTCGACGTCGTCCAGAAGGGCTACAAGCTCGGCGACCGCGTCGTCCGCCCCGCCCGGGTCGTCGTCGCCGCGGCTCCGGCTTCGGAGCCGGAGCCGGAGCCCGAAGAGCCCGAGGAGCAGGAGGAGCCCGACGGCGATGCCTGAGACGCTCTACGACACGCTCGGCGTGAAGAAGGGCGCCTCGGCCGACGAGATCAAGAAGGCGTACCGGAAGCTCGCCCGGCAGTACCACCCCGACGCGAATCCCGGCGACGCGTCGGCCGAGGAGCGCTTCAAGCAGATCCAGACGGCGTACGACGTCCTCTCCGACCCGGAGAAACGGAAGGCCTACGACCGCTTCGGCTCGAGGAACGGCCGCGGCGCTCCTGGGCCCGGCGGGATCAACGTCGACTTCGGCGACTTCGACTGGAGCGGCGACCTCGGCGACATCCTCGGCGGCATCTTCGGCAACCTCGGCGGCACCGGGCGGGGCGCGCGTCGCGGCCGGCCGCAGGCCGTGCGCGGCGCCGACGTCGAGACGGACGTGCGCCTCTCGTTCGAGGACTCGCTTCGCGGCGCCGAGGCGAAGGTGCCGGTCGAGCTGACCGTCGCGTGCTCGGAGTGCGGCGGCACCGGCGCCCAGCCCGGCACGGCTCCGGTCATCTGCCCAGAGTGCAACGGTCGCGGTGTCAAGGCCGAGAGCCAGGGGCTCTTCGCCCTCTCGCAGCCCTGTCCGCGCTGCCGCGGTAACGGCACCGTGATCGAGAAGCCGTGCCGCAAGTGCAAGGGATCCGGCCGCGAGCGCCGGCTCCGCACGTACACCGTCAAGATCAAGCCGGGGGTCAAGGACGGCACGAAGATCCGGCTCAAGGGGAAGGGTGAAGCCGGCGCACACGGCGGCCCGCACGGCGACCTGATCGTCGTCACGCGCGTCGAGCCGTCGGCGACCTACGAGCGTCGCGGCGACGACCTGGTCGTGCAGGTGCCGGTGTCCTTCCCCACCGCCGCCCTCGGCGGCAAGGTGGAGGTGCCGACGCCGGAGGGCGCCGTCTCGCTCAAGATCCCGGCGGGTTCCGAGGACGGAAAGCTGCTGCGGATCAAGGACCGCGGCGCGCCGCGCCTCAGCGGCTCCGGCAAGGGCGACGTGCTCGCGCGCGTCCGTATCCAGGTGCCCAAGCGGGTGAACAAGAAGGAACGCGAGCTTCTCGAGCAGCTGCAGAAGGTGGTGGGCTGATGAAGGACGACCTGCTCAAGCAGGGCCCGCGGGAGGCTCCCGAGCCGGAGACGGCGGAGGAACGCTCTAGCCGCACAGGGCTGAAGACGGCCGGCGGCGGCGTCGCGGCGGGCGGGATCGGGCTGGCCAAGGCCGGGATCCTCGGAAAGCTGTTCCTCTGGCTCTTCGTCTGGAACGGCGTCAGCACCGGGCTGCGCATCGGCGGCTGGATCGGGATCCTGCTGATCCTCGCGATCGTCGGCGGCGCGATCCTGTATCGGCGGAGGCACGCGTGATGGATGACCGCCCGATCTACATGATCTCGGTCGCGGCCGAGCTCGTGGGAATGCACCCGCAGACGCTGCGGATGTACGAGACGAAGGGGCTCGTGCGCCCGCACCGCACGCCGGGCGGGACGCGCCTTTACTCGGAGGCCGACGTCGAGCGGCTGCGGATCGTCCAGCGGCTCACGTCGGAGCTCGGTCTCAACCTCGCCGGCGTCGAGCTCGTGCTGCGGCTCGAGGACGAGCTGCGCAAGGCGCACGCACAGATCGAGCGCCTGCAGCGCGAGCTCCGCCAGGAGGTGCAGAAGGTGCACAAGCAGTACCGCCGCGACCTCGTGCTCGTGCGCGAGGAGCGCCTTCCGGAGAGGCAGTGATGGACTTCACGAAGCTCACGATCAAGGCGCAGGAGGCGGTCGCGGAGGCGCAGGAGCTCGCGCGCCGGAACGGCAACCCGGAGCTCTATCCCGAGCATCTCCTGCTCGCGCTCCTCGACCAGGAGCTGCCGCGCGAGCTCGTCCCCGATGCGGACGCGCTGCGCGCGCAGGCCGAGGCGACGCTCGCTCAGAAGCCGCGCATCGAGGGCTCACAGCAGCAGCCGGGAGTGTCCGCGGCGCTGTCGAAGGTGTTCGACCGCGCCTTCGACGAGGCGAGGCGGCTGGAGGACGAATATGTCGCGGCGCAGCATCTCCTGCTCGCCCTCGACGTCGTTCCGCCCGACCAGCTGCTCGCGAGGATCGCCGAGGTCACTGCGGGCCGCCGCGTCACCTCGCAGGATCCCGAGGGCACGTATCAGGCGCTTTCGAAGTTCGGCCGCGATCTCACGGAGGCGGCGGAGTCCGGGAAGCTCGATCCGGTCATCGGCCGCGACGAGGAGATCCGCCGCGTCATCCAGGTGCTCTCGCGCCGGACGAAGAACAACCCCGTCCTGATCGGCGAGCCCGGTGTCGGCAAGACCGCGATCGTCGAGGGTCTCGCGCAGCGGATCGTCGCCGGCGACGTCCCCGAGTCCCTGAAGGGGAAGCGCGTCTGGGCGCTCGATATCGGCGGTCTGCTCGCCGGCTCGAAGTACCGCGGCGAGTTCGAGGAGCGGCTCAAGGCGGTGCTCGAGGAGATCCGCAACGCCGAGGGCGAGATCATCGTCTTCATCGACGAGCTCCACACGATCGTCGGCGCCGGCGCGGCCGAGGGCGCGGTCGACGCGGCGAACATGCTCAAGCCGATGCTCGCGCGCGGTGAGCTTCGCTGCGTCGGCGCGACGACGCTCGACGAGTACCGCAAGCACGTCGAGAAGGACGCGGCGCTCGAGCGGCGCTTCCAGCCCGTCTTCGTCGGCGAGCCATCCGTCGCCGACACGATCGCGATCCTCCGCGGACTGAAGGAGCGCTACGAGGCGCATCACAAGGTGCGGATCCGCGACGCAGCGCTCGTCGCCGCTGCCGTCCTCTCGGAGCGCTACATCGCCGACCGGCAGCTGCCGGACAAGGCGATCGACCTGGTGGACGAGGCGGCCTCGCGGCTGAAGATGGAGATCGAGTCCTCGCCGGTCGAGCTCGATGAGGCGAACCGGCGCGTGACGCAGCTCGAGATCCAGCTCGCGGCGCTGGCCGGCGAGTCGGACGAGGTGCGCGCGCCGCTCCAGGCCGAGCTGGCGGAGGCGAAGGAGCGCCGTGACGGGCTCGCGGCCCGTTGGGCGCGCGAGAAGGAGGCGCTCGACCGCATCGGCGAGATCACGCAGCGGATCGACGCGCTCCGCATGGAGGCCGAGCGCGCGGAGCGCGAAGGCAACCTCCAGCGCGTCGCGGAGATCCGCTACGGCGAGCTGCCCGCGCTCGAGAAGGAGCTCGAGGAGCGCGACTCGCAGCAGGCAGCCGACGCGATGGTCAAGGAAGAGGTCGACGAGGACGACGTGGCCGCCGTGGTGGCACGCTGGACCGGGATCCCCGTCGATCGGCTGCTGGAGGGCGAGACCGAGAAGCTCGTCCACATGGAGGAGCGGCTGCACCAGCGCGTGGTCGGCCAGGACGAAGCGGTCGAGGCGGTGGCCAACGCTCTCCGCCGCGCGCGCACCGGCTTGCAGGACCCGAACCGGCCGATCGGCTCCTTCGTCTTCCTCGGTCCGACGGGGGTGGGGAAGACCGAGCTCGCACGTGCGCTCGCCGAGTTCATGTTCGACGACGAGCACGCGATGGTGCGGCTCGACATGAGCGAGTACCAGGAGCGGCACACGGTCGCGCGGCTCATCGGCGCGCCCCCCGGCTACATCGGCTACGACGAAGGCGGCCAGCTCACGGAGGCCGTGCGGCGGCGGCCGTACAGCGTGATCCTCCTCGACGAGATCGAGAAGGCGCACGCGGAGGTCTTCGACGTGCTCCTGCAGGTGCTCGACGACGGCCGCCTCACCGACGGCCAGGGCCGCACGGTCGACTTCCGCAACACCGTCCTGATCATGACCTCGAACGTCCGCTCGTCTGACGCGCTCCGCGACGTCTTCCGCCCCGAGTTCCTGAACCGGATCGACGAGGTGATCGAGTTCAGGCCGCTCTCGAAGGAGCAGATCGCGGAGATCGTGGAGCTGCAGCTCGAGCGGCTGCGGGAGCGGCTCGTCGAGCGTCGGATGGAGCTCGAGCTGACCGAGACTGCGAAGGAGGCGCTCGCCGAGGCCGGCTGGGATCCCGCCTTCGGCGCAAGGCCGCTCAAGCGCGCGATCCAGCGGCTCGTCGAGAACCCGCTCGCGCTGCGCCTGCTCGAAGGCGACTTCGCCGACGGCGACACCGTTCGGGTGGACGCGACGGACGGCGAGATCCGCTTCGAGAAGGTCGAGGCTGCCACCACGGCAGCCGCCGCTTAGAACTCGTTTCGGAATGACCACGCGCTGACCGGGTGCGATGGTCGAGTGCGAGACAAGGACGCAGGGAGCGCGAATAGCAGCGCTATTTGCGCGACCGAGGACGCAGGATCGTGCCGACCAGCGTGCCCGGGCGGCCCGTGCTTCATTTCGATGCGAGTTCTAGCGAGCGTCGAGCCAGCCGAGCAGCTGCGACCAGACGCGCCGCTTGAACGGCGCCAGCTCGAGCAGGTCCCAGCCGTGGTAGGAGCCTGGGTAGAGCACGAGCTGCTTGTCGGCTGAGCCGGCGGCGCGGACGAGGCGCTTCGCCTCGGGAGCATCGAGGTAGTAGTCGTGCCGGGAGGCGAGGACCAGCAGTGGCGCTCGCAGCCGGCGAACCGCGGGAAGGACGTTGCCGATCGACGCAAGGTCGAGCTCGCCCGACAGGTTCACGAAGCCGGTCACTCCGTGCAGCCTCGGGGCCTCCTTGAGCATCGCTGCCCCACCGAAGGACGCTCCGAGGACGAAGACCTTGCTAGCCCCGTCCGCGTGCAGCGCGTCGACCGCCGCCTGCAGGTCGGGCGCGAAGTCGCCGGCCCGCCGATTCTGCGGACTGCCCGAGGGCGGGAAGCCGCGGAAGTCGAAGGCGAGCACCCGGAGATCGTGCTCCGTGAAGGCCGGCAGCGCAGGCAGCCAGCCGCACAGGCCGCCGGGTGACTCGTGGGCGAGGACGACACCCGTCGACCCCGATCCGGCCTCGACCGAGAACAGCCGCACGCGGTCGGATGTCTCCAGCCAGGATGTCGTCGCCTGCAGCCTGCGCGGGACACCGCCGCAGACGCGCGAGAGCGGCGGACCGGCGGGACGGGACGCCGCGTGCTTGCCGCCGCCGCATGCGACGGGCGTGAGGGCCGCGACGAGCACTCCCACGCCGCACAGCCACCGCCGAGCCACGCCGTGAGCCTAGCCGGAGCTACGGTGCGCGTCCTGATGCTCGTCGTCGCGGCCACCGAGCGCGAGCTCGCGCTCCTCGACGGATTCGAGACCTTCTGCTGCGGGATCGGCCCCGTCGAGGCGGCGCTCCAGACCTCGCGGAGGCTCGAGGGGCGGCGGCCGGACGTCGTCGTCCATGTCGGCATCGCGGGTTCGCGGACGCTCGAGCCGCCTGCGCTCGTGCTGGGGAGCGAGGCCGTCTACTGCGACGTGATCGACCCCTCGTCGACGCTGCCGCGCGTCGAGCGGGTTCAGCCCGATGCGGCGCTGCTCGAGCGAGCCCGAGCCGCGCTTCCGGAAGCGCACCTCCTGCCGATCGCCACCTGCGGCAAGGTCGGCGCGGGAACCGGCTACGACGTCGAGGCGATGGAGGGCTTCGGCGTCCTGCGCGCCTGCGAGCTGGCCGGCGTGCCGGCGATCGAGCTGCGGGCGATCTCGAACTCGCCGGACGAGAACGACCGCACGCGCTGGCGGTTCGACGAGGCGTTCGCCGCGCTCGCCTCGGCGCTAGAGCGACTCGACGTCCTCTAGGAATTCGGCGTTGCCGTGGCGCGTCGGTGCGCCGTAGGCGAGGAAGAGGATCTCGTCGTCGCTCTCGTTGCGCGGCTGGAGCGCCGTGCCCTGGTGGACGACCACGACACCGCCGGGCTCGACGTCCACCCGCTCCCACGGGTCGCCGAGCAGCATCGTCAGGGTGCCTCGCAGCGGGACGAACACCTCCTCCTGATCCGGGTCGAGGTGGCGGCGGCCCCGCGTTCGCGCCGGGTAGCGCCACAGCCGAGCCCGCGACTCGGTCATGTGCGCGGCCTCGGTCAGCGGGGCGGCGTGTCGAGGAGCCTGGCCCTCGTGGCCCGGCCTCTCCTCCCAGTCGAGCTCGTCGTAGTGGACGACGTCGTATGCCACGGCGGCATCCTACGAAGGTGCGCGTCTTCACGGTCGGGCATGGCACCCGCCCCATCGGCGAGCTACTCGAGGTGCTCGAGGAAGCGGGAGCGGCGACGCTCGTCGACGTGCGCCGCTTCCCCGGCTCGCGCCGACACCCGCAGTTCAACCAGCCGGCCCTGGCCGCCGCCGTCGAGGGCGTGGGCATTGCGTATCGCCACGCGGTCGAGCTCGGAGGGCGGCGCAGCGGCGAGCCCGGGGAAGAGAGGTTCCGCTGCATCGAGGTCGCAGCGTTCCGCAGCTATGCCGCTCGGATGCGGGCGCGCGAGTGGCAGGACGCGCTGGCCGGCGCGCTCGCGGACCCTCGGCCGTGCTTCCTATGCGCCGAGACGCTGTGGTGGCGCTGCCACCGCCGTCTGATCGCCGAGCTGCTCGACTCGCGGGGCCACGAGGTCGTCCACCTCCTCCGACCGGGCCACAGCGAGCGGCACCGGACGTGGGAGCCGATCGCCGAGACGCGCGACGGCGTCCTCCACCTCTGCGGCGAACCGGTGGCGTGACCGCGCTACCGTCCCCGCGATGGCCCAGCTGCGTCCCGTTGCGTTGCCGCCCGCGGAGCGGACGATCGGCCAAGTGGTTGCCGAGGCGATTCGGATCTACGGCGAGCACTTCTGGCAGGTGCTGCCGTTGGGACTCGCGGTGGTCGGCGTGGACGCGGCGAGCCTGCACCGTGGTGTCGGCGTCCAGACGCTGATCCTGTGGGCGTTCGCGCCGCTCTTCGCCGGCGCCTATGTCCGGGCTACGACGGTCGTGCGAAACGAGCCCTGGAGGTGGCCTGCATTCTGGGCTGGGTTGCTCGTCTTCCTTCCTTTCCCGGTTCTGCTGCGGCTGTTCGTCCTCCCGGGCGTCGTCTGGTTCGCGCTCTTCGGGCTCGCCGTGCCCGCGGCCGTCGCGGAGGAGCTCGGTGTGGCAGATGCGCTCCGCCGGGGGTGGCAGCTCTCCCGGGCCGACCTCGTCCACGCGGTCGCCGGCCTGCTCACGCTCGGGCTCGTGTACTTCGTCTCGCGCTACGCGCTTCTCGTCCTCATCCACGGCTTCGGCGGCCAGGGTCAGACGGGCGCGGCGATGCTCGCCGACCTCGTCCTCGTGCCGCTCGTCTTCGTGGGCGCCGTCCTCCTCTACGAGGATCAGCGCGCTAGGCTCGCGGTCACCGACCGAGGAGGCGAGTGATGCCGATCTACATTCTGCTCTCGCGGCTCTCGCAGCAAGGCGTGCAGACGCTCCAGAGCAATCCGGCCAGGCTGCAGGAGGTCAACCGCGACGTCGAGGAGCTCGGGGCGAAGGTGCTCCACCAGTGGGCGACGCTCGGCGAGTTCGACTTCGTCAACGTCGTCGAGGCGCCCGACACGGCGACGATCGCCAAGGTCTCGGTGGCGCTCGGCGCCCGCGGCTCGACCCGGATCGAGACGTTGCCGGCGCTCTCGATCGACGAGTTCGTTCAGACGATCCAGTAGCTACTCGGCGACCGCGACGCGGCGGACGGTGACGCCCCAGGCAGCGCCGCTCGCGAACAGCTCGTCGGGATCGACCTGCCCGAGCCAGCCGAGGAAATGCGGCTCCGGATCGTCGTCGGTGCAGCCGTACACGGCCGCGTGGAGCTCCGGCGGCGGAGGCTCTTCCCGGGCGAGCGCGACCTCCTCGGCCCGGCGCTCGGCTTCCTCGGCGGCGGGACCTTCCATGTACCCACGTGGCATGCCAGAGAGCGTACTGACGGTACGCTCGCGCCGTGGCCCACGCGCTCGCCGTCCACGGCCTCGAGAAGCGGTACGGCTCGGTCCAGGCGCTCAGGGGCGTCGACCTCTCGGTGGAGGAGGGGGAACTCGTGGGTCTGCTCGGCCCGAACGGCGCCGGCAAGTCGACGCTCGTGAAGATCGCGGTCGGCCTCGTGCGTGCCACGCGCGGACGCGCCGAGGTCGCGGGCGCGCGCGCCGGCTCCCGCGCCGCGCGCGCCGAGCTCGGCTACCTCGCCGAGCTCTTTCGCTTCCCGGGCTGGTACAGCGCGGACGAGGTGCTCGCGCTCCACCAGCGCCTGGCGCGCTCCGACGGCGGAGCCGCCGAGCGGAAGCGGCTGCTCGAGCTCGTGGCCCTCGTGGACGCTCGCGATCGCCGGGTGGACGGCATGTCGAAGGGGATGCAGCAGCGGCTCGGCATCGCCCAGGCACTCGTCGGCTCGCCGCGCGTGCTCGTCCTCGACGAGCCGACGTCGGCCCTCGATCCGGCCGGGCGGCGTGTCGTCCGCGTCCTGCTCGAGGAGCTCCGCACCAAGGGCCACTCCGTCCTCCTCAACTCGCATCTGCTCTCCGAGATCGAGCTCGTCTGCGACCGCGTCGCGATCCTCCGCGCCGGAGAGGTCGTCGCCGCCGGCTCGCCCGCCGAGCTCTCGAAGCCCCGCGGTGTCGAGCTCGAGACCGACGGAGGAACGCGCACGGTCGAGGGCGCGACGCGGGAGGAGGCTGCGCGCCTGGTCGCGGAAGCCGTCGCCGCCGGCAGGCGGGTGTACGGGGTCCGGGTGCTGACGTCCACGCTCGAGGAGACGTACCTCGAAGCAGTGGGAGACGAAGTCTCGTGAGCGTCGTCCTCACGATCGCGGGCTACGGGTTCCGCGAGGCCGTGCGGCGGAAGGTGTTCGCGGTGGTCGTCGTGCTGACGGCGGTCTTCCTCGTCCTCTTCTGGCTTGCGAACCACTACGTCTTCACGCGCCTGTCGTCGATCACGCCCCCGGCGGGGGTCGACGTCGACACCCGGACGTTTGCCGGCGCCTTCCTGCTCGGGCTCGCCATGTTTGCCACCCTCTTCCTCGGGGTCGTCCTCGCCGTTTTCCTCACGCTCGGTGTCGTCTCGGGAGACGCGGAACGCGGTCTGCTCCAACCCCTCGTGGTGCGACCGGTCGGCCGGACGACGCTGCTGCTCTCCCGCTTCCTCGGCTCCGCAGCGGTCTGCATCGTCTACGTGCTCGCCGTATATGGGATCGCTCTCACGATCATCGACGTGACGGGGAGCTGGCTGCCTCCGGCGAAGGTCGCGCCGGGGCTCGAGCTCGCGGGCGGCGTGGTGATCGTGCTCGCGCTCTCGATCCTCGGCTCCGTCGTCCTCTCCTCGACGGCGAACGGGATCGCCGTCTTCATGCTCTTCGGCGCGGGCCTCGTGGCGGGGCTGCTCGGAACGATCGGCTACGCGCTGAACTCCCATGCGATCCAGCACGCCTCGAAGATCGCCGCCTGGGCGCTGCCATTCGAGGCGCTCTACCAGGACGGGCTGCGGCTGATCTCCAGCAACGCGAGCGGGCTGACCGGGTTCCTGCTCGAGCTCGGGCCGTTCGGCGGCGCGTACGTGCACGGCTGGGGAGTCCGGATCTGGTCCGCCGGCTACCTCTGCATCGCGCTCGCCCTGGCGCTGCTCGGCTTCTCACGGCGCGATCTCTAGGCTCCGGACGCGAGCGCCACCGCGACCTCGCCCGCGAGGCGCGCGTTCTGGGCAACGAGCGCCTTGTTCGCCGCCTCGCTGCGGCCGCCGCTCTCGCGGTGGAGGTGGGCGAGGACGTACGGCGTCACCGCCTGGCCGGCCACACCGGAGGCAGCGGCCGCCGCCAGCGCTTCGTCGACGAGTGGCTCGAGGCCCTCGAGCGGCTCGTCCGGCGGCCTGCCCAGGAGCACGCCGGTGCCGCCGAGCCGCCAGTGCGCCTGGGCGACGCGGGCCGCCTCCTTCGCGGATTCCACGCGGGCCGACACCGGCGGTCCCCCTGCGGCGGCGTAGAAGAGCGGCAGCGTGTCGGTGCGGAACCCGAGCACGGGCACGCCGAGCGACTCCAGCAGCTCGGCCGTCGCCGGCACGTCGAGCAGGGACTTCACGCCCGCCGACACGACGAGCGCCGGCGTGCGTGCGAACTCGGCCAGGTCGGCCGAGACATCCGGCGGATCCGGGAAGCCGCGGTGGACGCCGCCGATCCCGCCGGTCGCGAGGACGCGAACGCCGGCCGCTCGGGCGACGGCCAGCGTGCCGCCCACCGTCGTCGCGCCGATGGCCCTCTGGATCGCGGCGGCGGCGAGGTCGCGCGGCCCGGCCTTGCGCGCCTCTGGACCGAAGCGCGCCAGCTCGTCCGGCGTCAGCCCGACGCGCACCTCGCCGTCGAGCACGCCGACGGTGGCCGGGACGGCTCCCGCCGCGCGCACCTGCCGCTCGGACTCGAGCCCGACCGCGACGCCCTCGCCGGGAGGGAAGCCGTGCGCCACGAGCGTCGTCTCGAGCGCCACGACTGGGCCTCCGGCGGCGAGCGTCTCGCGCAACTCGTCGGCGATCCGGATCACGCCGACCGTTCCATCTCCACGAAGCGGCTCTCCTCGCTCCGCCGCACCTCGTGGAAGCCGGCGCGACGGTAGGCGCGGAGCGCCCGCTCGTTCCAGCGCGCGACCCAGAGCCGGAACGTCCGCGGCCGCCACTCGCGACGGGCGTAGTCGAGCCCCGCGGCGATGAACGGCTGCGCGAGGCCACGGCCGGTCAGGTCGGGCCGCATGCCGAGACCGAGACGGACTTCGTGCCCCTCCGGCACGAAGTTGAAGAAACCGACGAGCTCGCCGTCGTCGTCGACGACCGCACGAAGGTGGGTCCGCCGGGCGGGATTCGCAAACAGCTCGACGCGCCGCGGATCGGCGGACGTGTCGTACCACTCGTACGGGAACTCGTACCGCCACCGCGCGATCGCCGCCGCCTGCTCGTCGGTGAGCGGCTGCACCTTCACGGCATGGAGCCTACGGTCGCCACGCAGCGCGCGGCCGCGTCGAGGCCGCGCCGCGCCGCCTCCTCGAGCGAGCCACCGAGGAGGAAGCCCGCCGCGAGGGCGTCCCCGGCGCCCGTGGGGTCGAGGACGGCGGCGTCGACGGCGGCGAAGTCGAGCTTCGCCTCCTCGCTGAAGACGGTGCATCCACGCGCGCCGCGTTTCAGCACGCCGAGCGGGGCGGTCAGATACGCGCCGCCCAGCAGCTCCCACTCGGCCTCGGTCGCGAAGAGGACGTCCGGAGCGAGCTCGTCGAGGAGCGCTCGGAAACGCACCGGCCCATAGCTCCGGATCTCGGTCCACGCGGCGACGTCGACCGAGATCCGGACGCCGCCGGCACGCGCGAGACGGGCGGCCAGGAGCGCCGCCGCCGCAATCGGCTCCCGCAAGAGTGCGTAGCCGGAGAGGTGGAGGACGTCGCACGCGAGCCAGACGGCGTCGAGCTCCTCCGGCGCGAGCGACGGCGCCACGCCCGGGTCGGAGGCGAGCGACCGGTCGCCGCCGTGGACAATCGAGACGACGAGGCCGGTCGCGCCGTCGGCCACGGGACCGACGAGTTCGACGCCGCGGGCGGTGAGCTCACGCGCCACGAGCTCGCCGGCGCCGTCGTCGCCGCGCTTCGCGATGCACCGCGCCTGCGCACCGAGCTCGGCCGCCCACGCGGCGACGTTGGCCGCCTGGCCGCCGACTCCGGCCCGGTTCGACGCGCGCACGTCGCCGCCGGGAGTGAGCTGCTCCCCGAGCAGGACGACCACGTCGAGCAGTACGTCACCGAGGGTTGCGATGCGCAAGGCACAATCGTCCCATGGACGCGGAGGGGAAACGGGGGAGAGCGAGGGACTTCCTCCTGGGCGGTCTCGTGGGCGCGTCGGCGGCGATCGCCACGGCCCGCCGCCGGCGGATCGTCGGGCGCCGCCGCGAGCAGCGGTTGGAGCAGCCCGCCGGCCTCGCCGCCTTCGAGGGCGCACCGTGCTTCGAAGAGCTGCTCGAGGAGCGCACGGCGGTCCCGGATCGGTGAACTGTCCGTTTCGCGGGACGATTCGGTGAGAATGCTGACCTGATGGTCCGGCCGGCCCGTCTCCTACTCCTGCTCGCCGTTCTCGCCGCGGTCGGCGTCGCGCTGGTGACGCCCGGGTCTGCGGCCGCGCGAGTGACCCCGCGGGGCGAGTATTTCCAGGTCGTCGTCCTCGACCGGATCAGCGATGCGACGTTCGCCTCGCTCGCGAAGCGGGGTGCGGTCGGACTGCTGCGGCCGGCGTACGGTCCGACGACGAACCGCCGGCAGGCCCTCGCGGAGCTCGTGCGAGGCGCGGAGGTGAGCGCACGGCTCGGCGGGGTTCCGGCTGGCAAGCCGCTGATCGACGTCCGCAAGGCCGGCGTCTTCCCCAACTGCCACCTCTGCATCGTCCTCCAGCTGCCGCCGCGCGGCTCGCCGAGGTCGAACGACAAGCTCTTCCGCATCGCAGTCCTCGGCCACGGCTTCCACGGGCTGCTCAGCTCGCCGACGACGCACATCCCCGGCCTGGTCTCGATCGTGGACGTGGCCCCGACCGCACTGGGAGGTCACGTCTCGACCACGCTCTCGTGGGCGCCGTCCACGGATTCCGTGAGCCGGCTGTCGCGGCTTGGTCACGCCATCGGCTCGAACAATCGGCTCAAGTTCCCGGTCCTCTTCATCGTCGCGGGCCTGCTGCTCGCGCTCGCGCTGCTCGGTCTGAGAGCGGCGGTTACCGCGGTCCCGGCTGCGCTGCTCGTCAACCTCGCCCTCGGGATCGGACAGGTCTCGAACGAGGTGCTGCTGTGCGCCGCCGTCTCGGCCGGCACTGTGCTCCTCGCGCTCGGGCTCGCACGCATCTGCCGCGGCGAGGCGGCGCTCCTCTCCCTCTACGGAGGAGTCGTCGTGCTGTACGCGCTCGTCATGGTCCGGCGTCCCGAGTGGCAGGCGGTGAACCCGTTCGGCCCCACCCAGAACTCGCGCTTCTGGGGATTCGGCAACCAGGTGGAGACGCTGCTGCTCGCGCCGCTCCTCGCGGGAGCCTTCCTCGCGCGGCGGCGGTTCGGGCTCGTGGGCTTCGTCCTCTTCGGGTTCTTCGGGCTTTTCGTGATGACCGACAACCGGCTCGGCGCGGACGGCGGCGGCGCGATCGTGCTCGGCGTCGCGCTCGCCGTGCTGGGCACGCGGCTCTTCCGGCTCGGAGCGCAGGGCTTCGTGGCGCTGCTCGGCGCCGCGGCGGTTGCCGTCCTCTGGATCGTGTCGCGCGGCCTGGCCGAGCCCGGGCCGAACCACCTGCGCAGCGCGTTCTCGCACGGTGGCAGCGGCCTCGTCGCCTCGCTCGAGAGCCGGGTGCCGCTCTCGTATGTGCCCGCGCTCCACGCGTGGCAGCTCGTCGTCCCGCTCCTGCTCGCGCTCTCGGCGTCGTTCGTCGTCGCCTGGCGGGGGGCGCGGCAGCAGTCGACGCGGGACGTCCTGCTCGCCTTCGGCGTCGCGATCGCGACGTCGCTCCTGATCAACGACTCGGCCGCGTACGAGCTCGCCGGCGGAATCGCGGTCGTGGGTGCCTTCGCCCGCTTCGCTCCGGACCCGGCGCCGGCTCGCGCTCGCACCCGCGTGCTAGCGCGCGTGAGGCTCAGGCCCGAGCCGGTGCCGAGCGAGGCGCCGCCCGGCTAGGCCGGTCCCGGCCTCCCCCGCTGGTACCGTCCGCAGCCGTGCCGATCTACGAGTACCGCTGCCCGAACGGCCACCATTTCGAGCGCTTCCAGGCCATGACCGCGCCGGCGCCGGAGAAGTGCGACGTCTGCGACGCGTCGCCGGTCGAGCTCGTCCTCTACCCGATCGCCATCCACTACAAGGGTTCCGGCTTCTACACGACCGACTACGGCAAGGGAAAGGCCGCGAAGAAGGACAGCGAGGGCGCGCCGTCCGGGGGCGAGAGCGGCAAGAGCGATTCGAAGCCGGCGGAGAAGAAGGCCGCCGCCGGCAGCGACTAGCCTCCCACCGTGCAGCCTGGCGCGAAGGGTTGGCCCTTCGGAGGCGGCTGTGACGCCGACTGTCCCAGGACCTCGTCGATCACGCGGATGTTCTCCGAGCTGCCGACGATGTAGGCGCCGCCGCCGATCGTCTCGGGCGTCCCGCCGAGGCGGCAGTGCACCGTGCGGCCCGATCGGAACTTCACCCACGAGAGCTGGAGGAGCTTCCACGTCGAGAGGTCGGTCGCGATCGGCTCGAGCAGCGAGCTCCCCTCGAACGGGAGCGAGAAGAAGAGCGAGGGGCTCGACAGCTTGCTCAGCGTCGCCTGCACGACGAGCTGCTGGTCGTGCTGGCGGTCGAAGTCCGTCCACGATGAGTCGAGCTGGTTTTCGCGCACTCGGGAGAAGATGAGGGCTTCGTGCCCGCTCAGGTGCGTCGGGCCCTTGTGGAAGCGCCAGCCTTTCCACTGCAGGCATCGCTGCTGCGTCGGGTAGGGGCAGTCGAAGCGGTTCGAGAGGATGTTCTCAGGCACGTTGACCGTGATCCCGCCGACCGCGTCGATCAGCTTCTCGAACTGGTTGAAGTCGACGATCACGACGTGGTTGATCGGGAGCGCGGAGCCCACGAGCGCGTTGACCGTGCGGATCGCGAGCTTCGGCCCGCCGAACTGCATCGCGGTGTTGATCTTCTCGAAGCCGTACCCCGGTACGTTCGCGCGCAGGTCGCGCGGGATCGAGAGGTAGTAGAGCCGGTGCCTGCCTGGCGCCGTGTGCAGGAGCGTGATCGAGTCGGAGTGCTGGTCGGTGCTGCGCCCGGTGCTTCCCCTCCCGGTCGCGTGGTCGGTGCCGAGCAGGAGGATCGTCGTGGGGCTCGAGAAGAGCAGACCGCTGTCCGGCGTGAGCACCTGCCGCACACCCTTCGGCAGCCGCGCGTTGGCGTCGCTGACGCCGCTCGAGACGGACAGATACCCGGCTGCGCCCCAGACGACGAAGAAGAGGATCGCGCCGAGGATCGCCACGAGCGTCCAGCGCCGCCACGTCCAGCCGAGCCAGAGGCGGCGGCGCGGCCGGCGCTCGACGACCCGACCGGGGCCGGGGCCGCCGCTGCGGACGGCCTGCCGCGCCGCCCGGTCGCGCCGCGCGAGCGGCACCTTCCCCTTCGTCCGGCCGCCGCGGTAGACGCGATACGGCTTCTCCCCGGAGGCGGCCATGCGGAGGTTTACGGTACCGGCTGTGCAGGCGGGCCAGGCGATCGGGGTGGACCTCGGCGGCACGAAGATCCTCGCCGGCGTCGTCGCCCGCGACGGGAGCATCGTCCGCCGCCACGAGCGCCCGACGCCGCAGGACTCGCAGGAGCACGTGCTGGCGGAGCTCGAGGCGGCGGTGGCCGAGCTGCTCGACGATTCGGTCGCGGCCGTCGGCTTCGGCGTGCCGTCGCCGATCGACCAGGCGCGCGGCGTCGTCGTTCGCTGCGTCAATGTCCTGCTCGAGGACGCGCCGTTGCGGGACCGCATGCACGAGAGGTTCGGCCTCCCGGTCGGGCTCGACAACGACGGCAACGCGGCCGCGATCGGCGAATGGGGCGCCGGCGCAGGGCGGGACGAGGACGACCTCGTGATGCTCACGCTCGGGACGGGCGTCGGCGGTGGAGTCGTCTCCGGCGGGAAGCCGCTCCGCGGCTGGAACGGCGCCGGCGCCGAGCTCGGCCACGTCGTGATTGTCCACGACGGTCATCCCTGCCAGGGAGCCTGCACCGGGCGAGGCCATCTCGAGGCATACGCGAGCGGCAGCGCGGCGACGGCGGGCGCGCGCGAGGCTTTCGGGCCGTCGGCTGACGCGCACCGGCTCGTGCGGCTCGCCGACGAGGGCGACGTCAAGGCGCGAGAGCTGCTCGCCGAGGTGGGCCGCTACCTCGGCTCCGGCATCGGCTCGTTCGTCAACGTCTTCGGGCCGCAGGTCGTTGTGCTCGGCGGCGGCTTCGGCGTCGCCGCGTACGAGTACCTGCGCGAGCCTGCAGAAGAGGTGCTGCGGCGCGAGGCGCTCGAGCCCATGCGCAGCACCGTGCGCCTGGCGAAGGCCGAGCTCGGCACGGCCGCCGGCCTCATCGGCGCCGCCTTCGTCGGCTTCGAGGCACTGGACGCGGCTTGAACGTGGGCGACATAGTCCTCTTCCGCAGCGTGTACCGCGGGAACGTCCGCTGGTGCTACCCGTGCCGCTACGTCGGCGACTGGAAGGGCCGGCACGGGCTCTACTGTCAGCCCGGGAGCGAGGGCAGGGGCATGAAGAGGTCGGGCTCGGGCGACGGGAGGTATCTCGAGGCCTGGGCGAGCGACGTCGAGCCGTTCCGGCAGACGTGGGAGAAGGGCCACGTCCTTCGCTTCATGCACCGGGGAGGCAGACACACCATCGAGGTCTGCTGGGATCGCGACTGGCAGTTCGTCTGCTGGTACGTGAACCTGCAGGCGCCGCTCATCCTGCGCGGTGATCGCTTCGATACGACCGACTGGGCGCTCGACGTCTGGGTCGAGCCCGACGGATCGTGGCGGTGGAAGGACGAGGACGACTTCGCCGAGGCTCAGGCGCTCGGGATCCTCGACGAGGCGGCCGCCGCCGAGGTGCGAGCGGAGGGTGAGCGCGTCGTCGCCGCGAAGCCCTGGCCGACCGGCTGGGAGGACTGGCGCCCGCCGCCCGAGTGGCGGCCGTTGCCGCTGCCGGAGGACTGGCGTGTCGTCTGAAGTCGAGCATGTTTGCCTCGTTCCGTTCCCGGAAGTGGCGGACGTCGTCGCGCCGTGGCTCGAGCACTCCGTCGGCGCGCGGCCGTCGCACGGGATCCCGCCTCACGTGACACTCTTGCTCGCCTTGCGGTGGGAGCAGATCGAGCGCTTTTTCTTCCGGGAGGGCTGATGCCGCTCGCGGTCTGCGCGACTCCGATCGGGAATCTGGAGGACGTGACGCTCCGGGTCCTCGCAGAGCTCGCCGCGGCCGACGTCGTGCTCTGCGAGGACACGCGCCACACTCGCGTCCTGCTCGAGCGGCACGGAATCCGCGCCCGGCTCCTCTCCTACCACGAGCACAACGAGGCGCAGCGGACGGCGGAGCTCCTGCCGCGGGTCGAGGCGGGAGAGCGTGTCGCGCTCGTCTCGGATGCGGGGCTGCCCGGCGTCTCCGATCCGGGAGCGCGGCTCGTCCGCGCGGCACTCGGCGCGGGCCTCGAGGTGACGGTGCTGCCGGGGCCGTCGGCGGTCGAGACCGCGCTCGTCGCCTCCGGGCTCGTCGCGGAGCAGTACCGCTTCCTCGGGTTTCTGCCGCGTGGCGAGAAGCGGCTTGCGGCGCTGTGGAAGGAGCTGCGCGGCTGGCCCTGGCCGGCGGTCGCTTTCGAGTCGCCGCAGCGACTGCCGACGACGCTGCGCTCGCTCTCGGCGGTCGATCCCGCGCGCGACGTCGCCGTCTGCCGCGAGCTCACCAAGCGCTTCGAGGAGGTGGCACGCGGCACGTCCGCCGAACTCGCGGAGCGATTCGAGACGCCGCCGAAGGGTGAGATCACGCTCGTTCTCGGGCCGGCGGCTGCGCACGAGGATCCTGGAGGAGAGGAACGCGCGCTGGCCGCGGTCGCCGACCTCGTCGCCGCCGGAGTGCCGCGGCGGCAGGCGGCCGAGATCGTCTCCGGCCTCGCCGGTGTCCCGCGGAACCGTCTCTACGAGCGATCGCTGTAAGCAGATTTGACAACGATCGGTGGCCGCGCTACTCTGGGATCGGTGTTGCTCACATTGACAACGATCCTTCGTTGGCGCCGCCTGGCTCTTCCCGCCGTCGTCTTTCTCGTTTGGGCTCCCGCCGCGCATGCTTGGAGCTGGCCCGTGCAGGGGCCGGTGCTGGAGCCGTTCGTCTACGACGAAGCGCACCCGTACGCCGGGGGACAGCATCGCGGCATCGACATCGGCGCCGACGCGGCCGGCGACGCCGTCGTCGCGCCGGCGGCGGGGACGGTCGGCTTCGCCGGAACGGTGCCGACGAGCGGCGAGTCCGTGACGATCGAGACCTCCGACGGCTACTCCGTCACGCTGACGCACCTGGGGTCGATCCTCGTCAGCAAGGGTGCGGCGATTGCCGAAGGGGACGACGTCGGCACGGTGGGCCCGAGCGGGACGCCGGAGGTGGACGGACCGTACGTCCATCTCGGCATCCGCGTCACGGCGGACCCGAACGGTTACCTCGATCCGCTCGGCTTCTTGCCGCCGCCGATCGTGCAGAGCCCTCCCGCCGACACCGGCTCGGGCTCCTCCACCCCGCAGCCGTCGACGAGCAGCGGGACTTCGGCGGCTGCGCCGGCCACCCAGCCCGCGACATCCGCCGTGTCGATGACTACGCCTGCGACGAGGGGGAGGGCCAGGCCGAAGCACAGCCACGCGCGGAGTAAGAGACGTGGGCGCGCAACTTCGTCGGCCCCCGAGACGGAGCCGGCCGGGTCGTGGGAGCGGGCTCCGGTCGATGCCCGGAGCTCCGCGGCTGGCACCACGAGTCGAGGGGCGAAGCGACCGCAGCACCGCCTGAGCGAGCCGACCAAGTCCTCGGAGCGGCCGGTCGTCGAGGCGGCGGGCAACCGCGCACCCACCGGCCTCGGCACCGGCCACGAGTCGTCTCCTGGCGCGCCCGGCACGAGGCCGGTCCCGGCGAGTCAGCCACAGACACCCCCGGCCCTTCTGCCGCTCGTGTGCAACGGCGCGGCCGCACTGGTCGCCGTTGCGGCAGCGATCGTCACAGGCGCTCGCCGGCGGCGGCGCGCCGCCGGCACGAGCCCGTCCGCCGGCGGGCAGGTGCTCCGGCTGCCGGTGCCAGCGCGCGAGCCGCGGCGCGAGCGCCGCGCGGCCTGAGACCCGTCGCAATCACTCGTGGGCCGGCTCGTATGATCTTGAGCCTTCCCCAAGCCTCAGGAGGAGCGGTTGTCCGTGGCGGAAAGGCCCCAGAAGATCCTCGTCGCGGTCGCGTGGCCGTACGCGAGCGGCCCGCGGCATCTCGGTCATGTCGCCGGGCCTGGCGTGCCGTCGGACATCTTCGCGCGCTACCACCGTCTCAAAGGCAACGACGTCCTCATGGTCAGCGGGACGGACGAGCACGGGACGCCGGTGATGGTGTCGGCAGACCGCGAGGGCGTGCCCCCGCGTGAGCTTGCGGACCGCAACAATGCGCTCGTCCTCGACGATTACGTCCGTCTGGGCATGTCGTACGACTGCTTCACGCGAACGACGACGCGTAACCACTACGCCGTCGTCCAGGACGTGTTCCGCACCCTGTACGAGAAGGGGTTTCTCATCGAGCAGACGGCGCTCGGGGCGATCTCCCCCTCGACCGGTCGGACGCTCCCGGATCGATACATCGAGGGGACGTGTCCGATCTGTGGCTATGGCGAGGCGCGGGGCGACCAGTGTGACAACTGTGGCAACCAGCTCGACCCGGTCGACCTGATCGACCCGCGGTCGGTCGTGGACGGCTCGACACCGGAATTCCGTGAAACCACGCACCTGTTCCTCGACCTGCCCGCGTTTCGCGGGCGGCTCGTCGAGTGGATCGAGGCGCAGACGCACTGGCGAACGAACGTCCGCAACTTCGCGCTCAACCTCGCGCGGGAGGTGAAGCCGCGCGCGATGACGCGCGACATCGACTGGGGTGTCCCCGTTCCGGTCGAGGGCTACCCCGAGGACACAAAACGCATCTACGTCTGGTTCGACGCGGTAATCGGCTACCTCTCCGCGGCCGTCGAGTGGGCGCACAACGTCGGCCGGCCCGAGGCGTGGCGCGAATGGTGGCAGAGCCCGGACGCGCGCGGCTTCTACTTCATGGGGAAGGACAACATCGTCTTCCACGCCGTCATCTGGCCCTCGATGCTGATGGGCTACGGCGACGGCCTGCAGCTCCCGTACAACGTCGTCTCGAGCGAGTACCTGACGATGAGCGGCAGCAAGGCGAGCACGAGCCGCCGTCATGCAATCTGGGTGAAGGACTTCCTCGACCGCTACGAGCCCGACGCACTGCGCTATTACCTCACCGCCGCCGGGCCCGAGACGCAGGACAGCGACTTCACCTGGGAGGAGTTCGTCCGCCGCACGAACGACGAGCTGCTCGCCAACTGGGGCAACCTCGTCAACCGGACGCTCGTCAACGCGCAGCGAACATTCGGCGCGGTCCCGGAGCCGGGCCCGCTCACTGAGGGCGACCGTGCGCTCATCGACGCGGTCGAGCGCGCATTTGACACGGTCGGCGAGCACATCGAGAACGCCCGCTTCCGGGCCGCCCTGGCGGAGGTCATGGCGACGAGCGCGCTCGCGAACCAGTACCTCTCCGACCAGGCACCGTGGTCCGTCGTGAAGACAGATCGTGACCGGGCCGCCACCGTGCTCTATGTCGCCCTCCGCACCGTCGACTCGCTGAAGACGCTCTTCACGCCGTTCCTTCCGTTCAGTTCCCAGGCATTGCACGAGCTGCTCGGCTACCAGGGCTGGATCGCGGGGCCGCTCGAGATCCGGAGTGTGAAGGAAGTCGACGGCTTCACACACGAGATTCTCACGGGCGACTACGGGAGCTGGGTTGGCGCGTGGGCGCCGAGCGAGCTGCCGCCGGGACAGGCGTTGTCCGAGCCGCAGCCGCTCTTCCGGAAGCTCGACGCCGAGGCCGTCGCCGCGTCCGAACTGGCGTGATCGACACTCATGCGCATCTCTCCGCGCTCGACGACGCCGACGAGGCGGTCGCCCGCGCGGCCGAAGCGGGCGTGGCGCGCATCCTCACCGTAGGCACGGATCTCGACGACTGCCGCCGCGCGCTCTCGCTCGCAGAACGGCACGACGGCGTCTTCGCGATCCTCGGGCTCCACCCGCACGGGGCAGGCGAGGCCTCGGCCGGCGATGTAGCGCAGCTGCGCGAACTACTCGGACATCCGAGGGCCGTCGCGGTCGGCGAGACGGGGCTCGACTGGTACCGCGACTATGCGCCGCGCGACGAGCAGCGTCGGCTTTTTGCCGCCCAGCTCGAGCTCGCCTCGGACCTCAGGAAGGCCGTCGTGATCCACACGCGCGCGGCCGACGACGACACGCTCGCCGCGCTGGACGGTTTCACGGGCACCGTCGTCCTGCATTGCTTCTCCTCCCCGCACCTGCTGCCGACGGCGCTCGAGCGCGGGTGGTACGTCTCGCTCGCCGGCAACGCGACCTTCCCGAAGGCCGTCGACCTCCGCCTCGCGGCGACCGAGGTGCCGGCGGAGCGAATCCTCGCCGAGACCGACTCGCCCTACCTCGCGCCGCAGCCCGTGCGCGGCAGGCGGAACGAGCCCGCGAACGTCGTGCACACGGTCGCCGCGCTCGCGCAGGCGCGCGGGGAGGAGCCGGTCGACCTCGAGCGTCAGATCGAGCGGAACGCGAGCGAGTGCTTCGGGCTGCCGTGAGCACGCGACCGAAGAAGGAGTACGGCCAGCACTTCCTGCGCGACCCGAACATCCTCGCGGTCATCGGTCGTCTCGCCGAGCTCGAGCCGGAGGACGTCGTGCTCGAGATCGGCCCCGGGCACGGCGTGCTCACGCGCTATCTCGCGGATCGAGTCCGCCGCGTCCACGCGGTCGAGATCGACCGCGCGCTCGAGCCTGCGCTGATCGGGCTAGCGGACAACGTCGACGTCGTCTTCGGCGACGCGCTCGAGGTCGAGCTCCCCGATGACGCGACGAAGCTCGTGGCCAACCTCCCGTACAACGTCGCGACGCCGCTGATCGTCGAGAGCATCGGCGGCCTGCCGAACCTCCGCCTCTGGTGCGTGATGGTGCAGCGGGAGGTCGCCGACCGCCTGTTCGCGGTGCCGCGGACGAAGGCCTACGGCGCCGTCTCGGTGCTCGTCCAGCTCGCATCCGAGCGGACCGGCTTCCACGCAGTCTCCCGGACCGTCTTCCGGCCGCAGCCGAATGTCGACTCGGCGCTCGTCGCCTTCCGCCGCAGGCCGCTGCCGGCGGAATACGCCCACGTGAAGAAGGTCGTGACGGCCGCCTTCGCGCACCGGCGCAAAACGCTCCCGAACTCCGTCGAGCTTGCGGGTCTGGCCTCGCGTGAGCAGGCGGCCGACGCGCTCGCGACGATCGGCCGTCCGGCCGAGACGCGGGCCGAGGCGCTGGCACCCGAGGATTTCGTCGCGCTTGCTCGGGAGCTGCGGGGGTGAGAGCACCGGCACCGGCGAAGATCAACCTCGCGCTCGTCGTGGGGCCGCTACGCGACGACGGCAAGCACGAGGTCCTCACCGTCCTGCAGCGGATCGACCTCGTCGACCGGATCGAGCTCGAGGAGGCGCGCGAGCTCAGGGTCGACGGCTTCGTGGAGGACACGCTCGTCCGCACGGCGCTCCTCGGGCTCGCCCGAGCCGCCGGAATCGAGGCGCGCTGGCACGTCCGGATCGAGAAGCGAATCCCGGTGGCCGCGGGCCTCGGCGGCGGCAGCTCGGACGCGGCCACGGCGCTCCGGCTCGCGAACGGGACGTTGTCCGAGCCGCTTGCGGACGAGGAGCTGCGAGGCGTGGCCGCCGCGGTCGGCGTGGACGTCCCGTTTTTTCTCGCGGACGGCCCGCAGCTCGGGTCCGGTGACGGAAGCGAGCTCGTGCCCCTCGATCTGCCGCAGGATTTCTGGGTGGTCGTGGTCCTGCCGGGCGGCGCCGCCAAGACCTCGACACGGGAGGTGTATGCAGCCTTCGACGCGCGTCACGACGCGGCAGGTTTCGCGGAGCGGCGCGGGAATCTCCTCGATGGGCTCGCCCAGGTGGAACGGCCACGCGACCTGGCCGCGCTGCCGCCCAACGACCTCGCGAGGTCACCGCTCGCGGAGGCGATTCGCGCGGCGGGCGCCTTCCGTGCCGACGTCTCCGGTGCCGGCCCCGCCCTGTACGGGCTCTTCCATCAGCGCCGCGACGCCGAGGCTGCGAGGCGAGCGCTGCGCGGGCTGGGGCGCACCTGGGTCGCGGCACCCGCGTGGTACGGTTGACCGGTGCTGGGCGACGGCTCGCACGCGATCGAGGGCTCGCGCGGGCCGACCGGTTGGCTTCAGCGCCACCGGCTCCGCATCATCCTTTGGGTAGCGGTCGTCGAGGGGATCGTCGCGTGGGCGACCCACGGCCTGCACATCGCGACGATCGTCGTGCTCGGCGTGATCGCGTTCGCCTGCCTGATGCTGTACCGGGTCACGAAGGAGCGGACGCACTCCGCGTTCCTCCACCAGCTCACGTGGCTGCTGGCCGCGTCGCAGCTCGGGGCGACCATCCTCGTCGCGGCCGGGTACATCCTGATCGGCGCGCTGATCGTCCTCGTCGTGATCTTTGCGCTCGTTGCCCTCGGCCTGCTCCTGCTCGACCACCGGTAGAATCCCGTGCCCCTGGGGCGTAGCCAAGTGGCAAGGCAACGGGTTTTCACCGTGGGGGAACCCATGGTTCCCCCACGAGCCCCCTCCTTCTAGACTCCTACCGGACAAGACTTTGGGGCGTAGCCAAGAGGTAAGGCAACGGGTTTTGGTCCCGTGATCCCAGGTTCGAATCCTGGCGCCCCAGCCACCTCTTCCTGACATGGCAGACGAGCTCGCAGCAGTCGTGATGGCCGCCGGCATCGGCACTCGCATGAAGAGCGCGACGCCGAAGCACCTACACCCGCTGCTCGGCCGGCGCATGGTCGACTGGGTCGTGGAGGCCGCGCGCGGGGCCGGCGTCGAACGGCTCGTCGTCGTCGCCTCGCCCCAGACGGCGGACCTGCTCGAAGGCGTGGAGATCGTCGTGCAGGAGGAGCCGCTCGGCACCGGCGACGCCGTGCGGCGCGCCCGGGCGGCGCTCGAGACCCTGGACGGCGACGTCCTCGTCCTCAACGGCGACGTCCCCGCGCTCAGGCCCGAGACGATCCGCGCGCTCGTCGATGCGCATCGCGGCGCGGCGGCCGCGGCGACCGTCCTTTCCTTCGAGCCCGCGAACGCGGGCGCCTACGGCCGGATTGTGCGCGACGGCGACGGGCGGCTCGCGAGAATCGTCGAGGCGGCCGACGCCTCGCCCGACGAGCTAACGCTCCGCGAGGTCAACTCGGGCATCTACGCCTTCCGCGCCGACAAGCTCTGGCCTGCGCTGGAGCGGCTCGACGCGCACAACGCGCAAGGCGAGCTCTACGTGACCGACACGCTCGGGCTGCTCGTGGCGGAGGGCGAGCCGTGCGCCGTCCAGCTCGCGGACGATCCGCTCGAGGCGGAGGGGGTGAACACGCGCGCCGAGCTCGCACTCGCCGCCGCCTCGCTCCGCGACCGCATCAACGAGGCGCACATGCTCGCCGGCGTGACGATCGTCGATCCGGCGTCGACGTGGATCGAAGCGGGCGTGGAGATCGAGATCGACGTCGTCGTCCACCCGTACACGGTGATCCGCGGCGGAGTGCGGATCGAGAGCGGCGCCGAGATCGGCCCGTTCGCCTACGTGCGGCCGGTGAGCGTGATCGGCGAGGGGGCAAAGGTCGGCACCTTCGTCGAACTCAAGAACGCGGCGGTCGGCAGCGGCGCCAAGATCCCGCACCTCTCCTACGTCGGCGACGCCGAGGTGGGGGAGGGCGCGAACGTCGCGGCCGGCAACATCACGGCCAACTTCAAGCACGCTCCCGGCGAGCCGAAGGCGCGGACGAAGATCGGCCGCAACGTCAGGACCGGCGTGGACACTGTCTTCGATGCTCCGGTCGAGGTTGGCGACGACGCTTGGATTGCAGCGGGCTCCGTCATCACGGATGATGTCCCTCCCGGTTCGCTGGCCGGGTTTCCCCCGCGGCAGACGACGAAAGAAGGGTGGGTCTACGAGAAGCATGGAAAGCCCGACGGCGACTGAGCTGGCGCTGCCCGGCCTCGAGAGCGGTGTCGTCATGAGCGACGCAGCGCCGCAGCACTACATCGTGCGCGGGCCGCAGAAGCGGCTGATGGTCTTCGCCGGCCGCTCGCATCCCGACCTCGCACGCGCGATCGCCGAGAAGCTCGGCGTCGAGCTCGGCGACGTCGACCTCAAGACGTTCGCGAACGACGAGACGTACTGCCGCTACCTCGAGTCGATTCGCGGCGCCGACGTCTTCCTCGTTCAGACCGGCTGCCCGCCGGTCGACAAGAACGTGATGGAGCTCCTGTTCATGATCCAGGCGGCGAAGCTCGCCTCGGCGAAGCGGATCACGGCGGTGATCCCGTGGTACCCGTACGCGCGCCAGGACCGGAAGGCGAAGCCGCGCGAGCCGATCTCCGCGCGTCTCTTCGCCGACATGCTCCAGCTGGCCGGCGTCGACCGCGTGCTCACCATGGACCTCCACGCCGGCCAGATCCAGGGCTTCTTTACCATCCCGGTCGACCACATGACCGCGCTCCAGCTCTTCGCGACGCATTTTCGCGACCTCGGGCTGACGGGAGACGGCGTCGTCGCGGTCGCTCCCGACGCGGGCCGCGCAAAGCACGCCGTTCGCTTCGCGGAGATGATCGAGGCGAGCTTCGCGATCATGCACAAGATGCGGCCCGAGCACGAGCGGGCCGAGATCACCGAGGTGACCGGCAAGGTGCGCGACAAGGTCGCGATCGTCGGCGACGACGTCGCGATCACGGGCGGCACGCTCATCGCCGGCGCGCAGGCGCTGAAGGAGTGCGGCGCGACCGAGGTCAACGTCTTCGTCACGCACGCGCTCTTCTCCGACGACGCGCTCGAGCAGATCGGCGACTCCGAGATCGACCGTATCGTCGTCACCGACAGCGTCCCGATCGACCTGCGGAAGCGGCCCGACAACCTGACCGTCCTCAGCGTCTCGGGTCTCCTCGCCGAGGCGATCATGAACGTCTTCGCCGACGATTCCGTCTCTGCGATCTTCGGAGGCGAGAACCAGCTCTTCTAGACATACCGCGCAGCCATACGGGTTTGCGGCCCATTTGCTAACGCCGTGCTAACCGCGTCGCGGCCGTCGTTTCGCCGACCGCTGAGAAGCCAAACACAGGCCACAGCCCCCGCTTGCGAAACGGGCGTCCGTCAAGAGGAAGGCTCGAGGCCGGGAAGCTGTCCGACCTCGAGCCTGCGTTACCCCACTGAAGCGGGGGTCGGGATACTCAGTACCAGTAGCCGCGGCTTCGGCCGCCCGCCGCGCCCATGAAGAGGCTGATCACGAAGACGATCGCCGCGATCACGGCAAGAATGAACAGCCAGTGCAATGTGAACCCCAAGCCGAACAGCACAACGGCCAGTACCGCAAGCAAGATCAGAAGCAGCATTCGTAGTCCTCCTTTCGAGAGCGAAACGCCAGAGGGCGCGGCTCGGTTCCGGTGCCACGGTGCTAGGGGTCAGGGCCGGAGCGGCCAGCCGAGCGACCTGGGGCGCTGCTCATCGCGGCTCCGGCCGATGGAGCCACCTAAAGGCCGCGCGGCACGTTCATCCTGTTAATGCGCATAGAAATGAGCGACGGCGAGATGTTCGAGCTCTCGGAGCATGAGGCATGGGCGCTCTACGAGACGCTTCTGGAGCGCGCGCGCCGACGCGGGGCGAGCGCGGCTGCACGCAAGCTGCGCCCCGCTCTCGTCTGGTCTAGCGGCGATGGAACCACGGTCACTCTCGATCAATTCGAGACCGAAGCCGTGCATGCAGTCCGCAAGGACTAGGGGCGCGCTCGGGCTCGCGGCGTAGCCTCGGCGGCGTCACTTGGCGTCGGTTGAGGGATGACGGACTCCGGGTCAGGCCAGTCGACGACTGACGGCTCCAGCTCACGGCGAACGTCGCTGGACGGCAGCGGCCAGCCGACCCCGCCGTCCAAACCCCATTCAGTGTCGTCCATCGGCTTTCACTCACGGAACGCGCCGTAGTCGGCAGGCGATGCGCGTGACTCGCCACCGGCTGTGCAGGTTTTACGAACGACTTACTGACGACCGCGGCTACCCCCGAACGAAGCTGGGGACAAGCTTGGGAGCAGGGTAGGACTGAAGGGGGACCTACCCTGCGAGCGGGACGGGGGCTGCAACGCAGCCTTTGTGCCCCCGCCCTATCCCCTTCACCACCCTCGCCGTCGGGTTACGGTCTTAGAACTCGTCTCGGAATGACTCGCGCTGGCTGGGCGCGATGGCCGAGTGCGAGGCTAGGACGCAGGGAGCGCCAATAGCGGCGCTATTGGCGCGACCGAGGACGACGCCTCGTGCCGGCCAGCGCGGCCAGACGGCCCGTGCTTCATTTCGAGACGAGTTCTTGGGCGCGAAGAAGCGAACGGCCCGCGAAGGGGGCAAGCGGGCCGCTCGTCGAGGGAGCAGTCTCCAAGGCTCTACGTCGCCGCTGCGGCGACGGCCGCAGGCACAGCTCCCTACCGGCTCCAGGTTACGTCAGCAGGGACTTCGGCTGCCTCACGATCGGAACCGAGAGCTGGCCACCTTTCGCACGATCGGACCGCTCCGCATTCGTCTCGCGTCTTCCCGTCCGGGCGAGGGGAGTTGATGGTGGGGTTGAGAGGGAGGATGGCGGGAAACAGGTTCGGCGATGGATGAGAGATCGGCTCGGCTTGCGGCGAACGAGGCGGTGTTCAGGGCGGGGAATGAGTCGATCGGGAAGATGATGCGCGGTCGAGCGGAGGAGACCGAATTTCTGTGTGAGTGCGGCGATCCACAGTGCTTTGAGCGAGTTGAACTAAGCCGCGACGAGTACGAGGCGGTTCGCTCGCATCCGGCCCGGTTCGTCGTCGCTTCAGGGCATGAGGACTTGACGGCGGGGGAGAGCGTGGTTGAAGAGCGGGATCAATGGACCGTCGTCGAGAAGCGCGGTGAGGAGCGCGAGATCGTCGAGCGCAGCAATCCGCGAGCCTCCTAAGCGATGCGCGAGCATGCGAAAGCTAGGAACGAGGAGCTGTTCAGGAACGTAAACGAGCAGATTGAAGCGCTCAGTCAGACGATCGAGCGCGACGATCCGCTGATGGAGTATCTGTGCGAATGCGATCGTCAGGACTGCTACGAAAAGGTCAAAGCGACGCGTTCCGAGTACGAATCGGTCCGGTCCGATCCAACCCATTTCATCGTCTCCGTCGGCCATCAAGATCCGAGCCTGGAGCGGGTGTTTGCATTGAACCACCGCTTCCTAGTCGTCGAAAAGGCTGGCGCAGCCGCACGCGACGCCCGCGACACCGACCCACGAAGCTGACCTGGAGAGCCAGGTCGAACACACGCTCAGACTCGTGAGGCTGGTTTTCGGTGGCAGACCCCTCGTACTCGGGGATCTCGCCCCCGCGGCTGCATTCCGGCTACGAGCGTTAAGCATCGGCCCCTCCGGCCGTCAGGGCAACCGCTCGCGCGAGCAGGAAATCCCTGCTCAAGCGCACGCCTCACAACGGGTAGCTACTGGCCGTCACGAACGTCAGAGAACCAGCTCTTCTAGCGTTACGGGCCGAAGTCGTCCATGAGCATGTGCACGTGGCCGACAGGCTCGAAGCCCAGCCGCTCGAGGATCGGGCGGGACATCGAGCCGCCCTGGGTGATCAGTGCCGGCGTGCCCCGCGAGACCGCGTCGTCCCAGCGGGCGCGGACGAGCGCGCGATAGGCGCCGCGACCGCGGGCACGGGACAGCGTCGCGCCCCCGTAGAGGAGAAGGCCGTGCTCGGTGGGCGCCGCCGTCCCCGTGCACACGATCTCGCCGTCGAGCCACACGGCGTGCCGGACGATCGGCGAGTCGCGCCACCGGCTTTCCAGCACCGCGCGCGCTTCCGCGATCTCCTCGGGCGAGGACTCGAACGCCTCCCACTGCACCTCGCACGCGGCGACGAAGTCGTCGAAGGCCTCGACACGCCTCGCGACGGCGTCGGGAGGACCCGGCGGCGGCTCGTGCGTGAGGACGAGCGCGACGGCGTACGGATCCCTGTCGTGCGCGAGGCCGCGCTCGAGCAGCGCGTCGACGAGCCCCGCCGGCGCGGAGCTGCCGACCTCCCACTGCGTCTTCGTGCGTCCGCAGTCACGCAGCGTCGCCCGCACCTCCTCGAGCACGTCGTCGAGGTCGGCGACGGGGAAGCGCTGCCGCTGCACCGTGTTCCATGACGCGCCGGCACCCATGTAGAGCGTGTAACGCTCGGTCTCGATCCGCTCGTCGCCGGGTCCAAGCGGCCCGAAGGAATTCGGATATTCGGCGACCTCGCGCAGCACGGGGTTCGGCTCGGCGAGGCGTCGGCGCACGAGCCTGTCGGCTGCCTCCGCCGGGGTGATCGAATCCGCTTCCGCTTCGGCGAAGAGCTCCCGCAGCGTGTCGCCGATGCCGGCGAGGCCCACCTCGAGCCGCGCCTCGTCCCAGCCCTCGTCCTCGAGCCCTATGAGCTGGATGATGCCGCCGGCGTTGACGACGTAATCCGGTGCGTAGAGGATGCCCCGCTGGTGCAGCCGCTCCGCGTCCTCCGGCTCGGCGAGTTGGTTGTTGGCGCAGCCGACGACGGCGCGGCAGGCGAGGCGCGGGATCGACCCGGCGTTGAGCGTGCCTCCGACCGCGCACGGCGAATAGACGTCGACTTCTGTCTCGAGGGCGCGCTCGGGAGGCACCGTCTCGCAGCCGGTAGCGGCGGCCCGATCCTTGTCGACGTCGCTCACGAGCACGCTCGCACCCGCCTCCGCGAGCTCCCGCGCCAGCACGAAACCGACCGCGCCCGCCCCCTGCACGAGCACGCTGCGGCCGGCGAGGTCCGGCGAGCCGAACAGATGCTCCACCGTGGCGCGGATCGCGTGCAGCCCGCCGCGGGCGGTGCCGCGTCCGCTGTCGCCGCCGCCCCGAGTCGTGCCGTAGACCCACGAGCAGGTCTCGGCGACCACGTCCAGATCCGCCGGCGAGATGTTCATGTCCCCCGCGGTCCGGTAGCTGCCGCCGAGCGACGCGACGAGCTCGCCGTAGCGCCGCAGGAGCCGCCGGCGCGGCTCGCCGGTCGGTAGCTCCGGCACCGCGAGTACCGCCTTCCCGCCGCCGCGCGCCATGCCGGCGGCAGCCATCTTCCGCGTCATCGCCTCCGACAGGCGCATCGCGTCGGCGAGAGCTTCCGCCGGCCCGGGGTAGACGCGCAGCCGCGTGCCGCCGCCGGCCGGCCCGCGCACGGTGGAATGGACGCAGACGAACATCCAGGCCCCGCTCTCGTCGTCGTACCGGACGACTGCGTGCTCGCCGTTCCAGCCCGCGAGGAGGGTCTCGAGATCCATCGTGGCGGACCGTACCGCAGCTCCTCTCGGCTACACTCCGCCGCCGGAATGGCCGGAGAACGGACGAAGCTCATCGTCGCGGAGCGCGAGGGACTCGGCTCCGCCGAGTCGCGCCGCCTGCGCAGGGAGGGGCTCGTGCCGGGCGTCCTCTACGGCGACGGCGAGCCGGTCGCGATCTGCATCGCGGAGCGCGAGCTCCGGCGCGCACTCACCGGCGCCGGCGGCCTGCACGCGATCCTCGACGTCGAGATCGATGGCAAAGGCCAGACGCACGCGTCGATTCTCAAGGAGTACCAGGTCGACCCGGTACGGGGCGGAGTGACCCACGTCGACCTGCACGAGGTGCGGCTCGACAAGGCGATCCACGCCTCGGTGGCGGTCCAGCTGCTCGGCGGCGACGACGCGCCGGGCGTCCGCGAGGGCGGCGTGCTCTCGCAGCCGCTGCGCGAGGTGACGGTCGAGGCGCTGCCTCTCGAAGTGCCGGACCATCACGAGCTCGACGTCTCGGGCATGGAGATCGGCGGGACGCTGCGCATCTCCGACATCCCCGTCCCGGAGGGCATCACGCTGCTCGACGATCCGGAGACTGTCCTCGCGACGGTCACCGCCCCGACCAAGGTCGTCGAGCCCGAGCCGACGGAGGAGGAGCTCGCCGCGGCGGAGGCCGAGGCCGAGGCGGCCGAAGGCGAGGAGCCAACCGAGGGCGAGGCTGCGGAGGGGGCGGCCGGTGCTCCGGCCGAGCCGGAGGCGGACGCCGCCGGCGACCAGGGCACCGTCGAAGGTTAAGTTCTTCCGGTGCGCCTCTGGCCGCGCCGGCTTGGCTCTTCGCTCGACCTGCTCGTCGTCGGGCTCGGCAACCCGGGCCGCGAGTACGAGCGCAACCGCCACAACGTCGGCGCGATGGTCGCGGACGAGCTCGCGCGGCGGCACGCCGGTTCCTGGCGCACGAAGTTCTCGGGCCGGATCGCGGAGATCCGGCTCGAGGGCCACAAGCTCGCACTCCTCAAGCCGGAGACGTACATGAACGAGTCGGGCCGCGCGGTCGGGGCGGCAGCGTCCTTCTTCAAGCTGGCTCCCGAGGCGGTCCTCGTCGTCCACGACGAGAGCGACCTCGAGCTCGGCCGGCTCCAGCTTCGACTCGGCGGCGGCCTCGCGGGGCACAACGGCCTGCGCTCGATCGCACAGCACCTGAAGACGCAGGAGTTCCTGCGGCTCCGCGTCGGCGTCGGCCGGCCGGAGCGGGGCGACCGCCGCCCGCTCGCCGACTGGGTGCTCGCGAACTTCGAGCCGCACGAGGACGCTGAGACGCTCGTCGCTCGAGCCGCCGACGCCGTGGAGACGCTCGACGCCGAGGGCGTCGAGCGCGCCCAGGTTCAGGTCAACCGGCGCTAGGCACCGCGTTGAGCGCGGCGAGCCCATGCTCGAGCAGCCGGTAGGCGCGCTCGAGCTCGGCACGGAGCCGGCGCGCCGCCGCGGGGCCGCTCCGCCCGGCGAGCGCGTGCGCCCGCGCGTTGCGGAACAGCTGCCAGTGCACGCTCATCAGAAGGTTCGCGGCGACCTGAGCGTCCGTGGGGTGGATGCCGAGCTCGTCGTGGATCGTCCTGGCGAGAGCGTCGGTGAACTGCGCCATGACGTCGACCTCCTTCGCCCGGAGCGCCGGCGACTCATCGATCACGCGCGCGAAATGTGCGAAGCCGGGGCTCGTCAGTCGGCTGCACTGGGCGGCGTGGAGGTCGTGCATCGCGGCAATGAGCGACTGGGCCGGCCGGCGTCCGCGCACGGCCTCGGCGAGCGCCTCGACGCGCTCCGGCACCTCGTCGAAGAAGATGTCCTCCTTCGTCGGGAAGTAGTTGAAGACCGTCTTCTCGGAGACACCTGCCTCGTGCGCGATCTCGCCGACGGTAACGTGGTCGAAGCCGCGCGTCACGAAGAGCCGCATCCCGGCGGCTGCGATCGCCTGGCGCGTCTGGAGCTTCTTCGTCTCGCGCAGGCCCATTCACGAGATTCTAGCAATCTTTACAGTTGCGGTAAAGTTACCGTGTCTGTAACATTGGGCCGGTCGTCCGCCATGGAAGGAGACCAATGCTCGCCCGTCTCGCACACGTCGTAGCCCGGCACCGGTGGAAGGTCATCGGGGCCTGGATCGTCCTCACGCTCTTCGGCGCCTTCGCCGCGGGCCAGGTCTCGAAGCGCTGGTATCAGAGCTTCTCGATCCCGGGAAAGTCGGCCTATGAGGCGAACCAGCGCACGCTGAAGGCGTTCGGCACGGGCGTGCGCCCACCCGACGTCGTCGTTTTCCGCACCTCCGGAGACGCGACGAAGAGCGGAGCCATCGCGGCTGCCATGCGGCGTGCGGCGGCAGTGATGCCGGGCGCCCGGACGAGCTCGTACTTCTCGACGCACGACCTCATGTACGTCTCCAAGGACCGGCACACCATTTTCGAGGAGGTCTATCCGCCGGGGCCGTCCAACTTCGACTCCAAGAGCGAGGCGGGCGCCGTTCGCGCGGCCGCCGCCCGCGGGCTGCCGCACGGGATCCAGGTGCAGGTGACCGGCCATGACCCGCTGGAAGAGGCGAGCTCGCATGGCGGCGGGGGCGGCAACATCCTCGTCGAAGCCGTCGTCGGTGGCCTCGGCGCGATCGTGATCCTCCTCTTCGTCTTCGGCACGCTGCCCGCGATCCTGATCCCGGTCGCCGTCGCCGCGGCCGCGATCCTCAACACCTTTACGCTCGTCTGGGCACTCACCTACGTCACGAACGTGTCGATCATCGTCGAGTTCCTGATCGCCCTCGTCGGCCTCGGCGTCGCGATCGACTACGCGCTGCTGATGATCTTCCGTTTCCGCGACGAGCTGCGCGAGGGGGAGGACGTCGAGACCGCGCTCGTGGAGACGATGACCCACGCCGGCCGTTCCGTGATCGTCTCCGGGTCGACCGTCGCCGTCGGTCTGCTGTCGATGATCATCCTGCCACTGCCGTTCATCCGCTCGATCGGCATCGGCGGGATGCTGATCCCCGCGGTCTCGGTGCTCGCGGCGATCACGCTGATGCCGGCGCTGCTCGCGGTGCTCGGCGAGCGGATCAACAGCGTGCGGCTGCTCCCGAAGCGGTTCGTCGACCGCGGCCATCCCGAGGACGGCGCCTGGGGGAACTGGGCCCGCTTCGTCCTGCGGCGGCCGTGGGCGATCGCGGCGACCGGCGCGGCGATCGTGGCCGTCCTCGTCGTGCTCGGCGTCCAGCTGAACCCGAACGAGTCGCAGCTGAAGAACTTCCCGGGTAACGGCACCGCCATCGCGGGCCGGCAGCTGCTCGCCGCCGCGGGCATCTCGCCCGGCGTGATGAAGCCGTTCGTGACGCTCGTCGAGAACGGCGGCGACGCCCAGGACGTCGCCCTCAGGGAGCGCACCGTGCCCGGCCTCGTCGGCGCGACCGTGCCGCCCGGTTCCGCCTGGCACCGCGGGCCGGACACGCTCGTCGAGGCCTTCCCGGCGATCGACGGAGCGGCGCCCGGGATCCAGGGGATCATCGACCGGGTCAACGACAGGCTGCGCGGCAGCGACGCCACGCTCGGCGGCGTGCCGGCGGTCGACCGCGACTTCGTGCACGCCGTGTACGGGAACTTCCCGTATGTCCTCGCGTTCGTGCTCGTGCTGACGCTCGTCCTGCTGACGCGGGCGTTCCGCTCGATCGTGCTGCCGATCAAGGCGGCGATCCTCAATCTCGTCTCGCTCGGCGCCGCATTCGGGATCGTCGTCTTCATCTTCCAGCAGGGACACGGCTCGTCGCTCTGGAACATCACCGCGACGCAGGCGATCACGGCGTGGATCCCGCTGATGATCTTCGCCTTCCTGTTCGGCCTCTCGATGGACTACGAGGTCTTCATGCTCACGCGGATGAGAGAGGCGTACGACGAGACGGGGTCCACCGACGGCGCGATCGAGCTCGGTCTCGCCCGGACGGGGAAGCTCGTGACGAGCGCGGCGCTCATCCTGATGTTCGCGTTTCTCGTCCTCTCGTCGAGCCCGGGCTTCGAGATCAAGGAGTTCGCGATCGGTCTCGCAGCCGGGATCATCTTCGACGCGACCGTGATCCGTGCGCTGCTCGTCCCGGCGCTGATGCGCCTGCTCGGGAACGCGAACTGGTGGTTGCCGCACTGGACGCGGCGCGCCCTGTTCATCGGGGAGGAGCGGCGGCAGGAGCCGGCTCTAGAGACGTGACAGCCGGCTCCTGCCCGTCGCGCCGCCGCACCCTCCGCACCTCGCGGACGAACGTGACCACGACGAGGTTCGGCACGCACATCAGCGTCCCCGCGAGCAGAAGCGTCGCGGGGACGCCGACGCCGGCTGCGACGGCGCCGGCGAGCGCCTGACCGATCGGCATCAGGCCGACCGAGAGGAGCTGGTCGATCGAGGCCACACGGGCGAGGCGGTCGGGTCGTACCTCCTGCTGCATCGCCGTCTCCCAGAGCGCGTTGCCGATGAGGATGCAGGCGCCGAGGATCGCGGACGCGACCATGACCACCGGCAGGGGGAACGGGCGAACGAGCGCAAACGGCAGCACGCCGCACAGCGACCAGATCGCGAACGCCGTCGCCACGGGATGTTCCGGCCGGAACCGGTAGGCGACGAACCCGCCCAGGAGCCCGCCGACGGGAATCGCGCCGACGATCAGGCCCCACCCCAACTTGCCGGAGAGATGCTCGTTGGCCACGAACGGGCCGAGCACGAGGTAGATTCCGATTCCGAGGTTGCCGAGGGCGAAGCCGAGGAACCCGGCCGTCAGCCAGCGATGGCGCCGCACCTCGCCCCAGCCGTCGGCGACGTCCCGCCAGAAGCGCTGGGCCACGGGCCGCAGGTGCGCCTCGACGCGCATCGCTCCGACGAACGAGGCGCTCAGGAGGAAGCTCGCCGCGTCGATCGCGAAGCACCAGCCGGGACCGGCGGTCGCCACGATCGCGCCGGAGACCACGGGCCCGAAGATGCGGGTCGCGTTCTCCGACATCGAGAGCAGCGAGTTCGCCTGCAGCAGGCGCGCAGCGGGGACGGCCTGCGGAATGAGAGCAGTCGAGGCCGGCGCGAAGAACCCCGCGCCTACGCCGGCCGCCGCCTGGAGGGCTGCGAGCTGCCAGACATGGGCGGTGCCTTCGAGGAGTAGCACCGCGGTCACCGACTCGACGCCGAAGCGAAGGAGGTCGGCTGAGACCATCACCGCCTTGCGCGGCAGGCGGTCGGCCCACACCCCGCCGACGATCGTGGAGGCACCGAGCGCGATCGTGCGAGCGCCGAGGACGGCGCCGAGGCCCAGCGCACTCCCATGGATCCCGATCACGGCGAACGCCAGCGCAACCGGGACGAGGGAGTCGCCCACGGACGACCCTGTCCGCGCGAGCCAGAGAAGCCTGAACGGACGCTCCTCGAGCGGTCCGAAACGACCGGCCCCATGCACGTCCGGGAATGTACGCCCTGAGAACTGCCATTACCATCGGAGTCCGCGGAACCTGCCGGTTCCGCCCTTCGTCATGGACCGTCCGGTACTTCACGCCCTCGTTCGGGAGCTCGTCGAGCACGAGCGCCTCGCGGAGCTCGTCGACGCGCTGCCGACCCGTGCGCGCGTCTCCGAGTCGGCGCTGCCACTCCTGCTCGCGACCCTGCACGAACGAGTCGGGGGCGGTCTCGTCGTCCTCCTGCCGGAGGATGCGGACGCGCGCGATGCCGCAGAGGGCTCGGCCTGGTTCATCGGCGACGACGCCGTGGGCCTGCTGCCGAGCCGGGGCGTCACCCGGGAATCGGGGCTCGCGCCGCCGCCGCACCTCATCGGCGAGCGGGCGCGCGCGCTCCACGTCCTCGCGCGCGGCGGGCTCGTCTGCGCCTCCGCGAGAGCGCTCGCCGAAGGGTTGCCGCCGCCTGAGGCACGGCCCGAGCCGATCGAGCTGCGGGAGGGACTCGAAACCGGTGTCGAGGGACTGGCGGAGTCCCTCGCGCTCGCCGGCTACGAGCGCGTGGAGCGCGTGGACGACCGAGGCCAGTTCGCGGTGCGCGGCGGCATCGTCGACGTCTTCCCGACGACCGGCCGCGAGCCGCTGCGGGTCGAGTTCTTCGGCGACGAGATCGAGTCGGTACGCGCCTTCTCGCCCTTCACGCAGCGCGCGCTGCACCCGGTCGCCGAGGCGAGGCTCTACCCGGCGGCCGAGCGCCGGCTCGACACTGTCCAACTCAGTAACAGTCCGTTACTTGCGGAGGAAGGGGATGAGCCGCTCTCCCCGCCGTTGCCCGACGACCTGGTGCCGCCGCTCGACGGACCGCCCGACCTCGTCTTCCAGCCGGACGACGTCCGGCGCGTCTGGGAAGAGGACGGCGTGCTCGAGCCGCCGTCGCTCGCCGGCTCGACCGAGCTCGACCCCTTCCCGCAGGCCCAACCCTTCGCGTTCGAGGCGCAGCGGCCCGCGATCGCCGCCCGAGGCCTCGCCGAGGCCGAGAGCGAGCTCGCGGCGCTCCTCCGCTCGGGCCAGCGGGTGGTCGTCGCCTTCGCGCACCGCGGCGAGGCGCTGCGGACGCAGAACCTCCTCCGCCGGGTCGAGGCGCGACTCGTCGAGCCGGGGGAGGAGCTGCCGGGCGAGCCCGAGCTCCTGTTCGCCGTCGCCCCGGCGCGCCGCGGCTTCGTGTGGCGCGAGCTCGGCCTCGTCCTCCTGCCCGACCACCAGGTCTTCCGCCGCCGCGCGCCGCGCGAGCGCCGCCTCGGCGGCCGCGCGCTCCAGTCGTTCGCCGACCTCCGCACCGGCGATCACGTCGTGCACGAGGATCACGGCGTCGGCCGCCTGCTCGGCTTCGAGACGAAGACCGTCGCCGGCGTCACGCGCGACTACCTCCTGCTCGCCTTCCGCGGCGAGGACCGGCTCTACGTCCCGCACGAGCAGCTCGGCAAGGTCTCGCGGTACGTCGGCGCCGACGGCTCGGCACCGGCGCTCTCGAAGCTCGGCGGCAAGGCGTGGCAGACGCTCAAGTCGCGGGCGCGCGAGTCCGTCCGCGAGCTCGCCGGCGACCTGATCCAGCTCTACGCACAGCGGCAGACGCGGGAGGGGGTCGCCTACGACCTCTCGCACGAATGGCTGCCGCGGCTCGAGGCGAGCTTCCCGTATCGCGAGACTCCGGACCAGGAAGGGGCGATCGAGGCGGTGAAGGAGGATCTCGAGACGCCGCGGCCGATGGACAGGCTCGTCTGCGGCGACGTCGGCTTCGGCAAGACGGAGGTCGCGGTGCGGGCGGCCTTCGCCGTGGCCGTCAACGGCCGCCAGGTCCTTCTGCTCGCGCCGACGACGATCCTCACGGAGCAGCACTTCAACACGTTCCTCGAGCGCTTCCGCGACTTTCCGGTGCGCGTCGAGATGGTCTCCCGCTTCGTGCCGCCGAAGGAGACGAAGCAGATACTCGCGGACTTCAGCGCGGGCAAGGTCGACGTCCTGATCGGGACGCATCGCATTCTCAGCCGCGACGTGATTCCGAAGGAGCTCGGCCTCGTGATCCTCGACGAGGAGCAGCGGTTCGGTGTCGCGCAGAAGGAGCTGCTCAAGTCGCTGCGGCTCGAGGTCGACGTGCTCACGCTCAGCGCGACCCCGATCCCGCGCACGCTGCACCTCTCGCTCGCCGGAATGCGCGACATCTCGATCATCGAGACGCCGCCCGAGGGCCGGCGCCCGATCCGGACGACGGTCGGCGAGTACGACGAGGAGCTCGTCAAGCTCGCGCTCGAGCGAGAGGCGGAGCGCGAAGGCCAGGCGTTCTTCCTCCACAACCGGGTCGAGACGATCGAGGAACGGGCCACCCAGCTCCAGCAGCTCTGCCCGGGCCTGCGCTTCCTCGTCGCGCACGGGCAGATGCGGGAGAAGGAGCTCGAGGAGCGGATGCACGCCTTCCTGCGAGGCGACGCCGACGTGCTCGTCTCGACGACGATCATCGAGTCCGGGATCGACATCCCGCAGGCGAACACCCTCGTCGTCGAGCGCGCCGACACGCTCGGCCTCGCCCAGCTCTACCAGATCCGCGGCCGGGTGGGCCGCTCCGACGCCACGTCGTTCGCCTACCTCTTCTATCCGGATGCGCGGGAGCTGACGCCGGAGGCGCGGGCCCGGCTGGCGACGCTCGCCGACCACACCGAGCTCGGCGCCGGCTTCGCGATCGCGATGCGCGACCTCGAGATTCGCGGAGCGGGCGAGCTGCTCGGGGCGGAGCAGTCCGGTCACGTGGCCGCGGTCGGCTTCGAGCTCTACGTGGAGCTCCTGAACGAGGCGGTCGCCGAGCTGCAAGGCCAGAGGCGCGTCGCAGCGCGGCCGGTGCGAGTGGATGCCCGCGTCGACGCCTATGTCCCCGCCGTGTACGTCGACTCGGAAGCACTGCGCATCGACGTCCACCGCCGCCTGGCGCTCTCCGAGACGGAGGACGAGCTGCGCGAGTTGCAGGCGGCGCTCGAGGACCGCTACGGGCCACTGCCCGAGCCGGTGGAGAATCTCTTCCGGATCCAGGAGGCCAAGATCAAGGTCGCGCTGCTCGGCGCCGACTACCTCGTCTTCCAGGGAGGGAAGTCCACGGTCGGGAGGCTCGTGCTGGGCTCGGGCGAGTTGCGCGAGCTCCGCGACCGCGCGAAGACCGCGATCTACGTCTCTTCTAAGCAGGAGGTAAGCATGCGCGGGCAGGAGGAAATCGCCCAGGCGGTCGACCTGGTCGATGCTATCTTGGACGCGCGCCGGGCGGCCTGAAACGACGTTTCGCCGCACCGTGCGCTCCCGCGACATCGACCTCACTGGATGGAAATGAAGACTCGCCTGCTCCCCCTGTTCTTTGCCCTCGCGCTCGTCGCCGTCCTCGCCGCAGGATGCGGCGGCGGTGGCTCGGGCTCCGTACCTTCCGACTCCGTCGCCAAGGTCGGCTCCACGTCGATCACGAAGACGGACTTCAACTCACTGATGGACGTCGGCTTCGCGCGCTACAAGGCGCAGGGGCAGGCGCCGCCGAAGGTCGGAACCACGGCGTACTCGCAGCTCAAGGACCAGGCCGTCACCTTCCTCGTCCAGGAGCAGGAGCTTCAGCAGGAGGCCGAGAAGCTGGGCGTGACGGTGACGCAGAAGGACATCGATGCCCGTCTCTCGCAGATCAAGGCCAGCGCCTTCAACGGCAGCCAGAAGAAGCTCGATGCCGCACTGAAGAAGGACGACATCACGCTCGCCCAGCTCGAGCAGTACAACCTCCGGCCGTCGCTGCTGAGCAGCAAGCTCGAGGCGAAGGTGACCTCGGACGTCAAGGTGTCGAAGTCCGACGCGCAGCACTACTACGAGCAGAACAAGACGTCCTTCACGACTCCGGCCGAGACCACGCGGAGCGTCCGCCACATCCTCGTCGACAGCAAGAGCCTCGCTGACCAGCTCGAGACGAAGCTGAAGAACGGCGCCAGCTTCGCCAGCCTGGCGAAGAAGTATTCGAAGGACACCGGCTCCGCGCCGCAGGGCGGCAAGCTGAACGCGATCAAGGGACAGCTCGTGAAGCCGTTCCAGAACGTCGCCTTCTCGCTCAAGACGAACGAGATCTCGCAGCCGGTGCACAGCCAGTACGGCTGGCACATCATCCAGGCGCTCGGCCCGGTGAAGAAGACGACCGCACAGACGCAGTCCTTCAAGCAGGTCGAGTCGCAGATCGAGTCGAGCCTGGCCCAGCAGAAGAAGCAGGTGGCCTGGCAGAACTGGCTCGCGAAGGTGCAGAAGGACTACAAGGGCAAGGTCGCCTTCCAGACCGGCTACCAGCCGGCGACGACCACGACCCCGACGGTTTCGACGCCGACGACGACCGGCTGACGTGCCCGCCGCCGGCGCTTCCGGGGAGGGCCTGCAAGAGGCCCTCCTTGAGCTGCAGCGTCTGACGGAGCGCTTGCGCCGCGACTGTCCGTGGGACCGCGAGCAGACGGCGGCAACGATCGTGCCTCACACCGTCGAGGAGTCCTACGAGGTCGCGGACGCCGCGCTCGCAGGCGACGACGAGAAGCTGCTCGACGAGCTCGGAGATCTCCTCTTCCAGGTCTACTTCCTGGCGCTCCTGCTCGAGGAGCGGGGTGCAGGCGACCTGGAGCGGGTTGCCCGCGGCGTGCACGAGAAGCTAGTGCGCCGCCACCCGCACGTCTTCGGCGACGTGGAGGCGCGCACCGCCGATCGCGTCCGCTCGAACTGGGAGCGCATCAAGCGCGAGCAGGAGGGGCGCGAGGGCATCTTCCACGACGTCGCGGAGTCGCTGCCCGGGCTCCTGTATGCGCGCAAGATCCAGCAACGGGCCAGGGCCGTCGGCTTCGAGTACCCGGATCTCGCTGGTGCGCTCGCCGACCTCGGCGACGAGCTGCGCGAGCTGGAGGACGAGCCGTCCGGGGAGGAGCTCGGCGATGTGCTCTTCGCGGCGGTCAACGTCGCGCGCAGGCTCGACGTCGATCCGGAGCTCGAGCTGCGGCGGGCGGCTCGGCGCTTTCGCCGGCGGGTCGAGGTAGCTGAGGCGCTCGCGGCGGAGACCGGCCAGAATTGGAGCGAGCTGCCGCTCGAGCGGCAGGACGAGTGGTTCGACCGCGCCAAGGAGCGCACGGAGTGAGCAGGATCTCCGACGTCCACGCCCGCCAGATCCTCGACTCGCGCGGCAACCCCACGGTCGAGGTCGACGTCCGGCTCGAGTCGGGCGCCTTCGGCCGCGCTGCGGTGCCGTCGGGAGCCTCGACCGGTGTCCACGAGGCGGTCGAGCTGCGCGACGGCGACTCCGCCTACGGCGGCAAGGGCGTGGCGAGGGCGGTCGCGAACGTCGCGGGGGAGATCGCAACGGCGGTCGCCGGGATGGAGGCAGCGGAGCAAGAGGCCGTGGACCGGCGGCTGGTCGAGCTGGACGGGACGCCGAACAAGGCCCGTCTCGGCGCCAACGCGGTCCTCGGCGTCTCGCTCGCGACTGCGAAAGCGGCCGCGGCCGACGCCGGCCTCTCGCTCTTCCGCCACCTGGGCGGCGAGGAGGCGACGACCCTGCCCGTCCCCTTGCTCAACGTGATCAACGGCGGCGTCCACGCCGACAACTCGATCGACCTGCAGGAGTTCATGCTCGTCCCCGCGGGAGCCGAGCGCTTCTCGGATGCGCTGCAGATCGCGGCCGAGACGTACCACGAGCTGAAGAAGCTGCTCGGCGAGCGAGGGCTCTCGACTGCCGTCGGCGACGAGGGCGGCTTCGCCCCTGACCTCGATTCCAGCGAGACGGCGATCGCGGCGATCCTCGAGGCCGCCGAGCGAGCCGGGCACCGCGAGCGGGTGGGGATCGCCCTCGATCCGGCCTCGAGCGAGTTCTTCTCCGACGGCCGCTATCGCTTCGAGGGACGCGAGCTCGGGCCGGGGGAGATGCCCGAGTTCTATGAGGACCTCGCCGACCGGTTCCCGCTCGTCTCGCTCGAGGACGGCAACGCCGAGGACGACTGGGACGGCTGGCGCGCGACGACCGACCGCCTCGGCGAGCACCTTCAGCTCGTCGGCGACGACATCTTCGTCACGAATCCCGAGCGGCTGCGTCTCGGCATCGAGCGCGGGGTCGCCAACTCGATCCTGATCAAGGTCAACCAGATCGGAACGCTGACCGAGACGATCGAGGCGGTCCGGCTCGCACACGCGAACGGCTACACGGCGGTGATGTCCCACCGCTCCGGCGAGACGGAGGACACGACGATCGCCGACCTCGTTGTCGCCCTCGGCACGGGTCAGATCAAGACGGGAGCCCCGGCGCGCACCGACAGGGTCGCGAAGTACAACCAGCTCCTGCGGATCGAAGAAGAGCTCGGTGACAGAGCCGGGTACCCGGGGTGGGACGCTTTCCCCCGTTTACGCCGCTAGTAGTCTGAGCCGTATGGCGACCGATCGCCGGACGAAGATCGTGGCGACGCTCGGGCCGGCGTCCGATTCGCGTGAACGCCTGCGCGCGCTCATCACGGCCGGCGTCGATGCCGTCCGCTTCAACCTCTCGCACGGCACGCACGCGGAGCACTCCGAGCGCGCCTGGCTCGTCCGCGAGATCGCAGCCGAGACGGGCCGGCCGGTGGCGCTGATCGGCGACCTGCAGGGACCCAAGCTGCGGATCGGCGAGCTGGCGGAGCCGGTCGTCCTCCACACCGGCGATCACATCAGCGTCTGCGCGGAGGAGGCCGCCACGGACGGCGAGCTGCCGATCGCGCCGGCGGTGATCGGGGACGTTCTCGAGCCCGGCCACGAGGTGTTGATCGACGACGGGCTCGTGCGGCTGCGTGTGGACGAGGTCGCGGGCGGCCGCGCGACCTGTGCGGTCGTCGTCGGCGGCGTCGTGAGCTCGCACAAGGGCGTGAATCTTCCCGGCGTTCCCGTACCGATCCCCTCGCTCACGCGCAAGGACCTCGCGGACCTCGAGTGGTCCGTGGCGACTGGTGTGGACTTCGTCGCCCTCTCCTTCATCCGTTCGCCCGCAGACGTGCGCGACCTGCGCGCGCTGCTCGAGCAGGCCGGCTCGCACGCCCACGTGATCGCGAAGATCGAGAAGTCCGAGGCCATCGACGTCCTCGACGACGTGCTCGCCGAGACCGACGCGGTGATGGTGGCACGCGGCGATCTCGGGGTGGAGATCGGGCCGGCGCTCGTGCCGCTCGTCCAGAAGCGGATCATCCAGAAGTCGCTCGAGCGGGGAAAGCCCGTGATCACGGCCACGCAGATGCTCGAGACGATGGTCCACTCGCCCGAGCCGACGCGGGCCGAGGCGAGTGACGTCGCCAACGCCATCCTCGACGGCACCTCGGCGGTGATGCTCTCCGGCGAGACCGCCGTGGGCGAGTACCCGGTCGAGGCGGTCGCCTACATGGACCGGATCGCGCAAGCGGTCGAGCCGAGCCTCCACTACCGGCACGAACTGCCGGAGGCGACCGAAAACCCGACGATCGGCCAGGCGATGTCCAACGCCGCGTGCGACCTCGCCGAAGCGCTGCAGGCGAAGGCGATCCTCGTTCCCACGTTCACCGGGCGGACCGCGAGCGCCGTCGCGCGGCTGCGGCCGCGCCGGCCCATCGTGGCGCTCACGCACGTCGACTGGGCGATGCGCCAGCTCGCGCTCGAGTGGGGCGTGACGGCGCTCGAGATCTCCGAGACCGGCGACGTGGAGGACCTTTGGCGCCTCGCGGTCGAGGCGGCGCGCGAGGCGGGCATCGTCGAGAGCGGCGACCGGGTCGTGATCACCGCGGGCACCGCTGTCAACACGCCGGGCACGACGAACGTGATCAAGGTCGACGTCGTCTCGTAAGCTCGCGGGTGCTGCGCACCCGCTCGCTGGGATCAGGAACTCCACGCGGCCGAGAGCGCGGTCTCGCCCGTGCTCCGTGCTGTCTCGTTCTTGATCCGGTGGGCGGGAGGGTCCTGTCGTGCTCTCGCGCGCGGCAGAGGCCGGCGCGAGCGCGGTTCGGCCTCCGGCTAAGCTCGCTTGCGCTCCGCTTAGCCTCCGGCCCTGGTCGGCACGTGGTTCGAAACGTCTCGAACTGCGGTCCGATCCCGGCGGCGGCGTAACGGTGCGTTACGCCGCCGCGGAGTAGCGGGCGAGGCACGCGAAAGCCTGCTCGCCCGCGACGGAACGGAACGTCCGAACCCCGGAACGACAAGCAAAGCCCTACTGCACGGAGCCCACGGGAGACCGCGCTCTCCCGTGGGCGGAGTTCCTTAGCCCGGATCGCGAAGCCGAAGGCTTCGCGATCCGTCCCCCGGGCGAAGCTCTTCGCCCGGAGCTCCGGAGGACCGCGGCCGCGGCCGAAGAACTCCGGCTGGATGGCCGCGAGAAAGACCCGCCGCCGGCGTCTCGGCGGACCCGGCACGCGCCGCTGGTTCGCGGTCGGAGCGCTCGTGCTCGTCGGGCTTCTCTACTACCGGCCGCTGCACGACTACCTCGGCGCGCGGTCGCAACGCGCGGACCGGCTCGTGGCCGTGCGGCACCTGCAGAAGGAACAGGCGTCGCTCGAGCGACGCCTGCGGCGGGCGTCGTCGCTCGCAGTCCTCACGCGCGAGGCGCGGGCGCTCGGCTATATCCAGCCGGGCGAGCACCTCTTCATCGTCAAGGACATTCCACAGTGGCTCCGCAGGCAGCATGGATCGCGTCATGCTGCCTCCCGTGGTCACGGACGCTGATCGGGCGGTCGTCGCGCGTCAGCTCGGGCGCGAGCCCCGGACGCTCCGAGGCGTCGCGGTCAGGTGCCCGTTCGGCGCTCCCGCGGTCACCGAGCAGAGCCCGTACGGGCCGGACGGGGAGCCGTTCCCGACCACGTATTACCTCACCTGCCGCCATCTCGTCGCTGCCGTGTCGCGGCTCGAAGCCCCCGGGGGCGTCGAGCGCTGGAGCCTCGCGACGCGCGCCGAGCCGGCCCTCGCCGCGAGCCTCGCGGCAGCCGACGACGACCAACGCCGCCTGCGGAGAGACCTGGCCGGGGACGCGACGGGCAACGACCATGGCGCCTCGCTGGAGTACGGCATCGGCGGCTCGCGCCGGGGAGGCAGCCTCAAGTGCCTGCACGCGCACGTCGCCTTCGCCCTCGCGCGTCCCGGCTACGAGCTCGGCGAGCGCATCCTGGCGGAGGTCGAGCCGCGCTGGCCCGAGCGGTGTTGCTCCGAGTGAGTCGGATCCCGTGAGCCAGGTCGAGGTCGCGAAGCAGGAGTGGGAGGACGGAACGGCGCGGCTCGAGGCTGCTCGTGACGACGCTCGCCGGTACCGGCAGCTGCTCGAGCAGCTCGACCTCGTGCTCGACGAACTGCGCAAGCGGGTCGGCCAGACCTACACACTGCGGGAGCTTGCCACCGCCTACGACGAGTCGGAGCGCTGGGCGCGCGAGGTGCTCGAGGAGCGTGCCTCCGCACGGGGCTGGTCGCGCGACCTGACCGTCGTCCTTGCCGCCGCATTTAACGCCTATCAGCGCGGCGCTACCGATTACGAACCATGAGGATGTGGGTATAGATGCACATCCAGGTGTAAAAAACGGGAGATTTGGTCAAATTCCCTCCATGGGCTACAGAGAAGAGGGCGGGCGCCACGATCCCGAGTGGCTGACGCTCGGACAGGCGGCGCGTTTCCTCGGCGTCGCCCAGAGCACGATCCGCAAGTGGTCGGATCAGGGACGCGTCCCGGCCTTCTACACGCCGGGCGGTCACCGCCGGTTCCGGCGCGGCGACCTCGAGGCCTTCCTCGCCCGCTCCGGTCCCGGCCGGCAGCAGGCCGGCCCGTCCGTCCTGCTCGTCGACGACGACGAACGGATGCGCGAGCTCGTCCGGATCGAGCTCGAGCGCGAGGGTTACGACGTCCAGGAGGCGTCGAGCGCGGACGAGGGGCTCGCGGCGATCGAGTCGCGCAAGCCGGAGCTCGTCCTCCTCGACGTGATGATGCCGCACGTCGACGGCTGGGAGATGCTCCGACGGATCCAGGAACGCCACGGCGCCGGCGCGATCCCCGTGCTGATGTTCAGCGGCCAGGTCGACGCGGAGGCGAGGCGCCAGGCGGCATCGAGCGGCGCGAGCGGCTTCGTCGGCAAGCCGTTCGACCTCGGGGAGCTCGTCGAGCAGACGAAGTCGATCGTCCCGGTCTAGGGACCGGGCGAAGAGCTGCGCTCTTCGCCCGGGGGCTAAGGAACTCCGGGCCGGGGAGAGCGCGGTCTCCCCGGCCCTCCGTGCTGGAGGGCTCTGCTTGTGGTTGCGGGGCTCGGTCGTTCGGTTCCGTCGCGGGCGAGCAGGCTTTCGCGTGCTCGCCCG
>JBJMKG010000033.1:0-2098 GCA_045805945.1 Gaiellaceae bacterium
GTCGGCGGCGGCTGCCTCGCTCCGGTGGCCGCGCATCACGACGGGACGATGCTGACCGCGCTGATCGCCGCCGAGGACGGGTCGTGGGTCGAACGCCGCAGCGGCGACGATCCGGTGGCACTCGGCCTCGAGCTCGTCGCGCTCGCTCGATGAAGATCGTGGTCACGCGTGCGGAGGCGCAGGCCGATCCTCTGGTCGCATCCTTGGAGGCGCTGGGCCACGAAGTCGTCCGCTGTCCGGTGATCCGGATCGAGGCGCTCGGCGACGAGCCGATCGATCCGGCTGCGTACGACTGGGTCGTCGTCACGAGCCCGAACGGCGCTCACGAGCTTGCACGACGGCTCGTCTCGGCGCCGAAGCACCTGGCCGCGATCGGATCGGGCACCGCGGAAGCGCTGCGCGAGCACGGGCTGCAACCCGAGCTCGTTCCGGGCGTCTCGACGCAGGAAGGCCTGCTCGCGGAGCTGCCCGAAGGACGCGTCCTGCTCGCGGCTGCCGAGGGCGCGCGGCGACTGCTCGTCGAGGAGCGCGGCGCGGACTTCCTGGCGCTCTACCGGACCGTGGAGCTGCGGCCGCCGGCGCCGGACGGCGACGTCGCACTTCTCGCCTCGGCCTCGGCGGCGCGGGCGTTCGCGGCGACGGGCGCACGCATGCCGGTGGTCGTGATCGGGCCCCAGACGGAGGCGGAGGCGCGCGGGTACGGCCTCGAGGTCGCCGCCGTCGCCGAGTCCCACGACCTCGACGGGCTGCTCGACGCAGTAGCCTCGATCCAGTGATCGTCACGTTCCTCACCGACTTCGGTCTCGAGGACGACTTCGTGGGCACGTGCCACGGGGTGATCAAGCGGATTGCGCCCGACGCGGAGATCATCGACCTCACCCACGGCGTCCGTCCCGGCCGGATCCAGCAGGGGGCGCTCGTGCTTGCGAACGCGCTGCCGTACATGCCGGCCGGCGTGCATCTGGCCGTCGTCGATCCGGGCGTCGGCAGCGGGCGGCGCCCGCTCGCTCTTCGCGACGCCGAGGGCCGCCTGTACGTCGGCCCGGACAACGGCCTGCTCCTGCCGGCGGCGGACCGGTTCGGCGGCGCCGTCGAGGCCCACGAGCTCGCGAATCCGGCCTACGCGCTCGACTCGGTCTCGCACACCTTTCACGGCCGCGATCTCTTTGCGCCTGCAGCCGCACATCTCGCGACCGGCGTGCCGCTCGGCGATCTGGGGCCGCCGATCGCGCTCGACGCACTCGTGCGGCTCGAGCTCCCGGAGCCCGAGGTCGGCCGTTCGCGGATCCGTGCGACGGTCCTCTCCGTCGACCGCTTCGGCAACATCGCCCTCAACCTGCGCCGCGAGCATCTGGAGCAGGCGTCGATCGTGCCCGGCACGAGGGTGGAGCTCGACGTGAGCGGCAACCACTACTACGCGGTCGCGGCACGGACGTTCGCCGACGCTCGCCGCGGCGAGCTGATCCTCTACGAGGACAGCTATCGAAACGTCGCGATTGCGGTGGCGAACGGCAGCGCGGCCTCGGTTCTGGGTGTCGCAGAGGGGGTCGAATTGCTCATCACAGTCGACGCGATCTGAGTTAGGCTCCCGACAGGAGTTCGCGACACGGTCACACCGGTCCGGACGCCTGAGGAGCCCTCAAGGTGGCGCAAGCCTCGTTGGGGGCTTCGTTTATCGGGGATGGGTCTCGCGGCGGAGCCGCGGCGTGCCGCGCCCGCGCATGTCGGTCGCGGCGACGAGACCGAGGCTCTGTCAGTCCAGGTCGCGGTACGCCTCCTGCAACGCATCCGCGGCGGCCCCGACCTCTCGACGCAGGTCGCGCACCCGGCCTGCCACACGGGCCTGCTCGGAGGCCTCCTCCTCCACGCTCATCCGCACGATTTGCGCGTGGACGGCGCCGAGCGTCGCGACGATGTGGTCCATCTGCGCGTCGAAGCGCGACAGCTGCCGGGAGAGCTGCGCGCGCGCGTCCAGCTGGTCCTGGAGCGCGGCCGCCGCTTGCGCCTTCGCCCGGTCGGCTGCATGGTCCCCGGTTCCGCCGCGCAGCCGCTCGAGTCGGTCCAGGATGCCCTGCTCGTCCTCCGCGGCCAGATAGAC
>JBJMKG010000034.1:0-4856 GCA_045805945.1 Gaiellaceae bacterium
GAAGATCGTCCAGAACATCAAGGCGGCCAAGCGGCACGTCGACCAGATGTACGCCGAGGTGTGGGACATCCTCGAGGAGGTCATCCAGGAGCACCCGGTCCTGCTCAACCGCGCCCCGACGCTGCACCGGCTCGGCATCCAGGCCTTCGAGCCGACGCTCGTCGAGGGCAAGGCGATCCAGGTGCATCCGCTCGTCTGCCACGCCTTCAACGCCGACTTCGACGGCGACCAGATGGCGGTGCACGTGCCGCTGTCCTCGGAGGCCCAGGCCGAGGCGCGGATCCTGATGCTGTCGGCGAACAACATCCTCTCGCCGGCGCACGGGCAGGCTCTCGCCACGCCGACGCAGGACATGGTGCTCGGCGCCTACTACCTCACCTACTCCGACCGCGACCTGAATGGGGTCGCAGTCGAGAAGCTCGACCCGCGGCCGTCTCGCTTCCGCACCGAGGAGGAGGTCGAGTTCGCCGTCGACGGGAAGCAGGTCGGGCTCCAGCAGCCGATCGAGTACTTGTGGAAGGACCAGCTCGTCCTCACGACGCCGGGAAGGGTCATCTTCAACGCCGAGATCGACCGCTCGCTGCACGACGCTGCTGCGCGGAACGGCGAGCAGGGCCCGTACCACGAGTACATCAACCGGACGCTGTCGAAGAAGGAGCTCGGTGACTTCATCTCCACGCTCGTCGACGAGCACGGAGCCCATGTGGTCGCCTACGTCCTCGACACGATCAAGGACCTCGGCTTCCGTTACGGCACGCTGGCCGGCGTCACGATCTCGAAGAACGACATCGTGATCCCGCCCGAGAAGGAGCAAATCCTCGCCGGCTACGAGGAGCGCGTGTCCCGCGTCGAGGATGCGTACGACCAGGGCCTCATCACCGAGTCGGAGCGGCACGAGCAGATCACCTCGATCTGGACGGAGGCCACCGACGACGTCGCTCAAGCCATGGTCGAGAACCTGAACGAGCTGAACCCGATCTACATGATGGCCAACTCCGGAGCCCGCGGCTCGTTCGCGCAGCTTCGCCAGCTCGCCGGCATGCGCGGCCTGATGGCAAATCCGAAGGGCGAGATCATCGAGCGGCCGATCAAGGCGAACTTCATGGAGGGCCTGTCGGTGCTCGAGTACTTCATCTCGACCCACGGCGCCCGCAAGGGCCTCGCCGACACGGCGCTGCGCACCGCCGACTCGGGGTACCTGACCCGCCGCCTCGTCGACGTCTCGCAGGACGTCATCATCCGCGAGGAGGACTGCAAGACGAAGGAGTTCGTCGAGCTGCCGCTCTTCCTGCCGGATGGCCTGAACAAGTCCGTCGCCGGGCGGATCGTGGCGGAGGACGTCCACAAGCCGCTCGCGTCCGGCAAGCCGGGCAAGACGGTCGTCGCCGAGAAGGGCGAGGAGATCACGGTGCCGCGGCTGCGGGAGATCGTCGAGGAGCTCGGCGACGTCGCCGAGGGTTTCTCGATCCCGCTCCGCTCGGTGCTGAAGTGCAAGGCCGAGACGGGCGTATGCCGCAAGTGCTACGGCACGTTCCTCGCCACCGGCGAGCTCTCCGAGATCGGGGACGCGGTCGGAATCATCGCCGCGCAGTCGATCGGAGAGCCGGGCACGCAGCTCACGATGCGGACGTTCCACACGGGCGGCATCGCGGGTGCCGACATCACGCACGGCCTGCCGCGCGTCGTCGAGATCTTCGAGGCACGAAACCCGAAGGGCGCCGCCACGCTCGCCGAAGTGGCGGGCACGGTCGCCCTCGAGGAGACGGAACGCCAGCTCCGCATCACGATCGTCCCCGACAGTGGCGACGAGACCGACGAGTACTCGATCCTCGTGCCGCGCCGGACGCGGCTCAGCGTCGCGCAGGGCGAGCACGTCGAGGCCGGCGATCCGCTCCACGAGGGATCGCTCAACCCGTCCGACCTTCTGCGCCTGAAGGGCTACACCGAGACCGAGCTCTACCTCGTCGGCGAGGTGCAGAAGGTCTACAAGTCGCAGGGTGTCGAGATCCACGACAAGCACATCGAGCTGATCGTCCGGCAGATGCTGAAGAAGGTGCGCGTCGAGAACGCCGGCGAGACCGAGCTCCTGCCCGGCCAGCTCGTCGACAAGGTCGTGCTCGAGCGCGAGAACACGCGCGTGAAGAAGGAGAAGAAGGAGCAGGCGACGTCGGAGCCGCTGATCCTCGGCATCACGAAGGCGTCGCTCGCGACCGAGTCCTTCCTCTCGGCCGCCTCCTTCCAGGAGACGACGAAGGTGCTGACCGACGCCGCGATCGAGGGCAAGGTCGACCGGCTGATCGGGCTGAAGGAGAACGTCATCATCGGGAAGCTGATCCCGGCGGCGACCGGCCTGAAGCGGTACCGGACGATCGAGATCGGCCCCTCGGACAAGGTGCCGGCGAGCGCGCTCGCCCGGCCGCAGACCGAGGAGCAGCTCCTGGCCGCGCTCGAGGAGATCGGCACCGACGGCTCCGACGCGCTCGCCGGGCTCGGTCTCGACTTCGGTGGCGAGATCGAGGCGAGCGGCGACGGCGAACCGCGCACCGATCTCGAGGCAGAGGAGATTCCCGAAGTGGAATCTCCTCTGGACGAGGGCTAGCGCCCTCGTCCAAGAGGAACGGAACTCCGGGCCGGGGAGAGCGCGGTCTCCCCGGCCCTCCGTGCTGTAAGGGCTCGCTCGCGGTTCAGCCCGCGGTACCGCCGCGCCGCGGCACCCTCCGCGGAAGTCCGCCTGCGGCGAGCCTTCCGCTCCGGCTCTGGCAAATCCGTGGTACACAAAGGCCGGTCGTGAAGAGGGTCCTGTTCTTGGTGCTCGCCGCCGCTTTGGCGTGCCTGCTGGCGGCCGGTCGGGCCTCGTCCGATCCCGTCTGGGCGGGACAGTGCGGGATCGCGAGCCAGCAGACGGTCTGGGGCGACTACGGCTGGCCGACGCTTCTGCGCATCCTCGCCCGGCCCGGGACGCTGCTCGCGGTGACCAACAACCCCGGCAAGGACTACCCGGCGGAGGCGCGGGCGCGCGGTGCGACCACCTACGGCTTCGACCTTCATTTCAAGAGCAAGGTCGGAACGCCGGGCGCACCGGCCGATCCGTCCACGCTCCAGGCGGCAGCGGAAAAGCAGTATCAGACGACGGTGGCGCGGACGGGCGGCTGCACGACGCCGCTCATCGTGGAGAACGAGCTGTTCGGCGCCACGTCGGCGACGCCGTGGACCGCGTCCACCGCGCAATACCGCGCGGACGTCGTGGCCTACCTCCAGGATCTCGCCGCGCTAGGCGCGCATCCGGTGCTCCTCGTCAACAAGACGCCATTCACGGGCAGCGGCGAGGCGGTGGCCTGGTGGCTCTCCGTCTCGAAGGTGGCGGACATCGTGCGGGAGGTCTACCTCCCCGCCACCAACATCTGGCCACTCGGGCCGATCGTCGGCAACCGGGTGCTCCGCGAGAGCTACCGCGGCGCGATCCGGGCCTTCACCTCGATCGGCATCCCCGCGAACCGGCTCGGCATCATGCTCAGCTTCCTCAGCCAGAAGGGCGTCGGGGGCCGAAACGGGCTGCAGCCCGCGTCCGCCTGGTTCCAGGTCGTGAAATGGGAGGCGCTGTCGGCGAAGCAGGTCGCGGCCGAGGTCGGGCTCGGATCCGTCTTCTCGTGGGGCTGGCAGGAGTGGAATCGCGCCGAAGTGGATCCCGCCAAGCCGAAGGCCGCCTGTGTCTGGCTCTGGACGCGGGGCCGGTCGCTCTGCAACGCGCCGAGGATGCTCGGCCCGCACTTCGACGCCTCGCTGACCGAGGGACAGCTCCGGGTGCCCCGCGGGACAGTCTGTCTCGCGGAGGGCCTCGGCGCCGTCGGAGCTCGCGCTACCGCCTCGCTCCAGGCGCTGACGGGCGACCGGAACGCCGCGCTCACTGCCCTGTTCGAGCGGCTCGTCGAAGTGGGCGAGGGTCCGGTATCGCGGCGCGCGGTGCTCGCCGCCGAGCGCGAGGTCGTCCGGGACTCGTTCCACGGGCAGCGCAGTGCCTACCGCGCCGCGCTGCGAGAGGCCCACGCGACGGTCGGGCTGGCGCGAGGCGTGCTCGCCGACGAGCTCCGCCGCGCGCGCCTCCAGGAGCTGCGGTACGCGCCGCCGCCGACGGGACGCGAGGTCTCGGCGTTCTACGCCGCCTATCCCGACCTGCTCGTCCGCCGCGTCCGGGTCTCGCCCGCACCGCCGTGGCTCGCCGGGCGTGGCAGCGGCTTCGCGCTCGCCGAGGCCGCGCCTCAGCGGTTGTTCTCGCTCCCGACCGGCAGGAAGGCCCGGGTTCCGACGCTGCTCGGGACGTTCTCGGTCAAGCCGCTCGGCGCCTCCCAGCCGCTCGGCTCCCTGCAGCTCTCGTCGGTGCGACCGGCGATCGCCGCGGCGCTCCGCGGCTTCGCGCGGGCTCAGTCCTTCGAGCGCTGGACGATCGCACGGCAGAACGCGGTCCTCGGCAGGACGATCTGCCTCCGCGACGACCTCCCGCAGCCGGCCGCCATCGACCTCACGCAGTACCTCCCGTTCCTGCGCATCGAGTAGCCGGGCGAAGAGCTGCGCTCTTCGCCCGGGGATGGCTCGCGAAGCCTTCGGCTTCGCGAGCCGGGACAAGGAACTCCGCCCACGGGAGAGCGCGGTCTCCCGTGGGCTCCGTGCTGTAGGGCTTTGTTTGTGGTTGCGGGGTTCGGACGTTCCGTCCCGTCGCGGACGAGCAGGCTTTCGCGTGCTCGCCCGCTACTCCGCGGCGGCGTAACGCATGCGTTACGCCGCCGCCTAGGCTGAAGTGAGGTTCGAAACGTTTCAACCAAGACCAGACCAAAGGCCGGAGGCTAAGACGGCCGCGCAGC
>JBJMKG010000035.1:0-32994 GCA_045805945.1 Gaiellaceae bacterium
CGAGATCGTCTCGCGATAGGCGACCTGCGGGCGGCCGACGTTCGCGTCGACGTTGAACTCCCGCTTCAGGCGATCGACGATGATCTCGAGGTGCAGCTCGCCCATCCCGGAGATGAGGGTCTGCCCCGTCTCCTCGTCGGTCTCGACGCGGAAGGTCGGGTCCTCTTCGGAGAGCCGCTGCAGGCCGGTTCCGAGCTTGTCCTGGTCGGCCTTCGACTTCGGCTCGACCGCGACCGAGATCACAGGGTCCGGGAAGGTCATCGACTCGAGCACGATCGGGGCGCTGTCGGCGGCGAGAGTGTCGCCGGTCGTCGTCGCCTTGAGGCCGACGCCGGCCGCGATCTCGCCCGCGATGATCTCCTCCCGCTCCTCGCGGTGGTTCGCGTGCATCTGGAGGATGCGGCCGACGCGCTCGGTGCGGCCCGTGATCGTGTTGAGCACGCGGTCGCCGGCCTTGAGCGTGCCAGAGTAGACGCGGAAGTAGGTCAGCTTGCCGACGTAGGGGTCGGACATGACCTTGAAGGCGAGAGCCGAGAACGGCGCCTTCGGGTCGGCCGCGCGCTCCTCGTCGCCGCCGCTCTTCGGGTCGATCCCGTGCACCGCCGGTACGTCGAGCGGGCTCGGCAGGTAGTCGACGACGGCGTCGAGCAGGAGCTGGACGCCCTTGTTCTTGAAGGCCGAGCCGAGCAGCACCGGCGTGATCTCGTCGGCGAGCGTGCCCACACGGACGGCGCGCCGGATCATCTCCGGCGTGACCGAGGACTCGTCCTCGATGTACGCCGCGAGCACCTCGTCGTCGAAGTGCGAGATCGCGTCGATCAGCTGATGGTGGTACTCCTGCGCCTGCTCGACGAGCTCGGCGGGGATGTCTGTCACCTCGCGCTCCTGACCGAGGTCGTCCTTGTAGATCACGGCCTGCATCTCGACGAGGTCGACGACGCCGGTGAAGTTGTCCTCCGAGCCGATCGGGATCTGCACCGGCACGGGGTTGGCGGCGAGCCGGTCGCGCATCGACTGCACGGCGGCGAAGAAGTTCGCGCCGGTGCGGTCCATCTTGTTGATGAAGGCGATGCGCGGCACCTTGTACTTGTCCGCCTGCCGCCAGACCGTCTCGGACTGCGGCTGCACGCCGGCGACGGAGTCGAAGACGGCGACCGCGCCGTCGAGAACGCGCAGGCTGCGCTCGACCTCGACCGTAAAGTCCACGTGGCCGGGCGTATCGATGATGTTCACCCGGTGGTCACGCCAGAACGCCGTCGTCGCGGCCGACGTGATCGTGATCCCGCGCTCCTGCTCCTGCGCCATCCAGTCCATCGTCGCGGCGCCCTCGTGCACCTCCCCCATCTTGTGGGTGCGGCCGGTGTAGTAGAGGATCCGCTCGGTCGTCGTCGTCTTGCCCGCGTCGATGTGGGCCATGATCCCGATGTTGCGGACGCGGTCGAGCGCGACGGCCTGTTCTGTCATCTTCGTACTCAAGTCTTCCTTCCTGATCCGCCTACCAGCGGTAGTGCGCGAACGCCTTGTTCGCCTGCGCCATCCGGTAGACGTCGTCCTTCCGCTTGAACGCGCCGCCCTGCTGGTTCAGCGCGTCGAGAATCTCGTTGGCGAGCTTGTCCGGCATGGCCTTTTCGCGCCGCTCGCGCGCGTACGTGACGAGCCAGCGCACCGCGAGGGTGCGGGCGCGCCGTTGCGGCACCTCGACCGGCACCTGGTAGTTCGCCCCGCCGACGCGGCGGCTCTTGACCTCCAGCACCGGCGTGACAGTCTTGACCGCCTGCTCGAGCACCTCGACCGGCGGGCGGCCGGTCTTCGTCCCGACGGTCTCGAGCGCGCCGTAGACGATCTGCTCCGCAATCGACTTCTTGCCGTCGAGCATGATCTTGTTGATGACCTGTGTCACGAGCGGCGAGCCGTAGACCGCATCGGCCTCGACCGGGCGAACCTGGACGTCGGCGCGACGAGGCATCAGCTGCCTCGCTTCGCGCCGTACTTCGAACGTCCCTGCTTGCGATCCGAGACGCCGCCGGTGTCGAGCGCGGCGCGGATGATCTTGTACCGGTAGCCCGGTAGGTCCTTCGTCGAGCCGCCCCGGACGAGCACGACGGAGTGCTCCTGCAGGTTGTGGCCCTCGCCGGGAATGTAGGCGCCGACCTCGGCCCCGTTCGTGAGCCGGACGCGTGCAACCTTGCGCAGCGCCGAGTTCGGCTTCCTCGGCGTCTGCGTCATGACACGTGTGCAGACGCCGCGCTTCTGCGGCGCGCCGGCGAGCGCAGGCGTCTTGGTCTTCGCCTTCGCGGCCTTCCGGCCCTTGCGCACGAGTTGGTTGACGGTCGGCAAATGAGTCCTTTCGTAAAGAGACGGTCGGCTGGGACGAGATGTCCCTGCCAACCGGCCCGCGGCATGGTAGCGAACACGCCCGAACCCCGCCAATCGGCCAGAAACCCACCGAATCGGCCAGTAGCTCGCACCCGTGCCTGAACCTAAAGTACGCGCGCACCAAAAACCCCGAATTTGCGGCTGTTCTGCGATGCACTCACTGTTGATAGGCCTCGCTGTGGCGCTCGGCGTCTGCGTCGTCGTGGCACTCGACCTGCTGCGCCGGCTCCGCCGTAGTACGTCCCGCGACGTCCAGGCCCAGGTGGCGGCGACGGTGGAGGCGCTCGAGGCACGGCTGGAGGAGCTCGCGCAGGAGCTGGGCAGCGCCGTCACGAGGGCCGAGGAGGAGGCGCGGCGCAGCCGCCTCCTCGCCGAGCTCGGCACGACGATCGATCTCGACGACGCGCTCGGCTCCGCACTCGAGGCTGCGGCCCGGCTCCCGAAGGTCGACGCCGCCGTCGTCGAGCTCGACCCGTCAAGCGACGACGACGAGCGCCTGCTCGGCTCGATCGGACTGGACGACGAGGACGGAGCCGTGCGGATCTTCACCGGCCCACCGGAGCAGCGCGAGGCGCGGGCGATCGAGCTCTCGTACCACTACTCGCAGCAGCGCGCAACCGGCGCGGTGCACGAGGCGCTCGGCGTGCCGCTCGTCGGTCGCCTGGGCAGGATCGGCTGGCTCGGCGTCTTCTCGCGCGATCCCGCCGGCCGGTTCGGCGACGACGACCTGCGCCGGCTCGAGGACCTCGCGGAGCACGTCGCGCCGGCGATCGAGAACGCCCGCCGCTTCCGCGAGGTGCGCCAGCTCGCCGACCTCGACTCGCTGACGGGGCTCCACAACCGCCGCTACTTCCACGAGACGCTCGCGCGCGAGGTCGACCGGGCCCAGCGGTACCAGCGGCGGCTCTCGCTCGTGATCGTGGACGTCGACGGCTTCAAGGAGATCAACGACCGGATCGGGCACCTCGCGGGCGACGCGGTCCTCGCGGAGATCGCGGACCGCATCCGGCAGGTCGTACGCTCCGCGGACATCCCGTGCCGCGTCGGCGGCGACGAGCTCGCGGTGATCCTGCCGGAGGTCGAGGTGGGCCAGGCCCAGCAGCTCGTGGGACGGATCGAGCGGGCGATCGCGTCGCAGCCGATCGCGCGCGCCGGCCGCGTCCGCGTCTCGTGCGGCATAGCCGATCTGCACCCGAACGACAGTTCGACGACCCTGTTCGAGCGCGGCGACGAGTCGCTGTACGCCGCAAAGCACACCGCCCACAACGGCGGCCTTGCAGCCGCCGACTAGCCGGAGGGTCGGTCGGCGTTTCCGCGACGAGTGGGCGCGGGAAGCTGAGACGAGGGATGGTTGCCGGAACTGTCGCCGCGGTCATTCTGGCCGCGGCGGGCACGCTCCTACTTCGCGCAGGAGGCGCCCGCCGCTCGGCCGCAATGCTCCTCCTCGGCATCGCGATCGCGCTCCTCGCGGTGCTCGTCTTTCTCGCGGCCACAGTTAGCACCGTCAGCTGCCCGCGCGGCTGCAAGATCGACCATCCGCACCTGCATAGCGCATTCGTGATCGGAGTGCTCGCTGCAAGCGCGCTGTTGGTGGTCGGCCTCGTCTTGGCCCTTTGGAGCGGGTCCGTGGCCATGCTGCAACACGTACCGGGCTTCCGGTGGCTCCGCGCACCGGCCGAGGAGCAGGAGGGCAACGCCGTAGCCATCCGTGCCGACACGAGGCGCATGCTCCTGCTCTTCGTCATCGACATCGCGTTCGTTGCCGTCGCAGGGTTCACGCTCGTGCGCCACCCGGACTCGGTCTGGGCGTGGGCCGGCGAGGTCGTGTTCGGCGTCGGCGGGTGTTTCGCGGCGTACCGCTTGACGACCCTCGGCGTGCTAGCGGGTAGGCCGCTACTCGTCCTCGACGAGCAGGGGATCCGAGACAACCGCTTCCAGCTCAGAGTCCGGTGGGGCGAGGTGGCAATGCTCGAGCTCTGGGAGCAGTACCTCCCGTTCGGCCCGGCGAGGAGCTATCTCGGCATCCGAACAAAGAGCTCTCCGCTGGAGGATCGGGCTCGTCTCCGCGGCACGCTGCAGGCGGCCATGCGGGTCGCCGCCAGCACCGCGAGCACCTCGGAGCCGCCTGAGCTCTCGCTTCCGCTGAGCGAGCTCGCAGTCGATCCCGCCGGGATCATCGAGATCGTCCGGCGCTACTGGGACGGGCCGATCGGCGGGCTGGAGATTGCCCGCGGAGCGCGTGCGGAGCGCAACCCCTGGCACCGCATCGCCATCTGGTCGGCGGCCCTCGTCGTCGCTGCGGGAGCATTCCTCCTGTGGCTCGCGGTCACGAGCTAATGCTAGGACCCGACATCGTCCGGACCGAACTCGCGGACGACCCGCGCCGGGACGCCCGCGACCATCGTGTAGGGCGGCACGTCAGCCGTGACGATGCTTCCGGCGCCGACGATCGCGTACTCGCCCACGGTCACTCCGGCGAGGATGGTGCTGCGCAGACCGAGGTACGCGCCACGGCGGATCGTCGTCCGCAGCCCGGCCCGCGTGGTCTCGTCGCCGAGCAGCCGGTGGAAATGGCGCGGGTAGTACGTGTGCCCGAGGATCGTCGTCTGGGCGATCACCGTCACGTCGTCCTCGAGGGTCACCGAGGAGGGCGCGGCGTCGTCGATGAAGACTTCCGTGCCGATGAAGACGCGCCGGCCGACGTGGACGCCGCGCCGCCGGTGGAGCGTCGCGCGTGCGGCGGGCGGCAGCGGCACGTAGCGGGCGACGACGTGCAACCAGCGCCTGCCGAGCGCGCCGACGACGCGCCTCCCTTGCGTCTCCGGGCCGACCGGGATGTTGCCCCAGAGCTTCTCGAGCATGCCGCAACGGTAGACCGCGGAAACGCTTCGCGTCTCCGCGGTCTGGAAAGGAACTCCGCCTGCCGGAGAGCGCGGTCTCCGGCAGGCTCCGTGCAGTCTTGCTTTTGATGCTCTTGGCGAGAGGACTGTTTCGTGCGCTCGCGCGCGGCGGAGGCCGGCGCGAGCGCGGTCCGGCCTCCGGCTAAGTCGCCGCTGCGCGGCCGTCTTAGCCTCCGGCCTTTGGTCTGGTCTTGGTTGAAACGTTTCGAACCTCACTTCGGCCTAGGCGGCGGCGTAACGCATGCGTTACGCCGCCGCGGAGTAGCGGGCGAGCACGCGAAAGCCTGCTCGTCCGCGACGGGACGGAACGTCCGAACCCCGGAACGACAAGCAAAGCCCTACTGCACGGAGCCCACGGGAGACCGCGCTCTCCCGTGGGCGGAGTTCCTTGTCCCGGCTCGCGAAGCCGAAGGCTTGGCGAGCCATCCCCGGGCGAAGAGCGCAGCTCTTCGCCCGGGCCACTAGAAGATCCAGCGGACGGGGTAGAAGAGGCCGGCCGCGACGAGGCCCGCGGCGGGGATCGTGAGGAGCCAGGCGAAGACGATGTTGCCGGCGACTCCCCAGCGGACGGCGGAGAGCCGGCGCGTCGCCCCGGCGCCCATCACGGAGCCGGTGACCACGTGGGTAGTGGAGATCGGGAAGCCGAAATGGGTGCCCGCGTAGAGCGTCGACCCGGCGGCGACCTGCGCGGCGAAGCCGTGCTCGGGCTGCATCCCGTAGATGCGCTGACCGAGCGTGCGGATGATCCGCCAGCCGCCGGCGTACGTCCCCACGCCGATGGTCAGTCCGGCCGCGATCTTGACCCACGTCGGGATGTAGAAGCTCGAGATCGAACCGTGCGTGAAGAGAGCCAGCGCGATCACGCCCATGGTCTTCTGCGCGTCGTTCGCTCCGTGCGTGAACGCGACCCACGTTCCGGAAAGCAGCTGGCCGAGACGGAAGCCACGATTCGCGGCACCCGGCGTGAGCCGGTGGAAGAGCCAGTAGATGACGACGAGGAGCCCGAACGCGCCGGCGAAGCCGATCACCGGCGAGGCGGCGCCCGGAACGATCACCTTCCGCCAGATCCCGGACCAGTCCACCCCCTGCGAGCCGGACTGGACGAGCGCCGCGCCGACGAGACCGCCGATGAGCGCGTGCGTCGAGCTCGACGGCAGGCCGAGCCACCAGGTGAAGAGGTTCCAGGCGATGGCGCCGAGGAGCGCCGCGAGCACCGTGTGCTCGGTCGCCAGACCGGTTTCGATGATCCCCTTGCCCACGGTCTTCGCGACGGCAGTGGTGACGAACGCGCCCGCCAGGTTCGCGGCGGCCGAGACGACGACGGCCCACCGGGGGGAGAGCGCTCGCGTGCCGACCCAGGTCGCGACGTAGTTGGCCGTGTCGTGGAAGCCGTTCGTGAAGTCGAAGGCCAGCCCGACCACGATCACGAGGACGAGCAGGGTCACGGCGGCAAATCCAGGCTCAGCGGTTCTTGACGAGAATCGCCTCGAGGACGTCGGCCGCGTTCTCGCAGGCGTCGACGGCATCCTCCAGCCCCTCGTGGATGTCCTTCCAGCGGATCACGGTGAGCGGGTCGGCGTCGCCGCTGAAGAGGGACGAGACGCCGTCGTGGACGAGGCGGTCTCCCTCGTCCTCGAGCTCCCGCAGCTCGATGAGCTCGCGGCGCGACTCCTTGAACCCCTGGAGGCCGCCGACCGCCTCGGCCAACTTGCCGGCAGCCCGGGTGATCACCTGGGCCTGCCCGCGCGCCTGCTCCCGGATCTCCTCCACGCCATAGGAGACGATCCTTCCCGCCGCCTCGTCGACGTGGTCGCAGATGTCGTCGAGTGCGCCGGCGAGCCGGTACATGTCGTCGCGGTCGAACGGGGTGACGAAGGTGCGGTTGAGGAGGTCGACGAGCTCGTGCGTCAGCCGGTCGCCCTCGTGCTCGAGCTCCTTCACCTCGCGCACTAGGTCCTCCGCGCCTTCCGGATAGCGGTCGAGCAGCTCGACGAGCTGGTCGGCGATCGCCACGATGTTCGCGGCGGCGCGGTTGTAGAGGTCGAAGAACTCGCGCTTCTGGGGAACCAGCGTGAGACGGGCCACGGCAGCCGGTTGTCTATCACGACCCGGGCGGTGCGTGCTCGCGACGTGTGTCCGATTCGCTTCGGCGTCCGACGGCGCCGCTACCGTGCCTCGCGATGGAGCTTGAGCTCCCGGTCTTTCGGGCGTATCGCGGGGCGGAACCGCCGCGGTTCGCAAGCCCCGCCGAGCTCGAGTGCGCGAAGGTGCTCGACTACTACGACGTCGCGTGGGAATACGAGCCCCGGACGTTCGTGCTCGAGCAGGACGAGAAGGGTCGCGTGACCGAGGCGTTCACGCCCGACTTCTACCTCCCCGAGCAGGACCTCTACGTCGAGATCACCGCCATGAAGCAGTCGCTCGTCACCCGCAAGAACCGGAAGCTGCGAAAGCTGCGCGAGCGGTACCCCGACGTCAAGATCAAGCTTTTCTACCGGCGCGACCTGGAGCGCCTCGCCCAGCATTTCCACCTCGACCTCGCCAGCTGAGCCCGGCCATCGGCCGCCGGACGACCGGATCGGCGAGGTCCACCTCTCCGCGGCCGAAATCGCCGCGCGCGTACGGGAGCTCGGGGCGGAGATCGCGCGCGACTATGCCGGGCGCGAGCCCGTGCTCGTCGCGTCGCTCAAGGCGAGCCTCGTCTTCGTCGCCGATCTCTCTCGGGCCATGCCGATCCTCCACGCACTCGACTTCGTCGAGCTCGCCGGCTACGGGAGTGCGGGCATGGGCGGGCATCAGCAGATCCGCGTGCTCAAGGACCTCGATCTCGACGTCCGCGGCCGGGACGTCCTCGTGGTCGAGGACGTCGTGGACACGGGCCTCACGCTCAACTACCTCGTGCGCACCTTCGAGCTCCGAGGGCCTGCGTCGGTCGCGGCGGTGACGCTGCTCGACCGGCCGTACCGGCGGCTCGTCGACGACCTCCCGGTGCGCTACGTCGGCTTCGTGGTCCCGGACGAGCTCTACGTCGGCTACGGCTTCGACCTCCACGAGCGGTACCGCGAGCTGCCGGACCTGCGCCTGCTGCACCTGAGCTGAGGCGTAACCGCCGCGCGCCGGGGTTTACGACTTGGAAATTGGAAAGACTCCAGGGCGCGGGGGACGCCTCACCTGGGGTCCCGCACAAAGGTCGTCTCCCGACGACGCCGGGGGCGGAACCTCTGGTTCCGCCCCCGGGCGAATCGTCAGCTAGCCCGTGGGGACGCCGAGCGTCTCCGCGGCGATCCAGCGCCACTCAGAGACCTCCGGGGCGTCCTCGCCGTGCTCGCGCGCGTACGTCCGCGCCCGCAGCCGCCCGTCCTCCATCTCCTGCCGCACGTGTCCTGCCCGGTCGCCGAGCCCCGGCACGCGGTCGATCACGTCCATCACGAGGTGGTAGCGGTCGAGGTCGTTGAGCATGACCATGTCGAACGGGGTCGTCGTCGTGCCCTCCTCCTTGTAGCCGCGCACGTGGAGGTTGGCGTGGTTCGTCCGCCGGTACGTCAGGCGGTGGATGAGCCACGGGTAGCCGTGGTAGGCGAAGACGACAGGACGGCGGGTCGTGAAGAGCGAGTCGAACTCGTGGTCGGGCAGCCCGTGCGGGTGCTCGCTCTCCGGCTGCAGTCGCATCAGGTCGACGACGTTGACGACCCGCACCTTCAGCTCGGGCAGCCGCCGCCGCAGGATCGCGACCGCGGCGATCGTCTCGAGCGTCGGCACGTCGCCGCAGCAGGCGAGCACGACGTCGGGCTCGCCTCCGTCGTCGTTCGAGGCCCACTCCCAGATGCCGATCCCGCGCGTGCAGTGCAGGATCGCCTCCTCCATCGTCAGGAACTGGAGCGCCGGCTGCTTGCCCGCGACGATCACGTTCACGTAGTGCCGGCTGCGAAGGCAGTGGTCGGCGACGGACAGGAGGCAGTTCGCGTCCGGGGGCAGGTAGACGCGGATGATCTCGGCCTTCTTGTTCACGACGTGGTCGATGAAGCCGGGATCCTGATGCGAGAAGCCGTTGTGGTCCTGCCGCCACACGTGTGAGCTGAGGAGATAGTTGAGCGAGGCGAGCGGCCGACGCCACGCGATCCCTCGCGTGACCTTCAACCACTTCGCGTGCTGGTTGAACATCGAGTCCACGATGTGGATGAAGGCCTCGTAGCAGTTGAAGAGGCCGTGCCGGCCGGTGAGGAGGTAGCCCTCGAGCCAGCCCTGGCACTGGTGCTCCGAGAGCATCTCCACCACGCGGCCGCTCGGAGCGAGGGACTCGTCGGTCGGCTCGACGGCCGCGTCCCACTGCTTGTCGGTGACGGCGAGCACGTCGCCGAGCCGGTTCGACGCCGTCTCGTCGGGGCCGAAGATGCGGAAGTTGGCCGGATTCGCGCGGACGACCTCGGCCAGCCAGCGCCCGAGGACGCGGGTCGCCTCCGCCGTCTCGCCGCCCGGCTGCGTCACCGGAACCGCGAAGCGGCGGAAGTCCGGCAGCTCGAGGTCGCGCAGGACGAGGCCGCCGTTCGCCTTCGGGTTGGCGGACATCCGCCGCTCGCCCACCGGGGCGACCAAGGTGAGCTCCTCCCGGAGCGCACCTTCGGCATCGAACAGCTCCTCCGGCCGGTAGCTGCGGAGCCAGTCCTCGAGCTGGCGCAGGTGCTCCGCGTTCGTCCGCACCTCGGCGAGCGGTACCTGGTGCGCCCGCCACGTCCCCTCGACCGGCACGCCGTCCACCTCGCGCGGCCCGGTCCAGCCCTTCGGCGTCCGAAACACGATCATTGCCTCGCGGTTTTCGAGAGCGCGATCGAGCAACTCGGCGAAACGGCCGTGGATCGAGAGCGCCTCCTCGCCGTCGAAGCCGGCGGTGAAGAACAGCGGCTCGTGGCCGTAGCCGCGCAGCAACGAGGCGAGCCGCTCCTCCGGGATCCGGGCGAGCACCGTCGGGTTTGCGATCTTGTAGCCGTTGAGATGGAGGATCGGCAGCACGCGGCCGTCCCGCTCCGGGTTCGAGAACTTGTTCGAGTGCCAGCTCGTCGCGAGCGGCCCGGTCTCGGCCTCCCCGTCACCGACGACGCAGGCGACCGTCAGGCCCGGATCGTCGAAAGCGGCGCCGTAGGCGTGCGAGAGGGCGTAGCCGAGCTCCCCGCCCTCGTGGATCGAGCCGGGCGTCTCGGGCGCCGCGTGGCTCGGGATCCCTCCGGGGAACGAGAACTGCCGGAAGAGCGCACGCAACCCCGTCTCGTCCCGCGTCACGTGCGGGTAGAGCTCGCTGTACGTCCCCTCGAGGTAGGCCTGCGCGACTACCGCCGGGCCGCCGTGGCCCGGGCCGCAGACGAAGATCGCGTCGAGGTCGCGCTCCCGGATGGCACGGTCGAGGTGGGTGTAGAGGAAGTTCAGGCCTGGGGTCGTCCCCCAGTGGCCGAGCAGGCGCGGCTTCACGTGCTCGGGCCGCAGCGGCTCGCGCAACAACGGGTTGTCGAGCAGGTAGATCTGGCCCACGGCGAGGTAGTTCGCGGCGCGCCAGTGGCCGTCGAGGCTGCGCAGTTGCTCGTCCGTCATGAGAATCCCTTCGCATGGACGTCTTGGTCGTGAACGCGGGTTCCACCAGTCTGAAGCTCCACCTCGTCCGCGGCGACGACGCCGAGACCGTCGACGACTTCGTCGCTGCCGACGCCGTCGGTCACCGGGTCGTCCACGGCGGACGTCGCTTCGACGGGCCCGTGCTCGTCGACGAGGAGGTCGAGCGGACGATCGAGGAGCTGTCCATGCTCGCTCCGCTCCACAACCGGCGGGCGCTCGAGGAGATCGGGCGGGCGCGGGAGGCCCTGCCCGGCGTGCCACAGGTGGCCGTCTTCGACACGGCCTTCCACCGCACGATGCCCGCGGCCGCGGCGACCTACGCGATCCCCGCCCGCTGGCGCGAGGAGTGGGACGTGCACCGCTACGGGTTCCACGGCATCTCCGTGCAATGGTCGGCCTCGCAGGTCGAAGGCGAGCGGCTCGTCGTCTGTCATCTCGGCGGTGGCTGCTCCGTCACGGCGGTGCGGGCTGGGCGCTCGGTCGACACGACGATGGGATTCTCCCCGCTCGAGGGCGTGCCGATGGCGACGCGGTCCGGCTCCGTCGACCCCGGCGCGGTGGTCTACCTGCTGCGCGAAGGGCTCGTGACGCTGGACGAGCTCGAGCGGGCGCTCGAGCACGACTCGGGGCTCGCCGGCCTCTCGGGCGGAGGTTCGGGGGACGTGCGCGAGGCGTCGCCGCCCGCCCTCGACGTCTTCGTCCACCGGGTCGCCGCGGCCGTCGCCGCCATGGCGGCCGCCTGCGGCGGCATCGACGCCCTCGTCTTCACCGGTGGGATCGGCGAGAACGCCGCGCAGGTGCGGGAGCGGATCGTGGCGCGGGTCGGCTTCCTCGGCGACTTCCGCGTCGAGGTCGTGGCGGCGCGCGAGGAGCTCGTCATCGCCGCCGAGACGCGCCGACTGCTGGGCGGGCCTACGACCTCGCACTGAGCCGCGTCAGCGCGTCCGCGAGCTCGCCACGCTTGCCCGGTCCGTCGACGAGGCCGATGCGGAGCGGTCCTCCAGCAGCGAGATCGAGCACGACCGAGGGGCGTCCGCAGAGCCGTTCCTGAGCTCGGCGGCCGATGCGGACGGCTTCGATCTCGTGGTGCCCGAGGCGGTGGACATGCGCTTGCCGCCGGTCGTGTGAGCCCTCGAACCGGAGCCCGCCGGGCTCGAGCTCGAGCTTGCCGGCCTCGAGCTCGCGCCGAGGCTCGCTCCACAGAACTGCGTAGCTGCTCACGTCCTCATCCTCGGCTCGCGGCCGCCGCGGCACATCGGTAACGAATCCGCGTCCGCGTGCGGGAAAGCCGCTCGTGGACTACGCGTTCTCGTCCGGCTCGAGCAGCCCCTGCCGGATCGCGTGCCGCACGAGCTCCGCGCGCGTCGAGAGGCGGAGCTTCTGCATCACATGCGCCCGGTGGGTCTCCGCCGTCCGGACGGACATGAACAGCAGCTTCGCAATCTCCTGGTTCGTGTGCCCGAGCGCCAGCAAGCGCAGAACCTCGCGCTCGCGGTCGGAGAGCGGATCCGACTCCGCGCGAGCCTTCGCCTCGGCCTCGGCCGCGCCGAGCCGGGCGCCGAGCGCCGGGTGGACGTAGCGGCCACCGGCGGCCACCTCCCGCACCGCCTGCAGGAGGTCGTCGTCGGCGGCCTCCTTAAGCAGATAGCCGCTCGCGCCGGCGCTGAACGCCTCGCGGACGTAACTCGGGTCGTCCTGCATGGAGAGGACGAGGATCCGCGTGTGTGGGGCGGCGGCGAGGATCTCGGGCGCGGCGTCGATGCCGCTGCGACCGGGGAGCACGACGTCGAGCAGGACGACGTCGGGCTTGTAGAGCCGCGTGAGGCGGATGGCGGACTCGGCGTCCGCCGCTTCGTCCTCGACGACGAAACCGTGCTCGGCCTCGAGCAGGAGGCGGAGCCCGGAGCGGACGAGCGTGTGGTCGTCGACGATGAGGACGCGGAGCGAGTTCGGCACCGGGTCGATCTTCTCGGCAGCGCTCATGCGATCAGCGTGCCCGAGGCGTGCGCGCACGGGATCCGGGCGGGCGCGCCACGGCCGTACGTAGTTTCCCGCAGGAGGCCATCCCGACGATCCCCTCTGCCGGGGGATTCCGCGGACGGGCCGCGGCCGCCACGATGGGACCTGCGGCCCATGTACCTCTTCCTGCGCGACCCCGCCTACACCGAACGGCTTGCGGCCTTCCTGAGGAGCGTCGGCCGGCACGCGCTCGTCGCGGCGCCGGATCGTGTCGACCTCGAGGAGAGGCCCGACGAGTCGTTGACGCTCGAGCTCGAGCTGTACTTGCGCGTCTGGCGCATCCTGTACCCGGATGCCGAAGTCGAGCTCGCCGTGGGCTAGTCGTCTCGCCGGGTTTCTGCGACCCTAGTTGCGTGCTCGCGTGGTTCCTCTCGCTCTTCCGTCGCGGGCGGCGAGCCGAGGCCGCTCCGATCCGTGAGGCGGAGGCGTATGCGCGGAGCTACGGCGCGCGAAGCGGCGAGATCGTCAGCGTCGTCCGCAGCGGGCCGAAGCCGATCCCCCGCCGCACGGGAGACATGACCGGGGAGCTGCTGCGGCGGGCCTTCGAGGCGAGGCTCGACTCCCGCGGCAAGGCCGCTAGGAACAGCGGCTTTCGATTTTGAGCGTTACCGCCTACCATCCGGTGCGTGTTCCGCAGGAGTCGCTGGAGCTCGAGAGACGACGGGCCCGCTAACGGCCTCAAGCCGGGGCTGCCCGACGAGCGGAAGGCGCTCGTCGAGCGGTACATGATCGACGCCGAGGAGGCGCAGCTGCGCGCCAGTCGCGCGGCCGAGGAGCACAACGAACGGGAGGCCGCCAAGGAGCTGGCTCGGCGCGCCATGGCAGAGCAGGCACGGCGCGAAGCCGAGGAGGAGGCTCGGCGCGAGGCCGACGAGCAGGCCGCGCGGCAAGCCGCGGCAGAGGAGGCGCGACGCGAAGCCGAAGCGCAAGCCCGGCGAGAAGCCGACGAGCAGGCGCGACGCGAGGCCGCCGAGCAAGCGCGACGCGAAGCCGAAGAACATTCGCGACGCGAGGCCGAAGCGCAAGCCCGGCGAGAAGCGGAGGAGCAGGCCCGACGCGAGGGCGCCGAGCAGGCGCGGCGCGAAGCCGAAGAACAAGCGCGACGCGAAGCCGCCGAGCAACACGCCCGACGCGAAGCCGCCGAGCAGGCCGCGCAGCAGGCCGCGGCCGAGCAGGCACGACGCGAAGCCGAAGAGCGAGCTCGGCGAGAAGCCGCGGAGGAGCCCGCCCGGCGCGAGGCTGCCGAGCAACTGGCCGCCCAGGCGCCACTGGAGGCCGAGCCGCAGCGCCTCGAAGCCCCATCAGACGGCCGGCCCGACGAGCCGGCGCAGCAGGACACCGCCGAATTTCCCATCTACCGCTGGTTGCAGCGGGCCGCACCGACACCGGGTGAAACGGAGGACTGGACCCGGTCGCTCGTCAGGGCGAAGGAAGAGGGCCAGCGGGACGCTCGGCCCAACTGAAGGCCCGCGACCTCAAGGATCACTCTCACCTGCCGATCCTCTACGCGTCAGGGGGTCGGAGTCTCCTCGGGCGCGCGTCGCCGCAAACGCGAGCGGGTCAGGATTCTCCCTTGGCCCCCTGGCAAATCGGGGGCTTAGAACTCTTTTCCAGATGAAGCACGGGCCGTCTGGCCAGGCGTGGTCATTCCGAAACGACCTTCTAACGCAGCCACGCCGCGAGCTCTTGCTCCAGCTCGGTCGCGCTCCGCGGAGAGACGATGCGGTGCGCCACCCGCCGCCCCTCGACCACCAGCAGGGTCGGCACCTGTTCGATCCGGAACCGTCGGGCCAGATCCGGACGCTCTTCGACGTCCACCCGCACCACCTCGAAGACGTCGTGGTTGTGGCGCCGCTGCAGTGCATGGGCCAGGTGCGCCTCGGCTCGCCGGCAGCGCCCGGAAGTGGTCGTGTGGAAGAAGACGAGCAGCGGCTTCGCGGCAGCGTTCGCTGCCGTCTGCCGCTCGTCTCGCCCCTCCGACCCAGCCTCGTCCCTCATGGCCCTCCGACGCGTCGTAGGCCAGCGGCCCCGGTTCGTCCACCCCTGGACGGGTGGCATCGGGCACAACGTAAGGCGCAACCGGGCTCAGCGAGTTCTTAGAACTCGTCTCGGAATGACCATGCGCTCTGGCTGGGCGCGATGGTCGAGTGCGAGGCTAGGACGCAGGGAGCGCCAATAGCAGCGCTATTGGCGCGACCCAGGACGACGCCTCGCGCCGGCCAGCGCGGCCAGACGGCCCGTGCTTCATTTCGAAACGGGTTCTTAGTGCTCGCTCAGGCGACGGAGTGCGGAGACCGCGCGGTCGCGTAGCTCGTACAGCTCGGCCAGGATCGCCTCGTCGACGATCTCGCCGTCGACCCGCTCGGCGATTGCGAGCAGGACTTCGGAGGCGGCCGCGAGCCGGATCAGGTCCGAACGATCCGGATGCTTCGCGTCCACCGCGCCGACATACCCAGCCGGAGGAAATTGAGTCACCCGCCCTCAGCATTCCTTCGGCCCGGCTGGCTCTAGATGCCGGTTCCGATCCGGGTTACGATTCCTCGTTCTCATGCCACCTCGGGAAGAGCGCGCGATTCGCAACGAGGCCCTCTTCCGCGAGGTAAACGTCCACATCGCGGATCTGGAGGAGCGCGTCCGCAGCTCCGGCGAGCTGTTGCCGCTCGTCTGCGAGTGCGTCCGCGCCGGCTGCGCCTCCCCCATCGAGGTCGATCCGACCACGTTCGAGTGGGTGCGTGACCACCCGTTGCGATTCGTCGTCGCACCGGGACACGAGGACACGGGAGTCGAGTCCGTCGTCGAGCGGCGCGCGGGTTACGTGATCGTCGAGAAGAAGCCGGGCGCGGGCGAACAGACGCAGCGCTAGTGCTTGCCGTGGCCCCGATTCCGGGCGCGCGGCACCACGAAGCTCGCGCTGCCGACGGGGCGGTAGTGCGCGAGCGCGCGGGGGCCGAGACCCGCCCAGACGTACCAGGTGTACCGTCCCGCAGTCAGCCGGAAGCGGTGCCCCGACCACTTCCAGGTGGTCGGCAGGTCGGCCTGGTGTCTCGTCGGCCACGCGGCGAAGATGCGGTGTGAGCCGCGGAACAGCTGCACGTTGTAGTAGCTGGCACCGCGGACCGGGCCCCAGCGGAGGATCGGGTTCGGCGCCGCGCGGGGCACGTACGGCGTCTTCTGCAGGGTGAGGACCTTCGGCAGGCCAGCGACGGAGACGACGCGCGAGGAGTTCCCGGCCTCGTCGACCGCCCGCACCGAGTAGCGGTACTGCACCCCCGGACCGACCTTCTTGTCCGTGAACCACGCGGCGTGACCGGCGAAGACCGTTGTCTGCGCCTTGCCGCCGCGGATCGCGCGCCGGACGACGATGCGGTCGGAGGGGCTCGACGAGCTCCAGCGCACAACATTGCCTACGCTCGTGCTCCGTTCGGCGACCTTGCCCAGCGCGGGGGGAGTCGCGTCGTAGGCCAGCTGGATCGCTTGAGCGGCGCTGTTGCCCGCCACGTCCGTGCAACCCCCGGTGGCCGTCGCCGTTCCGCCGTCGGGGCCTCGGTATTTCACGGCGGAGCAGCCGGCGATGCCGGACAGCGCGTCGGTTGCGCTCCACTCGATCGTGACGGGGTGGTTGTACCAGCCGTGGGCGTCGGGTTTGCGCGAGAAACGCGCCGTGAGGCCGGTCGGCGGCGTGGCATCGATCTTGATCGTGCTCGTCACCGCAGTGGTGAGGCCGTCGGCGTTCTCCGCCCAGCAGGTCTGGGTCGTTCCGGCAGTCGGCCCGGGGACCGTGACGGCCGCGAGGCAGTCGGTGGACGTGGCATCCAGCGAGACCGACCAGTGGAGGACGACGTTCTCGCCGTGGCTGCTGCCGCGGTACCAGCCGTTGGTGCCCGGGGTCCCGTCGATCGAGTAGGTGATCGTCGGCGGTGATGCCGCTGCCGTCGTGGCAAAGACGAGGAAGAATGCGAGGGCGACCGTGGCAGCCGCGGTGGAACGCGCCATCTCTACGGCGCCTTCAACGGGCTGGGAGCCGAGGCCGCCGGCGGAGCGGGAAGCGGAGCCGGACCGTCGGCTTGCGGGGCCGTAGCGGCGGGCGCCGTGCGCGCGGACACGGACTGAACGTTCGAGACCAGCGTCGCATGCTGCGCCGGCGTCGACCGCGCGCGGGGCTTCGGTCTCGCCGTCGGCCTCGTGACGCGGTCTCGGCTTGGAGCGATGTCCCGCGCCGGAGCTATGCGTAGCGGGGGCAACAGCCCGTCGACCGTCCGGCCGGCCGATGGCGTCGCGGCCGGCGCGCTCACGCGGGGCGCGCCGCCCGATCCGAAGCCGTGGGTCGCGACGACCGCAGTCGCGGTCGCGATGGCAAGCCCGGCGAACCCGCCGGCGAAGGCCCATGCGAGCCGGCTGCGAAGCGGCGACCTGGTCGGAGTGGCCATTGTGACCGACCGGTCGACCCGGTCGAGACCGAGCTCGCTCGCCCAGAAGGCGATGCCGCCGTAGCGGCTCGCGGCAACGTAGAGATCGCCACGCCCCGCGCTCTTGAACTCAGCGGCGGTCGGCCAGAAGCTCCGGCCGGCGCAGAACGTCTCGAGCTCGAGTCGGATGCGACCGCGCGTCCATCGCCGTTGGGCCGCGGGCTGGTGCGCGAGCACGTAGCGGGTCGACGGGCCGCTGCCGACGCGAACGAGCAGACCCGCCGCGACCAGCTCCGAAAGGTCGGACGCTGCCTGAGAGCGGCCGACCCCGGTGAGGCGCTCGTACTTGCTCCTGGTCAGGAAGACGCCAGGCCCCGACTCGAGGCCCAGGAGCGCTCGCCGCTGCGCCGGTTTCAACTCGGGTGTGCTGCTCGTGATGCGTTGTGGCACGGCACCCCTCCCCCGGACGGCCCGTGCCCGGGAACGATAACGGACGAGGCGCGCGCACAACAGCTGCCGTTGCCCGTGGAGCTCCGCCGCCCCGTTCCTGTACGCCGACGTACAGGTCTCGCCGAGGCGGCCGAGACGCCTCTGCAACCGCAGCCGCTGCCGCCAGAGCGCTGCGGTCAGGCACGTGAGCGCCGTCCGTCCTGTCTGGAGGACTTCGGCGAGCCGCGCGTACGACACCTGTCGCCACTGGCGGAGCTCCCCGAGCAGCCCCGCCAGCGTCGACCTGCACGATCCGCGTGCCCGGTCGAGGCGTGCGAACAGCAGCAGCCGCTGCCGCGGGAGCTCCGCCCTCAGACCCGCGAACGCCGTCCATCCTCTCTGGAGGCCTCGGGCGAGGCGCGCGTATGACAGCTGCCGCTGCCGGCGGAGCTCCTCGAACAGCGCCGCGAGCGTCGACCTGCACGATCCCCGTGCCCGCTCGAGGCGTGCGAACAGCAGCAGCCGCTGCCGCCGTGGGAGCTCCACCCTCAGACCCGCGAACGCCGTCCATCCTCTCTGGAGGCCTCGGGCGAGGTGCCCGTATGACAGCTGCCGCTGCCGGCGGAGCTCCTCGAACAGCGCCGCGAGCGCCGACCCGCGTGCTCCACGCCCCCGCTCGAGGCGTGCGGACAGCAGGAGCCGCTGCCGTGGGAGCTCCGCCCTCAGACCCGCGAACGCCGTCCATCCTCTCTGGAGGCCTCGGGCGAGGTGCCCGTATGACAGCTGCCGCTGCCGGCGGAGCTCCTCGAACAGCGCCGCGAGCGCCGACCCGCATGCTCCACGCCCCCGCTCGAGGGCCGCGTACAGCAGCACGCGCCGCCGACGCAGGAGCGCCGCGAGATCAGCAAGCGCCGCCCGTCCCATCCCCAGGACGCGGACGAGACGGACATACGAGAGCTGCCCTTGGCGGCGCAACTCCCCGAGCAGCGCTAAAAACGCCGCCCTGCAAGCGTCGCGGACGCGCTGGAATCCCGCGTAGAACAACAGCCGCTGTCGATGCAGCTGCACCCGACGAGCCGCAATCTCCGACGTCCATGCAGCCCGAATGCGGCTGAGCCAGGCGTGCACGACCAGTCGTTCCCGGCGCAGTTTCACCGGAAGACCTGAAATGGCGCGTTTGCAGGTCGGCAGTGCCCGGAACCGCACCAGCTGAGCGATCTTCCGACGAATCGTCCAGCGGCGCTCGGCCAGCGTCCACCCTAATTTCTCACGAAAATTCGCGAGAGAATCCCTGAAGCGCAAATACAGGATGACGCCTATGCAGACGACCACGGCATAAATCGCCATAGCGACGACAAAGACTCGTGCGGAAGACATGGCGCCATTTCCGGCATTTCCGCTTCCCGGCTTGCTGAAACCAGGGCTCGCAGTCGGCCGCGCAAGGAATCGGATCGCGAGCCTCGGCCTGCAGGTTTCCTATCTCCGCCTTCGTGGGAACCGAGTAGCTCGTCGGCAAGAGGGAGTCCGGTGAAGGAACACGGTGGCGCGCAGGCGGCCCAAACTTGACGTAGGGAGTCCCTTCGAGGCCTGGGCATCCTGGCTCGACTCGGTGCTCACTCGGCTCCGCTGGCAGCTGCAAGACCTGTGGGACGCGTGGGATGCCCGCGTGATCGTCGGCGTCCTCGTGCTCGGCGTCCTGGTCCTCGGGGGATTCCTCGCCGCCCGGGCGGTCGCGCATGCCTCGAATTCCGCCGCCACGCGACCCGGCGTGCACGTCCTCACCATGCGTGAGAAGGTGCCGGTCGGGGAGCATGGGACGCAGACGGCCCTGAGGACGGAGACGATCCACACGCCGACGGGCGTACGCCTCGTCACTCACCGCGTCACCCGCTACCGAGTTGTCTACCGCAAGCACGTGGTCAGGACGCACGGCGAGACCCGCACCGTCCTGCGGCCGGTGACGAATACGCGGACGAGCACCAGCACCAGCTCTCGGCTCGTCACGGTCACCCGTCAGGTGACCGACACCCGCACGGTCACGCAGCCGGTGACCGTGGTCAGCACCACGACGGTCGTCTCGACCGAGACGCAGACCGTCCCGATCACCATCACGGTGACGTTGCCGATCACGACGGGCTGATCCCGGGACCGGCCCGGTCCTATGCGGATGAGAGGACTTGAACCTCCACGAGCCGAAGCCCACACGGACCTGAACCGTGCGCGTCTACCAATTCCGCCACATCCGCGCGGAGCGACAGTGTAGCCGCGGCCCGGACGCCCGAACCGCGCAGACGCACGTACCATGCCGCCTCTTGCGCCGCTCGGCACTTCCTCTCGCACTCGCCCTCGCCGCAGCTCTCGCGCTGCTTGCGGGCGGAGGAGCGGCCGCGCCGGCGCAACCCGCGTGGAAGCTCGTCGAAGTGGTGGTGACCCTCCCGCGGCCGCCGCTCGCCGTCGAAGCCGCACGGAATCGCGCGCCGGCGGCCACTGCACGGCGGGGCCACTCCCTCGACGTCCGCGCTCCCGCCGCCGTCTCGTACCTCCGCACGCTCGCGACGGCGCAGCGCACCCTCGCAGCGCGGCTCACCGTCGCCCTGCCCGGGGCCCGCGTCCGCTGGCACTACGCCGTCGCGCTCAACGGCGTCTCCGTGATCCTCCCCCGCTCCCAGCTGCCGCGCCTGCGCGCACTCCCCGGCGCCACCGTGTGGCCCACCGTCACGTACCACGCGCTGCGCAACACCACCGTCTCGTCCACGACGGCGGCACCTGACAATCGCGGCCCCGCCTTGATCGGCGCGACGGCGCTCTGGGGCTCCGACCTCGCCACTGCCGGCCAGGGCATCAGGATCGGGCTCGTCGACGACGGAATCGACCAGGCCCACCCCTACTTCGATCCCTCCGCCTTCTCGTATCCCGCCGGCTTCCCGAAGGGGAACACGGCCTACACCACGCGCAAGGTCATCGTCGCGCGCGCCTTCCCGTCGCCCTCGACGAACTGGAAGTACGCAGCGAAGCCGTTCGATCCGAGGTACTCCTTCCACGCGACCCACGTCGCGGGGATCGCCGCGGGCGACTACGGCACCCGCGCAGGCGGCTCGCTCCTGTCGGGCGTCGCGCCTAAGGCGTACCTCGGCAACTACAAGGCACTGACGGTGCCGACGAAGGACTACGGCCTGGACGGGAACTCGCCGGAGATCGCGAAGGCGATCGACCAGGCGGTCGCGGACGGGATGAACGTCATCAACCTCTCGATCGGCGAGCCCGAGGTGGAGCCACGCCGTGACATCGTCGTCCAGGCGCTCGAGCACGCCGCGGCGGCCGGCGTCGTGCCCGTCGTGGCAGCGGGGAACGACTTCGGCGCCGGCGGGGTCGGCTCGATCGGCTCGCCGGCGAACACGCCCGCCGCGATCACGGTCGCGGCGTCGACGGTCGGCGCCGACGGGACGCGCCCGGACGTCGTCGCCTCCTTCTCGTCCGCCGGCCCGACTCCTGTCTCGCTCCTCCCGAAGCCGGACGTAACGGCGCCCGGCGTCGACATTCTCTCCTCCATCCCGCCGGCTGCCTTCGAGCTGCTGGACGGGACGAGCATGGCGACGCCCCACGTTGCCGGCGCGGCGGCGCTCCTCCTGCAGCGCCATCCGACGTGGAAGGTGCAGCAGGTGAAGTCGGCACTCGCCTCGACGGGCGACCTGGTGCATCCGCCGAGCGGCTCCGGCGAGATCTCTCCGCTGCGCGAGGGCGGCGGCAGGATCGACCTCGTCCGGGCCGACCAGCCCTTGCTCTTCACCGATCCGACCTCGCTCGGCTGGGGCCTCGTCCGCCGCGGCTTCACCGCCACGACGGAGCTGTCGACCGCGGATGCCGGCGGCGGGGCTGCGCCATGGAACGTGTCGATCGACGCGCGGGCGATGCCGCGAGGCGCCACGCTCACGCCGCTCGCGTCGACGCTCGTAGCGGGAACGTCCCTGCCCGTGCGCCTCACGGTCTCGCGGACGGCGGCCGCCGGGGACGGCACCGGCTTCGTCGTCCTGGCGCGTGGCAGCGACGTGCGGCGCGTCGCGTTCTGGTTCCACGTCGAGGTGCCGAGGCTCGGGCTCGACCCGCACCGGATCCTGCGCGCCCCCGGCGTCCACCGCGGCGACACGGCCGGGCAGCCTTCCCGCGTCGCCTCCTATCGCTACCCCGAGCGCGGGCTCGCGCCCGGAGTGGCGACTCGCCTCGGCGGCCCCGAGCAGGTCTTCCGGTTCACGCTACGTCGGCGCGTCGCGAACTTCGGCGTCGTGGTGCTCGGTCACGCCCGCGGAGTCCGGGTCTCGCCGCGCCTCGTGGCCGGTGACGACGAGAACCGCATCGTCGGCTACACCGGGATTCCGGCGAGCCTGAACCCGTACCAGGGCTTCAACCGTCCGGAGGCGGTCGTCGCGGCGGTGCTCCCCGATCCCGGCCCGTACGACGTCGTCTTCGACACGCCGACGGGAGCGAAGCCGGGCGCGTTCACGTTCCGCTTCTGGGTGGACGACACCGCACCGCCCTCGATCCGGCTCCTCGACCGGACGGTCAGGGTCGGCCGACCGATCCGCTTCGCCGTTCGCGACTCCGGCTCTGGCGTCGACCCGGCCTCGCTCGGCGCGAGGCTCGGCGGCGCCGGTGTCCGGGTCAACCGGCTCGCCTATGCGCACGGAGTCCTCTCGATCCGTACGACCGGCCTGCCGCCGGGCAGGGTCGCCGTGGCCGTGCAGGCTTCGGACTACGAGGAGACGAAGAACATGGAGGACGTCGGCCCGGTGCTGCCGAACACGCGCCTCCTCCATACGACCGTGACGCTGCGACGCTAGCCAGCTTCCGCGAGCACGGGCCGGATCTGGCAGTCTCCGCCTCGCCCAGGTGAACCGCTTTCCCGAGAAGCTGGAGCTCGAGCTGGCGTCGCGCCTGCGTCAGGTCGTCGGCGGCCAGCCCGTGTCCGAGACCGAGTTGCGGCTGCTGGCCGACGAGGCCGGCGGCTGGACGCGGGTCACCGAAGCCCAGCTCGGGGCCGCCGAAGAGCGCCTCGCGCGCATGAACGCCGACCCGACGAGCCCGCTCAGCGAGCTCGCAGCCGAGGTGCGCCGGGTCGAAGCCCTCTCGCACGAGCTCGGAGAGGCCCGGCGGCTGGTCGAGGGCCTCGAACGGCGAACCCGGGAGCTGCGGACGGCGTGGCTGAAGCACTGCGCCGACTCGGGCTCGCCGCTCCAGCCGAGGACTTAGCCTTTGCGGTGTTCGCGATCGTCGATCGTCGGCAGGTTCGCGAGATCCCGCTCGACGCTCGCCGCGAACTCGTCCGCCTCGTCGTCACGGACGACGCGCAGGCTCGCCTTCCGCCTCGCCCGCTGACGGCGACGTCGGGAATCGACGCCGAGTCGCTGCTCCAGCCGCGGCCACTCGGCGCCCGCGACCAGCACGACAGCGACCGCGAGCAAGGCGATGTACAGCCAGCTCACGCCGCGAGTCTAGCGCAGCGCCGCCGCCGCGGAACTATCCGCCGCCGATGGTCTCGAACTTCAGCCGGAGATAGGCCAGATACGGCTCCGCGTCGAGCGGGCCGCCCACCACCCGCTCGAGCAGCTCCGGCGGCTCGAACGCGCGACCCCAGCGGTGGACGTGTTCTCGCAACCACTCGCCGAGCGAGCCGAACTCCCCGCGCTCGAACTCGCGGTCAAGGTCGAGATCGGTCGTCGCCCGCTCCCAGAGCTGGACGGAGATGACGTTCCCGAGCGCGTAGGTGGGGAAGTAGCCGAAGTTGCCGTCTGACCAGTGGACGTCCTGCAGGACGCCCTCGACGACGGTGGGCGGCTCGACGCCGAGGTACTCGCGAAGCTTCGCGTCGAACGCCTCCGGCAGATCGGCAGGAGCCACGTCGCCGGCGAGCATCTCCCGCTCGAGCTCGAAGCGCAGGACGACGTGCAGCGGATACGTGACCTCGTCGGCGTCGACGCGGCGCAGGCTCGGCGCGACCCGGTTGAGGGCACGGTGAAAAACCTCCAGCGGCACGCCGCCGAGCTGAGCCGGAAACGCTTCCTGCAGGCGCGGGTAGAAAAAGCGCCACGTCGGGAGGCTGCGCCCGACCACGTTCTCCCAGAGCCTGCTCTGTGACTCGTGGAACGAGGACGAGGCACCCTCGTAGAGCGGCGTCCGGGCGTAGCGCTCGTCGACCTGGCGCTCGTACAGGCCGTGCCCGAATTCGTGCAGGCACGAGAGGATCCCCACGAGGTTGTCCCGGTCGAACCGCGCAGTCAACCGGATGTCACCCTCCGAGATCGTGGACGCGAAGGGGTGCACCGTGTCGTCCAGCCGCCACGCCCGGTCGTCCATCCCCCAGCGCGAGAGCACCTCGAGCGCGAACTCCCGTTGCCGGTCCGGAGGGAAGTCGCCGTGGAGGCACGAGTCGTCGACCGGTTCCCGAACGCCGGCGACGAGCGGCACGAGCTCCTCCTTCAGACGCGCGAAGATCGCCGCGACGTCCGCCGTCCGCATTCCGGGCTCGTGATCGTCGAGGAGCACGTCGTAGGCGTCGTCGAACGGCTCGTAACAGGCGACGTACTCGTGCATGAGCGCGAGCCGCCGCTCGAGATGCGGACGGAGAAGCTCGAAGTCGCCGGCGGAGCGCGCGTCGAGCCAGGCTCGATAGCCACGCGATCCGGCCCGCGTCATCTCCGCGCGCAGCTCGCTCGGAACGCGGCGCTTCTTCTCGTAGTCGCGCCGCGCGACGCGGACGACACGCGCCTCCAACGACTCCCGCTCGCAGCTCTCCTCGAGCTCCCGCAGCTCCTCGAGGAGCTCGCCGAGCTCGGGCGCAGTGGCGAGCTTGTGGGCAAGGCGCGCGACCGTCCCCTGCTGCTCGGCGCGTGCGGGCGCGCCGAGCGGCGGCATCTTGGTCTCCTGGTCCCAGGCGAGGAGGGATGCCACGCGCTCGAGGTCGGAGATCTCGCCGAGGCGCCGCAGGAGCTCGTCGAAGCGGGAACGAAGGTCCGCCACGAAGCGGCACACTAGCCGCGCGGCGGAGCAGCTCCCCGGGTTGGACTCGAACCAACAACCCTCCGGTTAACAGCCGGATGCTCTGCCAATTGAGCTACCGGGGATTGGCGGCGGCCATTGTAGCCGCGGTCACGCGAATGCCCTGATCTCGTCGCGCAGCGCAGAAAGCCGGTGCTGGAGCTCGACGAGGTGCTCTCCGTCGGCGTTCGCGAGCTCCCGTTCGAGCCTCCGCTCGCGCAGCCGCAGGAGGAGCTGTGTCGCGGTCTCGAGCGTGATCTCCTCCTCGTCCTGCAGCGCGTACAGCTCGGCGAGGAGCGCCATCAGATCCCCGTCGGACACCTCCTGCCCCAGCAGGTACGCCCGGGCGCGCCGGTGCTGGTCGTCGTCGAAATGCTCCGGCCCGAGTTGCGCGAGCTCGGGCCGCAGCGACTCGTGGCCCGCCGCGCCCGCGAGTGCGCTGCGCTCGAGCCGGTGGCCTGCGTCGAGGAGCCGCGGCGAGACGACGCCGGCGGTGCGCGCGCTGCCGCGTGCGGGCGCCAACCCCGACTGCGTCTCGGGCGGCAGGTCGAGGAGGTCGGCGGCGACCCGGATCGCCTCGAGATGCTCCGGCGAGTCGGGCAGCGAGGTGAGAAAGGCGCGGATCGCGGCGAACGCGCTCTCGCGGTCGCTCGCGCGCGCGTGCTCCAGCCGCACCCGATGCACCGGGTAGCTCACCGGCGACGCGAGCCGCTCGCGGAAGGCCACCGGATCGTCCGCAGGGTCGGTGCCCGGGGGAAGCGGGACGACGCGGACGGTGAAACCACCTCGCACTGCGAGCTCCATCCCACGCAGCGTCGCGTCCTGCCCGGCCGCGTCGGCGTCGAAGCAGAGGAAAAGCCGCTTCGTCAGCCGCGCGAGCTCGCGCAACTGGGCCTCGGTCAGCGCCGTCCCCATCGAGGCGACGACCGGCGCGAAGCCGTCCTGCCGGAGCGCGATCACGTCGGTGTTTCCCTCGACGACGACGGCCCTGTCCTCGCGCGCGATCGCCTGCCGGGCCGTGTCGAGCCCGTAGAGGAGATCGCCCTTCCGGAAGAGCTCGCCCTCGGGCGAGTTGACGTACTTCGCCTGCAGCGGGTCGTCGTCGTGGAGCTTCCGCGCCTGGAAGCCGCGCACCCGGCCGCGGGCGTCGGCGAGCGGGAAGACGATCCGGCGCTGGAAATAGTCGTTCCCGCGCCGGTTCGCGAGGCCGACGGCGAGCAGCTCATCCTGCGCGTAGCCCTCCTGCAGCGCCCGGGACGCGAGGCGCGCCCCGCCCGGCGCGTAGCCGAGCCGGAACTCGCGACAGACCTCCTCTCCGAGCCCGCGAGACGCCAGGTACTCGCGCGCGACACCGCCCGCCTCCGACTCCCAGAGCATCCGCGCGTAGAACTCGGTGGCCCGCTCGAGCAGCGCCCGCAGCCGCTCGTCGCGTCGGCGCTTCTGCTCCTGCTCGGGCGACGCCTGCTCGTATTCGAGCTCGACACCGAACCGCCGCGCGATCACCTCGATCGCACCTACGAAGTCGAGGTTCTCCGTCTTCTGGACGAAGGCAATCGCGTCGCCGCCCTCGCCGCAGCCGAAGCACTTGAAGGTGCCGCGTGCGGGCGAGACCGTGAAGCTCGGCGTCCGCTCCTGGTGGAAGGGACAGAGCCCCTTGTACGTGCTGCCCGCCTTGCGGAGGCGGACGACCTCCTCGACGAGCGGGAGGATCTCCAGAGCGGCCTTGACGCGCTCGACCGAGTCGTCCTTGATCCGCGCCATCAGTCGAGCTCCGCCGCATAGGCGAGGGCGAAGCGGTCGGTCATCCCGGCGAGGTAGTCGGTGGCTGCCTCGGCGTCCATGCCTCGCCGTTCGACGAGCTCCTCGAAGATACGCCGCACCGCCGCCCGTGCCGGGCCGTGGTCCTGCCTGAGGTAAACGTGCTCGAACATGAAGGAGCGGAGGGCGAGCATCGCATCGCCGATCTCGTCGCTCTGGACGATGTCGCCCGCGCGCGCCGAGCCCTCGACCACGTCGTGGACGAGCGTGTCGATGCGGCGCGAGCCGGTGTCGCCGAGGAGCTCGATCGGCTCCGCGGGCAGCTCGGCCGGGTCGAGGTGGCCGGCGCGGACGGCGTCGTCGATGTCGTGGTTGATGTAGGCGAAGCGGTCCACGAGGCGGACGATCCGGCCCTCGAGCGTTTCCGGCTCCTCCGGGCCCGTGTGCTTCAGGATCCCGTCGCGCACCTCCCACGTGAGGTTGAGGCCGCGGCCGTCGCGCTCGAGCCGCTCGACGACTCGGAGCGAATGCTCGTTGTGGCGGAAGCCCGAGCCGCCGCGCTCGCGCAGCAGCCCGTCGAGCGCCTCCTCGCCGGCGTGGCCGAACGGCGGATGGCCGACGTCGTGCCCGACCGCGATCGCCTCGGTGAGGTCCTCGTTCAGCCGCAAGGCCCGGGCGACCCCGCGCGCGATCCCCGCAGCCTCGAGGGTGTGCGTGAGCCGCGTGCGGAAGTGGTCGCCCTCGGGGTCGACGAAGACCTGCGTCTTGTGGCGGAGGCGGCGAAACGCCTTCGAGTGGACGATCCGGTCGCGGTCGCGCTGGAACGGCGTCCGGAGCCGGCACTCCTCCTCGGAGACCGCTCGCCCGCGCGACTCGTAGGAGCGCACCGCGAGCGGCGAGAGCCACCGCTCCTCGTGCTCGCGAACCGCGTCCGCAAAGCCGTCGGCGACCTTTCCGGCGATCTCCGGCATCGAGGGTCAGCGTATCCCGCTCGCCGGGGGGCGGGAAGCGGCCGAACGTCGATGCTTGCGCCGGCGCGCCTGGCCGCCGCCCGGCCGATCAGCCTGCCGGGGCCGCATCCACGGCCGCGAAAGCGTCAGCGTCCTCCTCCGCGACGGCTGAGTCAGCGGCCGTGAGCCCGTAGCCACTCGACCGCGAAGTCGACGGCCGAGCGCTGGGAGAAGAGGCGCGCCTCGGCCGAGCCGACCCGTCCGCGCGTCACCGGGCGCTCACGCTCGAACTCGGCTCCAAGCTCGTCGAAGACGTCGGCCCGCAGGTCGATGTCCTCGAACCACGCCCACGTGCGCCGGCCGCCCTCCAGGATCGGCGCGCCGAGCCGGGCACCCTGCGCGTTGCCGGTCCGATACTCGGCGAGGTGGAACGAGGTGCAGCTGCCGTAGCCGGCGCCGAGGAGCAGCACCTGCGCGTCGCGCTCGTACAGCCGGGCGAGCGGCGACTCCTCGCCGAGCGAGTTCTCCAGCCGATGCCCGCTCGTGACCGCCTCAGCCTCGCGACCCCACGCGGCGAACGAGACTTGGGGATGGTCGCTGCGCAGGACACCCGGCCAGGTGCGGAAGAGCTCCGCGATGCTCCCGACGCCGCGCGTCGGCGTCCAGCGCGGGTCAAACGCGGGCATCTCGGCGCGGATCGTCTCCACCCACTCCTCCGGGACCGGCGGGTTGCTCCAACCCGCCGGATCCGACAGGTCGCCGCTGTGCGCGGGCATCACGACCGTTCCGCCGGAGCCGGCGACGTCGAGCAGCGCCTGGATCACGGCCACCGCCCCACCGGCGACCCAGCCCAGCGACGAGAGCGAGGAGTGGACGAGAACCGTCGCGCCCTGCGCGAGGCCGAGCGACCGCAGGTCCTCCGCGAGCGTCCGGGCGGTGCGAGGCGCGTCGGCGCGGGCTACGGCGTCTGCCTCGCTCACGGCTCAGACGATGATCGGGACGGTCCCGCCGTCGGCGCTCCACGCCGCGCCCGTGACGTAGCTCGCCCGCGGTGAGCACAGGAAGGCGACGACCGCGGCGATCTCCTCGGGCTGGGCGAGGCGGCCGAGCGGGCGTCCCGCGGCGACCTTTGCGAGCACCTCCTCCCGCTCGCCCTGCTGGTCGGCGAGGCCTCCCTCGCCGAGCCAGGCGCCGGTTGCCGTGGGGCCGGGCGTGACGGCATTGCAGCGGATCCCGTCCTTCGCGTGCAGGTCGGCCACGAGGCGGGAGAAGGAGAGCAGCGCCGCCTTCATGACCGAGTAATCGGGCATTCCCGTCGACGGGCGCTTCGCGGCAGTCGAGGAGACGTTCACGATCGTCCCGGCGCCCCGCTCGCGCATTCCCGGCAGCGCCGCCCGCGTGGCCCGGACGGCGCTGAGCAGGTTGATCTCGAACGACGCCTGCCAGATCTCGTCGGTCACGTCCTCCAGCTTCCGGATCTCGCTGTAGCCGACGTTGTTCACGAGCACGTCGAGCCGGCCATGCCGCTCGATCGTCTCCCGCACGACACGCTCGGGCTCGCCTGCCTGCGAGAGGTCGGCCCGCACGTCGCCTCCGCTGCGGCCGGTCGTGACGACGGTCGCGCCCTCGGCGCGAAGCAGGTTGGACGTCTCGAGGCCGATCCCACCGGTGGAGCCGGTGACGAGGCAGACGCTGTCCGCGAGCTCGAGGTCCATGGCTGGCTAGCGTAAACAGTCGTGACCAGGCTGCTGCTCGTTCGCCACGGCGAGACCGACTGGAACGCCTACAGGCGCCTGCAGGGGCAGACCGACCGGCCCCTCAGCGACTTCGGCCGCCGCCAGGCCCGGCAGCTCGCCGAGGGGCTGGCGGATGAGCAGCTGGAGGCGATCTACACGAGCGACCTCGCGCGGGCGCGCGAGACGGCCGAGATCGTCGGCGAGCGGCTCGCGTTGCCGGTCGCGCTCGACCCGGACCTGCGCGAAAAGGACTGGGGCACCTGGGAGGGGCTGACCGCCGCCGAGCGCGGGCGCGTCGAGTTCGCGGGCGAGTCGACGGAGGCGCACCAGGAGCGGATCCTGCGCGCGCTCCGGCGGATCTCCGACCGCCATCCCGGCGCCGGCACGATCCTCGTCGTCACGCACGGAGGCTCGATGCGGCGCGTCCAGACCGCGGCGCTGGGAATGGCACTGCCCGTCGTGGAGAACTACGGCCGCTGGCTGTGCGCGTACGAGAACGGCGCGCTCCGGGCGCTCGAAGACCGACGCTAGCTCTTGCGCGGCGCCAGTCCGACGTCCACGAGCAAGTCGCCGAAGCTGAACCTCGGGCGCTCGGGCGACAGCTTGAGCAGTCTCCGCTCGGGGCGGAAGCTCGTGTGCAGGATCGAATGCGGCGTGGCCCAGAGCACACGCAGGAACGTCTGGGCGACGATCTTGCGGCCGACGCACCCGAGCACTCGGTGAGCTTTCTCGGCTTCGGCGAGCACGTAGTACAGGAGCGGCGTCCCGGCGTCGAACACCGCGTCGCTCGTCGGATTGATCGAGCGCGCCGAAATCACGTGGCACCCGAGCGCGCGAGCGATGTTCTGGCCCGACGCCAGGCCGTCGTAGTTGCCGCGGGCGAAGTCCCGCGAGATCAGCGCGCCGGAACCGTTGCAGACCGGGTCGCCCGTGTCGGCACAGCCGGGGATCGTTTGCGCAGGAAGGTCGAAGAGCGCGGGGCTGATGCTCGGCTGCGTCTTGCGCGCGAAATTGATCCCGGGATCGTTCGGATTCGCGTCGAGCTTCGGCACGAAGTATTTCCACTGGATCTGGTGGCCGGCCGGACTCGGCTGAACGCAGAGCGCATCCGACGTGCACGACGTCGTGCGAGAGCCGTTCGGAGCCGATAGCGGACCGCCTCCCGAGAGGTCACCCGTCTGAAAGTGGTCGATGTCGAAGATCGGGACGTTGTCGTCGATGTCGACGGTCGACTCGAAGATGTCGTTGATGTGATAGTTGTCGCGCACCAGCGCATGGCCGAAGCGGTAGGCGCCGACGGCGAACTCGACCGGGGTGAAGTCGGCGTGGCGAAAGTTCGGGGTGTCCAGGCGCACGCGTCCGTCCGGGCCGACGTGGAGGTAATGGTCGATCGTCTTCTGCCCGACGTACGCCGGCAGCACGTCGGTGAGCACGATCTCCTGGTAATAGGCCTCCGTCAGCCGCCGAGCGCGGGCGTAGCTGTCGCCGCGATCGACGAAGTCGTTGTAGAAGGCGGCGAACGCACCCGTGGCCTGGGAGATGATCTGGTTCTCGTCGTCGCGCGGCTCGACCAGGATCGCCTGGCCGGTCAGCGGATCGCGGGCGAGGTCGTAGACGCCGCGACCCGGTGTCCCCGAGACCAGGAGATGTCTGTGGTCAGCGGCATACAGCTGCGGATTCACCCTGGGCCCGCCGCCGAAGAGGTTGCCGAGGTCGAAGCGGAAGCTCTCGAAGTTGGTCAGCGAGCTCGGGCTCACGTCAGCCGTCGGCTGGGCGGTCTTGTCGAAGTCGAGGTTGTGGTCGATGAACTGCCCCAGATACGTGTACGCCGCGGGCAGCGTCGCGCTGTCGTCGGAGGTGCCGCGATCTTTCCCGGGCAGGTCGGGTCTGGTGTTCTTCATCGTCGCGGCGAGATCCGCCGCCTCCCGGTCGGAGTAGTGAAACGGCCTCAGTCGCGGGAACATCGTCCCGAAGCAGATCGGCGTCCGCGGCGCGCCGCCCGTTACGCTGCCGCCCGCGCATGATGGGGAATGCGGCGACGCCTTGCCGGCGCCCACCAGGCAAAACGCCGCGGCGATCGCCGTCGCAGCCACAGCGGCCATCTTGTTCGGAGCCGGCTCGCGGCGCGCGCGAATCGTCTCGCCTGGGCTCTCCTGCACCGCCGCTTCCCCCCAACTCGCAAATGGCCATCCCGGCGACCGGACACGTCGTGGCTGCGCGCTCACGGCTCACACTAGGACGGAATTCCGCGTCCGTCCAGGGTCGACGCGTGGGCTACGCTCCCCTGAGGTGGAGGACTACACGAGCAAGTACAAGGGCGAGCAGGTCGAGGTCGCGCTCTTCGGCGGCGAGTACCAGGAAGGCGTGCTCACCGCGTACTGCTACGTCGACGAGGTCGCGCACATCGAACTGAACGGCCACATCCTCGTCCCGCTCCAGAACATCGCGTCCCTGCACTGCTCGAGCCGGTGCGACGCGCCGCAGAACGAGGACTGGCCGCCGCGCGGCCTGCTCGAGGACGACGGGCAGGAAGACGGCGGCGAAGAACGGTAGGAGCCTGGATGCTCCTCTCGATCCGGAACATCGTCAAGTCGTGGCTGCTGGTGCTGGCGCTCGCCGGCATCTTCGCCCTCGTCGGGTGGCTGCTCGGCGGCGTGCGGGGCCTTTCGATCTTCGTCTTCTGCGCCCTCCTCGTCGCGGCCGGGGCGTACTGGACCTTCGACCGCGTCGTGCTGGGGATGATCGGGGCGCGTGAGCTCCCGCTCGGGGAGGCGCCGCTCCTTCACTCCACGATCGAACGACTGGCCGCGCGGGCCGGAATCCTGAAGCCGCGCGTGTATCTCATCCCGGACGGGCTGCCGATCGCGGCTGCGACGGGCCGCGGCATCCGCAGCTCGTCGCTTGCCGTGAGCACGGGCTGCATCGCCGCCTGCACGCCCGCGGAGCTCGAGGGAGTGCTCGCGCACGAGATCGCCCACGTGCGGCTCCACGACGTGCAGGTCCAGACGGCGGCTTCGGTCGCGGCCGCAGTGATGCTGGAGACGAGCCGGATCGGCGGTTGGCTCGAGCGAGCCCTGCTCTTCGTGCTGGGACCGATGGCGGCCGCGTGCGTGCACCTGCTCGTATCGCCGAAACGCGAGTTCGCGGCGGACCGCTTGGCGGCGAAGCTCTGCGACTCCCCGCACGGGCTCGCCGACGCGTTGACCCGCCTGGAGCAGACGGCGGAGCTCGTCGCGTTCGAGGGCAGCCCGGCGACCGAGCCGCTCTTCACGATCAACCCGTTCGCAGAGCGCGGGCTCGGCGCGCTGTTCCTGACGCATCCTCCGATTGCCGAACGGGTGCGACGCCTGCGCGAGCTCGATCCCGCCTGGCGGGACCGCCTTCACAGCAACGTGGCGGCATGAAAAAAGGCCGCTCGCGCGGCCCTTTTTCGTGAAGTAAATCGGCGGCGACCTACTCTCCCGGGAGGTTGCCCTCCGAGTACCATCGGCCCTGGCAGGCTTAACTTCTCTGTTCGGAATGGGAAGAGGTGTCTCCCTGCCGGTATGACCGCCGAACTGTCAAGGGCGCGCACGCACGAATCCGCGCAGCACCTTCAAAACTCCATAGCGACTCGACCGGTGTTCAAATCAAGACCTCGGGCAATTAGTACGGGTCCGCTGAACGCATTGCTGCGATTACACGTCCCGCCTATCAAGGTCGTAGTCTCCGACCGCCCTTACTCCCTCGAGGGGATGGGAGCTCTCATCTCGAGGTGGGCTTCCCGCTTAGATGCTTTCAGCGGTTATCC
>JBJMKG010000036.1:0-1745 GCA_045805945.1 Gaiellaceae bacterium
TGAACGGCGAGACGCGGCAGACGTCGCACACCGGCCGGATGTCGACGACGATTCCCGAGATCCTGTCCCACTACTCGGCGCTCGGCTACAGCGCCGGGGACGTCGTCTCGACCGGGACCGTTTCAGGTGTGGCCGGCTTCAGCGAGGACCCGGCGGCCCTCTACCTGAAGCCCGGGGACGTGATGGAGTGCGAGATCGAGCGGCTCGGCGTGCTTCGCAATCCCGTCATCTCCTGGCAGGAGGGGCACGGGGAGCCGGCCCCCCCGCGCGTTCGCTGGTAGCGGTGCGCTGGCCGCGGGACGACGCGAAGCTCGACCGCGTCCGCGCGGCGATGGAGGAAGCGGAGCTCGACGCGGTGGTCGTGCGCGCGCCCGACAACGTCCTCTATCTGACGAACTTCTGGGGCATGAAGGGCTACGACGCGGCGGTTTTTCCGCGCGAGGGTGAGCCGACCCTGATCACCCTGGCAACGTCCGAGGCGGATGCGGCCGCCACCGCGTGGTCGTCTGATGTTCGGTTCTTCGACCTCTACGACTCCGGCGATCCGCGCCCGCCCGCGGCGCGCACGCTCGATCTCGCTCGTGAGGCCTCGGGGGGCTACGAGCGGATCGCCCTCGAGCTCTCGCTCGGAACGCAGGCGTCCGACCGGATGGTCGGCGAGCCGACCACCTTCACGAAAGCCTGGTTCGACGCGTGGCCCGGCGCGGCAGACGCGACGGTTCTCCTCAATGCCACGCGCGCCGTCAAGACCCCGCAGGAGCTCGAGCGCAGGCGCATCGCCAACGAGATCGCCGCGGCGGCGATGGACCACGAGAAGGAGCAGCTCCCCCCGACCATGAGCGAAAGCGAGGCCGCCGCCCTCTGGCAGGGCCACGTCCACGGCCAGGGCACGAACCGTGACGACGTCGATCTCGCGCTTGCGTTCTCGCTTGTCTGGTCTGGCGAGGGAATCCGCACGTTTACCGCCACGGGAGACCGGCCCGTGCAGGAGAACGAGCCGACCCTCTTCGAGATCTGGGTCTGCGCGGACGGTTACTGGTGCGACCACACGAAGAACCTCTGCCCCGACGAGCCCCGCGCCGAGTACGCGGAGCTCGAAGAGCAGCTGCTGTCCGTGTACGAAATCCTCGTCAACCTCTGCCGGCCCGGCCAGAGCCTGGCGGAGCTCGACCGGGCCGGGCGGGAGGCGATCGCAGCGTTGGGGTACGCCGGGCAGCCGAGCCATCCGCTCTGCCACGGTGTCGGCGCGCGCGCGCACGAGCCGCCGTACGCCCACCAGGCCGGCGGAGGGGAGCTCGCCGAAGGGATGGTGCTGGCCGTCGAGCCGGGCATCTACTGGGAGGAGGGCGGCGGCTTGAGAGTCGAGGACAACTTTCTCGTTACGGCCTCCGGACCGGAGAAGCTGTCGTCCTTTCCGGACGGAATCGTGAGGTGCGGATGATCTGGACCGGCTCTCTGAACGACGAGCACCGGCTCGGAGGCGCGGTCGGCCTGTACGACACGACGCTCAGAGACGGCGAGCAGACCGTAGGGGTGGTGCTCGACTCCGGCCAGAAGCTCGAGATCGCCCGCGCGCTCGACGGGCTGGGCATCGACCGGATCGAAGCCGGGTTTCCGCGCGTCTCCCAGGACGACTGGGATGCTGTGAAGCTGATCGCGGCCGCCGGGCTCCGGGCCGAGGTCTGGGGCTTCTCCCGTGCGGTGCCCGCCGATCTCGAGGCACTCGTCGAGCTCGGCGTCACCCA
>JBJMKG010000037.1:0-34914 GCA_045805945.1 Gaiellaceae bacterium
ACGATCCGCGGCCTCGAGTCCGACTACGAGGTGCAGATCGACATCGAGGAGGACGGCACGATCCTCATCTACGCCACCGAGGGCACGAAGGCCAGGGAGGCCGTCACCGCGATCGAGTCGCTGACGAAGGAGCCCGAGGTCGGCGACACGTTCACCGGCAAGGTGGTGAAGACGACCCAGTTCGGCGCCTTCGTGGAGCTGAAGAAGGGCACCGACGGGCTCCTGCACGTCTCGAACGTCGGCCCTGGCCGGGTCGCGCACATCGAGGACGTCATGAGCCGCGGCGACGTCGTGGACGTCGTCGTGCAGGAGGTCGACAAGGCTCGCGGCCGGATCGGACTCAAGCTCGTCGCGAAGCACGAGAACGGCGGTCTCGTCCAGCCCGAGGAGCTGATCGAGCGGGCCAAGAACGCGCCGCCGCGTCCGCCGGAGGAGGAGCGGCCGCGCGGCGAGCGCCGCGGCGGGCGGGGCGGAGGCGGGCGTGGCCGCGGTCCGCGCCGCGACGACGAGTAGCGCGAGGGACGCGCGGGAGGCGGCCGACCGGCCGCCTCCCGCGTCAATCACCCTTTCGGGTCAGCAAACCAACCCGAAATCGCCTCATCCCGGGCTCGCCTCGTGCCGATTACTCCGAGCGAACCCGACAACGTGAGCCTTCCCACCATCTCACCGCTGCGGGGCCTCGTCGAGGTCACCCGCCTTCTGCGGGCGCGTGAGGATCTTCCCGCGCTGCTCGACGCCGTCGCCCGGACCATCGGCGAGTCCCTCGGCTACGGCACCGTCGCGGTCAACCTCTACCGGCCCTCCTGGGACGACTTCGAGGTCACGACCGTGTACGGCAACGAGGAGGCTCGGGCGGCGCTGCTCGGCAATTCCAGGCCGGGTGACGACTGGACCGTCCTCCTCTCCGACCGCTTCGAGCGTCGCGGCGCCTACGTCGTGCCGAGCGGGGCCGTCGACTGGAGCTCGCTCGGGCCGAGCTACGTGCCCCAGGGAGAGCGCGCCTCGGACCCCGGCGCCTGGGATCCCGAGGACGCGCTGTTCGTCGCGATGCGCGATCAGCAGGGAAGGCTGCTCGGAATCATCTCCGTGGACGAGCCGCTCAGCGGACGCCGGCCGAGCGACGAGGAGCTCGACGTGCTCGTGGCGCTCGCCGATCACGCCGCGCTCGCGCTCGAGGCGGCACGCGAGGGCGCGGAGTCCTCGCGCCACCAACGGGCTCTCGAGGAGCTGCTCGCCGTGTCGTCGCGCATCACAGGGGAGACCTCGAATGCCGAGATTCTCCGCCGCGTGTGCACCGGGATCCGGGACGCGCTCGACTTCCGCAACGTCTGCGCTGCGCTCGTCGACACGGAGACCGGCGCCGTCGTGCCGCAGGCGACCGCGGGCTGGCAGCTCGAGGAGCTGCAGCAGCGTGCGTTCGTCAGCGTCGCGCAGCTCGAGCCGCTGCTCGACGACGCCTTCCTGCGGGAGGGCTGCTACCTCCTCACCAACGAGCAGGCGCGGGAGCGGCTCGAGTCCGAGGTCGAGGTCTATCCGTCCCAGCTCAACGGGCGAGGCCCGTGGGCGTGGAACCGGCACTGGCTGATCGTGCCGCTCCGGGACGGCCGCGGCGCACTGCTCGGGATCATCTGGGTCGACAACCCCTCCGACCGCCTCCTGCCGTCGGCCGACCGTCTGCAGGCGCTGAGGATCTTCGCCAACGATGCCTCCGCTGCGCTCGTCTCGGGGCGGCATCTCGGCCAGCTGCGGTTCCTCGCCGACCATGATCCGCTCACCCGCCTCCTCAACCGGCGCGCCTTCGTGAGCCGCCTCGACGGCGAGGTCGCGCGAGTGCGACGCTACGGACGGTCCTTCGGCCTCGTGATCGCCGACCTCGACGACTTCAAGCAGCTCAACGACCACTACGGCCACGCAACGGGGGACGAGGCGCTCGTCGCCTTCGCGAACGTGCTCGTGGAGTCGCTGCGGAAGCCGGACGACGCCTTCCGCGTCGGCGGCGACGAGTTCGCCGCGATTCTCGCGGAGGCGAGCGAGGAGGACGCGCGGCGGGTGGTAGGGCGCGCCGAGACGTTGCTCGGGGAGCTGTCCGCCGGCGGGAAGCCCTGGACCGCTGGCCTGAGCGCGAGCTTCGGCTGCGCGGCCTGCCCGCAGGACGCGGCGGACGCACAGACGCTGTTCCGCCTCGCCGACGAGGCGCAGTACGACGCGAAGCGGAACGGCGCGGTCCTCCGCTTCGTCGCGCGCGCGTAGCCGGCTCGGCGCGCGCGTTCGCCTACCATCGGGCCGTGCAGAAGGTTGTCCTGACCGAGCTCGACACCGGCGAGCGCGTCATCTCCGAGCGGGTCGGGAGCGTCCGCTCGGTCGCGCTCGGCTTCTGGATCGACGTCGGCTCGCGTGACGAACGTGCCGACCGCGCCGGCGTCTCGCACTTCCTCGAGCACCTCCTGTTCAAGGGTTCGCGCCGCTTCGACGCGCAGGAGATCGCGGAGACGTTCGACGCGATGGGCGCCGAGCTGAACGCGGCCACCTCGCGTGAGAACACCGTCGTCTACGCGCGCGTCCCGGACGTCCATGTCGAGACCGCGCTCGAGGTGATGACGGACATGGTGTTCGCGCCCTCCTTCGCGGAGGTCGACCAGGAGCGTGAGGTCGTGCTCGAGGAGATCGCGATGTACGAGGACACGCCGCAGGAGCTCGTGCACGACCTCTTCTCGGAGGCCGTCTTCGGCGACCACCCGCTCGGGCGGCCGGTGATCGGCACCGCGGAGGTCATCTCCTCGGTCAGCCGCCGCGCGCTCAGCGGCTATCACCGCACCGCCTACGCGCCCGGGAACATCGTCCTCGCTGCGGCCGGAAACCTCGAGCACGACCGTCTCGTCGCGCTGCTGCAGCGAAGCGAGCGCCGCGCGGGAGCGCCGGCGCGGGCGGGAACCCGCGTCCGCCGCCCGCTCGCGCAGCTACCCGGTCCGGGGCTCCGCTTCCAGCGGAAGGAGACGGAGCAGTACCACCTCTGCCTCGGCGCGACCGGCATCTCGCGCTCGGACCGGCGCCGCTTCGCCTCCTCGCTCCTCGACGCGATCCTCGGCGGCTCGGCGTCGTCGCGCCTCTTCCAGGAGATCCGTGAGAAGCGCGGCATGGCCTACGCCGTCTACAGCTTCGCGGCGCAGTACACGGACACCGGCGTCCTCGGCGTGTACGTCGGCACGCGCGAGGAAAACCTCGCAGCCTGTGTCGAGATCTGCGTCGAGCAGATCGCCGAGATCGCGGCGGGCCGGCTCCGCAAGGGCGAGCTGAAGCGGGCGAAGGAAAGCCTCAAGGGGCGGATCGTCCTCTCGCTCGAGGCCACCTCGAACCGCATGAGCCGGCTCGGGAAGTCGCTCGTGACCGACACCGAGCTCCTCACCCTCGAGCGCGTGATGGCTGAGATCGAGGCGGTCGACGCCGACGAGCTCGCCGAGCTGGCCGAGGTCCTGCTGCCGCCGGAGCGGCTCGCGGCGGCCGGGGTCGGGCCGGACGAGGCCCGCTTCCGCGCGGCGGTCGGCAGGGCGAGCGAGACGCTCGTCGGTCGGGCAGCCGCGTGAGACTGGCCTTCTTCGGCGCCAGCGGGAGGGCCGGCAGCGCGATCGTGCCGCGGCTCGAGGCGGCCGGGCACGCGGTTCGCGGGATCAGGCCGGGCGACGAGCCCGACGTGCGCGGCTGCGACGCCGCAGTCGACTTCACGACGCCCGAGGCCGCGCCGGCGAACGTCCGCGCCGCGCTCGAGCAGGGTGTCTCCTGCGTCGTCGGCACGAGCGGCTGGGAGCCTGGGGAGCTGGGCGCGCTCGCGGCGGAGAAGGGATTGCGTCTCTTCGTCGCGCCGAACTTCTCGATCGGCGCGGTGCTGATGATGCGCTTCGCCGGCGAGGCGGCCGCGCACTTTCCGCGGGCCGAGATCGTCGAGCTCCACAACGAGGCCAAGAAGGACGCGCCGTCCGGGACCGCGAAGGCGACCGCGGCGCTGATCGGGCACGATCCGGCGATCCACTCGGTGCGCCTGCCCGGCCTCGTTGCCCACCAGGAGGTCATCTTCGGCGGAGAGGGGCAGCTGCTGACGATCCGGCACGACACGACCGGCCGCGAGTCTTTCGCCGACGGGGTCCTGCTCGCGCTCGAGAAGCTCGGGGAGCTGCCGCCCGGCCTTACGATCGGCCTCGAGGCGCTGATCTCGTAGAAGATTCGCGTATGCCGACGCAGGCGGCCGAGCTCGTCTTCGACGAGGCGACGAAGGTCTACCCGGGCCGCGAGGGCGCGGCGGTCGACCACCTCTCGCTGACCGTGGCGGCCGGGGAGATCTGCGTGCTGGTCGGGCCGTCCGGCGGCGGCAAGACGACGGCGCTCAAGCTCGTCAACCGGCTGATCCCCCTCACGAGCGGGGACATCCGCATCGACGGCACGTCGATCCTCGAGCAGGACGTCGTGAAGTTGCGGCGCTCGATCGGCTACGTGATCCAGCAGGTCGGCCTCTTCCCGCACATGACGGTGGAGGCGAACATCGGCACGGTGCCGCGGCTGTACCGGCGGCCTCGCCCATGGATCAAGGCCCGGTCGGCCGAGCTGCTCGAGCTCGTCGGTCTCGACCCGTCCTACGCGAAACAGTTCCCGGCGCAGCTCTCCGGCGGCGAGCGCCAGCGGGTCGGCCTCGCGCGGGCGCTCGCGGCGAATCCGCCGCTGATGCTGATGGACGAGCCGTTCGGCGCCATCGACCCGATCGTGCGCGCGCGGCTTCAGGACGAGTTCCTGCGCCTCCAGCACGAGCTGCGCAAGACCGTCGTCTTCGTGACGCACGACGTCGACGAGGCGATCAAGGTCGGCGACCGCATTGCGATCCTGCGCGAGGGCGGGCGGCTCGCCCAGTACGACACGCCGCAGCAGATTCTCGAGCACCCGGTCGACGAATTCGTGGCGGATTTCGTCGGCCGGGATCGCGCGCTCAAGGCGCTGGCCCTGCGCACGCTCGGCGAGCTCGAGCTCGCGCCCGGACACGGGGACGGGCTCCCCCGCCTGCCTGCCGAGACGAGCCTCCGCGACGCGCTCGCGCTGCTCGTCGCCGAGCGCCGAGAGGCCCTCGTCGTCACCGACGGTGACGGCTCGCCGCTCGGCGTCGTGAGGCGAGAGGACCTGCTCGCGTGACCGGCTGGCGCGTCGCGGACGGCGGCGGGCCGGTGATCCCGAACTTCGGGCACTCGAGCGCCTGCCTCAGGCACAACGGCTGGTTCTGCACCGACTGGCTGCGTGACCACTGGGGCGACACGCTGCAACCGGCTCTCTTCCAGCACCTCGAGCTGACGCTGATCGCGGTCGGGGTCGGCTTCGGGATCGCGTTCCTGCTGGCGCTCGTCGGCTTCCGCTGGCGCCTGTTCGATCCGCCGCTGGGGGCGCTCAGCGACTTCCTGTACACGCTGCCCAGCCTCGCCCTGTTCCAGCTCCTCATACCCCTCACCGGAGTCACGGTGACGACGATCGAGGTCGCGCTCGTCTCGTACACGCTCTTCGTCCTCTACCGCAACATCGTCACGGGGTTGAGCGGAGTGCCGGCCGAGGTGCTCGAGTCGGCGCGGGGGATGGGGCTGACCCGCGCGCAGACGTTCCTGCGTGTCGAATTGCCGCTCGCGGCGCCCGCCATCCTCGCCGGCGTGCGCGTCGCGACGGTGTCGACGATCTCGATCGCCACCGTGGCGGCCTTCGTCATCCACCACGGCCTCGGCGCGCCGATCTTCGACGCCCTCAGCGAGCCGGACATCTTCCGGACGAAGCTCGTCGCTGCCGGAGCGCTCGCGATCCTCCTGGCCCTTGCGGCCGACGCGCTGCTCGCCCTCCTGCAGCGCGCACTCACGCCCTGGAGCCGGCTTCGCTGATGCTCGCCTCGCTGTTCGTCGACGCGTTCCGCTTCATCCCCGACCACGCGAGCCTGCTGCTCGCCAAGGCGGGAGAGACTGCGGAGCTGGCGTTTGCGGCGTTCGGGATCGCCATCCTGATCGCGCTGCCGCTCGGGCTCTGGCTCGGCCACCGACATCGCGGCTTGTTCCTGGCTCTCGCCGTCTCCTCGCTCGGCCGGGCGTTGCCGAGCATCGCCCTGATCGGCTTCTTCGTCGCGATCCTCGGCATCGGCTTCTGGAACAACACGGTGGCGCTCGTCGTGCTCGGCATCCCGCCGATCCTCACCAACTCCTACTTCGCGATCGAAGGCGTCGACCCCGATGCGGTCGAGGCGGCACGGGGGATGGGTCTGACCGAGGCGCAGATCCTCACCCGCGTCGAGCTGCCGCTCGGCCTCCCGCTGATCCTCGCCGGCCTGCGGATCGCCGCCGTGTTCGTGATCGCAACGGCGACGATCGCGGGCATCGCCGGCGGCGGCGGGCTCGGCGAGATCATCGCCGACCAGCAGACCTACCGCCTCCCGGGGGTGCTCGCGGCGGCGCTCTGCGTCTCGGCCATGGCACTCCTGACGGCCGCCGTCCTCGCGCTCACGCAGCGCGCGGCGCACCGCAAGATGGCGCCGAGCGCGTAGGGTCCCGGGCGACGGGCCAATCTGAGAGGAGGGAGTGATGGTGCGCAAGCACACACGCCGTGCTGCCAAGGCGGCGTTCGCGGTTTCGTTCGGAGTCGCGCTTCTGATCGGACTTACCGCGTGCGGCGGCGCGAAGCACAACGGCGTCGCCGGCGCGAACAAGACGCTCGCGTCGAGCAAGCCGACGATCGTGATCGGAACGAAGAACTTCACGGAGGAGTACATCCTCGGCCAGCTCTACGGCCAGGCTCTCGCGGCGAAGGGGTTTCACGTCGTCTACAAGGGGAGCTTCGGCTCGTCCGAGCTCGCCGACACGGCGATCCGGAGCGGGAAGATGAACTTCTACCCGGAGTACACCGGGATCATCGTGCTCGATCTCGCGAAGGCCAAGAAGTTCCCGCAGACGGCAGCCGCGACCTACCAGGCGGCCAGGGCATACGAGCAGCAGCACGGTCAGACGCTGCTCAAGTCGACGCCGTTCGTGGACAGCGACACATTCACGATGCTGACGAAGACGGCCAACAAGCTCGGGGTGAAGAAGATCTCCGACATGAAGAAGGTGAAGCACTTCTCGTACGCCGGCTTCCCGGAGTGCAAGACGCGGATCACCTGTCTGCTCGGCCTGAAGAACGTCTACGGGCTGAAGCAGGTGCAGTTCAAGGCGCTCGCCTCTATCAGCATCTACACGCTGCTGGACAGGGGCCAGGTCACGGCCGGTGACGGCTTCACGACCGATCCCCAGCAGAACAGCAAGAAGTACACGGCACTCGTGGACAACAAGCACATCTTCGGGTTCCAGAACGTCGCACCCGTGGTCACGCAGAAGCTGCTAAAGGGCTCGGCCGGGATGAAGATCGAATCGATCTGCAACAAGGTCTCGAGCCTCCTGACGATCAAGGCGATGCGGGCCATGGACAAGGCCGCCTACATCCAGAAGGCGACCCCGAAGCAGATCGCAGACGGGTTCCTGAAGGCCAACGGCCTCAAGTAGTGAAGATCGTCGTCCTCGGCGGAGGCTCGACCGGCGAGCATTTCGTCGGCGCCCTCCGCCGGTTCGACGACGAGGCGCAAATCACCCTCGTCGAGAGCCGGCTCGTCGGCGGCGAGTGCTCCTACTTCGCCTGCATGCCGACGAAGACGATGCTGCGGGCAACGGAGCTCGGCTCCTCGCTCGAGCGGGCGCCCGGTCTGCACGGTGAACGGCCCGAGGCGGACGGGGTCTGGTCGTGGCGCGACTGGATGACGAGCGACTGGGACGACTCGGGCCAGCTCCGCTACCTCGAGGACTGGCGCTGCCGGCTGGTGCGCGGCGAGGGCCGCGTTGCCCGGCCCGGGATGGTGGAGGTCGACGGCCAGGAGCTGCCGTACGACCGGCTCGTCCTCGCCACGGGCTCACGGCCGGCGATCCCGCCGATCGACGGGCTCGACTCGATCGAGTACTGGACGAACCGCGAGGCGACGCGCACGCACAAGGTGCCGCGAAGCCTTGTCGTGATGGGAGGCGGCCCGGTCGGGGCCGAGCTCGCGCAGTTCTTCGCCCGGATGGGCTCGCAGGTAACGATCGTCGAGCGGGGCGACCATCTGCTCGGTCGCGTCCATCCGGACGCCGGCGAGCTGCTCGCGGAGCTCTTCCGAGAAGAGGGTATCGACGTCCGGACCGGCGTCGGGATCGAGCGCGCCGAGCCGGGCATCCGGCTCCACCTGTCGGACGGCTCGATGCTCCACGCCGAGCGTCTGCTCGTCGCCACCGGGCGGCGGCCGAACGTCGAGCGCCTCGGGCTCGAGCAGCTCGGCCTCCGGATCTCCGGACGCGGGGTGGAGGTCGACGAGCGGATGCGGGCGGCCGACGACGTGTGGGCGATCGGCGACGTGACCGGGGTCGCGCAGTTCACGCATGTGGGCAAGTACCAGGCGCGGGTCGCTGCGGCGGACCTGGCCCGGCGGCGGGCGAAGGCCGACTACCGCGCGATCCCGGCGGGGATCTTCACCGACCCCGAGGTCGCGACGGTCGGTCGCACCGACGGGGACGAGCTCGCGAGCGCCCGCGTCGAGCTCAAGTCGCTGCCCCGCCTCTCGACGTACGAGAAGCCCGCACGCGACGGCTTTGTCCGCGTCTTCGCCGATCCGCGGCAGCGGGTGCTCGTCGGCGCGGTCTGCGTCGGGCCGCAGGCTGCGGAGTGGCTGGGCCAGTTCACGCTCGCGATCCGGGCCGCCGTGCCGGTCGAGACCATCCTCGACACGATCCAGCCGTATCCCACTTTCTCCGAAGGCGTCTTCTACGCCTTGCAGGAGTTGCAGGGCGAGCTCTCGTAAACTTCCTCACATGCTGGGCTCCGTGATCACGGCGATGGTGACGCCGTTCCGTCCGGACGGGTCGGTCGACCTGGATCGGTTCCGCGACCTTGCCGCCCACCTCGTGGAGAACGGCTCCGACGGGATCGTCGTCTGCGGCACGACGGGCGAGTCGCCCACGCTGAGCGACGACGAGAAGCTCGCGCTCTTCGCTGCCGCCGTCGACGCGGTCGGGGATCGCGCGACCGTGATCGCCGGCACCGGCACGTACGACACCGCGCACTCCGCCCACCTGACGCGGGAGGCGACGGAGCTCGGCGTCGACGGGGTCCTCGTCATCACGCCGTACTACAACAAGCCGCCACAGCGGGCGATCGTCCGCCATTTCGAGGAGATCGCGGCCGCGACCCACCTGCCCGTGGTCGCGTACAACATCCCCAGCCGCGTCGTCGTCAACATCGAGCCCGCCACGATCGCGCGGCTCGCCGAGATCGAGAACGTCGTCGCGGTGAAGCAGGCGCTCGACGATCCCGAGCAGGCCCGCTTCATCGCCGGGGAGACCCGGCTCGCCCTCTACTCGGGCGACGACCCGAACACCTTCGCCTTCCTCGAACTGGGCGGCGTCGGCGTCGTCTCCGTAACCGCCCATCTGTGGGGCCCGCAGATCGCGGAGATGATCCGTCGGCACCGCGACGGGGACGTCGACGGCGCCCGCGCGATCCACACCGAGCTGCAGCCGTCGTACGACCTCCTGCGGATCCAGGTCAACCCGATCCCGATCAAGGCGGCGCTCAACCTCACGGGCCACGAGGTCGGCGGACATCGCCTGCCGATGGTCGAGCCCGACGAGGACGAGCTCACGCAGATCCGCTCCTGCCTGGAGCGCGCCGGGCTGCTCACGACGGCCTCCGCCTAGCCGAGCCGTAGACTCCGCGCGATGGGCGTCTGCCGCATCGTCCCGCTCGGTGGCCTCGGCGAGGTCGGCAAGAACATGACCGTCTACGAGGCGGACGGCTCGATCGTCGTCGTCGACTCCGGGCTCGCCTTCCCGCGCGACGAGCACCTCGGAGTCGATCTCGTGCTGCCCGACTACTCGTACCTGCGCGAGCGGGAGGAGATGATCCGCGCGGTGGTCCTCACGCACGGCCACGAGGACCACGTCGGCGGCCTTCCGTACCTGATGCGCGAAGTGCGCGTGCCGCTGGTGCTCGCGACGCGGCTCACACTCGCGCTCGTCAAGTCGAAGCTCGACGAGCATGGGCTCCTGCGTTCCGCCGAGTTGCAGGAGCTCGCGCCGGGCGACGCCCCAGTCGAGCTCGGCCCCTTCCGGCTCGAGTTCATACGGATGGCGCACTCGATTCCCGACTCCGCCGCCGTCGTCCTCGAGACGCCGGGCGGCCGCTGCCTTCACACCGGCGACTACAAGCTCGATCACACGCCGGTCGACGGGCAGCGCACCGACGTGGGCCGGCTGGCCGAGATCGGCAGCCGCGGCGTCGACCTCCTGCTCGGGGATTCCACCAACGCGGAGCGGTCCGGCTTCACCCAGTCGGAGCGGGTGGTGGGGGAGGCGTTCCGCCAGATCTTCCCGCAGCGGGAAGGGCGCATCCTCGTCTCGTCGTTCGCCTCGAACGTGCACCGCATGCAGCAGGCGGCCGACGTCGGGGTCGACTGCGGGCGCAAGGTCGCCTTCGTAGGGCGATCGATGCGGAAGAACGGCAACATTGCGCGCAACCTCGGCTACATGGACGTCCCGGAGGACGCCATCCTCCGGCCGCATGAGCTCGCCGAGCTGCCGCGCCACCAGCAGCTGATCCTCTGCACCGGCAGCCAGGGCGAGCCGATGTCGGCGATGACGCGCATCGCGTACAACGACCATCCCGCCGTCCGGGTGGAGCGCGGCGACACGGTGATCATCTCCGCCAAGCCGATTCCGGGCAACGAGCTGCGCGTCCACGACTCGATCAACCGGCTCGCGAAGATGGGGGCGGAGGTGCTGCACGAGGACAATGCGCCGGTGCACGTCTCGGGCCACGCCTGTGTCGAGGAGCTGCGTACGATCATCGGGCTCCTCAGGCCGAGGTCGGTGATGCCGATGCACGGCGAGTTCCGGATGCTGGCCGCGCACGCCCAGCTGGCCCGGGAGGGAGGCGTGCCGGATGACCGGATCCTGCTCGCCGAGAACGGCAGCGTCGTCGAGCTGAGGGCCGGCGTGGCGCGGATCGTGGACGAGATCGACGCCGGAGTCACCTTCGTCGACGGGCTCGGCGTCGGCGACGTGCACGACGTCGCGCTACGCGACCGGCGGCGGCTCTCGGAGGACGGGATCCTCATCGTCGTCGCGACGCTCGCGGCCCAGGACGGCGGCGGCCTGACGGCGGCCCCGGAGCTGATCGCCCGCGGCTTCGGCGAGGCCGCCGAACCGCTGCTCGACGAGCTGCGTGAGGAGGCGGCGCGCGTCCTCGCCGACCTGCTCCGCGACAACGTGACCGAGATCAAGCTCCTCCAGGAGCACCTGCACGACGCGCTCGGGGGCATCGTCTACGACCGGACGCGCCGGCGCCCGATGGTGCTTCCGGTCATCGTCGAGGTCTGAGCGCCGCGGACCGCCAGGGCTCGGCCGGGTTTCGTCCGGCCGTGTCTCGGTGCCAGGCACCGGCACACGTCCCGAATGGCCCGCGGCGGCTCGTGAACGGCGATTCCGCGGGTAGCGATCCGTTAGGGACACGTCCCGGTGCCTGGCACCGGGACAGGTCCTGTCCGGACGCGTGATCGAGGAGGGGTAGCGAGGCTATTTCGGCGGCAGCGTGCTCGCGTACGAGGTGCCGCGTTCGACCCAGGCGGCGAGCTCGTCGTCACTCGCGACATCCGCGGCGTCGATGCGGAGCCAGCCGGACATCTCGCGCCCCCGCATCTCCATCGGGTTGGCCGGCGTCGTCGAGACGAGCTCGTCCGACTTCTCCGGATCGACGCGGACGAGGATCCCACCCTGGCCGCTCGCGGCGACCGCCATGTTGCCGCCGATCAGGAAGGCGAGCCCGCCGAACATCTTCTGCTCCGTCAGGCCGGCGCGGTTCCCGATGAGCGCTCGGATCCGGCCGGCGAGCTCCTCGTCGTATGCCACTGGCTAGTCGTCCTCGATCGGCTCGCCGTCGTAGTAGTCGAGCGTCTCGATCCGGCCGATCACGCCGAGGCCGCGCCAGAAGATCTTGTGCGAGCGCGGATACCAGCACATGTCGTTCGGGTCTCGCGTGCCGTAGACGAGCATCGTCACGCCCTCCGGCCCTCCGCGGAAGGAATGGGAGACCCGCGTTCCCGGCGGCCGCGCGACCACATGCCCCGGCCGCAGCGCCGTCTCCTCGACGTCCCCGTCGCGCGGCCAGAGCTCGAGCGTCGCCGCTCCCTCGAGGATGACGAACACCTCCTCCTCGGCGGAGTGGCAATGCGGGACGGAGCCGCGGTGACCCGCCGCGAGCTTCTCCCAGGCGAGGCCCGCGAGCCTGGTCTTCTCGGGCGGCGTGAGGTAAGCAAACGTCTGGTGGCGGTCGTTTTCGGGCTCGACCTCGTCGACGTTGACGATGTTGGCCGGCCGAGGCCCCGGCTTGCCCACCTCGAGCGGCTCGGCGGTCGCCTCGATGTCCCACGGGTCGTCGTCGCGCCCCTCCACCCACGGCCAGCCGAGCCGGATCGCGCGCGAGCGCGGCAGCCAGCCCAGCTCGGTGGGATGACGCGTGCCGAAGACGAGGTACTCGAGCCCGTCGGGACCGGCAACGAATGTGTGCTCCAGCTCGTCCGGACGGTGGATCACGCAGTCGAGCGGCCGTACCTCGTGCACCTGTCCGTCCTGCCACGCCAGCCCGGAGCCGGCGAGGACGAAGTACAGCTCCTCGGACGCGCCGTGGGAGTGCGGCGGCGTCGGCAGCTTGCCCGGCTCGACGCGGACGCGGTTGACGCCGACGCCGCGGGTGCCGGCCGCATCGCCCAGCCGCTGCATGGACGCGTCCATCTCGCCCTTGGCGCGGTGGTGGAACTCGACCTCGTCCCAGTGCGCGACCGTCACGTCGGGGAGTCTAGGCTCGCGCCATGCAGAGGCCCCGGCTGACCGTCGTCGGCTCGATCAACCTCGACCTCGTGGCGCGCGCCGACCGGCTGCCGCGCCCGGGCGAGACGGTGAGCGAGGCCCGCTTCTCGCGCGTTCCCGGAGGCAAGGGAGCGAACCAGGCGGTGGCCGCCGCACGACTCGGCGCCGAGGTGCGCATGGTGGGCTGCGTCGGCCGGGACGAGCTCGCGGACGACGCGCTCACAGGCCTGCGCGAGGCGGGCGTCGAGGAGGGGTGGCTCGTGAAGGATGCGCCGACCGGTGTCGCCCTCATCACCGTCGATGCCGCCGGGGAGACGACGATCGTCGTCGCGCCCGGCGCGAACGCCGAGCTGCGGCCCGAGGACCTCGCCCTCGACGGCGCCGGCGCCGTCCTCTGTCAGCAGGAGATTCCGGCCGAGACCGTTGCGCGCGCCGCCGAGCTCGCCCCGCGCTTCTTCCTCAACGCCGCGCCGGCGCGTGAGCGCGCTCCTCAGGCGGAGCTAACGGTTGTGAACCGACTCGAGCTCGACGCGCTCGGCGAGCGGGACGGCGTCGTCTGCCTCACCCTCGGCGCCGAGGGAGCCGTCCTCCTCGAGGCCGGGGAGGAGGTCGCGCGCGCGGAGCCGCCGCACGTTGAGGCGGTCGACGGCACGGCTGCGGGCGACGCATTCACCGCCTGCCTCGTCGTCTCCCTCCTCGAAGGGCGGCCACGCGACGAGTCGCTGCGCCGGGCCTGCATTTCGGGAGCCCTCGCGGCCTCGCGCTTCGGGGCCCAGACCTCGCTGCCGACGGCCGGGGAGGTGGATGCGCTGCTGTGAGCACGAGAATCGTGATCGACTGCGATCCGGGACACGACGACGCGATCGCGATCCTGCTCGCGCTCGCCTCGCCGGAGCTCGAGCTGATCGGCGTCACGACCGTCGCCGGCAACCAGACGCTTGACAAGACGACGCGCAACGCGCTCGTCACGCTCGAGATCGCCGGGCGTGGCGACATCCCGGTCGCCGCCGGCGCCGACGCGCCGTTGCGACGCGAGCTGCGCACGGCCGCCCACGTGCACGGCGAGACCGGCCTCGACGGGCCGGTGCTGCCGGAGCCGTCGGCCCGGCCCGTGGATGCTGACGCCGCCGACTTCCTCGCCGAGATCATCGAGACGGGCGTCGTCCTCGTCCCGACCGCGCCGCTCACGAACATCGCGCTCCTGCTCGAGCGCCACCCGGACGTACGCGACCGGCTCGAGCGCATCGTCTGGATGGGCGGCGCGATCGCCGAGGGGAACGTCACGCCCGCGGCCGAGTTCAACGCGTTTGTCGATCCGGAGGCCGCCGCCGCGGTCTTCGCGAGCGGGATCGCGATCACGATGGTCGGGCTCGACGTGACCCACAAGGCGCTGTTCACGCGCGCGCACGCGGAGCGCCTGCGGGGCGCGGGCCGCGCCGGCCGCTTCGTCGCGGAGCTCTCCGACTTCTTCCAGCAGTTCCACGAGAGCTCGTACGGCTTCGACGGCTCGCCGATCCACGACGCCATGGCGGTCGCGCACGTCATCGACCGGACGCTCCTGACGACGCGCAACGTGAACGTCGCCGTCGAGACGAGCTCGCAGGTCTGCGACGGCCGCACGGTCGTCGACCTACGCGGCGTCACCGGCCGCGAGCCCAACGCCGAGGTCGGAGTCGACGTCGACGCCGAGCGGTTCCTCGATCTCCTCGTCTCGCGGATCGAGACGCTTACGTGACGCTGTTCGACACGTACGTGGCGGTCGACTGGAGCGCGTCGAGCGCGCCGAAGCGAGGGAAGGACAGCATCTGGATCAGCGTCAGTGGCCGGGAGCCCGTCAACCCGGCGACGCGGGCCGAGGCCTGCGCGATCGTCGGCGACCTCCTGCGGCGGGAGGCCGCGGCCGGCAGGCGCGTGCTCGTCGGCTTCGACTTTCCTTACGGGTATCCCACGGGCTTCGCCGATCTCGTCGCGCCCGGGCCGGAGCCCGCGTGGCGCCGTGTCTGGAAGCTGCTCTCCGACCGGATCGAGGACGACGAGCGGAACGCGAACAACCGGTTCGCGGTCGCCGCCGGGCTGAACAGGGAGACGGGAGGGCCAGGCCCCTTCTGGGGCTGCCCGCGAACGAGGGACGAGCCGGCGCTCACCTCCACCCGGACGTGCCGGTTCCCGTACCGGGAGCTCGCGGAGCTCCGACGCGTCGACTGCCGCACACCGGGCGTTCAGTCGGTCTGGAAGCTGTTCGGAGTCGGCTCTGTCGGCAGCCAGGCGCTTGTCGGCATCCCATACGTGGCGAAGCTGCGCGACGACGTCGCGCTCGCGGAGATCAGCCGGGTCTGGCCGTTCGAGACCGGCTGGAGCGTTCCCGACGCCCGGATCGTCCACGTCGAGATCTGGCCCGGTCTCGTTCCGCCGGCGCAACACGCCGTCCGGGACGCCGGGCAGGTCGCAGGTGTCGTCGGCCACTGGCAAGGGCTCGACGAAGCCGGGCAGCTCGAACGGCTCTTCGATCCCGCCGGCGCCGAGGAGGCGGGCCTGGAGGAAGGCTGGATCCTCGGGTGATCGTGTTCGCGTGCATTGCTCCGCACGGGGACGTCGACCTCGATCCCGCACTGCGGCCGGCGATGGAGGAGCTCGGACGGCGCTGTGCAGCGGCCGCTCCAGAGGTGGCGGTGGTCGTGACCCCGCATTCCGTCCACGTCGAGGACCACTTCGCCGTCGTCACCGCCGGGAAGATGGGGGAGTGGGAGACGGACGCCGGGACCGCAGCCGCGTTACTCGAGGTGCCGTTGCCGATCCTCGGCGTCTCGTACGGCGGCAACGACCCGGCGACCGCCGAATTCCCGATCGACTGGGGAACGGAGGTTCCGCTGGCGTTCATGCGCGCGCCGAAGATCGTCGTCGTCTCGTCCGCGCGCGACCGGCCCCTCGAGGAGCATCTCCGGCTCGGCGAGGCGATCGCGGCCCTGCCCGGTCGCGTCGCGCTGATCGCGAGCGCCGACCACGGTCACACGCACCGCCCCGACGGCATCTACGGCTACCACCCCGCAGCCGCCGAGTACGACGCGCTGCTGCAGGAGATCGTCACCTCGGACCGGCTCGACTTCCTCCCGCTCGCCGACCTCGCCGGGCCCGGGAAGGCGGACTCGCTCTGGCAGCTCCTCGTCCTGCAGGGCGCGGTAGGCGAGAGCGCCCGCGCCGACGTGCTCGCCTACGCGGCCCCGACGTACTACGGGATGCTCGTCGCCGAGGTGGAGGCTCAGACGGCGGCGTAGACCCGCCACTCGCCCGGCACGCCCTTGAGCTGGTGGAGGCCGCGATCCTCGAAGGCGAGGCCCGAGCCGGAGACGAGGTCCCTGACCATGCCCGAGACGAGCACCTCGCCCGGCCCGGCGAGCGAGGCGATGCGCGCGCCGGTGTGGACGGCGATGCCGCGCACCTTCGCGCCGTCCAGCTCGCACTCCCCGGTGTGGACGCCCGCGCGAATCTCCACTCCCAGGTCGCGGACGGCCTCGCGGGCCGAGATCGCGCAGCGGACGGCACGCGCCGGCCCGTCGAAGGCTGCGAGGAAGCCGTCGCCGGCCGTGTCCACCTCACGGCCGCGGAAGCGCTCGAGCTCACGCCGCACGGCCGTGTCGTGCGCGCCCAGCAGGTCGCGCCAGCGGCGATCGCCCAGCTCGACGGCCCGCTCGGTCGAGCCGACGATGTCCGTGAACAGGACAGTGGCCAGGACGCGGTCGGGCTCCGGCACGGGTCGCGTGCCGGTAAGGAACTCCTCGATCTCGTCGGCAATGGCGTCGGTGTCGCCGGCCGAGATCCAGTGGTCGTCGCCGGCGAGCTCGACGAACTTCGCACCCGGGATCTTCGCTGCGAGGTAGCGGCCCTCCGCAATGTTCACGTCGTGATCGCCGGTGCGATGGAGCACGAGCGTCGGCACCTGGATCGTGGGCAGGACACCCCGGACGTCGATGTAGGAGTTCATCCGCAGGAGAGCCGCTGCCGCACCCGGGCTCGCGGCCCGCCGGAGGTATCGCTCGAGGTTCCGTACGAACTGCTCGTCCCCGACACGGCTCGGCGCGTAGTACTCGACGTCTTCGAGGCGCAGGTGGCCCCAGTTCTGCTCGACGTCCGCCACCGTCTCCTCCCGGTTCTCGGCCGCAGGCGCCCACGGGTAGTCGCCGTCGGGAGCGCGGCGCTTCGCGAAGCAGCCGAGGGTGACGAGCGCAATCGTCCGCTCGGGGTAGGTCGCGGCGAACAGCACGCACATGTTCCCGCCTTCGGAGTGTCCGAAGAGCGCCGCGCGCTCGGAGCCGACCGCTTCGAGCACGGCCCGCACATCGTCCATGCGCTGCTCGAGCGTCGGCAGCTCGTCGTTCGAGACCCGGTCGGAGAGCCCCGTGCCGCGCTTGTCGAACAGGATCAGCCGGGAGAAGGCTCCGAGGCGCTCGAGGAAGTGCGCCATCGCAGGCTCCTCCCACATCAGCTCGATGTTGGAGACCCAGCCGGGCACGTAGACGAGGTCTCGCGGCCCCTCGCCCGTCACCTGGTATGCGATGTTGACGTCGCCGCTTCGTGCGTACCGGGTCTCCGGCGCCATCGGACGGAGGATAGGCCCGGCCGCGGGCGAAAACCAAGCGCATGCCGCGTCGCAAGCGGAAGTCGAAGCTGCGCCCGAAGCTCCCGAGCCGCGTCAAGAAGACGCGGACGAAGCGAGCGCGGGCCCGCAACCAGCACCCGGAGCTCTTGGGCCTCGGCTCCGTCGCGCTCGGACTCTTCCTCGGCGCCGTCCTCTACTTCGGCTGGAACGGCGGCTACGTCGGCGGCTGGCTCGGCGACGGGCTCGACCGGCTCGTCGGGGGCGCGAGGTACGTCGTGCCGGTGGCGCTGGCGGCCCTCGGCGCCCTCGTCGTGACGCGGAGCGCGCTCGTGGACGTTCGGCCGTTCCGCACGGGGCTCGCCGTGCTCGGCTGCGGTCTCATGGTTTCGCTCGGGAAGGACCAGGGCGGCTACCTCGGCCAGCTCCTCGGCGGTGCCGTTGGCGTCGCGATCGGCGCCACCGGCTCGCTGCTGCTCGGCGTCCTGCTCATGCTCGTCGGCTCGCTGCTGCTCTCGGGCGCTTCGCTCGGGGCCATGCTCCGCCGCTCGGGGCGGAGGCTGCACCTCGCCGCGCGGAGGGCGCGGTCGCGGCGGGCGGCCCCGGCCGGTAGCAGCCACCGTGACGAAAGCGTGACGCCCCGGCCCGCGCCGTCGCTCGCGCCACCGGTCGACGCCGTCTCGGCCTTCCCTGACGTCGTGGGCCAGGGCTTCGCGCCTCCGCATGCGGGCGCGCAGCCTGCGCCTTTGCAGACGGAGCCGCCGGCGCTGTTCGACGACCCGCCGACGCTCTTCGACGAGGCTACATCCGAGCACAGCGAGTACCGGCTGCCCGACGCGGGCGTCCTGCGCGTCTCGCCCGAGCGGGACGACGAGTCGGGAGAGGCCGCGGCGCGTGTCGCCGAGCTGCTCGTGCAGACGCTCGCCCACTTCGGCGTCGAGGCGACGGTGATCGGCCAGATCTCGGGCCCGCGCGTGACGCGCTACGAGCTGCAGCTCGCGCCCGGCACGAAGGTGGCGAAGGTCGCAGCGCTGAAGGACGACCTCTCGTACGCGCTCGCGACGACCGAGATCCGGATCCTCGCGCCGATCCCTGGCAAGCAGGCCGTCGGCGTCGAGCTGCCAAACCTCTCCCCGAACCTCGTCACGCTCGGCGACATCTTCGAGCCCTTGCCGCCGACGGCGAGCCCGGTCGCGGTCTGGCTGGGTAAGGACATCTCCGGCGCGGCGGTCTGGACCGACCTCGCCCGCATGCCGCATCTCCTCGTCGCCGGCACGACCGGCTCGGGCAAGTCGGGCTGCCTCAACACGCTGCTCACGTCGGTGCTCCTGCGCGCGACTCCCGACGAGGTGCGGCTCATCCTCATCGACCCGAAGCGCATCGAGCTCAGCCACTTCGAGTCGGTGCCGCACCTGCTCACTCCCGTCGTCTCGAGCCCGAAGGAGGCGAGCGCCGTGCTCGCCAACTGCCTCGCCGAGATGGAGCGCCGCTACGAGCGCCTCTCTTCGGTGCGCGCCCGCAGCATCAACGAGGCGAACCGTGCCTTCCGCCAGCGCGGCGAGCCGATGCTCCCGTACGTCCTCGTCGTGATCGACGAGCTCGCCGACCTGATGATGGTGGCGCCGCAGGCCGTCGAGGACGCCGTGATCCGGCTCGCGCAAAAGTCGCGCGCCGTCGGGATCCACCTCGTCCTCGCCACGCAGCGGCCGTCGGTCGACGTGATCACCGGGATGATCAAGGCCAACGTCCCTTCGCGGATCGCCTTCGCCGTCTCCTCCCAGACCGACTCGCGCGTGATCCTCGACTCCGGCGGCGCGGAGTCGCTGCTCGGCCAGGGCGACATGCTCTTCAAGCCCCTCGGAACCTCGCGGCTGCAGCGCGTGCAGGGCGCGTTCGTGACGGAGGAGGAGATCGCGCTCGTCGTCGAGCAGACGCGTCAGCGCGAGCAGGAGCTCGACGAGAGCTACCTCGAGCTGCCGGAGGTCTTCGCCGATCCGGACGCCGACTCCGGCCAGGACGGCGAGTTCGACCCGGACGACGACCCGCTGCTCGACAAGGCGATCGAGATCGTCGTCCAGACGCAGACGGCGTCCGTCTCGCTCCTGCAGCGGCGCCTGCGCGTCGGCTACACCCGGGCGGGCCGGCTAATCGACATGCTCGAGCGCCGCGGCATCGTCTCCGGCTACGAGGGCTCGAAACCGCGCCGCGTCCTCGTCGACGAGAGCCAGTACCACACCTACCTGAGCGAAAAGCTAACGGCTTCCTAACCAACCGCTCCTCTTCCGGTTCGTCGGATATGAGGCTAGGATCGCTCGATCGGGCTTCCGAGCCAGATTTGGGCTTACGACGAACGACTAGGGAGGGCACGTGAGGGTTAGACGCTGGATGCTTGCGGCGGGCGTGGCCGCGCTCGCCGCGGCGATTGCCGTCGGCACCGCTTTGGGTAGTGGGAAGGCGCCGACGGCGCAGAAGGCCGGCTACAAGGCGGCGCTCGTGAGCGACGTCGCCGGCTTCAACGACAACGGGTTCAACAAGCTTCAGCTGGTGGGCCTGAAGGCGGCTGCGAAGAAGATCGGCGGCACGGCGTTCCCGATCGTCTCCCACTCGTCGAGCGACTACCAGCCGAACTACAACCAGGCGGTGCACGACGGCGCCAACATCATCATCGCCGCCGGCTTCCTGCTCGGCGACACGATGAAGCAGTACGCCCAGCAGTACCCGAACATCAAGTTCGCGATCACCGACGACCCAGTCGCGTCAGTGGGCGGCTTCAAGAACGAGGAGGGCATCACCTACGCGACGCAGGAGGGCGGCTGTCTCGTCGGCGTGCTCGCCGCCAAGATGGCGCAGCACATGGGCAAGAAGATCATCGGCGTCGCCGGCGGTCTCGCCATCCCACCGGTGGACTCCTACATCGCCGGCTACAAGTTCTGCGCGCAAAAGGCCGTGAAGGGCACGAAGGTCAAGATCCAGTACTCGAACGACTTCCAGGACGAGAGCAAGTGCGCCACGATCGCGCAGAACGAGATCAACCAGGGCGCCCAGGTGATCTTCCAGGTCGCCGGCCTCTGCGGGGACGGCGCTCTCAAGGAGGCCTCCAAGCTTCACAAGTGGGGCATCGGCGTCGACGCCGACGAGTACAAGGTCGCGAAGCGGATCCTCACCAGCGCGCTCAAGCACACCGACACGGGCGTCTACAACACGGTCGTGTCGGCGTCCAAGGGCGTCTTCAAGGGCGGCAAGGACCTGCTCTTCAACCTGAAGAACAACGGCGTCGGCGTGGGCAAGATGAGCCCGCAGGTCAAGCCGGCGTGGATCAAGCTGATGAACACCTACAAGTCGAAGATCATCCACCACAAGCTCAAGGTTCCGGCGAGCCTCAAGAAGTAGGAAGAGGTAGGCGGAGGGCAGGCGTCAAGCCCGCCCTCCGCCGCCCATCCCGCAGTCACGTGGCTGACGACCTCGTCCTCGAGATGCGGAACATCCGCAAGGAGTTCCCCGGGGTCGTGGCAAACGATGACGTCTCGTTCGACGTGCGCAGCGGGGAGGTACACGCGCTCCTCGGAGAGAACGGCGCGGGCAAGTCGACTCTCATGAACATCCTCTACGGGCTGTACCGGCCCGACGGGGGCGAGATCCGGCTCAACGGCAAAGTGGTGTCCTTCTCCTCGGCCCGCGAGGCGATCCAGGCCGGGATCGGGATGGTGCACCAGCACTTCATGCTCATCCCGGTGATGACCGTCGCCGAGAACGTCGTCCTCGGAACGGAGCCCGCACGGAACGGCGTCATCCTCGACGAGAAGGTGGCGGCAAGCAGGGTTGCCGACATGGCCAAGACGTTCCGATTCGCGGTCGATCCGAACGCGCGCGTCGACCGGATCAGCGTCGGCCAGCAGCAGCGCGTCGAGATCATGAAGGCGCTCTACCGGAACGCCGACATCCTGATCCTCGACGAGCCGACCGCGGTGCTCACGCCGCAGGAGGCGTGGGACCTGTTCGAGATCCTGCGGACGTTGCAGCGCGAGGGGCTGTCGATCATCTTCATCAGCCACAAGCTGACCGAGGTGCTCGAGATCGCCGACCGCATCACCGTTCTGCGGCGAGGAAAGATGATCGAGACGGTGCCGCGGGCGGGCGCGACCGAGGCGTCGCTCGCGCGCGCGATGGTCGGCCGCGAGGTGCTCCTGCGCGTCGCGAAGGAGCCGGCCGAGCCGGGCGACGTCCTGCTCGAGGTACGCGACCTCCAGGTTCGCGACGACCGGGGGATCGAGAAGGTGCGCGGCGTCTCGTTCGACGTACGGGCGGGCGAGATCGTCGGCATCGCCGGCGTGGACGGCAACGGCCAGACGGAGCTCATCGACGCGCTCACCGGGCTGCACAAGATCGAGAGCGGAAACGTCACGATCGCGGGCCGCAAGCTCTCCCACACGAGCGCACGCGCGGCCCTCGATGCCGGGATCGGCCACATCCCCGAGGACCGGCAGCGACGCGGGCTGGTGCTCGAGTTCACCATCGCGGAGAACATCGCGCTGCACGACTACGCGAGGCCGCCGGATGCGAAGTGGGGCTGGCTCTTCCCGGCGCGGATGGTGCAGCGCGCGCGGGCGCTGGTGCGCGAGTTCGACGTGCGCGGCGGCGGCCCGTTCACGCGCGCGGGCGCGCTGTCGGGTGGGAACCAGCAGAAGCTCGTCGCGGCGCGCGAGATCGCGCGCGATCCTAAGGTGCTGATCGCCGCGCAGCCGACGCGCGGGCTCGACGTCGGCGCGATCGAGTACCTCCACCGCCGCCTGGTTGCGGAGCGTGACGAGGGGCGCGCGATCCTACTCGTCTCGCTCGAGCTCGACGAGATCCTCTCGCTCTCGGACCGCATCCTCGTCATCTACGAGGGCGAGATCGTCGGCGAGCACACGGGAGAGGTTTCGGAAGAGCAGATCGGGCTCGAGATGCTCGGCGGCGGAGAGCGCACGGCGGCGTGACGGATCCCGGCCCTTCGCCCTCGCCCGAGGCCAGCGCCGAGACCGGCACGCTCGCCGCGAGTCTCGCGCTCAAACAGCGCGCCGGGGGAGTCGTCGTCCCGATCATCACGGTCCTCTTCGCCTTCGTCATGAGCGGGATCGTCCTCGCCGCGACCCAGCACAGCGTGCACACGGCACTGATCGCCTTCAAGGAGATCTTCGACGGCGCCGGCCTCAACTGGATCTTCCACCCGACGACGAACCTGCTCGACCTCTCGGCCTACAACCTCTCGCAGACGCTCCTAGCGTCGACCACGCTCATCCTCACGGGGCTCGCAGTCGCCTTCGCCTTCCGCTGCGGGATGTTCAACATCGGCGGGCAGGGCCAGTACTTCGTCGGCCTGATCGTCGCCAACTGGATCGGCGTCGACTTCGCCGGTCTCAACCCGGCACTGCACATCCTGCTCGCGATTTCGGCGGGGACGCTCGCGGCGGCCGGCTGGGCCGGAATTGCCGGCGTCCTGAAGGCGACCGTGGGCGCCCACGAGGTGATCTCGACGATCATGCTCAACTGGATCGCATTCTGGTTCGCGTCGTGGCTGTTCGGCGCCGGCGGGCCGCTCCAGAACTCGACCGAGCCGACGAACCCCGTCTCGAACAAGGTGTCGCCCGGCGCGCGTCTGCCCGACTTCTGGGGCGCGCAGGGATTCCAGGGTGTCCACATCGGCCTGTTCGTCGCGCTCGCAGCGCTCGTGGTCTTCTGGGCGCTGCTCAACCGGACGACACTCGGCTACGAGGTGCGCGCGGTCGGCTTCAACCCGGACGCGGCGGCGTACGGCGGCATCAACGTCAAGAAGAACTTCATCCGCGCCATGGCGATCTCCGGCGCCTTCGCGGGCCTCGCGGGAACGCTCGACATGCTCGGGGGAAGCACGAACTACCAGTTCGGACAGCTCGACGTCCCGTTCAGCCAGGTCGGGTTCCTCGGGATCGCGGTCGCCCTCCTCGGCCGGAACACAGCCGTGGGCACGCTCTTCGGCGCGCTCCTCTTCGGCGGGCTCCTGTACGGGAGCTTCCACGGCCTCGGCTCCTCGGCCGTGATCCAGCCCGAGCTCGCCGGGAACCTGACGTACATCATCCAGGGCCTGATCGTCCTCTTCGTCGGCGCGGACATCCTGATCCTCTACGTGTGGAACTCGCGCAAGAGGCTGCGGCGGAGTGGGAAGGCCGTCGAGACGGTGAAGGCCCCGGCGTGAGCACCTGGGCGGCACGGCTCGACAACCCGCTGAGCGCGCGTCTGCGCGACCCGGCGGCGACCGGGTACCTCGGGATCCTGCTCGGCGTGTTCGCCGCCTTCCTCGCGATCCCCCCGATCGAGGCACGGACCGTCACGTGGCCGATCCTCGTCGGGCTCGTGGCCGCCGCCCTCGGGATCTGGACCGTCACGCGTGGCCGCCGCCGGCTCGGCTGGGGCGCCGTGGCCGCGGGCCTGCTCGGGGTCGGGCTCGGCATCCTCGCCACGCGCTCGAGCACGGACAACCTCGGCTCGGCGTTCGACGCGACGCTCGTGGCCCAGACCTTCGGCTTCGCGACGCCGCTCGTCTTCGGCTCGATCGCCGGCATGTTCTCCGAGCGGAGCGGCGTGGTGAACATCGGCCTCGAGGGAATGATGCTGATGGGCGCCTTTTGGGGCGTCTACGGCGCCGACAAGGGCGGCAGCTGGGCGGTTGGCCTGCTCGTCGCGGCGGGGGTCGGGGGGTTGCTGGCGCTCGTCTACGCCTTCTTCGCGATCCATCTCCGATCCGACCAGATCGTCGGCGGCACCGCGGTCAACTTCCTCGCCGTGGGCATAACCGGCTACTTCTTCGTCCAGCTCTACCACAACAACCCGGTTCCGAACGGCGTGTCGCTGCTACCGGACGTCCGGATTCCCGGCCTCTCCGGTACGCACTTCTTCGCACAGGCGATCGGCAATCTCAACATCCTCACCTGGGCGAGCTTCGTGCTCGTGATCGTCGCGTACGTCGTGCTCTTCAAGACGCCGATCGGACTCCGGATCCGTGCCTGCGGCGAGCATCCGCGCGCTGCGGACACCGTCGGGATCAATGTCTACGCGATCCGGTATGGCTGTGTCGTCCTGTCGGGGATGCTCGCGGCGCTCGGCGGCATCTACCTGTCCGAGGGGCCGCAGGGGAACGGCACGTTCCTCTTCAACATGACGAACGGCCGCGGCTTCATCGCGCTGGCGGCGATGATCTTCGGCAACTGGCGGCCTGCCGGCGCTTTCGGCGCAGCGCTCCTGTTCGGCTTCTCGAGCGCGCTCGCATTGAAGCTGCAGGTCTACTCGCCGCAGGCCGGCACGCTGTTCCAGGCTCTCCCGTACGTGCTGACCCTGATCGCGGTAGCCGGAGTGATCGGCCGCACCGTCGCGCCCGCGGCGGACGGCAAACCGTACGCGAAGCAGTAGCTCGCGGGTGCTGCGCACCCGCTTGCTGGGATAAGGAACTCCGCCGGCCGGAGAGCGCGGTCTCCGGCCGGCTCCGTACTGAAAGCACAGATAGGGCTGGCGCAAGTTCCAGCCGCCGTTTCGTCGCGGGCGAGCAGGCTGCGCGTGCTCGCCCGCTACTCCGCGGCGGCGTAACGCATCGTTACGCCGCCCCCTGGACCGCTGCAGGGTTCGGAACGTCTCGAACCACGTGCCGCCAAGGGCCGGAGGCTAAGCGGAGCGCAAGCGAGCTTAGCCGGAGGCCGGACCGCGCTCGCGCCGGCCTCCGCCGCGCGCGAGCGCACGGAACAGCCAACTCGCCCAGAGCATCAAAGACAAACAGCACGGAGCGCGGGCGAGACCGCGCTCTCGCCCGCGCGTAGTTCCGCTATCCCAGCGAGCGAAGCGCCAGCTTCGCTCGCTACGCGATCGAGACCATTCGTTCAATGGCGAGCCGTGCGCGCTCGGCGAGCTCGGACTCGACCGTGACGCGGTGGACGCCGTCGCGGAGCGAGTCGCGCACCTTCTCGAGCGTCGTCAGCTTCATGTAGCGGCACTCCGCGTCGTCGCGCACCGGCTCGAACCGCTTACCCGGCGCCTCCTTCTCGAGGCGGTGGAGGATGCCGGTCTCGGTCGCGACGAGGAAGCGTTGCTTCGGCGAGCGCTTCGCGTAGTCGATCATCTTCTCGGTCGAGAGGATCTGCGTCCGCCCGTTCCCGAACGCCATCGCCTGGCTCGCGCAGCCGCATTCCGGATGGACGAGCAGGTCGGCGTCGGGCGCCTCGTCCTGCCAGCGCTCGATGTCGGCGGGCCGGATCCCGGCGTGGACGTGGCACTCGCCGAGCCAGATCGTCAACTTGCGACCGGTGACCCGCTCGAGCCAGAGACCGAGGTACATATCGGGAAGGAAGAGGATCTCCTGCTCCGGCGGGATCGCCTCGATCACGGCCTTCGCGTTGCCGGACGTGCAGCAGTAGTCGCTCTCCGCCTTCACCTCCGCCGTCGTGTTCACGTACGACACGACGATCGCGCCGGGATGCTGCGCCTTCCACTCGCGCAGCTGCTCCGCGTCGATCGAGGCCGCGAGCGAGCAGCCCGCGCCGAGGTCTGGGAGGAGGACCGTCTTCTCCGGGCTGAGGATCGCCGCGGTCTCGGCCATGAAGTGGACGCCGCAGAACACGATCGTCTCCGCGTCGGCCGCGGCCGCCTCGCGCGAGAGGCCGAGCGAGTCGCCGACGTAGTCCGCGACGTCCTGCACCTCTGGGCGCTGGTAGTTGTGGGCGAGGATCACGGCGTCGCGTTCCTCGGCGAGGGCGCGAACCTCCTCGTGCAGTCCGGGCAGGGCGGAGACGGTCATCGGACCTCCAGGGAGACGTGGAGCGAGCGGGCGGAATGGGTGAGAGCCCCGACGGAGACGAAGTCGACGCCGGTCTCGGCATAGGCGCGGATGGTCCCGAGCGAGACGCCGCCGGACGCCTCGAACTGGGCGCGACCTGCGGCGAGCTCAACGGCCTCACGCACCTCCTCGGGGCTCATGTTGTCGAGCAGGATCCGAGGCGCGCCGCCTTCGAGCGCCTCGCGCACCTGCGCGAGCGTCTCGGCCTCGACCTCCACCGGCAGCCCGTCGACCCGGCCCCGGAGTGCCGTCAGCGCGGCGCCGACTCCGCCCGCAACCCGGAGGTGGTTCTCCTTCACGAGCACCCCGTCGTAGAGACCGGCGCGATGGTTGCTGCCTCCGCCGCAGCGGACGGCGTACTTCTCGAGCGCACGTAGGCCGGGTGTCGTCTTGCGAGTGTCGAGCACGGTCGTGCGCGTCCCTTCGGTCAGCTCGACGAAGCGGCGCGTGAGCGAGGCGATCCCGCAGAGGCGGGCCAGGAGGTTGAGCGCCACACGCTCGCCGGTGAGGATCGCGCGCGCAGACCCGTCGAGCTCTGCGATCACGGCGGGCACGTCGGAGATGGCGATGCCTTCCTCGCGCTTCGCCTCGACCCGAACGTCAGGGTCGAGCGCCCGAAAGACCGCCGCCGCAACCGGGACGCCGCAGACGACGCCCGGCTCCTCGAGTAGCAACTCCGCCCGGCAGCGCGCGTCCTCGGGCACGAGCGCAAGCGTCGTCGCGTCGCCCGGGCCGACGTCCTCGGCCAGCGCCGCGGCGACGACGCGCGCGACGTCCTGCGGCGTCAGTTCCATCGGTCGAGCTCCGGTTCTCGGCCTGGGTGGACGACGAGGTGTCCGGCGAGCTCGTCGCTGGCGACCGGGAAGTCCTCGCGGAAGTGCACGCCGCGGCTCTCCTCCCGCGCGAGACCGCAGGCGGCGATGTGGCGCACGAGCGGATGCGGAGAATCGAGGAGGCGCTCGAGGCCCTGCGCGCTGCGGATCAGGCCGGCGTCGTGCCAGAGCGCAGCGCCGGGATCGTCCGCGGCTGTGATCGACGCCGGCTCTCGGTCGAAGCGCGGCCCGTCGAGCGCGGTGAGGCCGGCACGGCGGCCGAAGACGAGGCACTCGAGCAGCGAGTTCGAGGCCAGCCGGTTCGCGCCGTGGACGCCGGTGCAAGCGCACTCGCCGGCGGCGTACAACCCCGGCATGGCGGTGCGCCCGTCGAGGTCGGTGACGATGCCTCCGATCGCGTAGTGGGCGGCGGGGGAGACCGGGATCGGGTCGGCGGCCGGGTCGTAGCCGGCCTGCTCGAGCGTCGCCATCAGCGTCGGGTAGCGGTGCCGCTCGATCTCCCGCAGGTCGAGGCGTGCGCTCGTCCGCGCGGCGATCGCCCGCGCCACGACGTCGCGAGGCGCGAGCTCGTCGACGAAGCGATCGCCGCCGTGGTCGAGCAGCGTCGCGCCGGCGCCGCGCAGCGCCTCGGAGAGGAGGAAGCCGTCGTGGCCGTTCCCGTCGCGCAAAGCCGTGGGATGGAACTGGACGAGCTCGAGGTCGGCGAGGGCGGCGCCGGCTGCGTGCGCGAGGAGGAGACCGTCGCCGACCGCGCCGCGCGGGTTCGTCGTCCGCGACCAGAGCGCGGCGTAGCCGCCGCTGGCGACGATCACGGCGCGCCCTCGGAAGCTCGCGAGGCTCGAGACCCGCTCGCCCTCGACCAGCCGGATCCGAGCGTGCGCGCGCGCCCGGGCGGTGAGGACATCCGCGATGTGGCGCCCCGTGTCCGCGCCGCCTGCGTGTACGACCCGAGCGAGCGAGTGGCCGCCCTCCCGGCCGAGCCCCGGGTCGAACCGCACCCCGAGCGAGCGGAGCTCCTCGATCCGCGCGGTAGCCTCCTCCGTCAGCAGCCGGACGGCGCTCGGACGGCAGAGGCCTCGACCCGCGGCGAGCGTGTCCGCCGCGTGGAGGGCTGGATCGTCGTCCGGGCCCAGCGCCGCTGCCACGCCGCCCTGGGCGGCATAGCTGTTCGAGCTCCGGTGGGATGCCTTCGCGAGCACCTCGACAGAGGCTCCGGCGTCCGCCGCGGCGAGAGCCGCCGAAAGGCCCGCGACCCCGGCTCCGACGACCAGAACGTCGCATCTCTCGCGTTTTTGCCTCACAAGCGATAACCTCGGTATCGAGTCTACATGGTTGACGACTCTCAGGCGAAAACCGCAGCGCATGCAGTCCTCGCGGCGGTGTTGCAGGTGCGCGACGGGCGGCTGCAGGCGCTGCTCTGGCAGCGCGCGCGCGAGCCGTTCGCGTCGTGCTGGGCGCTGCCCGGCGGGGCGCTGGCACCGGACGAGACGCTCGAGGAGTCGATGCGCCGGCACCTGGCCGAGAAGGTCGACGTGCGGGAGCTGTCGCACCTCGAACAGCTCGAGACGCGGAGCGATCCCCATCGCAACCCGGCCCGGCGAGAGCTCGCGACCACGTACCTCGGGCTCGTGCCGAGTGGGCTGGACCCGAAGGTGCCGGAGGACACGCGCTGGCATACGGTCGACGAGCTGCCGGAGCTCGCGTACGACCACGAAGAGATCCTGCTCAGCGCCCGCGATAGGCTACGCGGGAAGCTCTCGTACACGAATCTCGGCTTCGCACTGGCGCCCCCGAGCTTCACGCTGGCCGAGCTGCGCGACCTGTATGCAGCCGCGCTGGGGCATTCGGTGAGCGCCACGAACCTCCAGCGCGTCCTGCTCCGGCGGCGGCTGCTCGAGGACACGGGCGAGCGGCGGCGCTACGGCCGCGGCGGCGGGCGCCCCGCGACGATCTACCGTTTCCGGAGCCCCCGGCTGGAGATCACCGACCAGTTCGCCGTCCTCCGGCCGCCTACAATGACCCACTGATTTGGCCGTCCGTATCCAGACATTCGTGCAGCCGCGGCGCCTGAACGTCCGCGCCTGGCTCGCCTTCCTCTTCGGCGCCGTCGCCGCTGCGGTCATCCCCGCGGCGATCGAGCTGACGCGCAAGATCCCGGGTGCCGTCCTCCTCGACGCCGTCTGGGCGATTCCGGTCGCCGCGCTCGCTGCCACGGCGTCGCTGCTCTTCGCGCGCGGGGCGCGCGGCGCAATCGCGCGGACGCTCGAACGGGCGGGCGGCTCGGTGTGGATCCGGCTCGGTCGCATCCTCGCGATCGCCGGCATCTGCTGCACGCTGTCCGCCTCGATCGCGGTGGGGCTCTACGAGCTCCTTTTGCGCCTGGAACACTGACGCTTAGACTCCTTTCGTGTTCGAGATAGGGAACAGCCTGCGCGAGGCCCGCGAGCGGCAGGGGCTCGCCTATCCGGAGATCGAGCTCGCGACGAAGATCCGCGCGAAGTACATCCGCGGGCTCGAGGAGGAGGACTTCACGTCCATCCCGGGAGACGCGTACATCCGCGGCTTCCTGAGGACGTACGCGGACTATCTCGGACTCGACGGCGACGTGTACGTCGACGAGTACGCCTCGCGGTTCATCACGAGCTGGCGCGACGAGCTCCCGCCGCGGCCGGACACGCGTCGCATCCGGAGGCGAGAGCGTCCGGTCGAGCGACGCGCCGTTCTCGTCGTCCTCGCCGGGATCGCCGTCGTGACCGTGCTCGTCTTCGTGGCCTGGCGCTTCGGCGGCTCGAACGCGAACGTGCCGCCGCTCGACACGCATCAGAAGCAACAGCAGCAACACCATGCGGCGGCACGCCAGCTCGTCCTGCGCGGCGTTGGCCCGGGAACGTACGTCGAGGTGCGCCGCAACCGGCGCTCCGGCAAGGTCGACCTGCAGGGAACGGTGGGAGCGGGGGAGGTCGATCGGCTTGCCGGCAGCCGCTTCTACCTGCTCGTGCGCAGGCCGGCCGGCGTGCGCATCACGCTCGAGGGCCGTGCCGTGGCGCTGCCGGCGGTGCACAACCTCCGCGTCCTCGTCACTCCGCAGCGGACGACACGTCTCCACAGGTGAGCCCTCGCCCCCGGGCGATCGTCGTCGTCACGGGCAGCGAGCTCGTCCGGGGCGAGCGCACCGACCGGAATGGGCCGTTCCTCGCCGCCGAAGCGCTGAAGCACGGCCTCGACCCGGCGCGGATCACGATCGTGGGCGACAATCCTGCGGAGCTGGAAGCCGCCCTGCGGGAGGGGATGAAGGCGGACGCGTGCCTCGTCTCGGGCGGCCTCGGCCCGACTCACGACGACCGCACGGTCGAGCTGCTCGCGCGTGCCGCCGGGCTCGAGCTCGTCGTCGACGAGGCTCTCGAGCACGAGATCGAGTCGGTCTCGCGCACGCTTGCGGAGCGGCTCCGGCGACCGTATGCGGACTTCGCGCCAGGCGTGACGAAGCAGGCGACGAGGCCCGCCTCGGCCGTCCCGATCGGCCTCGCGGGCACCGCTCCCGGGCTCGTCCTGCGTGCACCGACGGGAGGTGTCGTCGTCGTCCTGCCGGGACCGCCAGGCGAGCTGCGGCGTCTCTGGCCGAACGCGCTCGCCAGCGAGCCCGTGCGCGAGCTGCTGGCCGGGATCCGAGCGCCCGGGCGGCGCGTGCTCCGGCTCTTCGGCGTCAGCGAGTCGGCGGTGGCCCGGGCGCTCGAGGAATCCGGCGGCGACGGCGAGGGCGTCGAGGCGACCATCTGCGCCCGCGACTTCGAGATCCACGTCGACCTTCTCGTCGAGCCTGGCGCGGAGGAGCGCGCCGAGACGCTCGAGCTGGCGCTTGCGGAGAGGCTCGAGCGGTGGCTCTTCGCCCGGGACGAGCGGCGGGTCGAGGAGCTCGCGCTCTCGCTCGCGGCCGCGCGCGGGTTGCGACTCGCGACCGCTGAGTCGTGCACCGGCGGCCTGGTCGCCGCGCGGCTCACCGATGTGCCGGGATCGAGCGCGAGCTTCGTCGGCGGCGTCGTCGCGTATGCGGACGAGGTGAAGCGAGCCGAGCTCGGGGTGCCGGAGGAGCTGCTGGCCGAGCACGGCGCGGTCTCGCCCGAGGTGGCAGCGGCAATGGCGGAGGGGGTGACGCGTCGGCTCGGCGCGGACGTGGCCGTCGCCGTGACGGGCATCGCCGGTCCCGACGGCGGCACGCCCGAGAAGCCGGTCGGGCGCGTGCACGTCCACGCGGCGGGCCCCGACGGAGCGTTGGCGCGGATGCTCGACCTTCCCGGCGAGCGCCACCAGGTGCGTCTCCGCGCGACCGTCACGGCGCTCCATCTGCTGCGCAGGCTTCTGATGGGAAGTCGCGACGAAGCCGTATGACACCGGCCGCTAGCGTGAGCGGCGATGAACGCCTCCGGCTCTTCCTCGGGTTGCGCCTGCCTGCCGACGTCCTCGACGAGATCGAGCACTGGCAGCGCCACCAACTGCGGAACGTCCGCGTCATGCCGCGCGACCACCTGCACATCACGCTCGCGTTCCTCGGCCATCGGCCGGCCCGTGAGCTCGAGGCGATCGTCGACTCGCTGCGCGACGCCGCCGGCGGGGCGCGAGAGATCCGGCTTACTCCGGCCCGCTACCGCGAGACGCGGAGCGTCGGCATGCTCGTGCTCGAAGACGAGGAAGGTAGCGCGGCGTCACTCGCCGGCGATCTTCACGAGCGGCTGGAGCGGCTTCGCATGTACCGGCGCGAAGGCCGCCCCTGGCTGCCTCATCTCACGGTCGCGCGCTGGCGCGAGCGTCCGCGGCTGCGGCCCGAACCGCCGGCGACGGGAACGTTTGTTCCGTCCGACGCGGCTGCTTACCTATCACGACTGCACCCCGGCGGGGCGCGGTACGAAGTCTTGGAATCTGTCGCTCTAGGAGGCTGAGAGGTGGACAAGCACGAAGCACTCGACGTCGCGCTCGGCCAGATCGAGCGCCAGTTCGGCAAGGGCTCGGTCATGAAGATGAACGACCGCGCTGCGGTCTCGGTCGGCGCCGTCTCCACCGGCTCGCTCGCGCTCGATCTCGCGCTCGGGATCGGCGGCCTGCCGCGCGGCCGCATCGTCGAGATCTTCGGGCCGGAGTCCTCCGGCAAGACGACGCTCGTCTACCACGTGATCGCCGAGGCGCAGCGCAAGGGCGGCATCTGCGCCTTCATCGACGCCGAGCACGCGATGGACCCGGCCTACGCGAAGCGGATCGGCGTCGACATCGACAATCTCCTCGTCTCCCAGCCCGACACGGGCGAGCAGGCGCTCGAGATCACGGAGCTCCTCATCCGCTCCGGCGCGCTCGACGTCGTCGCGATCGACTCGGTCGCCGCGCTGACCCCGAAGGCCGAGATCGAAGGCGAGATGGGCGACTCCCACGTCGGCCTGCAGGCGCGCCTCATGAGCCAGGCGCTGCGCAAGCTCGCCGGCACCCTCAACCGCACTGACACGATCTGCCTCTTCACCAACCAATTGCGCGAGAAGATCGGCGTCATGTTCGGGAACCCCGAGACGACGCCGGGCGGCCGCGCGCTGAAGTTCTACTCGTCCGTGCGGCTCGACATCCGCCGGATCGAGACGCTGAAGGAGGGTGTCGAGGCGTTCGGCAACCGCGTCCGCGTCAAGGTCGTGAAGAACAAGGTCGCGCCGCCGTTCAAGCAGGCGGAGTTCGACATCATCTACGGCTCCGGCATCTCGTGGGAAGGCACGGTGCTCGACTCGGGGCTCGAGCGGAAGGTCGTGACGAAATCGGGCTCGTACTTCAGCTTCGGCGACGAGCGGCTCGGCCAGGGCCGCCAGAACGCGACCGCGTTCCTCCGCGAGCACCCGGACGTGACGCAGCAGATCCTCCGGCAGATCCAGACGGAGCTCGGCTCGGACCAGATCGCGTCCGCGCGGCTGCTGCCGGTCGCCGCCGAGGAGTCCGCGGCGAGCAACGGCAAGGCGGAGGTGGCGGCAGAGGCTCTCGCGTCGGCCGAAGCCGAGGCGTGACCTCAACCGTCACGGCACTGCGCGAGCGGAAGCGCGGCCGGGTGGCCGTCGAGCTCGACGGCAGGCCGTGGCGCGTGTTGCCGGCGGACGCCGTCGTGCGCGCGGGTCTCACGGTCGGGCGTGGGCTGGACCGTCACACGGCGCGGGAGCTCGCACGCGAGGTGCGTCGGGCGAGAGCACTGGCGGCCGCGACCCGGTCGCTTGCCGCGAGCGACCGTTCGCAGCAGGCTCTCGAACGGCGGCTGGAACGGGCTGGCCATCCGGCCGCCGCCCGCGAGGACGCGCTGTCAGCCCTCGGTCACGCCGGTCTCCTAGACGACGCACGGCTGGCGCGCAGCCGAGCGGCGGTGCTCGCGCAACGCGGCTACGGCGATGCTGCGATCCGGTCCGATCTCCGCCGGCGTCTGATTCCGGCCGAGGTAGCGGCTGAGGCCGTGGCCTCCCTCGAGCCCGAGCTCGATCGCCTGCACACTCTGCTCGCAGGGCAGAGCGCCACTCCCGCCCTCCTGCGACGACTCGCCGCGCGAGGCTTCTCGCGTGAGACGCTCGAGGACGTCGCGGCCCCGCTTGCGCCGGAGGCGTGAGACGCGGTACGATTGCATAGCATTCCATTCGACGTTTTGCCTGCAAAAGCAGCTTTTCCGAAACCAGATCCGATGATCGATCGCTCACGTCTCAGGACTCGGAGGTCGCGCGCGGGGTAGCGCGGTGACTTCCGGCGCGGCTGACGCCCGCCGGAGAAGGCTTCTCGGATAGCTGCCGGGCGGGCCCGGCGCCGGGTGGGACGTGCCGCCGACAGCGGCTGGATCCCCGAGCAAGGAGCCGCGCACGTGCTGATCGGGATCGGAATCGCCATCGGGATCGCCGGAGGCGTCGCGCTTGCCCTCCTCGCAGTGTCCGTCTACGGGACGACCGGCGTGACGAAGGCCCGCCGGATCCGCGACCAGCTGCTCGAAGACGCCCGCCGCGAGGGCGATGCGGTGCGCCGGGAGGCGCAGGTCGAGGCGCGGGAGCAGGCGGTTCGCCTGCGGAGCGACATCGACGCGGAGCTCACCGACCGTCGCGCGCAGGTGCTGAAGATCGAGGAGCGGGTCCTCGCGAAGGAGCTCGAGGTGGAGAAGAAGCTCGAGGAGCTCGCGCGCCGCGACCAGGGGCTCGCTGACCGCGAAGAGCACATCCGCCGCCTCCAGGAGGAGCTCAAGGAGACGAAGAGCGCGCACGTCGCCGAGCTGGAACGGATCGCTGGCCTCAGCCAGGCGGAGGCGCGAGCGCTGGTGCTCGGGCGTGGGGAGGAGCAGGCGCGTCACGAGCTCGCGCGGCGCGTCAGGACGCTCGAGGACGAAGCCCGTGCCGAGTCGAGGCGCCGTGCCCGCAACCTCGTGGCGGACGCGCTGCAACGGGTCGCCGCGGTCCACACCGCCGAGACGACGGTGACGGTCGTCGAGCTCCCCTCCGACGACATGAAGGGCCGGATCATCGGCCGGGAGGGCCGGAACATCCGGGCGCTCGAGCACCTCACCGGTGTCGACTTCATCGTCGACGACACCCCGCACGCAGTGGTCCTCTCGTCCTTCGACGGCCTCCGCCGCGAGATCGCGCGCCTGACGGTGACGAAGCTGCTCGAGGACGGCCGGATCCACCCGGCGCGGATCGAGGAGACGTACTACGAGTCGAAGGCCGAGGTCGAGGAGGTCGTGCGCCAGGC